>NZ_JAVIYR010000003.1:0-478588 GCF_031453135.1 Agrobacterium sp. SORGH_AS_0440 | reverse complement strand
AGCCGCAATATAATCAGCGTCCTTGCGAAACGGAGCAAGAACAAGCACCCAGTCCAGCTCGTTTTCCTTTCGCAACTCGTTCATTTGGAATCGGGAAGGGGGTTGTAGGCCACGACGGTAACGCTGCCGCTTTCGATGATCAATTCCCGGACATCGAGATCATGCGGGCCGTGGCGCTTCTTGACCACCGTAATATTGCGTCGCAGGCGCCCTTCATGCTCGATGATCCGCAACAGCAGGACCGTGTCGCCAAGAAAACTCACATCGACGTCGATCCCGACATTCTGCCCGAGGAGCCCATGCTGAGCCACAATGAGCATCGTCAACACCCCGGAACGCGCCAGGTACTTTAGCAGGGACTGGATGTCGCGCACCGCTTTGTCGCGGTGTGGCAATGAGTTGAGGTAACCCGTCAGGCTGTCAATGACGACGACTTTCGACTTGTTCTGCGTCACGGCATCCTGAACGATCCGGCCGAATTCACCCGGTGAGATCTCGTTAGGATTGAAGTCGCGAAGGATCAGCCTTCCGTCCTTATGAAACTGCCTGAGTTGCATGCCCAGGCCTTCTGACCGGCGAAAGAAAGTTTCCAGTCGCTCCTCAAAAAGGAACAGGGCTACATTTTCTCCACGCTCAAGCGCCGCGGTTGCATAGAGGGACGACATCGTCGATTTTCCGGTCCCGGCCTGACCAATGACCAGGGTTGTGGTTCCGGCTTCCTGGCCTCCGCCGAACATCTCGTCGAGTTCGGCAACGCCGGATTTGATCAGTTGTGGCTTGCCGCTATCTGATGCGGTGCTTGGCATTATCCGGGGGAATATCACCACGCCTTCGCCCTCCCGGATCGCCATGTCGTGATAGCCATCGGCGATCGGCACGCTGCGCATCTTGGATATCTCGACACGGCGGCGAACACCGCCGTACTCCTCCAGCGATTTGTCAAGCCGGATTACCCCGTGGGCCAGTCCCTCCACCTCTTCGCCGCTTCGGTCAAATCCTGGCGACTGGGTGTCAAGCAGCAACGCGACGACATCCTGTTTTGCCAGGAAGGCCTTGAACGCGATCAGCTCCCGGCGAAACCGGGGAGAATCGCCGGTGATCAACCGGATTTCGAGAAGGGAATCATAGACAAGCCGGCGCGGTTTATGTTCCTCGATCGCTGCCTCAACCGCCTTGCGCGTCTCGTCAAGCCGCAGGTCGGACGTCATGAATATGCTTTGATCATCGGCTTCGTTTACGGAGCCGGATGTCGCGAGTTCCTCGACACGGATACCGTCGAGTGTCCAGCCGTGCGACACCGCAATAGCCTTCAGCTCGGCGGCTGTCTGCGAGAGTGTCACGTAAATGCAGCTTTCGCCGGCAGCAACTCCGGCTCGCAAGAACTGTAGGGCGGCGGTGGTTTTGCCCGATCCTGGAGCGCCCTGCAAAATATAGAGATTGGATGCGGGAAGACCGTCGCGAAGAATCTCATCAAGTCCCGCGATTCCGGTGCTGACGACAGGGGGCATTTTCGGTCTCGGCATTTTTACCTTCCGCTGGCCACGCGCATTGGCATCGAGGGAACGTCACTGCAGTCAGATTACACTCATATCTATATTCGTCTTTCTGGAAACATCAAATCGTTCCTTGCCTGTGAAGATCAAGGGAGGAGTTATGTTTCGATCAAGACCGCAAAGCCGCCGAGCGTTCGGGAATCCGCGATCGCGGGGTCTATAAGGCGCGCCGCCCGGAGCGATGACTATGTGGAAGACGCCGTAAACGGCCTCCGAACATCAGCCGACGGTAGAATATCAGTTACAATCGAGCACGCGGCGTCCCTCTCCCAACCGAAATGTTGGCAGCAGTAGGACCGGTAGAGGCCAAAAGCCAGGTCGGGGTCGGTCGCCGGCCTTCATGCGGGCGCAATTGACCCCTATGAGTCATTACCGGCAGTCAATGGAATGGGCGCTGTCGTTAGGCAGTCAGTATAGCCTAGCCCCAGTCAGCAAGGCCGACGCAATGTCTTCCATTTCTACCCAGTATATTCGTGAGTTCAACCGGCTCAATGCTATGCTTGAGAGCGCGGGAATGCGCAGTTTTGACGATCAAGAACAACAAACGGCCAGGGACGTGGCTGCAAAAGTGCTGATCGATAAATTTCTCGAAAACGCCGAGCGCGAATAGACCCGCGGAAATGGTCTTAGACCCCGGTTCATTGTTTTTTCGGATTCCACATCCTTCATTGATAAGCGCCACATCGAGCCCTGAACAGTCCGTTTCGTTCCCCCGGCCGAGGTTCGTTCAAGGTCCTGGCCGGCTTAATGACACCGAAATGGCGGTTGACGTGTGGTAGCCTGGGCGGAACGCCTCGAACCAAGGAATAAACGGCCCAATGCGATCTGCTCGCCTACAAATTCAGAGGTGGCGCGTCGGGCCTGCACCAGGCCCTCCGAAAGGGGGAATTCGAGCGTGCGAAGGTGCACAAGAAGACCTGTCGAGACTTCATTGGTTTTGCTAATCAGCGCCTGCATCAAGAAGCTCAATCAGCGCCGCCTGCTCGGGACCATACGGCCTCAGAAGCAGAAACTCCTCGACACGTAACTCCGTCTCGTATCCGCCTGACGCTGGATTGCCTTTGTGACGTACGACAGATGTCCCATCCTCTCGCGTCCCCAGGGACCAGTTATCACCATTCGAACTTGCAGCAAATTGTTTGAAATCCGTCATGATCGTTGCCCTCTCGTCATTTTCTGAAAGACGCATGCGCAGCCGAGTGCAGGTTATGGAGCGAGACCGCACTGGAGCAGTGTGATTATGCCCGGTCGAAGGTAAAGGAGGTCAACAAGGTCGTGACGAAATTGCTGGCCTTCTCCTTGACCACAAGCTCCGTCCACTCGTCCGTTCCCCGAAACCTCAGATCCGCGTGGATGCTGTCAACGGCGGCTGCCTCGATGCGCTTGATATGCTCTTTAAACTGCTCCTCGCCCTCCCCACGGTAAAGATCGCGGATCACCATCCGCAAAATCTCCTGGATAGCGATCTGCCATGCGGTGTTTATCGCGTTCAGCTCATTTGTCGTCGCTGACATGAAATTCGCCTTTTCGAGTTGATGTTCTCAAGTCATCATTGGCAATGCGCCCGTATGGTTCGCAAGAGCACGGGAAAGTGCGATTGTGGAGCCGCTTAACCCGCCGAACGGGCAGTCGAGACCTTAGAGGCACGCTTGGCGATCAATGCGGATGTTGCAGATTTCCGATCCGCGAGTTCTTTTGCGAGGCGTGCAGTCCTCAGCCTTGCCGTTTTTTCATTATGTGCCTCAACGGCAGCGTGCCCCTTTTCCTCGGGACGATCCTTCGCAAGGGCGGGAGCCTGAAGCTTGCGAAACGCGATTTCTGCCTGCTGACGCAGTTTGCTTTGTTGTTGTGTCATGAAGTCCCTGTCTCTCCGGCCTGTGGCCGAACGAAAAAGGCCAGGCGAAACGCCTGGCCTCGATGAAATTGCTCCCGGCAGTGCCAGTACATCCGTGGTCAAAGGGGAGCGGATCTCACTTATGCAGACTGCAGATTGGTCGCAGACATCTTGCCAGACTTGTTGTCCCGCTCAAGTTCGAAACCAATCTTCTGGCCCTCTACGAGTTCACGCATTCCTGCGCGCTCGACAGCCGAAATGTGAACGAACGCGTCTGCACCGCCATTGTCAGGCTGAATGAAGCCGAAGCCTTTTGTGGAGTTAAACCATTTTACTGTGCCAGTGGTCATGATGGACCCTTTCCAAGCATAGAGTGACATACCGCGCAACGGATGAGACGCGGGCATAAACCGACTATTTTTGAAAGAGAAGTTCGCTTAGGGCGCGGTGCCAATCGCACGGTAGACAAGCTTGGCAAGCAAAAGATCGATGGTGGAGATATAGGGCACCTGCGAAGGCAAGTCAACGATTAGTTTTTGGTGAAGCGCCTCTTCGCCTACTGGTTGTGTATCACTGCTCCGCGTCGTCCAGGCCGCCCGGGATGAGGAACGTCCCCGACCGACAGCCGTGGTTGACTCGGGAAGATTTCAAATAGAGAGCCAGCGGGATTTCAGAACAGTCGCCTCCTAGTGTGGACGGTCTGTTATTGTGGCGTCCTCTGTCCTTAAAGTTCAGGGCCGAGCTCTTCGCACAAGTGGTCGGCACGATCCCAGCCGCTTTCTTCCGGCAGCAAGCCGCCGATCTGGCCAATGCCGCATCGAAAGTGAAATCCGGCGCAGCCAACGCTTCTGCCTGAAGCGCATCCATCATGTGCTGCGCAAACGGCCACCCAGACGAAGACCCACACCGAGGCTCAAGGGCGCTAACCATTTCTCGCGAGGAAATCTATGAGTGTCCGCGTCGCGGTCGAGAGGCGCCGGTGTGGTGCAAAGACGAGTGAGAATGGCCGGGACCGGCCCCGGGCGTGCTGCAGCACCTCCACAAGCCGACCCTGTTCAATACGGTCCTGCACGATGAAATCGTAACTTTGGCAAATACCAAGTCCGCTTTCCGCCAGCGACACGACGCCGAGGACGTCATCGAATACCTGGACCTGGCTGGCTGGCGTCCAGTCGAGGTCGCGTCCGTCGACCCGAAATAGCCATGGCGCGCAGCGCCCCGTGCTCGGCATGATGAAAGGCAGGCACCGGTGTTTCGCGAGGTCTTCAAGTTGCAGCGGAACGCCCGCCCGCTCAAGATACCGAGGAGAGGCGACCAGCCGCAGCGGCGCATCCTCGAGCTTGCGCGCTGCCATCCCACTGTCGGGCAACGGGCCCAGACGGATCGCGAGATCGTACCCCTCCGCCACCAGATCGACGTTGCGGTTCGTAATACTCAATTCAATCTGTACCTTCGGGTAGGATTGCATGAAGCGGTCCAGCATCGCCGGCAGCCTGTAATGGCCGTAGGTGGTCGGCACGCTGAGGCGAATATGCCCCCTTAGCGCAGCTCCCGTTCGGCCCTGTAGTCCGCGTTCCGCATCATCAATCATGGAGAACGCCGCGCGCGCCTGCTCCAAATAGGCACGGCCTTCATCTGTCAAACTGAGGCGCCTCGTGGTACGGCGCATCAATTGCGCCCCAAGCCTGCTTTCCAGGCGGGTGATCGCCCTGCTAAGGACCGACGGCGTCGTCGAGAGCACGACCGCCCCCTCGGTCATCGATCCCTTTTCGGCAACGGTGACGAACGCTTCCACGTCACCGAGATGATCAAACCTTCGCGCCATTTTGACCTCTTGTGAATAAGTATTCTTCTTCAGGGGAGCTTTACTCCCGATTTGGGCATCAATGAAGTGCTTTAGCGCTTCTTTGCCGAGCGGAGACGTAGCCTTCAACTGTCGCCAACATTCTTGCGTCAGCGGTCGTTGATGCGCCCGGGACAATCGCCTCGCCGGCCACAAAGGCAGCCTGCTAGCAAGGGCCACTGGAGCTCTTGCTCGCCGGCTCGCAGCCCATGGGATCGTCCGACGGACAGCAACCGGCTTCGTCGCGCCAGCGAGCTCCCGAGCAGCGAGAAAAATCACGCGACGTGTCCAGGCATCGCTTCCGCAGACCGGACGAAGTTGCTGCTGCATTCCGGTTCCTGCTGCCGGCGAAGGTGGTTTCTTCAATTGCCAGTGTGTCGACGACGTAGCAGTCGCCAAAGCGTTGCATCGGCTGGCTGGACACGGGAAACGAACCCGTCGCTGCGGCAGCATGGCCGACAGTCCCATTCTGTCCCCTCAAGAACAAATGATTTCCCCGGAGGTCAGTTTATCTGCCGTCGAAGCTTAATACATTTACATCATCGAACGCGCTCAGGTCCCCCCGATTTCAGGAGCAAATCATGAAAAGCACAACCCAGGCCGTCAAACCGGTTCTCTTCGTCCTCACCAGCCATGGCCTCAAAGGGAACACCGGCGAACCCACGGGATTCTACCTCGGAGAAGTCACTCATCCGCTCGCCGTTCTGGATGCCGCTGGCATTCCGGTCGAGTTCGCCTCGATCGATGGGGGGGAGCCGCCCGTCGACGGCCTCGACCTCAATGACAAGTTTAACGGTCGTTACTGGAACAGCGACGGCTTCCGCCAAGCCATCCGCAACACGATCCGCCTCGCCGATGTCGCCCCGCAAAATTACTCGGCAGTCTTCTTTGCTGGCGGTCATGGCGCAATGTGGGACTTCCCCACAAACCCGGCCGTGAATGACGTCGCCCGCGAGATTTACGAGGCGGGCGGCGTTGTCGCAGCTGTGTGTCACGGTCCCGCCGCCCTGGTCAACGTCACGCTAAACAACGGCACCTGGCTTGTCGCTGGCAAGAATGTAGCGGCCTTCACCAATGACGAGGAGCGGGCCGTAAAGCTCGACGAGGTGGTGCCCTTCCTGCTTGCCAGCACGCTGACAGCCCGCGGCGCGCATCATCATCCGGCCGCCGACTGGACCGCGAAGGTCGTCGTTGATGGAAGGCTAGTCACCGGCCAGAACCCGCAATCGGCAACCGGCGTCGGCGAAGCAATTCGCGACCTGCTTACCGCATAACCGAACACACTTCATTACTCGTAACGAGCATTCCCTGCCCGACGGGCAGGGACGGCTTTCGCATGGAGAAAAACATGAAAACCATCCGCATAATCGCCGTCGCGCTCGCTCTTGGCACAAGTGCCATCAGCGCCCATGCCGGCAACGTCCTCATCGTCCTTTCCGATTCCGGTCATCTTGATCTGAAGAATGGCAAGGATTTCAAGACTGGCTTTTATCTCAACGAGCTGATGCAGCCTGTAGAGGCCTTGATCGAGGCCGGCCACGACATCACCTTCTCGACCCCGACAGGCAAGGCGCCGACGCTCGACAAGTCGTCCGTGGACAAGATGTATTTCGGCGGCGACGAGGCCGCGATGCAAAAAAGCATCGCCATGCTCGACCAACTCAAACTGACCTCCGACAGCGCTTCTCCGGTCATAAGTCTCGCCCGCGTCGAACAGATCGGTTACGACCACTTCGACGCCGTCTATGTGCCGGGCGGCCATGCCCCGATGCAGGATCTTCTGGTCAGCCGAGACCTCGGCAAGCTGTTCACCAACTTCCACAGCAAAGGCAAGCCCACGGCGCTTGCCTGCCACGGTCTCGATCGCACTCCTCTCGGCGCTGCCGGATGCGACGACCTTCACTGCGCAACTGGAGAAAGGCGTTTCGGCGAAGGCCGGGAACTGGATCTATGCGGGCTATAAGATGACCGTCATCAGCAATCAGGAAGAGGAAATCGCTAAAGGTCTGCTCAATGGAGGGGAGATGAAGTTTTATCCACAGACGGCATTGGAAGCCGCCGGAGGCGTCTATGTGAGTAATGAGACGCCGTGGTCACCCAACGTCGTGACCGATCGGGAACTGATTACAGGGCAGAATCCCGGCTCGGCCAGCGCTGTAGCGGCTGAATTGCTTCAGCGTCTGAGATGACCATCTGGAGAGGTCGCCAGCGCCGCCTCCTGTGCGGAACGGCGCTTGTGGCTTCCTTGGTGTTGGAGGCCCTGCCGGATTTCCGGTCGAGCGACCTTGGTCGGTGAGAGCAGACATTGAATGAGGTCGGCCGGTGGACGTCACACCGCGACGCTTTTTCCCGACTTCCCAAGAGGCTGATCGATGTCACATTAGGGGCATTGGTCGGGGATGCCATGATGTCAGAGCCACAATTGAAGTTACAAGCCATGATGGCGGCCCCGCATGCGCATATCTCCCAAAGGCCGGTCTCAACATTCAAGATATCCCTCTTGAGATCGGAAACTCCTGCTGGACGGCCCGCTTCAACGCTCTCCAACAAAATCCCGTGGAAGCACACGTCATCACCGGCACCCGTTATTCAAATCGTACAACGGATTTCAGCGGAATTTTAGCCACCAGGACGCCATCGCTCCTGACGACTTCAAACTCTGCGCCGTCCACAACCTCATTCTTCAGGATTTTCTCTGCCAGCATTTCCCTCGCAGCCTGTACGGCTTCAACACGGGCGCCCTCGTCGCTGGACAGTACTGCGCCTTCCGTATCCAAAGAGAGACCGTCAGCGTCCCGGACGTGGAAAAAATACCTTGGCATCGTATAATCCTGTTTTCCTCCGGTAACCAACTGCCTCTCATCGTATTGGTTCCGTTCGCCGATTCCGCGATGGAGAATAGCGCAGAACCAATGACTTGGCTGGAGCTCGCGAACCGGCGGGGACAGAGGAACAAATCAGGCGCGCCGGCGAAATCCAGCGCGAACGTTCGGATTTCGCTTCGATTGCGTCGCGCCGTCCCAATGGGAAATGCGACCAGCAAGAATGCCGGCTCTTCGCTCGTTTGGAGACGTTCAACCATGGGCGCTTAGCGCCGGATCATCGGCGGCATCCCGACGTTCACCGATCGAACCGGCCAGTCAGCCTGTAGATGAGGAACAGGATCACGGCGATGGCCTCTAATCCGGCGGCAGCAAGACCGATCGCCTGGACGGAACGACTTGCAAGGATCGCGGAGCCGAGTGCACTGCCCACGCCGAAGCCAGCATACATAACCGACGTGTTGAGGGAGAGCGTAACGGGCGCAACTGGCGGGCCTCCAGCACTGACGAGATGGGCCATCTGCGCAGGGTAAAAGCCCCAGACAGCGATGCCCCACAAGACAATCGCCCCCATTACCGGGACAACCGCCTGGCCCGGCGACAGAAAGGCTGCGCATGCCGCTAAGGTGAGGAACGCCAGCGTCAGAAGACCCAAGGTTGCTCCGATCGTGTAGCGTGAACCGAAACGGTCGTTGATCGAGCCGCCGAGTGCCATACCCAGCACGGCCGACACGCCCCAGACGGATATGGCGACGGATACACCGTCATCGCCGAAGCCGACAGTCGCGTGGAGGATGGGTGCAATGAAAGGGTATACCGTGAAAGCGCCCGTCGCCCAGAAGAACGTCAGCGATAGTGCCTTGATGACGGCTGGTTGGCCGGCGACCCGCAGACGGTCGGAAACGCCCGCGACGCGAATACCGTCTCCCGCTTCCTTTGATACTCCGAGAAACAGGCCAATGGCAGCGATGGCGGCGAAGAACCCGACGCAGAGAAAAGTCGCTCGCCAACCGAGGGCATGACCGATCACCGAACCTAGCGGCAGGCCCAAGGCAATGGCGATGGTCGCGCCGCCGGTTACGATGGCGAGCGCCCGCCCGCGCCGTTCCGGCGCCACAAGCGTCCCGACGAACGCGCTGGCGTTCGGCAAGTAGAGACCCGCCGACAGCGCCAGCAGGACTCGCGCGGCGATGATCCCGCCAAACCCGCTAGAGCGCCACGCCGCGATATTGGCCGCCGCGAAGGCGACCATCGCCCCGATCAGAAGCGCACGGCGGTTAATCCCGGCGGTCGCAATTGCCAGAATGGGAGAGCTGATCGCCAGCGTCAGCGTAAAGATTGTGATGAGCAGCGCTGCATATGAAACCGGCAAGGCGAGATCGTCAGCGATCTGCGGCAGGAGCGGAGCGATCATGAATCCTTCGGTGCCGATGGCGAAGGCTCCGACCGACATGCTGTAGATGGGCAGCAAGCCAATCCTTTCGGGCGGGGTCTTGTTTCGCGTAACTGCAGTGGTTTGGCTCTGCGGCTCAGTCTTCATCGAATGTCCTCTTACAGTTTGACGGATGGTGAAACCTAGCCTTGAAGACGAATGTCTCAAATGTCATAGTCACGTCATTTCAAGACATTCAGGACGGATCCCATGCCCACAGTCGGATTCCTGCTTCATCCCGGATTTTCTCCAATGGGGCTTGCCATTGCGGCGGCGTTCGACCTCGCCAACCAGCAGCGGTCGGGTCGTGTAGGCTCCAGAGTCTACAACCTCGTCATGCTCTCGGACGCCGGCGGCCTTGTCCGCGGGGCAATGGGGATCGCCGTCGAGTCCGAACCGTTGTCCGATCGGCATCTGGATCTCATCATCATCGGTGGCGGCGTTGAAGCGGCGACCCCGGCGACGATCGCGTTTCTCCGGAATGCTGTGGGTCGCGTCAGCCGGATCGCGGCCACCTGTACAGCGGCGTTCGTGCTCGCTGAAGCAGGGTTGCTCGACGGACGACGGGCGACGACACATTGGGCGCGGGCGCGCGAACTCCAGCTCCGCTATCCCCTGGCGAAAATAGAGGAGGATCGCATCTTCGTGGAGGACGGGCCGATCTGGACTTCAGCAGGCATGACTGCCGGGCTTGATCTGGCACTCGCGTTCATCGAACGCGATCTCGGAACGGAGGTGGCCCGGTCTGTCTCGCGCGCACTGGTCATGTATCACCGACGCACAGGCGGACAGTCGCAATTCTCAACCCTTCTCGAACTCGAACCGAAGTCTGACCGTATCCAGAAAGTCCTCACCTATGCGCGCCGAAACCTTGCCAACCGACTGGATGTGGAGGAGCTTGCGGCCGTGGCCGGCATCGGCCCGCGGCAGTTCACGCGCGTTTTCGTTCAGGAAACCGGTCAATCGCCGGCCAAGGCGATTGGGAGCCTCCGACTTGAAGCGGCCCGCAGCCTGATGGAGGACACCGGACAGACGATCGACGTTGTGGCGCAACAGACCGGATTTGGGGACCGTGACCGGATGCGCCGCGCGTTCCTGCGCGCCTTCGGTCAGCCACCGCAAGCTGTGAGGCGGTTAACCCGCCCCTCTTACCTGGAGGGGACGGAGCGGACTCAACTGCCCTGATAGCCGAGGCTCTATCGCAGCGGATGAAAATTCAGTGGCAGGTCATCAGCAATTAAGTTCTTTTCTGGTTCGTTTGAAGGTGTTCGGCAATTTCAATTGGTCACATCGAGGCGCTGCAAAGATGGGCGTTGTGCGGAAGTCTGCTTGACTGAGAACAACGAACGAACAATTACCAATATCGGTAACCGTTGACGTAAATTAGACTTATCTCAATGAGATGATTAGTTTGCCTCTATCAAACCCGTTCCGGATTGCTCGAAGCGGCATGCAAAAGCATCCACGCAAGGGCGTCGTCCGCCGGTTATCTTTATTCCGGGAAAAATCTTATGAGCTGGGTCTTCTTAAGTGCCTGTCGACTCGCCGCATCAAAAGAGATGCAATGCTCAATATTTGTGCGTAACTCTGCTGGCATTTCTGGTCCACCGGCTTTCAGGAGCTTGTCGCCCATCGCTACAAGAGCCGCCACTTCGACAGCGCATCGGGAAACAGACATAGCTGGGCCGGGTCGCGTTTCTTCAACGTCATTGCGGGCGGTATAAAGCGTCAATAAATACCAGATCAGAAAGAAAGAGGACCAAAGCGTTATGCTTCCAAGAACATATGCGCGCACAGGTGTTTCCCCGCTATCTGCCAAACCCCGGAAGACCTTGAATCGCATATCTCGGGAGGGGTCCACGAGAAGGCACACGTTCCCGTTTCTGTACCCCGAACAGGAACAGCATTTCCCCTTTGAGTTTGAAAGGGTCGGTCATTCCACCCTGAAAAAGATCAATTATCTTACAAGTGGCCTTGTTGAATGACCGGTCGTCACCCGAGTACGTATCGATTTCAAAGCCGGCGTCTACCAACAGGGACCGCAACATATTCAGATCGTGAGGCGAAATCGGGCCGTATTTTTGCGCGGAAGACATCGCGTCCTCCTTTCGTTGGGGCCAAGGGATTTCACCTTGAAGCGGTAACGCCCTTTAAAAAGCTACCGAAGAAAGTAGCCTGCGCCAATTGAGGTTCATTAGCAAGGGAATTCCAGTGAGCTGGAATGCAGCCGCCGCTCAATGATGGCGAGTGACTGGGTTGTGAGCTTCGCTTGAGGTTCGAAACTGTAATCGCTTGCGTCTGGAGCAATTCAGGCGCACTGTAAAGTGTCAGTAGCGGTGTCAAGGGCACTACTGGTTGAGGGTCGGTTACCCTAGCCCCAACGAGAGGAGGACAATATGTCTTCCCACCCGAGCCTTGCAGCCATCTCTCCAGAGGAGATGGAGATGATCCAGTCAGTCTTGCAGAGGGCAGGTTATAACGCCACGTTGCTGGGCAATGACCAGCGACAATTCAACGCGGCCGCGTTTCTTGTGATGAGACTTTTTCTCGCGGGAGAAACATCTGCAGACGCACTCGCGGCACAATTGAAATGCCGTTTTGGAAATGCGGACTCTCCCAAACAATTACACCAATCACGGCCTGTCCTTGAGGCCATCAGAAGTGTTCCGCGCAATACGATCTACGTCCTGAACTTTTTCAGGAAGGCGCGTCATCAATCGATTGAGATAGATGAAAAGTCCTGCAAGAACGAAAGCGGCGAGCTATAGGCTCCCTATGTTAATCCTTCTCAGGGGCCGAAATCCACGTAGTGGGGTACAATAACAGATAAGGATGACCGTTGCGGCTCAGTGGGACGTAGTGTCAGGAAGAGTGAAACACTATGAAAGAACGAACGATATACAAAGAAATCACCTTCGCGAATCCCTTCGTATTGGATGGTTTAGTAGCACCTTTGGAAGCAGGAACATATCGTCTGGTCGTTGATGAACAGCTTATTGAAGGTCTCAGTTTTCCTTCGTATCAACCCGTAGCAACACACCTTGAGATACCTGCTATCTCCGCCCAATTAGTGACGCGCCAGTTCTTGCAGGTGTCCGCGGATGAAATAGAGCAGGCGCTGCAAAGAGATACCGAACAGTAATGAGGCCGGTCCGAACAGTGATCACCGTTTCACAAGTTGGCCGCCAAGTGCGCTGGTCGGTGGGCGCAAGCGGTAATTTAACCCTGCTTGCACGTTGCCTGGTTTTCTGTAGCAGAAATCCATCTTCGATGTAGCGCGGGCGGGCGCAGAATGAGTAAGAAGGATATTCCTGTGTTGCGCGCCTTCAGAGGCAAAAAGCTGATAGTAATAGAGCGGCGTCCGTCGTTGACGGCGGCGTGCCACGCGCAGCTTGTTGCCGCCGGTGCCATCATTGTCGGCCCGGCAACTTCTCTAGAACAAGTCTCGAACCTGTTGGAAGCCGGCGCTGCCGACGGGGCAATTATTGACGTCGAGGTTGACGTGGAGATGATGTTACACCTAGGCTTGCTTCTGGAATCAATGGCGACCCCGTTCGTTTTTGCATCTTTCACGAAAGTGAACCCTGATGGCTACGCTCTTAGCGGTGACAGGAAGCATCTCCGCAAGATTGCGGACGCGCTCTTTGGCCTGCCTGGAACATCATCCACGCTTCATTGATAATCAATCGGAACGCGACTGTTCGGGCGGCCTTTTTTAAGCGGCTGGATTTAATACAAAACACCCGGAGCACCTACCCCATCGTTGCAAGAAGCTGGACGTCCATCATGCGATTGTCGCCAGCTTCCGGAAATTCTCAGAGGATTTTCGACAATCGTCACTTCCACGGGGTGATCACCAAACTGCTCATCTCGCGTGAACTTGGCCGCCCAGCGGGGAAGAGCGCGTCAACGCAGACAATCATCAACTCCAGACAAAATAGGCGGGAGCATGTAGCAACCCCAGGTGCCGACAGCAGCAGCCGTGGTGCTCGCGATGTTTTCAGGAGCCGCTGAGTCTACGGGAGTAACGAGCGCGAGCAATCTCCCACGGAAGTGGCCGCACGGTCGAGCGGCCAGTGCCAATAATCAGGCCGCAACCACGGCGCGCGCATCATAGTCGGCGGCCCATTGCAGCGATGGTCGCTCGCCGCAGCGCTCAATCCAGGCCTTGACCACGTCGCTCTCCGGCGTCGCTGCAGGGTACCAAGCAAAGGGTGAATGCAGCAGCAGATCGACAGCTGTGTATCGCTCTCCCATCAGGTAAGGGTTATCCTTGAGCGCGGTTTCGAGGCGTGCCGCAAGCTCCGCCGGGCTGCGGAAGGTGAAATCCACAAAAGGATGCGAAATCCCGGCTGCCTGCATGATCAGCACAGGTTCGACCACGCCGGCGTACCAGGCAAGCCAGCTGAGATATCTACCGCGCTGCGGATCGCCGGCAACAGGCGCCATCTTCTTTTCCGGAAAAAGATCCGTCAGGTACTGGATGATCGCTATGCTCTCCCAGATGACGACGCCGTCGTGGTCGAGCAGCGGCACCTTGCCTTCCGGATGCGGGTTCTTTGGATCTCTGCGACCGCTGCCGTCGCCGCGGGTGATATCGACGATCTTGATCGCGACCTTGTCGATGGCGTCTAGTTCGCGAAGCAGGGTGACGATACGTGTCGAGCGCGAGCGGGGGGCGTGAAAGAGCGTTAGCATGGGCTGGTTCCTCGGTTGCGTTTGGCGATGCGGATCTTGTACAGTCCGCCAACTGCCAGTTTCCGTCAGTAGGCTCCATCTATCCTCCAAAGTCATGGCTCGTAGTGATCGTCTGTTCCGCCTGCTCCAGGCGCTTCGCACTCTCCCCTCCCCGGTGACGGCCGCGCGCCTTGCCGAGGAGACCGAGGTGTCGTTGCGTTCGCTCTATAGGGACATCGAGAGCCTGCGCGCCGCAGGTGCCGTCATCGATGGCGAGCGCGGTTTCGGCTACAGGCTGACGGAAGACGTCGCCTTGCCGCCGCAGACGTTCACACGGCTTGAAATCGAAGCCCTGGTGCTGGGCCTTGCCGAGGTGCGGCATATGGGTGAACCGGCTCTCGCGGCGGCCGCCGGCGCCGTGCTTTCGAAGGTCACAGCAACGCTGCCCGATCGACTACAACGCCAGACACTGCATGCCGCCTCCCAGGTTTATCGGTTCGAGCGCCGCGACCCGCCGCTCGCCAACGTCGGCCTTCTGCGCGAGGCTTGCTGGCAAGAACGCGCCGTGGTGATAAGCTATGTGGACGCGGAACAGCAACGGGCCGACCGGCAAGTGCTGCCGCTGGCGATCGTCTATCTGGAGAGGACGCTGGTGTTGCTTGCCTGGTGTTGCCTGCGCCAGGATTTCCGCAAGTTCCGCGTCGACCGCATCGCCGACATCGAGATGACGGAGGAGAGCTTCCGACCGCGCCGGGTTCAGTTGCTCAGGGACTTTGTTGCCATTCTGAACACCGGTGCGCCCGAAACATCAAAGATGATCTTGTCCGGCCAGTAACCAAACGACGATACAGCTTCTCACCTCCGGGAAAACCATCGACTTGATATTTTGTCCCCTGTGGGTTTCATAACTTCATTTTCACGATTAGGCGCACCCGTGATTTTGTGGATTGGATCAAAACGCTGAAGGACTTTCGTGCCCGGGCTCGAATTGCCGACCGCATTGACCGTCTCGCCGCAGGAAATCCTGGAGATGTAAAGCCGGTCGGCGAAGGCGTGAGCGAACTCCGCAGTAATTATGGACCTTGGTTATCGGGTCTACTTTGTCCGTGACGGGTTGATCATCGCCCTCTGCAGCTACTTCATCAGCTTTGCGAATTTCATTAGGTTTGGCGCGGTTCGACGAGCCGGTCGCCGGCATGAACTGCTGTGGTGGGTGTGCACGTCAACCATCACGGTCACGACCTCACGGTTCATATAGCCGCCGATGCTGGCCTTTCCAAGTTTCGAACTCGCTCCAGCGGCATTGTTGTGAGCGCCTATCGTCCCACATAACGGGCCCGGGGTCGGATCAGCTTGTCATCCAGCTTCTGCTCCAGCGCATGGGCGACCCAGCCGACGGTTCGTGCGACGGCAAAAAGTGCGAGTGCCGCACCGCGCGGCAGCTTCAGGCTTCGCCGGAGGCTGACGAGCGCCACATCGCAGGTCGGCAGTTGCCCGGCAGTGTCGTTCATCATCTGCAGAAGCTCGTCGCGTTGCGCATCCGGCGGGAGATAGGGCAGCAGGCCAGTCGCTCGTGGGTCACCGTCCGGATAGAGGGGATGATGAAAGCCGGGAATGGCTTCACCCCGGCGCAGGCGCTCGTCGATGACCCGCTCGACATCCCCATATCGCTCCAGCTCGTCGAATAAAAGTTCGACAAGGCTTGTCATGCCGCCATGCAGGGGGCCGCTCAGCGCAGAAAGCCCCGCATTCAGGCAGGCGCCCAGCGATGCCCCCGTCGAAGCGACGACGCGCACCGCAAATGCCGAGGCATTGAGTTCGTGATCGGCCTGCAGCACCAGGGCCCGACGAATAAGATCCGCGCCTGCCGCATCCGCCTGCCATGCGTCCGCGAGGAACAGGTGAACCGCCTGCGTCTTCGGTTGGCTTGAGATGCAGGCACCGGCGATACCCCGCAACATGGCTGCGGCCCCAGGCCAAAGTCGCCGGTTGTCACGCCGCCAGGCGGTCACGCGGCCCGCCTCTAAAAGAGGGAGAAGTGCCTGGCACCGCTCTGTCAGTGGCAGATTTCTGGCAAAGCCTAGTATCGGTTGTGGCCACGGTGTTGGGACAGCCTTTATATCATCGAATGGATCAGCTTCGCCGCAGTCCCATAGCAGCCGGGCAACATCCTCAAGGCTCGCCGTCTGCGAAACAGCAAGAGCGTCCTGACCGCGATAACGTAACTGGCCCTCCGCAATTTCGGTAATGCCGGACTCGAGCACGGGCAACCCCCAGTCAAGCGCAGCCGCAGCCACCTGCCGGGGACGCCGTCCAACGTTTTTTCTCTTCTTCAGCGCTTCGATGTCGTGTGCGCTGTAGAGCCTACGGCGCGGATCGTCGGCTGTGTCGCTCGTGTGGATCAGTCCACGGCTTACATAGGCGTAGAGCGTTGCGCGGCTGATGCCCAATTCGGCCGCAGCGCGATCGGCGGTCAGGAACTTGTCGGAGTGCCCCATGATGATCTCGTATTGATTGTATGAATCAAGATTGACCATATATATGCATCGCAGCATCCTCAAGCATGTTACACGTTTAATGAGGAGATTGACCATATCTGCCACCCCCGCTCTTGTAGGCAAAAACCCCGCTCCCGGCCTTGATGATGTCGTTGCCGCCGAAACTATGCTCAGTCATGTAGACGGCCAAGCGGGCGAGCTTGTCGTTCGGGGCCATCATCTGGCAGAGCTGGCCGATTGGACTTTCGAACAGGTGCTGGAACTTCTGTGGTCCGGGCAAACGGCGATGAAGATCACAGCCGAAGACATTCGTTCGCAACTGGGTAAGGCGCGGCTGCGCACATTCGAACTGATGCAGCTTCTACTTCCGGGCCTGTCCGCCCTCACCTCCGTCGAGGCCTTGCGCCTTCTGCTGTCATCGTTGCCGGATGATGAAACCACCCCGCATCATTTAGTGGCTGTGGCAGCCGTGCCGGTCTTTGCCACGGCCATCATCCGTAACAGGCAGGGGTTTGCACCGATAGCACCCGATGCGTCACTTACCCATTCTGCGGATTTCCTGAGAATGCTGTCCGCCACATTGCCTTCTACGGAGAAAGTGCGCGCCCTTGATACATATCTGACCACCGTTGCCGATCACGGGCTGAATGCTTCCACCTTCACTGCCCGGGTAATCGCCTCGACCGGGGCCGGGTTGTTTTCATCGGTCGTCGGTGCGCTTTGCGCCTTGAAGGGACCACTTTGCGGGTTTCGGTAATTCGCGGACAGGGATTCCATTAAATCCCGGACAGCGATTTCACTAAATCCGGGACAGCATTTCCGCTAATTCCCGGACAGCGATTCCGGTAAATCCCGGACAGTCTTTCGGCATAAAGAGATCGACTTTCGCACGCGCCGTTTTGCCATTCTGGACCTCGATTTGAACGAGGGGCTGATGAATGGCGAGACGGAAGCAGGTGAGACTTACTGACGTGAAGGACATTCGATCGATATTGCGACTGACGCACGAACAGGGGCTTTCGGTTCGTGCGATATCGGAACGGCTGAAGATCAGCAAAACGACCATTTCGACCTACCTGCTGCGGGCGCGTGAGGCCGGGCTGACGGGCTGGCCGTTGCCGCCTGGGCTGGACGATGATGGCATTCTGCAGCGCCGCCTGTTCCATTGTCGCGGCCGTCCGCCCCAGGACATGCACGAACCCGACTGGGGCAAGATCGCCAGTGAATTGAAGCGGAAGGGCGTGACACTGACGCTGTTGTGGCAGGAATATCGCGAACGGCACCCCAACGGTTACGGATACACGTGGTTCTGCGAGCGGTTCGCCGCTTTCGAACAGCGCGCCAGCGCCACCTTCCGCAATCGCCACACTGCCGGCGCGGCGATGCAGACCGACTACGCCGGCCAGACCGTCCCGGTGATCGATCCGGTGACGGGCGAAATCCGGCTGGCGCAGATCTTCGTCGCGGTTCTGCCAGCCTCCTTGTACACCTTCGCCTATGCAAGCTTCACTCAACGGTTGCCGGACTGGATCGAGGGTCAGCAGCTGGCGCTGGGTTTCTTCGGTGGCGTGACGAAAGCCATCGTCTGCGACAACCTCAAGGCCGGCGTTGCCAAGCCCTTGTGGTTCGAGCCGACCATCAACGCCACTTTTGCGGCATTCGCCGAGCATTACGACACGACGATCCTGCCGACCCGTCCGAAACGGCCGAAGGACAAGGCCAAGGTCGAAGGCAGCGTTCTCATCGTCGAGCGCTGGATCCTGGCGCGGCTGAGAAACGACCGTTTCTTCAGCCTTGTCGATCTCAATGTGCGGATCAGCCAGCTTCTCGATGATCTCAATAGCCGGCCGATGCGCCGGGTTGGCAAATCCCGGCGGCAGCTCTTCGAGGAGATCGAGCAAGACGCGCTTGCGCCCTTGCCGGCAACGCCATTCGAATATTCCGAATGGAAGTCGGCAAAGGTTCATCCCGACTACCATGTCGAGGTCGACAAGGCCTTCTATTCCGTGCCGCACCGCCTGATCGGCCGTCAGGTCGATGTCCGGCTTACAAGCCGGATCGTCGAGATCTTCCATGATCACCAACGCGTCGCCAGCCACCGCCGGACGTCGCAGCGGGGCGGTCATGTCACCGTCAACGAGCACATGCCGAAGACACATCAGCATTATGCCAACACGACGCCTGCGAGCCTCATCAAGCAAGCTGCAAAGATTGGCCGCAACGCTGCAATCCTGATCGAGCGGCTGATGCGCGATAGACCTCATCCTCAGCAGGGATACCGCGCCGCTCAAGGCGTTCTATCGCTCGCGCGCCGGTACGGCCCCGAGCGTCTGGAAGCGGCGTGCGATCGGGCACTGACGATCAATGCGCTCAGCTATTCCTCCGTCAGCACCATCCTCAAATCCGGTCTCGATCAGGCCCCGCTTGGTGCTGAGCCAGTCAAGCCCACCCCGGTGCATGGCAACATCCGCGGCAGCTCCTATTACCAGTGAAGAAAGGAAGATACTCACATGCTCACACATCCAACCCTCGACCAGATGCATGCGCTCGGCCTATCCGGCATGGCGGCAGCATATCGCGACCTGGCCAATCAACCTGAGGGCAGCGATCTCAACCGCGATGAATGGCTCGGCCTGATGCTTGATCGGGAGATGGCCGTGCGCGGCGACAAGCGACTGACCAACCGGCTTGCAATCGCCAAACTGCGTTTCCCCGATGCTTGCATCGAGAACATCGACTTCGCCGCCGCTCGCGGCCTCGACCGCCGACAGCTCCTCTCGCTTGCCCAAGGCGAATGGCTCAAGGCCCATGAGCACTTGATCCTGACCGGACAAACGGAAACGGGCAAAACCTGGCTCGCCTGCGCCATCGGACGGCAGGCGGCCCGCCTCGATTATTCCGTTCTCTATGTCCGCATGCCCCGTCTCTTCGAGGATTTGGCGCTAGCGCGCCTCGACGGCCGGTTTCCCCGATTGGTCGACAAGCTCGCGCGTGTTCAATTGCTCATCCTTGATGACTGGGGAACCCACGCGCTCAGCGATCAGCAGCGGCTCGATCTCCTGGAAATCTTCGAAGAGCGCTACCGCCGGAAATCCACTCTGATCACCGCCCAGCTCCCCGTCGCGCAGTGGCACGAGATGATCGGTGAACCAACGATCGCTGACGCCATCCTCGATCGTATCGTCCATAACGCCCATCGAATTGCGCTCGAAGGAGACAGCATGAGGAAGCAAAAACCAAGACCGCTCTTGACCGAAGCGTAAAACGCCGAAATCAATAACCAATGACATCAACCAGGCGAACGAAAGTCGATCCCGCGAGACTGTCCGCGATTTAGTGAAACGACTGTCCGGGATTTACCGGAATCGATGTCCCGTTAATCCGAAATCCGCAACCACTTCACGGTGGCGCACCGGGCCCCGTACTGGATATGCTGGACGCCATTGGCGCCGAGGCGGAAATCGAACCGTGGCTGCTGGATGCGCTCGGGCGTGGAGAACGTCTTATGGGATTCGGCCACCGGATCTACCGCGTGCGTGACCCGCGCGCCGATGTGCTGAAACACGCGGTTTCCACCCTGAAAGAGGGCTCCGACCGCATTGCCTTTGCGGGTAAAGTGGAGCGAGCGGCACTAGCACTTCTCAAGGAAAAGAAGCCTCTGCGCCCTCTGCAGACCAATGTCGAATTCTATACCGCACTCGTGCTGGAAGCGGTGGGTTTTCCGCGCGATAGCTTCACCAATGTCTTTGCGGCCGGGCGTATGGCGGGCTGGACCGCCCATGTATTGGAACAGGAGCGCACAGGACGCCTCATTCGCCCACAATCCCGCTATATCGGTCCGCATCCAAGGTGAGATTTTGCGCAGCAGTGGAGTGCAAGAAATCCCACCTGCCTCCTCTCAACTGGAAAGACAGTACATCTCTCAAGCGCCATATAATAAGCAATCCAAATTGTTGCGGTGGTCGGCAGCTACTTGGCCCAACTGCCGGCCTAAAGACCACCTTTGCAGTTGAAAGGATTCGCACCATTATCCCCGAACTCAAAGACCTGGCATCAAAGGTTTATGAAAGTTGGCTCCATCAGGAGACCCATCGCAGTTTGCGGTTCGAATAATGACTTAACGGTGATTCTGTAGTGCAGCTACATTGTCCAAAGGACAGAAAGCGGCGCAGCGCGCAGCTTCTCCCCAAACGGCGTTACACGATCATGGTCAGGTAAAACCAGTCCCCGCACAAAAGATCACCCACCGCCTGCTCGAGTTGGCGAAGACCTCTAAATCGTCTGATTTGACCGTAGCGGATGCTTTGACTTCAATCCCAACCACGCGACCACGGCGGTCTTCGATCACGATATCGACCTCATCCTGATCTTTTGTTCGATAATGTGAGAACGTCAGACGGCGCTCTGACCAGGAGGCAAGCTTCAACAGTTCAGATACAACGAAACTCTCCAGTAGCGCGCCGAACCGGGTCTTGTCGCGTCGAAGACTATCCAGGCCGTCCTCTCGCAAGCTCGCGAGAAGACCGGTGTCGACAAAATGCAGCTTTGGGGTTTTTACGAGCCGGCTTAGTCGATTGTTCGACCAAGGCGGAATCTTCAGGAGCTATAATCCAAAGCGACAATAGCAGGGAGGACGACTGAGATGTTGCGGACGAACGTAAACGACCTGCTCGCCTTTATCGTCGTGGCGCGTGAACGAAGCTTCACCAAGGCTGCCGCTCAGTTGGGCATGTCCCAGTCAGGCCTCAGTCATTCGATCCGGGCGTTGGAAACCCGGCTTGGGGTTCGCCTGCTTACCCGGACAACCCGCAGCGTTTCGCCCACCGCAGAAGGCGAGCGATTGCTGAACTCGATCGCTCCCCGGTTCGAGGAAATTGAGGGCGAACTGCACCATCCGCATCACCGCCGAGGACTATGCAATCGATACAGTCCTTTGGCCGAAACTCGAGAGGGTTCTGCACCAATATCCAGACATCAAGGTCGAGTTCATCGTCGACTACGGTCTAACTGACATTGTCGCGGAACGCTTCGACGCCGGCGTCCGGCTGGGGGAGATTGTATCCCAAGGCATGATCTCGGTTTCGATAAGCCCAGACCAACGGATGATTGTCATTGGCAGCCCATCGTACATAAAGAAGCACGGCATCCCTGCTACCCCCCAGGAACTTACGTCGCATCAATGCATAAACCTGAGGTGTTGGTTTCCACGCAGAACTGAGCCGGTTAGGCGCATAATTTCCATTGAGAATTGAGCCATGTGAACCTTCCCCCCAACGCGGTGAGCGACGGGGGCAACGGAGTGATCCACATGGGACTTTTAAACATCATCCGCCGGATGGCGCTGCGCGAGAAGCTATCGATCCGGGAGATCAGCCGACGAACCGGTCTGTCGCGCAACACGATCGCGAAGTATTTGAGCGCTGGCACGATCGAGCCGACGTTCACGGTACCGGAACGACCGAGCAAGCTTGATCCGTTCGCTGACAAACTCTCGGGTTGGCTGAAGACGGAGGCCGGGAGGTCACGCAAGCAGCGCCGAACGTTGAAGCAGCTTCATGCAGATCTGGTGGCTCTCGGCTTTACCGGCTCCTATGGTCGGGTCGCCGCGTTCGCCCGTCAGTGGCGGGTTGAGCAGCAGACGGCCGGCCGAGGCATATTCGTTCCTCTGTCTTTCCGGCCCGGCGAAGCATTCCAATTCGATTGGAGTGAAGACTATGCCGTGATCGGCGGCGAGCGCACGAAGCTTCAGGTCGCGCATATCAAGTTGGCGCACAGCCGGGCCTTTCTGGTCAGAGCTTACCTGCTGCAGACGCACGAGATGCTCTTCGACGCCCACTGGCACGGCTTCCGTGTCTTTGGCGGCGTGCCCGCGCGTGGAATTTATGACAACATGCGCACCGCAGTTGATCGTGTTGGCCGCGGCAAGGAACGGCAGGTCAACGTCCGTTTTCTGGCGATGACGAACCACTACGTCTTTGCACCCGAGTTCTGCAATCCGGCGGCAGGCTGGGAGAAGGGGCAGGTCGAGAAGAACGTTCAGGACGCCCGACCACGGCTATGGCAACAGATGCCGGACTTCTCGGACCTGCCGGCATTGAATGCCTGGCTGGAACAGCATTGCCAGGACCTGTGGCGGGAGACACCGCACGGGAGCCTACCCGGTTCGATCGCGGATGTCTGGGCTGATGAGCGGGCCGCATTGATGGCACTGCCTGGCGCGTTTGACGGCTTCGTCGAGCAAAGCAAACGGGTCTCGCCCACCTGCCTGATCACCTTCGAACGAAACCGCTACAGCGTGCCCGCATCGTTTGCCAACCGGCCCGTCAGCCTGCGAATCTACCCCGAACGACTGGTCGTTGCTGCCGAGGGCAACGTTCTTTGCGAACATGTGCGGATCATTGAGCGCAGCCACGACAAACCTCCGAGGACGATTTACGACTGGCGACACTACCTTGCCGTCATTCAACGCAAGCCCGGAGCACTTCGTAACGGTGCACCCTTTATGGAATTGCCAGCCGCCTTCCGCAAATTACAGGACCAGATGCTCCGCCGCCCTGGCGGTGATCGCGAGATGGCGGACATCCTTGCTCTGGTGCTTCATCACGACGAACAGGTCGTCCTTCGTGCTGTAGAATTGGCTCTGGATGCCGGCGTCGCGACCAAGACGCATGTGCTGAACCTGCTGCACCGTCTGATCGACGGCAAGACAATCGATGGTCCCGATATAGACACCCCACAGGCGCTGACCTTGGTGCGCGAACCCAAGGCCAATGTCGAACGCTATGACGGCTTACGTGTCCGGATCGTAGGGGGTCGCCATGCGTCATGATCCTGCCAGTGCCGCCGTGGTCATCATGCTGCGGAGCCTGAAGATGTATGGCATGGCCCAAGCGATGCTGGATCTGATCGAGCAGGGAGCGCCAGCCTTCGATGCGGCCGTGCCAATCCTGTCCCAGTTGCTGAAAGCCGAGATGGCGGAGCGCGAGGTCCGCTCCATCGCCTATCACATGAAGGCAGCTCGCTTCCCGGCCTACAAAGACATCTCCGGGTATGACTTCGCCGCCAGCGAAATCAACGAAGCCACCGTGCGCCAATTGCATCGGTGTGAGTTCCTGGACGGAGCCCAGAACGTTGTCCTGGTCGGAGGCCCTGGCACAGGCAAAACACATATCGCGACCGCTCTCGGCATCCAGGCTATCGAGCATCATCGCCGAAAGGTCCGCTTCTTCTCGACCATCGAACTGGTCAACGCTCTTGAGCAGGAGAAGGCCAAGGGCAAGGCCGGTCAGATCGCCGAAGCCCTGGTCCGTCTCGACCTGTTGATCCTTGATGAGCTCGGATACCTTCCGTTTAGCGCGTCAGGCGGGGCATTGCTCTTCCATCTGTTGAGCAAGCTTTACGAGCGCACCAGCGTCATCATCACCACCAACCTCAGCTTCAGCGAATGGGCCACAGTCTTCGGCGACGCCAAGATGACCACCGCTCTGCTCGATCGGCTGACACACCGTTGCCACATCCTGGAAACAGGAAACGACAGCTTCCGCTTCAAGGCCAGCTCGGCCGCGGCGGCAGAAAAGAGAGGAGAAAAAGCCAGCCCATTGACCAAAGCCTGATCAGAAAACCATACTCAGAGGTGGCTCACTTCTCGGTGAAAAAACCGGCTCAGTTCCGCGTGAAAACCAACAGAGCGCGCGTGCCACATCCACCAAGCTGCCAAGTCCGGGCTCCATGGTGCCCCGTTCTATCTGAGAAATATGGCTTTGCGTCAGGCCCGATCGTGCACTCAGCTCGCGCTGGCTCATTTTCTGCGCTTCGCGCGCAGCGCGCAACCGCTGCGTTATATGCTCTGTTTTATATGCCATATCATTATCCTGTATCGCTCGATGCGAGACATACAGGATAATATATAGAGGATTCTCAGGAGTGATGCAACGTCGATATACAAAACTGTATCAAATTGCTGACCTATATGGAATAATGTATCGTCTTGCAGTCTTAGGGCTTACAGTTACCCATCAGCTCCTATTGGCAAACCATCAGTGCGCGCCGCGATGTCGCGGTAACCTCTTGTGAGGAGCCACCGCGATAGAAGCAGCTTGTGCATGCGCGATGGGGCCTGCCCTCGCCAATCTTCGTACAGAAGAAGGCCGCCGAAGCTCGAGCGGATAAACTGAAGGCCAAGGGCAAAGCCGTCGATATCAACGAACTCATTCGCATGGAGCCGGACCGTGGCGTGACGAACGCCCGCAAGCTCAACCTGCTTAACGTGGAAAGGTGCGTTCGCGGCATATCGGTTCCATCATCGCTTTACGGCAACACATTTTACCTCAGCGAGGAGTCCCTGGTGCGCGAGTTCAGAGACACCTATCCGGGTCCACGCATAGGTTCCCTTCGGAAACACCTCGTTTTTGACAGTCCGGAACACGTCCATGAGCTTCGACATTTCGACGTGATAGCTTGTCATTTCCACGATGTCATCAAACGTGCAATGAGCGGCTTCCAGAACAATCCGTAAATTGTCCCACATAGCTCTGAACTGCTTCGAAGGATCGTGAATGATGTCGAGATCCTTGGTCCGCCCAACTTGGCCGACGACGTAAATTGTGTCTCCGACTTTAACCGCGGGAGCATAGCCTGCTCGGCTGACGATCTCCTGCATCTCGTCGGGTATAATGATCTCTCGATCCATAGTAGTCCTCGCAATCTTTGCTGGTTACTAGCGGCACTGATACAAGCGGCGCGAATTTTCAAGCTCCGCTGGATGAAAAAGTACAAACGGCCAGCGATGTCGGACAGCCGGCACGGCTCTTTCCCGGGCGCAGGCACGTGTCTAAAAAAGCTGCGTCACGTCCCGGACGTGACGCAACTAGCAAGTTCATCAAGACAAGCGACTTTTGCAGAATGCATGCCGCCGCTACTTGGCAGCTTTCGCTGCTTCCTCGATAACCTTTGCGACCGCAGCCGCCTGCGAGATGTAGATAGCGTGGCTACCCTCTACCTCTGTCACCGTTGAACCGGCACGCTTGTACATCCAGCGCTCAAGGTCCGGATTGATCGTCATGTCGTCTTTCGCAACAATCCCGTAGCTAGGCTTGTCGTGCCAGGCGGCAACAGGCACCAGCGCACCAGTGGCAGCAACGGCAACAGGCATCTGAGACCGGGCCATGAACTCGCCCAGATCCTTGGGCAGATCCGCTCCGAAATCAGCTGCGAACTTTGCCGGGTCGATAAGCAGGAAGCCATCCTTTGTCGGCTTGATATCGTTGGTGGGTGACGGCATCGATTGGAGCAGTTGTGCGGTGCTTTCGCCCTTTTCTGGCTGCAGTGCCGCAACATAGACAAGTGCCTTGACCTTGGGATCATCACCTGCTGCCGTGATGATCGTGCCCCCATAGCTGTGGCCGACGAGAACGACGTCCCCGTCCTGCTGATCAAGCACGCTCTTCGTGGCTACAACATCCTGATCCAGGCTTGTCAGTGGCTGCTGGACAATGCTGACATTGTACCCGTCGCGGGCAAGGATGTCATAGACGCCGCGCCAGCCCGAACCATCCACGAGCGCGCCATGGACAAGCACGATGTTGCGCGCGTCCGCTAAGGCTGGGGCTGTTAGGGCAGCGGAAGACAAAAGCGCGGCAATAAGGCCAACGGCCGCTTTACTGAAGTTGGACATGGTCGGTAGTTCCTTGAGTTCTGTGCGTGGAATTGCGGAGGCTTTGAAAGCGCTGAAGGACCTGTCTTCCCTGGTCCAGGGAGGGATGGACATGATCGCTTGCGCTTACTGCTTGACGACAATTGGAGCCTTGAGCGGGACGCGTTCATAGAGGTCGATAATGTCCTGGTTGAGCAGGCGCACACAGCCGGACGAAACTGCCTTGCCAATCGAGCGCCATTGCGGATTGCCGTGCAGACGATAGAGTGTGTCGTGGCCACCGGAGAAGATGTAGAGCGCTCGTGCACCGAGCGGATTTTTCAGGCCCGGCTCCATGCCGCCATTCTCGATCGAATATTTGGCCAATTCCGGCTGGCGGGCGACCATCTCGTTCGGCGGCTTCCAACGCGGCCATTTCTGACGCCACTGAATGATGCCGTTGCCCTGCCAGGCAAAGCCATCGCGCCCGATCCCGACACCATACCGCATCGCGGTCCCACCCGGCTGGACGAGATAGAGAAAGCGTGAGGGGGTATCGACGACGACGGTGCCAGGCGCTTCCCCAGTCGGATCAATGACCTGTTGACGGTAATAGCGCGGATCAATCTGTTTGTAGGGAACCGCTGGTATCAGGAAACCACCATCTTCAATGGGGCCGTAAATGACCGCAAGTTCGGAATCTGTCGGCGCGGCCGCAATCTGCACAGGGCGAACCCGATCCAGGAGGCGCGTCGGCTGCGGATCCAGCATCCGGCCGGCTCCGGAGGTTGACGTGCAACCTGCCACGGCCGAGGCCGCAGCCATCGCCGAAAGCGACAGAAGGCTGCGGCGAGATAACGAGGTATCAAAGCTCACGCTCATTCCTCGTCCTGCCATCTGCGCAGATCCGTCTGGTCATGATAGGCCATGCGATCAGGCGTGGTGATAAACTCAATCATCGTGCCCCACGGCGTGCGGCAATAGCAGACCTTGTTTCCAGGACCTTTTTCGGTTGCGTAGGGAATAGCGCGTGGTGCCGTGAGGGCTGTTCCGCCGGCCTTCTCAAAGCGCTCTACCGATGCGTCGATGTCGTGGGTATAGACACCGAAATGCGTAATGCCGAAGTCGCTCGGTGTAACCGGCTGCGCTTGTTTGGGGCCGTGCATTTCGAAGAGCTCGATGTCAGGCCCGGATCCGATCTTGACCATCGCCTGCGCACGCACAACCGTTCCCGGGTAGGCACCAGTGGCCCGCTCGAACTCGGGTCCCTCCCTGGCCGGATCCTGCGGCCCGAACGATTGGTAGATCACCTGGCCGCCAAAGGCTTCCACCATGAATGATTTTGCTGCCTCGATATCGGGCACTGTGATGCCGATGTGATTGACGCCACGAATTTGAGGTGCAGTCATGACAGTTTCCTTTCTTGTTGAATCGATGAACGCGTTCGGGCTCATTTTGCCCGGTTCGCAGAGTTCACTTGGCCTTGAGGAAATCGATGAGAGCAGCGGCCACTTCATCCGGGCGCTCGTCCGCGACATAATGACTGCAGCGGCCAATCGAGCCGCCCGTTACATCTGTGGCGAACTCCTTGAGCATTGGGACCATATGAGCACCAAAACGCTGCTCCCCGCCGAGACCTAAAACCGGAATTCGGAGCGGTTGTTTTTTGTATTCGAGCGCGGCCGCATGGTCTGCGGTCAGTGTGCGGTACCATTCCATGCCACCGCGCGTGCGACCAGGAAGTGCCATTGCTTTCGCATAGATGTCGATGTCTTCAGGATTAAAGGTGCTGTGATCGTAAAACCGCTCCGCCATGAAGGTCGAAACATAGTCATGTTCGCGGCCATAAATCAGGCGTTCCGGCAGATCCCGATTAGCATGGAACGCGAAGTGCCAGATCTTTGCCGTCGTAGCCTCCCACTCACTCCAGCCAGGAAGCGGAACATCGAGGACGGCAAGGTGAGTAACGGCATCTCGATAGATAGCGGCCTGCGGAAGCGCCACCATTCCGCCGATGTCATGGCCGCATACGGCGTAGCGTTCATGCCCAAGGGCGATCATGACCTCGTGCGCGTCGCGCGCCATTGTCGCCTTATCGTAGCCGTCAAGCGGGCAGTCGGAAAAGCCTGCGCCGCGTAGATCAATCGCCACCACGCTGAACTGTTCGGCCAGCAGCGGCATGACGTCGTGCCACTCCCACCAAGTTTCCGGCCAACCGTGAAGCAGAAGGAGCGGGGGGCCAGAGCCGCCCGTGACGGCATTGATCTTGATGCCGTTCACCGGCACCAGTTGCTGGGTAAAATCTTCCAGTGTTGGGATCATAACTCTTTCCCGTCGATGTTGATGTTAAACAGAGCTAGCGCCAGCTCAGGCCTGATCGAAATCGGTGGCGACCGAGATGTCTCGCCAAGCGTCGATATCGCTGCGGAAAGAAGCCAGCTTTCGTTCGGCGATTGAATGCGCGACGGGCCCAAGCGGCAGATGAAGCGGGGCGTTATTGGCGTCGACCGCCTGCAGGATCACTGTAACCGCTTTGTCGGGATCGCCTGCTTGATTGCCGTTGTTGGTTTCACGATAATGTCTGCGCGAACTTGCGGCGTATTCCGGCATTTCCTTGGCCGCCATCGTTATCGAGCGTCCAAGGAAGTCAGTGCGAAACGGCCCCGGCTCGACGATCAGCACGCGGACGCCGAACGGCTTCAGCTCACCTGCGAGCGCCTCGGAAACCCCTTCAACCGCAAACTTGGCTGCATTGTAGTATGCTGCCCCGCCGCTGCCCGCGATCCCTGCGCCGGACGACATATTGACGATCATTCCGCCCGAACGTCGCAAGGTCGGCAGCGCTGCTCTGGTGGTTTCGATAAGACCGAAAACGTTCACCTCGAACATCGGTCGATATTCTTCGGGCGTGCCTTCCTCGAGCGCACCAAACAGTCCGTAGCCGGCATTGTTCACCAGCACATCAAAACCGCCAAATGTCTCGACGGCCTTTGCGACCGCGGTATTGGCCGCCGCCGCATCCGTCACGTCGAGCGGCAAGGCGATCATGCGGCCGTCGAATGGCCGAGCCATTTCTTTGATCAAGTTGAGGTTGCGTGCAGTCGCGACAACCTGATCGCCCCGCTGTGCCGCAGCGAGTGCGAGACGTTGTCCGAAGCCGCTCGAGCAGCCTGTGATGAACCATGTTTTCATGACGTTTCTCCGCGTGTATTCAGAAGATGACTTGAATCTAGATGTTTATATTTGTACTTGAAGTGACAGTTTTGTATTTTCATTGTTCACTTTTGTAAGGGCATGGCCATGGAGTGGAGTGACGTAAAAATCTTCCTTGCGATTGCGCGGTCCGGCACGCTCGGCGGCGCTGCGCGTGCTCTTCATACAAGCCATCCGACCGTCGGCAGGCGGCTTCGTGCCCTTGAGGATGCCATCGGCCATACGCTCTTCCAGCGGACCGCGGACGGTCTCGTGCTGACCGAGGAGGGCCATGGGATCATCGCCCTGGCAGAGCAGATGGAAGAAGGCGCGCTTGCAATGGAGCGCCGACTCGCCGGGCAGGAGCAAAATCTCAAAGGCAATCTGCGCATCTCATCGGCAGACTGGTTCGGGGCTTATGTCCTGCCTCCCATCGTGGCGGATTTCTCGAAAGCCTACCCCAATGTAGACGTCGAGATCCTGACCGGCACTCGCCTGTTCAACCTCGCCCAGAGGGAGGCCGACGTTGCCTTTCGCATCGTTCCGTTCGACACTGCCGATGTTATTCAACGGCGGCTCTTTAGGCTCGAATACGGCGTCTACATCGCCGAGGAGTCGCCCGACCCTAAATTCGGCGACGGGACTGGTTTCCGTCTGATCACCCACGACACTTCGACAGGGCAATTCCCCGACATAGCCTGGCTCTCCGAGAGTTTTCCGAACGCGCGACCCGTGCTGCGATCAAACAACCGAAACGTCCAGGGGCGAATGTGCAGGCAGTGTGTTGGGATCGCAGTCCTGCCCCGCGCAGTGGGCAACCAAATCCCGGGTATCCGCAGACTTGACCTACCCAAGCCCCCGCCCGCGCGAGACATCTGGATGGGATATCATCGGGACCTGCGACGTCTTCAGCGTCTTCGGGCGTTTATCTCGACCGTCTCGGACCACATCACAAATGCCCCTGCATGGTAAGCCGCGCGAAGAAGATCGATTTTCCCCGCCGATCCACGGCCGCGGTAGGACAGCCGCGACAGACAACTTACTTGCTGGCCGCAATCTCCCTGTGCCGCTCCACCACAGCGCCCACGATCATTGTCATCAGCCCTTCGACGAAGTGCCGACTGAGGCCCACCTCATTGGCGATACTCATCACTCGATCCAATTGGCGTCGCTCTCGCTCATTATCGATCGCCGGCAACGCCTGTTCGGCTTTCAAGTGGCCGACATGCTCGGTACAGCGAAAGCGTTCGGCCAGAATATAGAGGAGAGCTGAATCCAAATTGTCGATGGTCCTCCGGTAGGAAGCGAGTTGCTGTGCCACATCATCTGTCATCATTTGAATATCTTCCAAGTCGTTTCATAGGCGCGAGGTAGAGCTTATGAGATGGGATGCATACTGCGACGCGACAGGGCGATCGTCAGCCAAATTGCCGAAACCAGGAAGTAGAATGCTCCGACGCCAGCGTAGCCCGCAACCGTGGCGATAGAAGGCTCCTGAGGCATTTGCGCCTGAAAGATGAAGAGAGCACCGGCCACAGAGGATTGGCCTCCGCTCAAAATCATCGCCCACTGACCTCCACTCGTTTTTCGGCGCCGCACAGCAGTTCCAAGCTGCAACAGCCCTGAGAAGATAGCCCATAGACCGAAGGCGCCGAGAACCCAGTTCATGTTCATTGTCAACGCCAGGATCACGGCTATCGTCATAACCGAGCTCGCTGCGACGTTGATCGCTTGGCTCCGGTTGGCGGCAAGACCACCGCTCCTTGCGGCATCGATAACGTTCGCGATTGCATCCCAAGCGGGATAGATGATTAGCAGTGCGGCAGCCACCGCAAAGGAATGCCGTCCGGCAGTCAACGCAGCCGCGACCCACAGCACTGAGAAGGCCGCTCTGGTAAAGTAATACTGCTTGAGCCACTGGTCGTTGCCGCGCGGGGCACGGGAGGTCTGGTTGTTCGACATTGTTTTCTTCCACTTTGTGAACTGGTTGATTGATGGTTCGCGCTAGCGTCGTCAGATGAAGACGACATGTTTGCCGAAGAGGGTGTTCTCGTCCCATTCAGTACGGCCGATCCGATCGCTTTCGCCGGAGAGTTTCCCAGCTGGCTTCTCTGGGAGCTCGACGTTCTGTGCGCCGTCCTGCCACGGCGTCACTAAATCAGTGCCGTGATCGCTCTCCAAGCGCATGCGCCTCTCGAATGCCTCGTTGATCTCCCCCTGCCGCTTTGCGACCCATCGGCCGTCGGGGTCAGAGAGGATCGAGTTGGTTTGGCCGATCTCAACCGGTGGCGAAGAAGCGATCGCTGAGATGGCCATTACTTTTTGAACTGGGCGTCTGCTCATGAGCTTTGATCCTGTGGTTTGCTGTTTGACTGCCTCAGATGCCGGCGTACCATTCGTACCCGCGGTCTTCCCAATAGCCGCCGTTCCCGCCCCACAGGCCGGAGAAACTATCCACCAGTTCGATACGCATGATGTATTTCGCCTGTTTGTAGCCGAGCTGTCGCTCAACCCTGAGACGCAACGGCGCGCCGTGGCCGACGCTCAGGTCCTGGCCGTTCATCTGGTAGGCTAGGATGGTTTGCGGGTGAAACGCATCGACAAGATCGATGCTCTCGTAGTAACGGCCGCTTCCATCGAGTGTCTTTTCGAGTTCGTCGGCACAATGTAGCACGACATAACGCGCCGTCGGCTTCAGCCCAGTCAGCTGCAGCAGACTGGCGAGAGGAACGCCAGTCCATTTGCCGATGGCGCTCCATCCCTCGACACAGTCATGGCGGGTGATCTGCGTGCGCGCCGGGAGCGCCTTTAGATCTGCGAGCGAAAACTCTCGCGGCCGCTCAACAAGGCCGTCAATTTTTAATCGCCAAGCGGAAAAATTACCTTCAGCCAATTCAACATATTCGTCGCCGTCGGGAGCACTCGTTCCATTTACGCGAAACGACGGAGAAATATCCTTTTCATCAAACTCACGCGCCAGGGCATCACGCCCCTGAAGCAGTCTCTGCGCCTTCATCGTTAGGTCCTCGGCCGAACGGAGAACATTGGCGACGTTCGCGTTTTGGTCGAGCAGGTCACATCCGGAAAGGGTCAAGGCGCTAGCGCCAAGAGTGCCACCAATCAAAAAGCGGCGTCGAGTAAAGAGCTTGCTCATGATTTCGGGCCTTTTTCCTGGATCGCATAGCGTCCGGTGATCATCGAGCGGATATTGTTCCAGGGCCCGGAAAGGATCACCATTGCCACATGCACGATAACGAAGATCACAAGCGCCGACGCAGTGATGAAATGGATCGTGCGCGCGGACTGGCGTCCGCCGAAAATATCAACAAGGGACGGCAGAGCGGCATCGACGCCCGGCGACATGGTCAGGCCGGTCAAAACCATCAGAGGCAGCAGGACGACAATGACGGCCAGATAGGTGAGCTTTTGAAGCGAATTATAGTGTTTGGCCTCCTCCCCTTTCGGAAAGCGCAGCCGAGCATGATCGAGGACTTCGCGACCGAGGTGGCTTGGCGAAAGCTCATGGGGCTTTGGCGCAAGGTCCTTGCGGAAATGTCCGCTCAGCACGCTGAAGCCGAGATAGACAATGCCGTTGATCGCAAACAGCCAGGCGAAGAAGAAATGCCAGCGACGTCCGGCTGCAAGATCCTGGAATGAAGGGATGGTTGCCCAGGAGGGAAAAGCGCGTGAGACTTGTCCGCCATCGACATTCGACACGCCGAGGACACCCGTGGTAGGTAGTTCCAGGCCTGCAATGCGAACAAAACCGAGTGGTTCGCCGCCTTTGTCATCGGCCCCAATCGTCAAGACGGCAGGATCGCCGTCGGCGCCATAATGTCCCCAGTATAGTTCGGGGTGGGCGTTGAAGATCTGCAGTCCGCTCAAAAGAAGGAAACTCAGGCAGAGCACGTTCAGCCAGTGCGTGAGCCGGGTCACGACAGAGTGGCGGCGAATAGAGATCGTCCGGGGATATAGAACATTGTCATTGGAAGGGTCTACGCTCATCTCAACGTCTTTCATCGGTGCATTTAGCGGCGACAGACCAAGCAGCGTCGATCTGTAGTCGCCGGCCGAAGCAGTATGGCGGCTGCTCCGGCCAGTGACGGCGGGGTCTTCACATGGGGGGAACCACGCCATTCTTGCCGACGACCACCTGATGGGCGATGGGGCCGGTTGCAGCCTTTTCAGCGGTGATGAAGACTACGGCGCCGGGGACGAGATCATCCTTGGTGGCTCCAGCGATGGTGACGACAGGTGTCCCATCCGGAATGGCGATCTTCTTTTCCTTGCCATGATAGGTGACGGTGACGGTCCGGCCATCTACACCCGTTACGGCATCGGCGACCGTCGCATTGGTCATGCTGCTGTCAGGCTTCAAATCCCAACCATAGCTCCCCTCGCCTGTGCCTTTCATTTCCGGCGGGAAAATTAGGACCTCAAGCGCTCCATCGCCGCCATCGCCCTTTGGCAAGGAAGCGATGCCCACGAAATTGCCCGGCTTGATATCGGTGACCTTTGCGTTGGCAACGCCAGCGACCTTCCAGTCTTTGGCAAGGACGACGTCGACTGTCTCACCTTCGCGGGTCTTCACTTTCAGCGTTGACCCCTCGTAGTCGACGATGCTGCCTCGTACATGGATCGGCGCGGCTTTCTTATCTTCGGCAGATGCAGGTGCGGAAACAACTGTTGCGGAAAGGATGCTGGCTAGGCCGAAGGCCAGAGCTGGGAAAACATTTCTCATTTTTATCTTCCTACTAGTTGGTAGTTTCGATGGGCGCGATTGGCCCGGGTAGCCATGCCACGCAGGATTAGTGTGAGACTGTGGGCATGAGACGATTGAGAGCGGGTTCGAGAATCGTCGAAAAGACCTCCGGTTTCCCGTAGGCTCTCGCCGAAAGCATTGCCCCGTATACGGTGGCCAGAAATGTTTCGGCTTCAACATGCGGCGCACTGGTAAGACTGAGTTCGCCGTGTTTGGAACCGCGTTCCATGACCGAAGTCAGCCATGAGGAGATGAAGCGAAAAAAGTTCGTCACCTCCGTTGCGACTTCCGTCGGGAGGGAAGGCAGCTCACTGGCAAGCATAGCACAGACACAATAGGGTCTGCTGGCATCCTCAATGCATGCAGCCCAGTGGTTTGCATAAGTCTTGAGGATGTCCAGAGCGTTCGGAACCTTCTGCTCAAGGACTGCCACGCTTGCCTGGCCATCCTCTCGATACCGCTTGACCAGCTCACGCACCAAGTCGACCTTGCTCGGAAAATGATGATGGATGCTTGCCTTGCGGATGCCAACAATCTCCGAGATATCAGCATAGCTGAAGCTATTGTAGCCGCCGCTTATCAGAAGGTTTCGGGTTGACGCCAGAATGTCGTCCGAGGTTGTCGAAAGATTGCTCATGCTGTCTATCTACCTTCTAGTAGGCAGATGGTCAATAGCAAATGTTGGTTTTGTGTCAGCCGTCCGTGGAGACGGTCACACCCTTCCATGCTTCGATTTCCTGTTGCAGACGCTCGATACGTGCCGTCACATTCTTCAAGGCATCGCTACCAAGGAGAAGTTGTGGTGGAGGGTTGTCGGATTCGACGAGGGTCAGCACCGCGGCGGCGAGCTTTTCTGGATCTCCGAGCTGCTTGCCGCTCACTGCCTGACGCGCCTCGCGGATCGGATCAAACAGGCTATCATAGTCAGCAATGGAACGCTCTGTACGGACCATCGAACGACCTGCCCAGTCCGTCCGAAATGAGCCCGGGCAAAGGGTTGTCACACGAACACCGAACGGCGCCATTTCCGAACGCATGACCTCTGAAATACCCTGCAAGGCGAACTTGCTGCCGCAGTAATAGGCGATGCCGGGCATGGTGATCATGCCGCCCATCGACGTCACGTTGACGATAAAGCCGCTTCGGCGCTCACGGAACCTCGGGAGAAACGCCTTGGCGACTGCAACGGCGCCAAACACGTTCACGTCGAACTGGCGGCGCATCTCCTCAAACGGCGATTCCTCAAGCACACCCTCGTGCCCATATCCGGCATTGTTGATCAGCACATCCACGGGACCGTGGTCTTCCTCCGCCTTCTGAACCACCTTCGGAATGCGACCGAAATCTGTGACATCGCAAAGGACCGGGTGGAGTGTCGGCAGTGTCTTTGACAACCTGTCACGCGACGGTTCGGAGCGGACGGTCCCGATGACCTTGTGACCGGCATGGATTGCGGCAGTGGCAATGGCCAGTCCAAAGCCTGAGTTTGCGCCTGTGATGAAGAAGGTCTTGGGTGACATGTCGGAAACTCCTTGATTAACCATCCATATGACAGATAATCTAGAGCGCGCTTCAATTCGATTGCATATCCTCTCAGAATGTTGCCAAATCCTATGACATATGAAGAGCCGTCCCCCGCACATGACCAGCTTGTCGTCCTGGCTGAACGGCTTGCACCTCATCTGGGGTACAATCAAACAGCGTTCGGTTGTGTCCGTATCCTACGTACGGAAGCGGTGCTGAATGACGTTCCGGTTCTCTACAAGCCGGGGGCCGTATTCGTTTTGCAGGGAAATAAATACGGCATGCTGGATGGAGAAATGTACCTCTACGACGAGGACCACTATCTTGCCGTTTCGGTACCAGTTCCCTTCCGGATGACGTCTACCGCCAATCCACAGCGGCCGCTGCTCGCAGTCTATCTGGAGTTCGATATGCAAGTGGCGGCAGAAATCGCCATACAGGTCGAGAGACTCACCGGTCCTGTAAGCGCCAAGCCGAGAGGTCTATTCTCAAGCAGAATGGATAGCAGGCTCAAAGACGTCCTGCTGCGCTTGCTGATGACACTTGACAGCCCGGTCGAGGTTGCAGTGCTGGGAGCTTCCATCCTGCGTGAACTGCATTATCGCGTCATGTCGGGTCCGCAAGGCGGCACAGTGATCGCGGCCCTGCAGCAGAAAGGAACGGCGGGAAAACTGGTCGAGAGCGTGATGTGGCTACGGGAGAATTACGCAGCCGACATGGCCATCGCGGATCTTGCTAAAGCTGCGGGAATGAGTGTCCCTTCCTACCACGTCCATTTCAAGGATCTGACAGGCTCAAGTCCTATGCAATATGTGAAAGCGCTGCGGCTCCATGAAGCGAGACTGATGATCGCCCGCCAAAGCGGGACCATTGCAGATGTGGCTGTTTCAGTAGGCTATGTCAGCCCAGCGCAATTCAGCCGCGATTTCAGACGGCATTTCGGGCGCACTGCATCGGAAGAGGCGAAGTGGGTCCAGTATCATCTGGGAGAACAGGTATGATCATTGAGCCTCATCGTTTTCACAATCGCTCGACCGTCAGGACACACCATATCATTGTAAAGCCGCTTCAAGTGCGGCGTTACAATGAACGAGGGTCGTGTCGAAGACAGGAACGCCTACGTTATCCTGGTTCAACAGCATACCCACCTCGGTACAGCCGAGGATAAGACAGTCGCAGCCTTTGTCGACCAGACGCTGTGCAATCCGTTCATAGGTCAAGCGGCTCTCCTTGCGGACGATGTCACGGCACAGCTCGTCATAGATAATACGATGAGTTTCTGCTCGATCATCGGCTTCAGGGATCTCTGGCCACAGCCCCTGAGCTATGAGGCGGTCGGTATAGAAGGTCTGCTCCATGGTGAAGGCGGTTGCCATCAAACCCGGTCTCCGGAAACCGCGGTCGAGGATAGCCGTTGCAGTTGCGTCCGCGATGTGCACGAACGGCATCGAGACCCCGCCCACGATCTTGTCGGCCACCTTGTGCATGGTATTCGTCGCCAGGATGAGGAGGTCGGCACCTCCGCGCTGCAGCGCGATAGCATGATCATTGAGGATGCGGCCCGCCGCGTCCCAATCGGAGGATGCCTGCAACTTTTCGATTTCATCAAAGTCGACAGACCGTATAAGAAGCTCTGGAGAGTGAAGTCCCCCCAGCCTCTCGCGGGTCAGCCTGCAAAGCTCTCGGTAATAAATCTGGGTTGATGTCGCGGACATCCCGCCAAGTATGCCGATGGTCTTCAAGTGTTGCTCCATGTTCATAGGTTAGCTCCCGCTAAACGGACGCTTAAGCAGAAAACAGGCCTGCCATATTCGCTACCTCCGAGGCGGTTGCAACGTCAGGGAACCACGAACTGAGTGAGATTCCCGAATTATGGCCCCACCCGCTCCTTCAAATTTACGCGTGTAGTGCAGCGGAGGAAACGCCGCGGCCCATGCGCGCCCAAAAATTCCGCGTTACTACCTGCAGGTGGAGCGGCCAGCACCGCCTCGTGCCAATGCTCAGGCACTGATGCCGCCATCGACGAGAATGCCTGAGCCTGTAATGTAGGCTGCACCGGGCCCCGCGAGAAAGGCGACGGCCTCTGCGACTTCTCTAGTTTTACCGTATCGAGCAATCGAGAGGTTTGGCAGGATAGTGGCTGCGAGTGCGCCATCGGCAGGGTTCATGTCAGTATCAATCGGACCTGGCCGAACCAGATTGACCGTAATTTCCCGAGAGCCCAGCTCACGTGCGAGACCGCGCGTGAAGCTCTCCAGGGCAGACTTGGTCGCGGCATAGACCGTGATCCCCGCGAACGGCACAGCCAGACCCGCGTTGCTGCCGGTACTGATGATGCGACCTCCGTTGGGAATATATTTCAGCGCTGCCTGAGTGATCAGAAAGACACCGCGAACATTGACGTTCAGCTGAAGATCAATCTCCTCCAGTGGCTGCGTGGAGAAATCACCTGCGAAAAGGACACCGGCATTATTGACCAGAATATCAAGGCCGCCGAGCTCAGCGACAGTTTGTTCGACGGTAGCCATCGCGGCTGCTTTGCTCGCGGCATCGGCATGGATGGCGATCGCATTTCGACCCATGGCGCGGATCTTGGCAACGAGAGCTTCCGCTTTCTCGACCGACTTCTCATAGGTGATCGCAACGTCGGCACCATCCTCGGCCAGTTTTAGCGCAATTGCCGCACCGATACCGCGTGCCGCACCGGTGACCAGCGCGCGCTTGCCGGAAAGAGGTAGTGTGGAGATGTTGTTCATGGAGAGTACCTCTGTATGTCTCTGTTTTGCTCGGGAGTTTCACGCCGTTTCCGCGCGATCGGCTGATGATGCGCCGCTCATCGACGCAACGGTTGGGTCGATGTAAGGCTGACGGAAAGCCATCCCGCGATGAGAAGACAAATGGCAATTGCAACGGCTGCAACGCTGTATGCTCGGCCAATGGATTGAACGTCTGTGGCCGGCCCCAAGATCGAGAAGAACAACCCGCCAACGATCGCGGCTGCCAACGCACCGCCAATCTGAAACATCGAATTGACCAGACCAGAGGCCAATCCTGACTGCGCCCGGTCCACCCTTTGCACGATGCTCTTCACCAGGTTTGGAAGGGCGATCCCCTGCCCCGCACCGATAAGAAAAAGCGCAGCAAAAAGGAATTGTGGAAGGCCATTCGAAATCAAGGCCGCCGTTCCAAACAACCCTGCAGCTTGCAGCACCATGCCGGCGCCGGCGGAAAATCTTCCGAAGACGCGGAGGATGCGCTCACTTGCGAACGGACCAAGGACGAAGCCGACGGCCGCAGGAAGGATCGCCAGCCCGGCCTCGAAAGGCGTCAGACCAAGGCCACCCTGCTGATAGACCGAGAATATCAGCCAGAAGGCCGCAAGCGAGTAGAAGAACAATGCAGCCAGCAGCCCGCGCATTAGTCCACGGTTTTGCAGCAGGCTAGGTACAAGAATCGGATCTCTCCCCGTCGACTCCAGGTGTTTCTCATGCCGCCAGAACAGGAGGAAAAACGGGAGGGACATGACAAGCATCAGGATTAGCCAGATCGGCCACCCCTGCTCCCGCCCCTCGATCAGCGGCGCAATCAGCGCAGATAGCGCAATCGCGATCAACAATGCTCCGCCAAGGTCCAATTTGCTTGGGCGCTCAGATCGGGTTTCCCGCAACATGATGAAGGCGCACGGCGCAGCGACCGCGATAACCGGCAGGTTGATGAGGAAGATGGCTCTCCATCCAAGACCAAGGATATCAAGCGCAATCAACGCACCACCGAGAAACAGACCAACCATCGATGCCACCCCGAATGTCAGGGCATAAAAGCTGAGGGCTTTTGATTTTTCGTGGTCTGGGAAAATTGCATTGATGGAAGCTAAGGCTTGCGGTGCCATAATTGCCGCTGCAAACCCCTGAAGGATACGGCCGACGATCAGCGCGGCTGGAGACCAGGCAAACCCGCATAAGGCAGATGCGGCTGCAAAACCGACCATTCCAGCCAGAAAGACATTTCGTCGACCATAGAGATCTCCAAGCCTGCCCCCAGTGATCAGCATCACAGCATAGGTGGTGGCGTAACCGGAGATAATCAGCTGCATCGTCGACGCAGAGGCCCCGAAATCCTCCCGGATCGAGGGCAGCGCCACGTTGACGATGAAGAAGTCGAGCGGTGGCAAAAAGGCACCGGTCAAAAGGATGACCAGTGCCATCCATCGACGTGGATCGAGTTTGTTATTGGGATTGCTGGTGTCTCTCATAAGTCTCTCCACATCGACCAAAAAATCGATCGACGGTTTGCAATGGCAATGATTTGGAACTATTTGGTTCCAATTTTGGGTCAGCCAAGTGCCTTCAGCGCCAGTTCGACCATGGCCCTCGTCTCAGCGCGATCCGCTCCTGCCTTGGCCAGGACCCGCATACCTTGGATCTGACACACGAGGAACCTGGCGAGCGTTCGTTCATCCAGCCCTGGATCGATTTCGCCCACGGCCTGGGCTCTTATGATCGCCGCCGCATAAAGATCTTGCAGACGTCTGAACAGCCGGGAAATACGTGGTGCGACCTCTTTATCCTCTGGAAGCATTTCGACGGCTGCAAAGACGACAAAGCAGCCACGCAAACCTTCCGGTCCGGATGCTTGATCCACTTGTTGCGAGAAAGCGTCTCGAATTGCTGCTTTGGGCGACGGATTGGAATACAGCGTTTCACCGACCGAGCGAACCGCGTCCTCGATGTAAGCGTCGAGGGCGCGCAGATAGATGCCTCTCTTGTCGACGAAAGCCTTATAAAAGCTGCCTCTGGAAAGTTCCATGCCCTCAAGCAAGTCGGGAAGGGATGCATCGTGATATCCACGATTCCAAAATACGTGCATTGCTTTTCGAACTACTTCATCGAGTTCGAATTCTCGAGGGCGACCGACGGACGCGGATATTTGATTGCGCTTGACCATGGCAAATATATGGAACCATTCGGTCCACAATACAAGCGATATTTTCGGGATGATGCGCCAAGCGTCGGTGCCCAACTTAGTTAGCGACGTCGATCGACGGGATAGTCCCGAGAGAATTCCCTGACGGCCATCAAAATCGGCATAAGCCCGCGGCCTGCCGAACTCAGCGAGTATTCGACACGAGGAGGCTGCTCTTGAAAGTCGTGCCGGATTATGAGGCCGTCAATTTCCAGCTCCCTGAGATGTTGCGTTAGCATCTTCTGGGATATCCCAGGTATGTCTCTCATGAACTGCGATGCCCGCAATGATGGTTCGGCGAACAATCGGAAAAGGATCGGCAGTTTCCAACGTCCTGTGATCATCCGAAGCACCCTGCTGACATGAGAGACAGAACCGTCGGCTCCGAGGCACGTCGCCCTGTCCTCGACAGGCACTATAAAGTGCGTAATTGCCTGCTTCATCGACGAACCTCATATCTGCTGGAGACGGTAAGACGGATCAAATATCATGGACTTACAACTCCAAAACAAGGTTGCGCTGGTCACGGGAAGCAGCAAGGGGATTGGCGAGGGTGTGGCCAGAGGCCTCGCGAAGGAAGGGGCAACCGTTCTTGTCCACGGTCGCGACAGAATGAAAACAGAGGACGTCGCGCATGACATCATATCCTCTGGAGGTCGGGCATTCGCGGTATTCGGCGACCTGACAGTGTCGGATCAGGTCGATCGTCTTGTTAGGGATTCCAAGGCCGCAGCAGGGTCGATCGACATCCTGGTCAATAATGCCGGCGGATCTGCCCCGGCAGAGGATTGGACTTCGACAAACCCTGAAACGTGGGCCGCTGTCTATGACATGAACGTGCTCGCATCTGTGAGGATCATCTCGCTAGTTCTGCCCGCAATGAAAGCATCGCGGTGGGGTCGGATCATAAACATCTCAAGCCTGGCGGCCCTGATGCCGCCCGCAAGTCGACCGGACTACTCCGCCGCCAAGGCGGCCATGATCGCGATGACGGCGTCGCTCGCAAAAGACGTTGCTGCATACGGCATCACCGCAAACACCGTTTCGCCTGGAACGGTGCATAGCATCAGTTTGGATACCGCATTCCGTAAGAAAGCCATTGAGAGGGGGATGGCCATTGACGCCCCCTGGGACGACATAGAGAGAGAAATCCTGCCAATGTTTGCTCAGGTGCCCGTTGGAAGGGTCGGAACCCTCGAGGAGATTGCAGATGCGATTGCGTTTCTCTCGAGCCCCCGTGCTGGCTATATCACAGGAGCAAACCTCCGACTTGACGGAGGAATGTGGCCAGGGATGTAGCAGGACAACAGAGAAGCTGCGCCAAACCTGTCTAAGTTCCCCGCCTCAGTTCCAGTTTGCCATGACGAACCGGTGGATCTCCGCTTCGAGTTCCTGGTCTTCCGGCGTCCCACCCATGAAGCCACCATGGGGCATAGCTTCGAAGACGTGCAATTCGGTTTCCACGCCAGCTTTTCGCAAGGCTCGATGCATCCTCACCGTGTTTGACAGGAACAGGTCACGCGTGCCGGTCTGCAGGAATGTCGGCGGAAAGCCCGCCAAATCGCCGAAGAGCGGCGATAGATAGGGATTGGAGAGATCGGCACCACCGGCGTAGAGCAGGTTGTTTGATCGTAGCGGGCGGGGCAGAACGAGATCAATCATCTGGTTGGTCTGGAAGCTGTCACCGGATTCGGTGAGGTCAACCTGTGGCGAGAGCAAGACTAATCTGCCAGGCATTGGCATGCCTTCATCTCTTGCCCGCAGCAGCATGGCAGTCGCGAGATTGCCGCCTGCCGATCTCCCCAGGATGATTACCTTGTCGGGGGAGTGACCTCTCGAGACATGACGGTACGTGGCTAAGCAGTCATCAAGAGCGGCCGGATAGGGATGCTCAGGCGGCATCCGGTAATCGACACCGTAGCATCGCACGGCGTGCTGGTGAGCTTGGCGTCGCGCACTGACGCGACAGGCCTCACCGCCTCCGAACACCAATGCGCCGCCATGCAGGTCGATGAGTGCGCCACGCTCATGAAATGCTCCGTGCGGCGTCGCGACATGGATCGTTGCTTGTTCGACTACAATTGTCTTGACTGTGGACTGCAAACTCCCGGCAAGATCTTTGGCCGCGGCGGCGTAATGCGCATCTACTGCGGCTTTCATCATCATCCAGCCTGAAAAATCCTCTGGGGACGGCATTTCGAACCGCGCATTCATAGGGCTGCCGTCCTTGTCGACCAGGCGCGACAGTGCCGCTTGTGCTTCGACGCTGATGGACTGTGGGGCCTGAATCATCCGTGAAGGGACGGCTGCACTGCGTGAGGAATTGCTCATTTCTTGCTCTGTAATGGAACGAAGCGACGATGACTTTTTCTCGAACCCGGGCGCCGGTCTGGCCTGTCGATTTTAGATGTTCTGCCCGAGACATGAGATCGCTTCAGATTGGCACTTGGGTCCGCAGCCAGATGACTGACTGTATCCCATTGCTTTGAAGGGAGAATAGCCTATTACCAAACTGATTTTGCTACCACCTCAACAGTTTGGGCCCGATTGACGCTCCCAGTGCCGCTACACATGCAATGGCGATCGAATACCATACCGCCACAAAGGCAGCGCCATCGTTGAGGCAGGCGATGGTATAGGCGAGACCACCAACGGAACCTGCAAGGAAACCTGCAATAGCGCCTGCCTGGCTGAGCCGCGTGGGCGTTCCGGCCCGCATCGCAGAAAGAATAGCGGCGAGCGCCGGGATGGAAGCCATGATGATAGTACCCGCACAATTTAGCACCGAGTAGGTGTGAACCCCAAGCAAGGGAAAGCCGCTCCGATCGAACAGAGCTCCGGTAAGCAGGAAGGCCAGTGCCGGAGCAAGAAAGATAACCGTGCGAGGCACCTGGCTCGGCTGGACCACTGTCCAAACAAGATGAAACCCGCCGGCAGCTACAAGAACCATGCCGATGACCTTGAACAGGAACGTCCATGTCGGGAGTATCTGCATGAGGTCGGAGCGAGGTCCGGCGATCATCACAACGACACCAGTCGCTGCCAGGATCGAAAAGACCAGCGCGACAGGTAGGACGATCGAGAGACGGAGCGAAAGTGACGCGCCTTTACCAGCTTGCGCTGCAAGCCCTCGAATAAGATCGTCCGTTGGTTGTCGATTGTCATTCATGCCCGGGGCCTCTTCTCTGTGTTGCCGCCATCAGTTTCTTCAACGAGCGATGGAAAGCGACGCGCACCGCTCCCTCGGTGGAACCGATTCGCGCAGCGGCCTCTTTGGTAGAGGCACCCTCAAGCCCGATGGCTCGGACAGCTGCCTGTTCGCCAGGGGGCAAGGCGGAGATTAGTTTTTCGACATCTGCCGGATTGCGTTCAGGATCGAACACCTCGAATGAGAACAAGCCGGCCCACTGCTCCTCGGTCAAATCGACGCGCGCGCGTGTGTCTCGGCCCAAGCGCCGGCTGGCGTCAATGATCTTGTAGCGCGTGATTGCGTTCAGCCAGGGAAGCGGAGACCGCTTCGTATCCCATTGGTGGCGACGGGTATGCACTGCTATGAGCACTTCCTGGACGACATCCTCTGCCTCGTAAAGACTGAAACCCATATATCGCAAATGCGCCTCGACGATCCGCCGCACCGAAGCGGCGAAAGCCCTGAGAAACGCCTCGTAGGCAGCGCTATCTCCAGTGCGTTCCGCGCGCATCGCTTTCGCCCATCTGTCTTCCCGTGTGTCCATGCACCCATGCTTTCGGTTGGACGAAACCCATTGTTACGACCTATCGCGAATTTATTCGAATTTACGCGCCGATCACATAGTCGTGACGATGTAAGATTGCGGAATTCCCAACGAAAGACTCCTCCGAAGCATGTGCTTTACGATGAAAGGAAGTCCGGAATGATCATGAACAGGCGCACATTTTCCACTGCTATGCTTGCCGGCGCGGCAGCATCAATGCTTTCAACCAAAGGCATGGCCGCATCGGCGGCCGGCCACCCAGAAAAGGCCCGTAACGTTGTCTTCGTCCATGGGCTATTCGCAGATGGTTCCTGCTGGAGCGAAGTGATATCGAGGCTGCAGCCCGAGGGCTTGAACATCACATCCGTGCAGAACCCTCTGACTACTCTCTCGGAATCGGTTGCTGCTGCGGAGCGAGTACTGGCGCGGCAGGATGGGCCAACAGTATTGGTAGGGCACTCATTTGGGGGAATGATTGTAACTCAGGCCGGCATGCATCCTAATGTGTCGGCTCTCGTGTACGTCGCCGCCCGTGCACCCGACGCAAACGAGGATTTTGGCGCTTTGGCAAAAACCTTCCCTACTCCCCCCGCTTCTGCCGGGATCGTTTTCGACGGTGAGGAAGGGAGACTTAGCGAGAAGGCATTCCTCGAGGACTTCGCCGGCGACATTCCAACGGCCCGCGCGAAGGTGCTGTATGCAACGCAGTATCCGTTCCAGAAGGCGCTACTCTCAGGCAAAGTTATCGAAGCCGCTTGGCGCCACAAGCCCAGCTATTACGCGGTGTCGAGCGAGGACCGCACGATCAACCCGGACCTGCAGCGCTTTCTCGCCAAACGCATGGACGCAAAGGCAATCGAATTGAAAGCCAGCCATCTCTCGCTGATCTCGCACCCGGACGAGGTCGCGGAGCTTATCCTGGAAGCTGCAGGCCAGAAAGCCTAACCCGATCCGCGAAATTCAGACAGTCAGACACCGCTGCGTGACCTCCCCTAAACCTGCGCTAGTCGTCCAGTGACCTCTTTGCAAAGCGGACGGTTTCTAGGCAACGAGGCAAGCAGCGCAGTAGAGAGCGGACGACAGCCAAGACTGGGGGTGTCGTTCTTTCTCCGAGCTGTTAGGCAATGAATATATGTGTGCCAGGTTGTTCAGATTTATCTCTCAAGCAATCTAGCTCTTGAAGGGAGCCGAACTGACGGCCCAGTGGTTACGCTGTTGAGCGGGCGGCAGTCATCAGCGGCATGATCATCGATTGGCCAACCTGAACCAAGGCAACACAAGGGACTTGGGAAATAATCAGTTGAACCTTGACGAACCAAAATGGTTCAAGGATATTCAAGGTGAACAACAGAGGACCTTTTCATGACCGCATTCACGATCCGCGTCCCGGACGAGGTGGCCGACCGCCTGAACCAGATTGCTCAAAAACTCGACCGTTCCCGCTCTTACATGGCAGCACAGGCCATTGAAGATTTTGTGGCGCGCGAAGAATGGCAACTCGCGGAAATTGAAGCCGGAATTGCCGAAGCGGACCGCGGCGAATTCGCCAGCGACGACGACGTGGCGCGCGTGGTCGGCAAATACGTCAAGGCGACTTCTCGATCATGAAACAGAGGCGCATCCGCTGGACCGTGCGGGCGTTGCGGCGACTTGACGAAATCGGCGCGTACATCGAACAAGACGACCCAGATGCCGCTGCACGGGTCGTTGCCCGACTCGTAGCTTCCGTTGATATGCTCGCAGAGATGCCGGCCGCTGGACGCATCGGTCGTATCGCCAACACGCGCGAAGTAGTATTGTCCGACATTCCCTACATCATCCCTTATCGGGTTCGCCAAGACATCGAGATCATTACCGTAATGCATGCCTCTCAGAATTGGCCGAAGAGGCTGTAAAGGCAGTGCGTTGCCTGGACACAACACCGGCAGCGGCTGCTCCGATCGCCTTGAAACGATTCGAACCTTTGACCGCACAATTGAGGGTGAAGCGTAAGATGTCGTGTCGGAGAGTCGTGGTCGTGTATTTGGGCTATGGTTCTCCCTTTCCCAAAGCGGGGGCAAATGCGGCCACACCTTGTAATCCGACTTTTTAACACGACATAAGTCTGTAGCGACGGCTTGTCTTCAGGGCGCTGTCACCGAGGGTACGAACCCTCCCCCAACAAAGGAGGACGACATGTCTTCCACTTCATCAACGGCAGGCCAATTCGATGAGACCGGTTTCAAGCTAGTCAGGGACGTCCTGAGGACTGCAGGCCTACGCGGCGTCGACTCCGCGGCCAGTTCCGACGTGAAACGTGACGCCTCGATTTTCCTCACTGCCGAATTCCGTGGCGGCGTCAGGACGCTCAAAGGGCTGACAGAATCCCTCAATCGCCGCGACCTTAATTCCAAGGAAGATGCCATCGATCGCTGGCGGGATGACGGCGGCCACTGATGGGAATTTCGTTTCCAAACGAGGCGCGCAGTTTCGACAGCAAGACTAACTGTGTTCGATTCAGCGGATACGACGGGATGTTCGAGGTAAAATTCTACCTAGCAACCGAGGTCCTTGCCTGCGAAGAATCTCGCCGAAACGCCAGCAAGAGCGACTATCTATCATCGTTTGATGCGTTGCGGCTCAGGATCCTCAAGGCGGCTGCTTCTGCCTATTTGAAAGAGAAGGGCAGTGCCATCTCCCTGGATCTCGGAAATATTCGTTGAGCAGACCGCCCTTTGAAAGGATACGACCGTGCATGATCCCCGCAATCAACCCAGATTATCTGCCACTCCGAAAACCGTTTTGGTTAGCGAGTTTGCAAAAAGATTTCGGCTCGATCGGGTCGAGGAGAACAGATTGCGAAAGCTTCTCGGTCCCGTCGCCAAGGAAATAGACCTTCTCAGAAACGCAGGCAGATAAACCAAAGGAGTAAATCGAGCCCCGCCGACTTCAAGTATCCCTCTTCAGGATAACCCGCGCCATGGCCTGCCGAGACTTTGTGACGATCATCCGATTGCCATGCCAATGGACTGTTCGCGTCGTCGAAAGCGGCGTGATGACAGAACGCGAATTTCCGATCGAAAGCTACGCCATCGCCTGGGCACACGGTCAGCGCATCAGACTGAACCTGCCACGAGCAACAGGTGGCTATTTCTACTCTATGTCCACCTCGGGATTGAACTTCGATGAGACGGCCCCACCCCAAACGAAGGGATCGCAGGCATGAAAACCACCAAGAAAAGTGTCACCATTGTTCGGCCTTTCCAGCTTGCCGGAATGACTACACCTCATCCGCCGGGCACATTTGAACTTCAGATCGATGAAGAGCCGCTTGATGTCATGTGGGAGGCCTACCATAAGACGATGACGCTGATCTTGACATCAAATGGCCTGATCGAGGCTTGGCCTATAACTGAAGAAGAACTTGAAAGAACGCTGATGCCCGCTTGATCGCAGCTCGGGGTTTTTGAACGGCGTCAAGATTTTTATGGTCTTGTGAGAAAACCGGATTAACGACATTTCCAGATTTGGTCACTGACCCTGGCACACCATCTACCATCGGCATCATAGACATCCGCCGGGTCGCACGCCGATAAAGATGGATTCAAGCCAGCCGCAGGCATCTTAACGCCTAAGCGAATTCGAAAAGTTTAAGTTCGGCAATACTTCGGTCACGATGTGCAAATTTTATCGCGGCAATTCAAAAATTAGCTGCACGCCAGTAGCGCTCTATGCCGCACCAGAGTGACAGCATCTCTTTCCAAAATATTATGCGCAATATTGGCGCACTATACGTGTCGAATTTGCGCGCACTGGTCGACTAATTCATTTCGGTTGGCAGCCATTGCGAATTCTCTAGCACTCTTACCGTTGGACTGCTAACATGCATTATCGGGAGCGGCCATTGGGTTTCGTTGCCGTCGAGGAACCCCAAAATGCTGACTACTGTTTTCCGGCCGTTGCACGACCGTGTTGTCGTGCGTCGTATTGAGGCCGAAACCAAGAGTGGGATCATCATTCCGGACACCGCCAAGGAAAAGCCAGCTGAAGGCGAAATCGTTGCCGTTGGCCCTGGTGATCGCGACGAAAGCGGCAAGCTCAACCCGCCCGACGTGAAAGTCGGCGACCGCATCTTGTTCGGCAAATGGTCCGGCACTGAGATCAAATTCAATGGCGAGGACCTGTTGATCGTGAAGGAAGCCGATGTCATGGGCGTGATCGCCTGATTTTCGGCCTGGTCGTTATTTCCATTTCCATGAAGACCTAGGGGCCAATGGGCCGGGAGTTTTTCCATGTCTGCCAAACAAATCATATTCGGCCGTGATGCACGCGAAAAGCTGCTGCGCGGGGTCGACATTCTCGCCGACGCTGTGAAAGTCACACTGGGACCCAAGGGCCGTAACGTGGTGATCGATAAGTCCTACGGTGCGCCGCGCATTACCAAAGACGGCGTTACCGTCGCCAAGGAAATCGAACTCGACGACAAGCTCGAGAATATGGGCGCCCAGATGGTGCGCGAAGTTGCATCAAAGACCAACGATGTCGCAGGCGACGGTACGACCACTGCAACCGTTCTTGCCCAAGCCATCGTTCGCGAAGGTGGCAAGGCAGTTGCGGCCGGCATGAACCCGATGGACCTAAAGCGTGGTATCGACCTTGCCGTCGCAGCCGTCGTCAAGGACCTGCTGGCCAAGGCCAAGAAGATCAATACGTCGGAGGAGGTCGCTCAGGTTGGCACTATCTCGGCGAATGGAGAAAAGGAAATCGGTCAATATATCGCCGATGCCATGCAAAAGGTCGGCAATGAAGGTGTGATCACCGTCGAAGAAGCCAAAACCGCTGAAACCGAACTCGAGGTCGTCGAAGGCATGCAGTTCGACCGCGGCTATCTGTCACCCTATTTCGTCACCAATGCCGAAAAGATGGTCGCTGAACTGGAAGATGCCTATGTGCTGCTGCACGAGAAGAAGCTTTCCAATCTCCAGGCGATGCTGCCGATCCTCGAAGCCGTCGTGCAGAGCGGCAAACCGCTCCTGATTATCTCCGAGGATGTCGAGGGCGAGGCTCTCGCAACGCTTGTTGTCAACAAACTGCGTGGCGGCCTGAAGATCGCTGCCGTCAAGGCTCCGGGCTTCGGTGATCGTCGCAAGGCGATGCTCGAAGATCTCGCCATCCTGACGGGCGGGACGGTCATGTCCGAAGACCTCGGCATCAAGCTGGAAACCGTCACACTTGGAATGCTCGGCCGCGCCAAGAAAGTCACCATCACCAAGGAAGCGACCACCGTCGTCGATGGCGCGGGCACGAAGGCGGATATCGACGGTCGCGTTGCGCAGATCAAGGCCCAAATCGAGGAAACCACGTCGGACTACGACCGCGAAAAGCTGCAGGAGCGACTCGCCAAGCTTTCCGGCGGTGTCGCCGTAATTCGCGTCGGCGGCTCGACGGAAATCGAGGTCAAGGAAAAGAAGGACCGCATCGACGACGCGCTCAACGCAACTCGCGCTGCTGTCGAAGAAGGTATCGTTCCCGGCGGTGGCACGGCCCTGCTGCGTGCCTCGATCGTGCTCGATATCAAGGGCGAGAACGACGACCAAAATGCCGGCATCGCCATCATCCGCAAGGCCCTGCAGTCGTTGGTACGCCAGATTGCCGAAAATGCCGGTGACGAAGGCTCGATCGTTGTCGGCCGGATTCTGGAAAGTGACACCGACAATTTCGGTTACAATGCTCAGACATCCGAGTACGGCGACATGATCGCCATGGGTATCGTTGATCCGGTCAAAGTGGTTCGCACCGCCCTACAGAATGCCGCTTCGGTGGCAGGTCTTTTGGTGACAACAGAAGCCATGATTGCCGACCTTCCCAGGAAGGATGCTGCCGGCGGCGGCATGCCTGACATGGGCGGAATGATGTAGCGCTTACTCTGGAACTTGGATCAGTGAACCGATCAACGAGGAGAATGTCATGGCCGTGCAGAACAGCAAAACATCAATATTCCAGCGATTTGATACCTATCAGCCCTCCAAGACAATTCTTGGGTGGGCATGTGTGGCGACGGCGGTCGCGACCGTCATTGTCGGATTTAACTGGATCGTGTCCCAGCGCGTGGTGTAGCTGGATTTCATAGCCATCGGTGATTTCCGGTAGGGTCGGGTTGCTTAGATCCAACCTGAAGGACACCACCGATGACCGACGATATGATGAACCTGCGCTCACTCGTTGAGAAGAGTGCCGACGCCGATTTGCTCCGGGATATGATCGGCTTTGCTGCCGAGAAGTTGATGGCACTGGAAGTCGGGGCGAAGACTGGCGCGGGATATGGCGAGAAGAACGGCTTTCGACTTGCCCAGCGCAACGGCTACCGCGATCGAGACTGGGAGACACGAGCAGGGACCGTCGAGCTGCGCATTCCCAAGCTTCGCACAGGCAGCTACTTCCCGAGTTTCCTGGAGCCGCGCCGGATGGCGGAGAAGGCTCTGACGGCGGTCATTCAGGAGGCTTACATCCAAGGCGTTTCGACCCGATCCGTAGATGATCTCGTCAAGGCCATGGGCATGAGCGGCATCTCCAAGAGCCAGGTATCGCGGCTCTGCGAGGAGATCGACGAGAAGGTGAAGGCCTTCCTCGACCGTCCTATCGAGGGCGAGTGGCCATACCTCTGGATCGATGCCACCTATCTGAAGGTTCGTCGCGGCGGACGCATCGTCTCTGTCGCTGTCATCATCGCTGTCGGCGTCAACACCGACGGTCGACGCGAGGTGCTCGGCATGGAGATCGGCACTTCAGAAGCAGAAGCGATCTGGACTGAGTTCCTGCGCAAGCTGACCAGGCGAGGCCTGCGCGGCGTGAAGCTTGCTGTCTCCGATGCGCATGAGGGCATCAAGGCAGCGGTGTCGAAGGTGCTGTCCGCCACATGGCAGAGGTGCCGGGTCCACTTTATGCGCAATGCGCTTGCCCATGCCGGGAAGAGCGGACGGCGTGTCGTCTCTGCCTTCATCGCCACGGCGTTTGCCCAGGATACTCCGGAGGCTGCAAGCACCCAATGGCGTAATGTCGCCGACCAGATCAGGCCGAAAGTGCCGAAACTCGCTACCCTGATGGATAGTGCCGAGCAGGATGTGCTCGCCTACATGACCTTTCCCAAGCAGCACTGGGCAAAGCTTCATTCAACAAACCCGATCGAACGTCTCAACGGCGAGATCAAGCGGCGCACCGAAGTCGTCGGTATCTTTCCGAACGACGACGCCATCGTCAGGCTCGTCGGCGCTTTGCTCCTCGAGCAAAACGACGAGTGGGCTGTTCAGCGATCCCGCTACATGACACTTGAGACCATCGCCACAATGAGCGATGATCCGCTCATCAGCCTGCCAGCCGCAAGCTGACACTCATCCGCCCCTCTGGGATGAGCCGTGGTCGTCTAAGCTACACCACTCCCCGGGACACGATCTTTAACTGGGGTGGCTGGGTGACCGGCGGATCTTCAGTGCAGGCAGCGACAGCTGCGGGCAAGATAGCCCGTGGAGAGCTCGCATCAGCCATATGCGTCGAACGCTTCAAGGCTGCACCTGACGCGACCGGAAAAATGATCGAGTTTAAGGCTCTCTCAGATAGCTTTGCAAAGCGTCAGTTCATCGAAACTGGCGGGTGGGCATCCATGCCGGGGCAGACATCGGTCGACAGCAATATCGCCGAAAGCTGCAGCGCGGCGCTCTCCGTTTAGGGTCGTGTTTGATGCTATGCAAGCTCAGGCGCTTCTGCGGGAGCGCCTCATTTGGGTGCCTCGCTTGTCGATTCCAGAACGATGAAAACTGATCATTACGGGATGGCACCCAAAATCTCACGCCATAGACGATAGGCAGAGTAAAGACGCAACATCTTCTGGCATCATCACCGGCATATTTATCTGGCGTTTCCAAAATGCGGGTCGAAGGAAGGGCGGATTTTACGCCTTACAGTTCGGCTGTCTAAGTTGGACCTGCGCTCAGCTCTTGAAGGGATCAGAACTGGCGCCCCGCTTTTTGGCCACGCGATAACAACGATTGTCGATTTCTATAGCGCGCCAATCAGGATGAGACGCCGCATTGCCTCACAAGAAATGTTCCCTGATTGTTGGCCGTTGCCTCATCTGCTTTGCTCCCATCATTTGTGGGTGCGGAGCAAATCAGATGAGGCTGATCAACGTGACGACGAAGAAGGAATTGGTTGCGGCTCTGGCAAAGCGCTATGCAAGGGGAAAGCGGGAGGAAAAATCGCGTATCCTCGATCAGTTCGTTTCGATCAGGCAGTCGTCCTTTGGTTGAGGAAAGGCAGATGCACCCAGCGCCCGATTCAAAAAAGCCCTCATCGATCCACTGTGCGCTCAATAAGAGGGATGCACAAGCGCCTGGGTTTTCTGGAAAATCATCATGATATGCCCCAGCCGCCAATGCACAGCTGGCACGCACAGCGCGTCGTTCTCACATACCGCCATCGTGCATTCCCAGGTTTTCCTAATTTTACCAGGAATGTTCTAGCCCGCTTGTCTCAGCACGAGTTTTGTCAAAAGATCGATCTGTTGTTGCTGTTTATCGACGAGCGCCTTCAGCTCGATCGAGCGTATCTGATCGAATTTGTCATGCAGCGCCATGATTTCGATCTCCGCTTTCAGGTTAACCTCGTAGTCATGCGCGGCATCTATCCGATCCTTGGCCGCATGTCGGTTCTGGCTCATCATGATCACCGGCGCCTGAACAGCTGCAAGCATGGATAAGATGAGATTGAGGAAAATGAACGGGTAAGGATCGAAAGCGTTCGAGGATGCTACGATGTTTGCGCCCAACCATGCTGCAAGTAAAGCAGCGAAGATTAGGATGAAGGTCCAGGAACCGCCAAATTTAGCGACCGCATCAGCAAGGCGCTGGCCAGGCGTCAGTCTCTCATCGAAAACCGCGTTAGCGTCTTTCGAGATGGTGCGCCTCGCTGCAAGGCGACGGAATATCGCCCTTTCCCTCTCAGACAGCATTTCAAGAGGCTTTCCCAAATAGCGGCCCGCTACCTCCGCAAGATCCTGCGAGATAAGGCTGTCGCTGTCGTCTTCAACATAGATCGCCATTGTTATTTCCTCCTCGGCTGACGCAAAATCGCGACCACATCAATACCCGAAGCATACGCATAGTCGGATGTTCGGGTGTGTCACGCTATCATGCTTTGCGTTCAATGACCTTCGGGCGCTTTACGAGCCAAGGAGCAGCCTGTCGGGAACGGCGACAATTTAGAGACCGTTTCATGAGGATATCTGCTGGACGGCGTCAGCAGAACGCAATGCTTTCTCAAACTAAGTTTGCGCAGGGTAGCATGGAGCAGAGTGGAGAAAGAGTCTCGCAATTTTCCCGCGCTTCATTAGTGCCTCATTTTCATTTCAGCCACCAAAAGGATGACACGTCACCTGCTTCAAAGTATTCGCCGCTCCCTACTGTGAACCTATTAATCCTTACGACCAGCTTGCCGCCTGTTTTCACCTCGCCAAGAATGTTCATTCAGACGGGACATTGGGCGGGTGAAAAAAAGCGTGAGGATGATCTTCCTGAACAGATACGGTTTGCCCGACCAGTCGGCAACAAGCCGGATGATATCATCGCTCGCCGTTTCAATGGCGCAGCGCGGAATGAATGTGACCGTCGTTGCGAGTCGCGAAATACACAATCATCCCGGAAGCGTGTTGCCCGCAACCGAAATGGTTCGGGGTGTACATATCCGACGGCTCGCAAGCAGCCGCTTCGGCCGGCACAGCCTCATGCGCCGGAGCATTGATTATCTTCTTTTTCAGGTGCTGGCATTCGCCTGGCTTCTGCGCAACGTTCGGGCGACAGATACGGTCGTTGTCTGCACCGATCCTCCGCTCCTCTCCGTCATGAGCAGCATCGCGATCCGCCTAAAGGGCGCACTCATGGTGAACTGGATTATGGATCTTTTTCCGGAGACCGCAATCGAGCTTGGATTTTTTAGGAAACGTGCACGGTGGCTTGCGCCATGGCTGACGCAGGCGCGCAACTGGTCTCTGCGATCCCCCGGCATGGTTGTCTGCCCTACCAACAAGATGGCGGAATTCCTCTTCACGCAAGGCCTTGCAAAGGATCGCGTCAGCATCCTGCATCACTGGTCGGATGGGGAGGAAATCTATCCTGTCTTGCCCCAAGATAACAGCCTGCGGAAGGCGTGGGGACTGCAGGATGTGTTTGTCGTCGGCTATTCAGGAAACTTCGGGCGGGCGCATGAGTTCGGCACTATGCTGGCGGCGGCGAAACATCTCGAGCACCGGCAGGATATCCGGTTCCTTCTCATTGGCGGCGGACACCAGCACGCCGCTGTGAAGACTATCGTTCAGGATCTCGGTCTTCAGAACGTCATCTTCAAGCCGCTGCAGCCCGTTGAAAAACTTGCTGAAAGCCTAAGCGTTGCGGATGTGCATCTGGTCTCGCTGCTGCCGGAACTGGAACACTGCATCATTCCAAGCAAATTCTATGGCATCCTGGCGGCTGGACGGCCGACGATCTTCGTTGGCGACCCTGATGGAGAGGTGCCGCGTGTTCTCAGAGCCAAAGAATGCGGCAGCAACGTCGAAATCGGAGAGATCGATAAGCTCTCCGGCATGATCGAAAAGCTCTGCGACGACCCGGATACCACGACAGCAATGGGGGATGCGGCACGGCGGCTGCTGTGTGCCGACTATTCCCGAGAAAAGGCGGCAGATGCCTGGGCAGTGCTGATCGCCGAGCTGCAGACTGTCGAGCCTTCCAGGCCCCCTATCGCTCAAGGTATCTCGTCATGAAAGATAAAATCGTCGTCAGCCAGCTCGGCGCCCGCATGCATTATGCCGTACCGAGAATATTCGCATCCGCTGGCCGCCTTGCGCATTTTTACACCGATATATGCGCCACGAAAGGCTGGCCCCGGATTGTCAATTCGTTTCCGGCAAACCTTTATCCAGCACCTGTCAAACGGCTGGCCGGTCGGCTGCCAAAAGGCGTGCCGACAGCGCTGACGACGGTGTTTCCCAGCTTTGGCCTCCGTTCCGTACTGCGCCACATGCGTACGAAAGACGTTGTGGAGGAAACCTCTCACGCGATTTGGGCCGGGTCGACTTTCTCCGAAATGGTGGCAAGGCGCGGCTTCCACGGCGCAGCTGGGCTCTACGCCTTCAGCGGCGACGCACTCGAGCAGATGCGGGCGGCAAAACAGCAGGGCCTTTGGACCGCTGTCGAGCAGATGATCGCGCCACGCGATGTCGTCGAAACGCTTTTGGACCAGGAAATGATTCGGTTTCCCGCATGGGCCGGCCCGGTGCGGGATAATCCGCATGCGCGTCTGTTCGCCGATCGGGAGAAAGCGGAGTGGCGCCTCGCTGATGTCATCGTCTGCCCGTCGGAATTTGTCCGCAAGCACGTAGTCGCATGCGGTGGGCCGGAAGACCGGTGTGTCGTCGTTCCCTATGGGGTCAATTCCGCGGCTTCCGTCGACAGACCGGCACGTATGCCGGGGCCAATCAGGGTCCTGACCGTGGGCGAAGTCGGGCTGCGCAAGGGATCGCCCTATGTCGTGGAAGCTGCTAGATTGATGGACGGCGCCGGCCGTTTCCGGATGGCGGGCCGCGTTCGCGTACCCGATGACGTCAAGCAGCAGATTTCGCAATGGGTCGAGCTGAGAGGGATCGTTCCGCGCTCGCAGATCGTCGAGGAGTTTCGGTGGGCGGATGTCTTCCTGCTGCCGTCGCTCTGCGAAGGCTCCGCGACCGCCGTCTATGAAGCGCTGGCAGCGGGCCTGCCGGTTATAACGACCGAAAACACCGGCAGCGTCATTCGCGATGGCATCGAAGGTTTTATCGTTCCCGTCTGCGATCCGGAAGCTATCGCGACTGCGGTGCGTGCGCTGGCCGACAATCCCGAGTTCAGGCGGATCATGTCTGCCAACGCACTCCTGCGCGCAGCCGAACATACCGTGGAGTCTTACGGCAAGCGGCTTCTTGCCGCCCTGTCCGGGCCGCATCTGTCCGGGTCCGCGGGTCTTTGCCTCGCCGACGACGCGCGATACCTGGGGAACAAAGAGATATGAAGATCATCCACGTCATCGCTTCGATTGATCCCAAGCATGGCGGCTTGCAGGCCGTCGCCATGCGCCTTGCCGCTGCACAAGCCGGCCTCGGTCTCGATGTGAATATCGTCAGCTATGGCGACGCCGCGATCGAGGCACAGGTCAAGGAAATCGGTCGCAGTATACCGCATTTCGAGAGTATTCACTGGCATCTCCTACCGCCGGCCGGAAGCCTGGAAACATTGTTTTGCTTCAGCGGCCGGCGCTTGCTGAAAGCCTTGCTGAAAGATGCCTCCTTCATGCATATTCACGGCGTATGGGAGCCATTTCTGCTTTATGCGTCCAAGCTCGCCCGCGCTGCTGGCGTACCCTACTGCATCTGCCCGGCCGGCATGCTGGACCGTTGGAGTCTCGGCCAGCGATCGTGGAAAAAGAAGATCGCCCTGATGCTGTGCTACCGCAAGATGCTGAACAGGGCTGCGTTCCTGCACCTATTGAACGTCGATGAAATGGCAGCTGTCGAGCCGCTGAATTTCCAGGCACGAAATCTGATCATACCGAACGGTGTTTTTGCCGAGGAATTCGATCCCCTGCCGGCCCGAGGACATTTCAAGCAGAAAATCGCGCTGGCGCACGGCAGGCGTTACATTCTGTTCCTGTCACGCCTGCACATCAAAAAAGGTGTCGACATTCTCGCCTCGGCCTTTGCGGCTATCTCTGACACCTATGTCGACGTTGATCTCGTCGTCGCAGGTCCACGCGGTGGAGCAGAGGGCCACTTTATGCACCTGGTAAAAAAACTGAACATCCAGCACCGCGTCTTTATGGTCGGGGCCATTTACGGCGAAGCAAAGCTCGAAGCCATGGTCGATGCCGACTGTTTCTGCCTGCCAAGCCGACAGGAGGGTTTCAGCATGGCGATAACAGAAGCGCTCGCCTGCGGCACGCCTGTTGTGATCACCGATCAGTGTCACTTTCCCGAAGTCGGATCTGCCGATGCCGGGGTTATCGTCGCGGTTGACGCGGCGGAGGTTGCCAAGGGCCTGGCAAGCGTGCTCAGCAACCCCGCTAAAGCGAGAACGATGGGTGAAAACGGTCGCCGACTTGTGCTGGAGAAATTCACCTGGCCGGCCATCGCCCAAGCCACACTGGAGGGTTATCGGCTGAGCGCATTGGAGGCCGCCGCTTCCTGACGACGCGAGCCGACTGGCCTTGCCGGATTGCCGACATAGATCGTCCAGGGCTTCAATGACTTCGCGGTGACGGCTCGCGCGCCGAGAACAGCCCCCTTGCCGACGACGACACCGGGACCAACGAAGGCTTCCGCCGCCACCCAGGCATCCTCGTCGATCACCATCGGCCCCGTCACGAGGGGAAATGTGCTATCTTGTATATCGTGCGACCCGGTGCACAGATGCGCACGTTGCGAGACCGAGGCATATCGGCCGATGGTGATCATGTCGACGTTGTAGCAGATCACTCCAGGCCCGAGAGATGAATGACGCTCCATGACGAGGTGCCCCGGCCACCATACGATCGCGCTAGAATACACCATTGCCGTGGCGTGCAGGCGCGCGCCAAAACTGCGCAGGAGAAAGTTGCGCCAGCGCCGCATCGGCGGCGGCGTCCAGGAGGCAAGAAGCCGCCATACGATCATCCAGACCAGCCGTTTCAACCGCAAATTCAGTGCAAAGGTTGGACCTCCGAAACGCGGCAGGGGCGTCGTTGCATGCTGGAAGGCGGGATCGTGGTATCGCGAGCGCATGGCCTATCCTCCGGCTTGAGACGTCAACGATGATATCTCGCACCGACGCTGCTGCACGCGCGCGGGTACGACGGCAAATGCCAGCGCCGGTGCTGCAAACATCAGCATATGCACCCAGACCATGAGAACCCAGTCGGTCTGATGAGAGATGGCGTGCATGGACGGTATGATCGATAATAGATAGGTGAATTGTGCAGCGAACTCGCCCGTGTTTGCGGTCACCCAGACCCGGCGCACTAGATAGGCGAGCAGGAAAAATTTTAACGCTCCCAGATACCAGAAGGATCCAAACGCATCCGCCATGCCGGTCTCCGTCGTGCCGAGAACAGGATTGTAGTCGCGCGATTGAACCGGCACCGGCAGCATGAAGGATTGCTTGATCTCTACGCCCACGAGTTGCGCGGGCACGAAGTTGAACACCAGCCTGTTCCAGTGGAACTTGCCGTAATCAAATTGCAGGGTGTTTGCGGTGTTGTCGATCCGCATAATAGCGTTGCGCATCTCGTCGCCGCCATCCCGGAACACTTTCTCAAGATTGCCGACGAAATCTATCTTCTTGATGTCATCCCAGACCGGCGCGCCGTTGGCCTTGGTGATGGCGCGGTAGTCGCCCATGCTGTTCATCGACAGTGTGCCGAGAAAAAGCGCAATGATCACGAAGACGCGCGGGATCGCCCATCCCTTGTAAAACCACCATGCCAGCGCGAATGTCATGATGAGTTCCACCGCTTCGGCTCGCTTTCCGGTTATCACGATGCGATCCAGGTAAAAGACGAGATCGAACGCAAGTACGGCCAGCGCCAGACAGGAAAATCGCCGTGCAAGGCAAAGCACCGCAATGGCCAGACCATAGCTCAACAACCGCGAAAAGAAGATGTACATGACCGGAACTCCGGTCATCTGCACCGCAATGGTCAACTCTCCCGGCAAACGGCTAAGCTTGAAATAGAAGTAGGCGCCGGCGACCGAGAGAACGGCTGCGACGATCAGCAGACGTGTTTCATCGAAATCGATCCGGAAGAATGCAAAGGGTTTTGCCGTTCTGCTCCATCCCCACCAGCACATGAAAAGGCACAGCATCATGAACAGCGCGGCTCTGGCGAACGCGCCTTCCGGCAGGAATCGTTCCGACGCCAGTCCGGGAACCTGCGGCAAGATGAAACTGAACGTGATGACGCCCGTCAGAAACGGGAATTCGTAAATTCGCTCCCGACGCATCATTCCCCAGAAGAGGAGCAGGACGACACCAGCGAAGAGGCAAAAGACCAGAAGCGTGTTCATGATGAAGCAAGCCCCGCCTGAACCGGCGGCATATCCCGCACGACACTGCTTCTGAGGTCGTAGAGGAGCGCTTTGGCGTACTCCTTGAACACCTGCACCCCGTCGCCGTTGATGGCAAGCCGCCACAGTGGCACGGTTCGTTGCGCAGGAAGGGAAATCCACTCGATTTGAGGCATCACAAACCGGAAGCGCTTTACTGCGCGTCGTGAATGAAACCAGCTCGTGACCAGAATGGCACTTTTTGCCCCCATTCCAGTCAGTATAGGCTGTGCGAATGTCGCGTTTTCCCAGGTGCTGAGCGAAAGACATTCCGTTGAGACGACTGCGGAATCCACCCCCAGCCGCACCAGCATGTCGCGGATGAAGTCGCAATCCCCATAGCCAGTCACCAGAACGAGCGGCGCCCTTCCCTCGTGCCATAGTTTTGCGGCCTGGGCAGCTCGAGGAGGACCGTCCCCGCCCAGAACTACGATGACGTCGGCTTGCGCAGGCGGGTCCTCCACTACAAGGAGCGACCCCGCTGAGACGAGGGCAAGTCCGTAGAGCCCGATTGCAGTCAGCATCATCAAGCCCAGTAAAATTGCGTTCCGTTTCAATGGCGGAGCGTTTCGGATGTTCTGGGAAATGCGCGAACGCGAAAGCCGTCCTTTTGAAACCGGTGTCGAGGGAATTCGCGGTCCGGGCCACGGCGCTTTCATGAGGCGATTACTCTTCATTCGCCGATTGAATGGCTCTTGGCTCCGGCGCGGCGCTTGCGGCGACCGGTAGACGCGCCACCTCGCGGTAGAGATCGAAATTACCCCTGTGAAGCCAGGTTTTCGAGAGGTAGCCCGTCGCGGTAAGGACGAACGCGGTGTGAAGGGCAATCGGCACGAGAAGGCCGGCGGCCATCATCTCCGCCGGAACACCGGCTTTTATTCCGGCAAAACCGATGCCGCCGCAAATGAAGGAAATGACGACCAGCGTGTTCGTTGCCGCCGCCGGCGCGAAACCATAGTCCAGCAGCAGATGATGAAAGTGCCAGCGATCGGCCGACATTGGACTGCGACCGTGCATGATACGACGGACAATCAGGCTGAGCGTATCGGTGATCGGCAGGATCACGATCCAGAGCAATGCCGGAAAGGATACCGCAGCGCTTGTGGTCGCCAGCAGGACGATTACATAGGCAATCGTCGCACCCAGTGCGGTACTGCCCGCATCGCCGAGGAATATGCTCGCCCGTGCGCGCCATGGACCGCGCATGTTGAAGACCAGAAAAGCGCAGAGGCATACGCAGAGTGCCTGAAGCGGCGCGATAATGTCGCCGACACCTGCGAAGATCGCCACGATCATCAGCCAGATCAACGCGACACCCGCAGTGCCACCTGCAAGCCCGTCGACGCCATCAAGCATGTTCCACGAATTCACCAGCCCGGTCACGAAGAGAACTCCGATGACGAAAAATAGCGGCAGGAACAGCTCGGAATGCTGCGTGAACAGCACGCCGATGGAGAGAGAGCCGATATCGGCGCCGCCTACGAGAGCGATCGCCATGGCTAGTTGCATGAGAAGGCGTCCTGCTGCGGGTAGCGGCCGGCGATCATCGACAACGCCCATTAGTAGAATGACCGCCAGCCCGAGCCAGAAGTTCATGCCGAGAGCCTCGCTCCACCCACCGACGAATGCGGAAACAGCGAAAGCGGCAAAGATCGCGATGCCACCGCAAAGCGGAACGGCTCCCGTGTGGCGTTTGCGGATTGAATCGGGGCGATCCACAAGCTGAAACACAATGGTCAGGCGCCTGAGAACGACGATGAGGGATACGCACAGAACGAAAGTGGCAATGGTGTTGAAGAGTATCCCCGACATGTCTGATCCCCACACTGAAGCTTGGCGGCGCATTTGCAACGATACTCGCCTCCAGACGATCCTAAAAAACACCGGCCCTGAGGGGTATGCGGGCAAAAGGCGTGTGAAATCCACCAAAGGGAGAGGGTGTCGAAATTAACGGCTACCCTCCCCACCCCCGAACCGGATCGAATATCGAAAGAGCTAGGTTTGAGACCTTGACGGCGAGCGACCACAAATGAACGACTCGGCAGCGTGCGGCATCTTGCAAGTGATCATTCCTGTGTGGAGAGAACGGCGATCCAGTCCTGAAAGCCGAAAGCATTCGCCGATGCCGGCACCGTCACGTTACGAAGGCCGCTGCGGCCAAGACGCTCGATCGGTTCGATGTAAATTCCATTCGAGGGATCATACCAGCGAAGGGTTTTCTCGCCTGCCGCCAAACTGTCGAGATCGATCGCAACGGAAGGAGTGTCGAGATAGATCACGGCGAAAAACCCTTCCCTGTCGCGCGCCGCGAATGCGCCCGCATCGCTTTTCAGCAAGCTTCCCTGATCGGGTACGAGCTTCCACCATGCCAGTTGTCTGAAAAGCGAGGCCAGATGGGTGATGCTTTGAGCACCACGGCTGTTCAGCGAACCTTGCCAGCTGTCCTTCGCTTCATAAAGCCCGGCGGCGGAAAAATGCCAGACCGGATTATTGCCGAAGAGCTGACCGCTCGCGCCTGAAAGCAGCGCACCATAGGCAATAAGACGAACCTGACGCTCCTTCACATCGTTCTCGCCTTCATATGCGCCTTCGATGAGGAAAAAAGGGCGTCTTGGTCCCGATCGGTAACGATCCAGCACCGCCGCCGCGACATTGCTGTAAGTATAAACTGAATCGATATCGAGCCAGGAAGCGTCCCGCCAAAAATCGCTCGTCTCGGTATCGGGATTGCCATGCACGGTCTGCAATGCCGAAGGATCAGTTTCAGCGATCCCCATTGCAACAGCCATGACCAGATTGCGATCTGGCGGATCGTAATCCCCGCCCTGCACCCAGATGATGTTGGGGTACTTCGCAAAACGCTGCCCGAGATAGCGTCCATAAGCCCGCAGCTTTTCTGGCCCGGCCGCGACCATTTCCTGATACCATCCTTCGGGGCCACCGCGTGCGCCGCTATAGGCCGGACAGAGAAGCACCAGCAGGTTGCGACTTGCGGCTGCCTTTATGACGGCTTCTGCCCTGTCGAAATAGGCCTCGTTCGGTTGCTCGAAGACATCGCCTGCGAAAGGTTTCTCGTCGTAGAAGTTCGCTGGCGCCTTGCGGGAGAACTGATGCTCGATCAACGATACAAGCACGGTGTTGAAGCCCTGCCGCTTTCGGGTTTCCAGGTAAAATTCCGCATCGGGAATAGAGGTGTCGCCAATGAGCGACCACGCACTGTCGCCGACAATCAGGAACGGCAGACGCTTGCTGTCTTCAAGATAACGCCCGTCCTGCGACGTCTGCAGCGGAAAAACGGTATCCTGTGCGTTGCCGGTCGAAAACATGCATAGCCAAAAAAAGAAGACGCCGCACAGATGTCCAAGTCGCCGCTGATCGCCGAACATCGCTTCAGAGCCGTTCACGAACGACGCGAAGCCAGTTTTTCAAGGGCAACGGCAGATAGGTTCGAAGGCCCGGCCTCAAACCGGCGGGAATAGACCAGTCCTCCATCCTGAGCACCGTTGACAGGCCAGGACGATCGTTCAGTGTCATGGTAATGACTTCGTTATAGCGTGCGGCCATCCGTTCGATGCTGAAGCGGTTCAGGACCATTTCCTTTCCCGCAATCGACATCCGCTCGAGAAGGTCGCGATCGGCATGCAAGCGCGCGATCGCATTGGCCGCTGCCGTATAATTGCCGATCGGGAACAGAAAGCCGTTTCGGCCCGGCTCGACAATCGTGTCCGTCACGCCACGGATATGGGACACGACCGGGACGCAGCCGCCGGCCATTGCCTCGATCATCGTCATGCCAAGCCCCTCGAAGCGGGACGGCATGATGAGAACATCGTGACTGGCCATGATGACCGGTATGTCTGAAAGCTGAACGGATCCTGCGTAACTGACGCGATCGCCATGGCCGTCAAGCCTTCGCCTGAGCTTGCCCATATCCGGCCCATCTCCGACGATCGTCAGGCGTACCGCCTCGGGCGACGCATCCAGTATCTCCCGCAGCCACATCACGCCTTTCGATGCATCTTCAATGCGGCCGACGAAGAGAACCTTGAGTTCCGGCCCCCGGTTGATGCGCCGAACCGCCTGGCTCCGGAACGCATCGCTGTCCACCGCGTTCGGGATTGCGTAGGTGCGATCCTTCGAAAAGCCGTTGCGCGCGACCAGATCGGCGCGGCACCGCTCCGATACGCCGATCGTAACATGGGCATAGTCCCGGATCGAGCGCGCGGCAGCGTATGTTCCAGGTGAGATATTATGAACGACGAGAATACGCAGGATACCTTCTGGCAGATAGCGCGCGATATTTGTCTGCAACTGATCGCCAAGAACATTGACGATCACACCGTCGAACCCGCCGTCTTCGATGGCGGCCGCCATTCGTGCTGCACATTCGCGGTCGCTGAGATTGACGGGCATCCGCAGCAGTTGCCCGAATGCCTTTTCACCCTGCAGATCGAAAGGCAGCCCGTATGTTTCCTTGCACACGCCGAGCCATCGCACGTCTATGCCATAGGCGGCGAGACCTTTGCGAAGATGTTTGAAGACGGAATAGGTGCCGCCGATATGGGGAAGAACAAAATAGGCAAGCTTCATGGGACACTCTCGCTCTAGCATCCACAACCATGCCGCAACGGATCGACGGCGGATGGTTCGAGTGGCTGCTAAGGCGACATACTAAAAAGCCACGGGATGACAGTCAGTTGCATCTTAGGCTTGGCTGTATCTTCCTTTGAGAAGTTTGCGTCAGTCAGACTATTCGTTTGGCGTAAGACGCAACCCGAATGTCGGTGTGGGGTCGTACTGCTCCAGCGGATATCAATGCCATATCGAGCGTGTCGGCGCCGGGCTGCGATTGGAAAATAAATGAGGATCACTCTCCTTGGACAATTTGGCTCTGGCAATTCGGGCAATGACGGATCGCTGGAAGCCATGCTCCTTTATCTGCGCAGGATGAGGCCCGATGCCGATCTGTTGTGTATCTGTGCAAGTCCGACAGTCGTAAGTGCGAAGTTCAATATTCGTGCGATGGGTGTTGGGGGGCCTCCCCTGACGAATGCATGGATGAGGCAACTGGACAAGCTACTCGGCAAGGTGCCTTCACGGCTCATGCTATTGGTCAGTTCCCTCTTTAGTTTCGACAAGGCTGATCTGATGATCATACCGGGAACCGGCATCCTCGATGATTTTCAGGAAAAGTGGTTCGGCTGGCCCTTTGTCGTGTTTTGCTGGTGTCTCGTTGCACGCCTTCGCAACACACGGATCGCCTTAGTCAGCATCGGCGCCGGCCCGATGAAAAGCCGTCTCAGCCGCTGGTTCCTGCGCTCTGCCGCACAGATGGCCTCCTATCGATCCTACCGGGACGATTTCTCGCTCAACTACATGAAAACGATCGGTGTCGACGTGTCGCGAGACCACCGTTACCCCGATATCGCCTTTGATCTTCCTATTCCTGTGCCCCACCGGCAGAGCCCCGCCGACGGCGTAATGAGAATAGGTGTCGGCGTCATGGACTATCGCGGCTGGCGTCACAACGACCCCGAGGCCGCCAGGATTTACAAGACCTACATCCACAAGCTCTCACGGCTCGTGAGCTGGTTGATCGGTGAAGGCCATCGCATCACCCTTTTGATGGGAGACATTACGGACAGGGTCGCCTGCGCGGATCTGATGTTTCTGCTGACGGACATGCTCTCCGAGGACGAGTTGGCGCAGATCGACATCAGCTCGGCCGCAACGCTGCGCGATATCATGCAGCAGATGGCAGCAATCGACCTTGCGGTGGTGTCGAGATATCATGGAGTTGTCTGTTCCCTGAAACTCGGAAATCCGACAATATCAATAGGTTATGCCAGAAAGTTCGATGATCTGATGAACGATTTCGACCAAGAGAAATTTGCCCGACACATCGACACGTTCGAAGTCGAGGAAGTTATCGAGCTGGTGAAGGAGATACTCGCTGGAGCCGGGGCGGTAAGACAGCGGATCGACCACGCCAATGATCGCTTCAAGCGCCAGCTTTCCGAGCAAGAGGCGCTACTCGGCCGGGAATTTCTCTCAACTGATGCCGTCGCAACGCTGCAGAGCGTTACGCCTTAGCAAAGGTGTCCCGCAGCCTAATGCTTTCGACGTAATACCGAGGCTCTTCACCACTCGACGGGAGTAGTCCGCACAATGTCGCACGCCCTTCAACGGACATTCTCCAAACGGCCTACACCTACGGATCCGGCTGCCATCCCAACGGTCAGATTTCCAAGATCCAAGTCCCCACTCTAGATTTGACGCTACCGTCGATTATCGGCGACGCTGTCGGAGCCCTCGATGCACAAAGTCCGCCGCGCCTTTTTCATGGCCATGCTGGAACAGCACCTCGGAATTGCGATCAATCTCGCTCTGATCGCGATCGTATCGAGACTATTGTCGCCGGCGGAAGTTGGCTTTGCCGTCATCGGCTACGGGGTGACATCGGTGATATTCGCCTTTCGCGAATTCGTTTCTTCCGATTTTCTCATTCAGCTCGATGTCGTTGAACGCGATGACATCAACACGTCGCTTACACTCTTGCTCCTCGTCAGCGGCATTCTCGGGATCGTTCTCTATCTATGCGGACCCTATCTGGCGATTTTCTACCACCAGCCCGGTCTCCAGCATTATCTTATCCTGGCAATTGCCGCCGTCATGGCCGAAAGCCTGGGCATGCCGGCATTTTCCATGCTGCGTCGCCGGCTGGCATTCGGCACCATCGCACGCGTCCGAACCATCGGCCTCGTGGCTATGGCTACCGTGACGATCTTCGCTGCCAGCAATGGATGGGGCTTCGTCAGCTTCGCGCTCGGCCTGCTCGTCGGCAACAGCGTTGCCAGCGCCCTTGCAGCCTATGCCGATCCGGCCCAGCGTACAGCACGCCTTTCGCTCAAGTCGTGGCGCCGTATGGCCGAATTCGGCCGTTACAGGGGCGCTGCAACCATCGTTGACAAATTATACGAGTCCCTGCCGCAACTGGTGCTCGGCTTTGCCATGACACCGACAGCGGTCGCGATCTACAATCGCGCCAATACCGTTTGCTCCATTCCCGATCGCATTTTCCTCTCGGCAATCTTTTCCTTCGCCTTCCCGGCGCTCGCCGCCGAAGTTCGCGAAGGTGGAGACGTCCGCAGGTCCTACCTGCGCGCCCTCAGTTACATCACCGTGCTGTATTGGCCGTCGCTGATCATGGTGGCCATTCTCGCCGATCCCATCGTGCGCCTTGCACTTGGAGACCAGTGGCTCGCCGCCGTACCGATCACCCGGATTCTCGCGCTTGCGTCGATCTTCTGGTTTCCCATGGTTTTGACAACGCCGCTGCTGATCGCTCTCAACGCCAACCGGGAGGCTTTTCTGGGCAATTTCGTCTGCCGCAGCGTCTCGGCAATTGTGCTCTGCTCTGCCAGCTTCTTTGGCCTCACCGCGGTAGCGCTGAGCCAGTTCGTCACGCTGCCCTTCCAGATGCTCGTCGCATTCTATCTCGTCAGACGCCATGCGCACTTTAAGTTACCCGAACTGTTCGCAGCCATCGGGCCGAGTGCCGCCGTGACCCTTGCCGCGATTGTGGGGCCGCTTGCCATATCTGCCTGGATGGGATTCCGCTTCGATTACTCCCTCGCCATGGCTGGCGGCGCCGTCATCCTTTCGGTGACAGGCTGGGCCGTTTGCCTGTTTCTTCTGCGTCATCCACTCGTCAGCGAAATACGTTCGACGCTCGATGCTTTTGCCGGGAGTCTGCGCAGGGTCGGAAAACCTCCTGCACCGGCTTCCATTCCCGACACCGTCGTTGCCGCAGCGGTGGAACCATGAGCAGCATCGATATCGTCATCCCCAACTACAATTACGGTCGCTTTCTGGAGGGATGCGTAGAAAGCGTCCTTGGCCAAAACATCCCGGACATGCGTATCCTCATCATCGACAATGCCTCCACAGACGACAGTGTCGCGATCGTCCGGTCTCTCGCGGCAGCAAATCCCCGCATCGAAACGAGCCTGCGCGCAAGGAACCTCGGCGGTCACGCGTCTTTCAACGAAGGCATCGATTGGGCTCGGGCGGACTATTTTGCCATCATCTGCGCCGACGATGTCCTGTCGCCTGGAGCACTCGCGCGCGCAATGGAGGCGCTCGACAATAGCCCCGGCGCGCACATGGCGTTCGGCCGCACCACCTTCTTCAGTGACGATGCCGACATAGCATTGGGCCTTCGCAGCGATGCCGGTGGCATGCAGCTTCATCGCGGGGTCGACTTCATCGCCAAAATTTGCGGGACGGGACGCAGCCCGGTAGCAGGCCCACTCGCCGTTACCAGAACGCACATTCAGCAACATGCCGGTCATTACCGGCCCGCACTACGCCATACCGACGATGTCGAGATGTGGATGCGGCTCGCGGTGCTTGGCGACATCGTCGAACTTGATGCCGTGCAGAATTTCACCCGTATCCACGGTGCGAACCAATCCGCCATCCTTGATAACGTGCTTGCCTGGAATACCGAAATCGAAGCCGCGCTCGAGAGCTTCTTTGGCAATGAAGGGGCTTTGCTTGCCGATGCCCAAACACTGCTAAGGCGCGGTCGCGCGAGCCTGAGCGACCGCGCCTATTGGTGCGCGCTTTCCAATCTGGTCCGGCGCCGGCCCGGCGCGGGTGCCCTTCTCGCACAGGCTTTCCGCCTGAGACCCGCTTCAGCGTTTCTGCCACCGGTGAGTTATCTTGTGCGCAGACCTGATGCATTGTATCGCATTCGCGCAGCGATCGCCCGCCGATAGCGATAGACCGGCCAAATTTTCGATGATGACGGCCTATTCTTCGGCATTCAGGACAAGCCGCAACAGCGCCGGCAACGAAGCGGATTTCGTTCGGCGCATGATTGATGCGCGATGGTTCTCGACAGTGCGCTGACTAAGCTTCAAATCAGCTGCAATAACCTTGTTGGCCTGCCCCTGAACAATCCGGTCAAGGATCTGGCGTTGCTTGCGAGTAAGCGTTGCCAGCGTGGCACGAGCCGTTTCACGCCGCTCTTCGCGCTCGTTTGCATCACGCGATCGCTCGAGGGCCGATTGCACGCTCCGATATATTTCCTGGTAAGAAAACGGCTTCTCGATGAAATCGGCCGCTCCATATCGCATCGCATTGATTGCCATACGGACATCGCTACGACCCGTGATCACAATCACCGGAAACCGATGATGTTTTTCTTTCAGCAAACGCAGCAACTCCATGCCGACCATGCCCGGCAGATACGCATCGACAAGCAGACAACCTGATCTGTCCGGCTGGTAATCTGCAAGATACTCTTCTGCCGATACATAGGTTGCAACCGTCCAGCCTTCTCCTTCGAAAAGAGCGCGCAAATTGTCCCTGATGTCCTGCTGGTCGTCGATGACTTCGATGAGCCGACCCGTCATCGGCCTCATGTATTCGGGTTCGCTTATGTGCACTACCCTCTCGTCGGTTTGGCGAACAACCAGGGTCTCGACGACCTGCACGACGTCCTTGAGTTTCGCCGGCTTGTGCAGATACGGAATTTCGTGCTGTGCAAAAGCCCTCAGGGCCTTGCTTGAAATATCGCCTGTGAGAATGAGCGCCGGAACATTTCGGCGGAGTGCTTGCCGGATATCTCCTATTGCAGCTATGCCATTCCCCCCGGTAGGGAGATTGTAGTCTGCGAGAATGACGTCGGGCGTGAACTGCAATCCTCGAACAATCGCGAGCGCCTCGGCAGCCGTAGAGGTCGCAGCCACCACATATCCAGTCTGCTCAAGTCCCATCTTGAGCAAATCACGCATGCCGTTTTCGTCTTCGACGATCAGAACCGACGCCCACGACAGGGTAGCCGCTTGGTTCGAATGGTCATCCACTGGCGCAGGAAGTGGTACAAGCGGCTCACCGGCCGGTGCGTGATCGATCTCGATCATGAATGCCGAACCTTTATGCAGTCGTGACTGCACCACTACCCTTAGTTCGAGAAGCTCGCTGAGCCGCTTGACGATCGACAATCCCAGCCCCAAACCACGGTCTTCCGTTCCAGCAGGCGCATCGAGCTGGAGGTATTCCTGAAAAACATCCTCGATATGGTTTTCGGGAATGCCGATGCCAGTGTCCCACACTTCGAAACGAACCTTCGTACCGCGCCGGCGACAACCGACCAGAATTTTGCCGCTCGTCGTATATTTCAGCGCATTGGACAGAAGGTTGCGGACGATCTGCTCGAACAGACGCGGATCGGTGCGAACGGCGAGGCTGGACGGCACGACATGGAGTTGCAGCCCGGCGGCCTGAGCGGGATAGTAAAATTCCTTGAAGAGCCTTCCCAAAAGATCGCCTATTGCAAAGCTCACGATCTGAGGTTCCACCATACCCGCTTCGATCTGGTTGATGTCGAGAACGGAGTTGAGTATTCCCAACATCGACGACAGCGTCTCCTCCATCCTCTGAACGAAGGTGCGCGCCTGGCCTTCGCCCACGCTCTTTTCCAAAAGCCCCTGCAACAGCTTCAAGGTTTGCAGCGGCTGACGCAGATCGTGGCTTGCCGCAGACAGGAACTGCGACTTTGCCTCAGTCGCCCGCTCGGCGGATTTCTTTGCAGCTTCCCTGCTTTCCGCAACCTGCTTCTGGGCGCTCATATCGATGAATGTGATAACGACCCCGTCGACGGTCTCGCTCTCGCCGCGATAGGGTTTGATGCGGCGGACATACCAGCGGCCGTCAGGTCCTCCTATCTCCCTGTCGATTGTATTGCCGTCCTGGAGGGTCGCCATCGCATCGACTTGAAGCGAAATGTCCCCATCAAAGCCGCTGAGGTCCGAGAGGGGGCGGCCGACATCGGACGATATAATCTTGAATACTGACCGGGTGGCTGGTGTGAAAAACCGTATACGAAGACTGGCATCCAGAAAGAGCGTCGGGACATCGGTGCTGTACAAGACGTTTTGCAGATCGTTGGAAACTGCACGCTGACGCTCCAGTGCTTCGTGCAATTGATTGTTGAGGGCTGTCAGCTCTTCATTGAGGGATTGAAGCTCCTCTTTCGAAGTAACGAGTTCCTCATTCGTCGACTGATACTCTTCATTCAGAGACAGTGCTTCGGCGGTGATCTGCTTCTGTTCTTCGCTGGCAATTTCCAGATTGCGTATGGCGCCCTGCAATTCCGCCCGTGTCTCCTCCAGTTCGAATTCCAACTCGGTAATGGGCGACGCATCTGTCGTCGATGATTTCTGCGATCGGACAACCCTGTTGGCTTGCGCAGCATCTTCCACGAAACATATGAGGAACAGCTCTTCACCCTGACTGAACAGCGGTTCTACGTGAATGCTGAACTCGATATGCGCGCCGTTGCTGTCGAGTTTTGCATTCTTGGCTACGAAAGGCTTCTGATCGCGGGTCGCACGGTGGATCGCAGACCTGATCTTATTATGGAGCGCCTTCGGTGTCATGGCGAACAGATCATGCGATGCCGGACCTGAAGCGATCCGCAGGAACCTTGCTGTCGGGCCTATGGAGTAAAGATATTCATACTTTCTATTGACGAGGATCGCGGCGGGCACGTAGCTACCCAGCAGAACCTGGGCAACCGCGTCGGCAAGCGCACTGTGCCTCAACGCTGAAGTCACCTTTCCTAGCGAAGAGGGAATTCTGACATTTCCACCCGGAGCCACGCCGAAATTAAGATCACCGAAAACCGGCGGCCCGATACGCCGATATACCCGTTCGGTTTCCGAAATCAGCTTGAAACGGTCATCCATTCCGCCAACGGTTTCGGATTTTCCGACCAGTAAAATGCCGTTCTCCCGCAGGGCGAACCTGAAAAGCGACAAAACCTTGGCTTGGGCGTCCGCTTCGAGGTAAATCAACAAGTTGCGGCATGAAATCAGATCGATCCGTGAGAACGGTGGGTCGCTCAGGACATTCTGCACGGTGAATACAACCGCCCCACGCAGTTGCGCCGTCACGGTGTATCCGTTGTCATCCCTTACGAAATATTTTTCCAGCAAGTCCGTCGGCAGCGATTTGGTCGCCTCATGTGAATAATGTCCGTCTCTGGCAATTGCAACCGCCTCGCCATCGGCGTCCGAGGCAAACATCTGAAACTGGAGACGAAGGCCCATAGACTGAATGAGCTCGAGGAAGAGAATAGCCAGAGAATATGCTTCTTCCCCCGTGCTGCATCCAGCGACCCAGACCCGCACTGCTCCGTGAGCCGCTTTTGCGTGGAGAATATCCGGAATAATGGTATCGCGTAAAAAGTCGAACACCTTCCCGTCGCGGAAGAAGCTGGTGACGTTGATCAGGAGATCCCTGACGAGATTTTGGCGCTCTTCTTCGCTGTTTTCGAGCATCTCAAGATATCGGTCAATCTCCTCGATCTCGATACCGAGAACCGCAATGCGTTTTTCGACACGGCGCTGCATCGTTCCATGTTTATAGGCCGAAAAATCATTCGCTGTGGAAACTCTCAATATCTCGATGATCCGGTCCAGCTGGGGCATTTGGCGCACCATCGAGTGATCGGCTCGAAGCCGCGACAACAGCGCAATATGTTTGGCAATGGCAGCAGGCATCTCAGCAACCGGCAAAACGGTAGCGCCAATCCCTAGCGAAATAACACTTTCGGGCATGCCGTCGAACTGTGCCTCTTGAGGCTCCTGTACCAGAACGAGCCCCTTGAAGTCCCTGATCTGCTGGACACCGGATGAGCCGTCGGATCCCGTGCCGGACAGGACGACCGCTATCGACCATGGTCCGTACTCCTTGACCATCGAACCCAGGAGAACATCAAACGGCAGAGGTGCCTCATGCATTTCCCGCCGCGGCGACAGATATATGCGTCCTCCATCAACCGACATCAAGAATTTTGGTGGAATGACGTAGACGTGCTCGGGCTCTATCAATGCAAGATTGACAGCCTCGGTCACGACCATATTCGTTTCGCTCGCCAGAAGTTCTGCGAGCATGCTTTCATGCGACCGGTCAAGATGCTGAACGAGAAGAAACGCACAGCCGGTTTTTTCAGGCAACGCCTTGAGCAGGGATCTGAACGCATTCAGTCCACCCGATGAAGCTCCGACGCCGACAATCGGGAACATCCTAACGGGACTTGCTTCCTGTGACCCGGACATCGGACCGGTGTCTACCTCGAAAGTAGAGGGAACCTTGTTACTATCCGCGCCGCGTTCCGTCATATTCACTCTCGTTAAAATTGACGCGCATTCCAAACAGAAATCGACCCTTACGAAGCGTCAGGGGGTGGAGGGTCAACGAAGTCTTGAAAACGGCCAACACGGCCTTGAGATCATTCGTCAGTGATAAATATTCACCACGCCCCGTTATATACGGGGTACAGTGTGTTGAATTGTCTTGAGGCGCAATTTGAAAATGCGATTAACACGCATAGGTTGCCGACATCAAAAACAAGAGCAACAAAGGTTGATGATAAATCAATCCAGCAAATATTATAATTCATCCAATATAATTAGACGCGGCCCGCGAAGAATGAAGTTGGTGTGATCGAAATTCCATTTCACCGGTTCTCGTGCACCTGCTGGCATTTTTACGTCATGCCAGATTGAACACCGTCTCGAAATCTCAATCAAAAGTGAGTAATTTCCGAGCCTTTTCCAGTTGAGGTACTCCATTGTAGGATGCCGGAGTAGAAATTCGGGTAGTGCCACGTCTATTGCTTTCTGGCCGACATTAAATTCCGAAAAATCCAGACCGCAATTCAGATCATCTCTTCCGAAGTTCCAGATTGATGACGACGTTCCGGGTTGAATTACCTCCGACGTCCGTTGTGCGGGCTCGTAGAAAGAAACTCTTCGGTTGCGTCTCTGCCAAGCCAGGCAGGTTCGCAAAGCAATCTTTAGCGCGGATAGGACATAACATGCTGACATCAGTTCCTAACAACGGACATAGCCAATTCTCATCAAATTTCCATGTGGTTGCGCATTCGAAACCTATGGAAACTTCGGTCAGAAAGCTGGCGATCATCGACGACCGCGCGCTCGACCGTGAGTGTCTGGCTCAGAGCCTGATCGCATACGGCCTTGATATGGAAGTCGAGTTGTTTTCATCACTCGACGACTGGAGACATGCTCCAAACGGCCAGCATAGCGGCATCCTGGTCAATGTCGGTCGCAGCGATTTTTGCGATGACGTTTCCCTTCACGAGTTGCGGAAATTCATCGCCGATTTCCCTTATCTGCCAGTCGTCATTCTTGCGGAAAACCGCGATCTGCGTCAGGTCATGAGGGCGTTCGACGCGGGAGTTCGCGGGTACATCTCCTCGTCGATAGGGTTGGCGGTGTGCGTGGGCGCCATCTCACTTGCATTGGCGGGCGGCGCTTTCGTATCAGCTGAAAATCTGAGCGATCTCAGGCAGTTGCTCGTGGTTGCGGAAGACAAGGAACGTCAGCGCACGGCCATGTTCACCCAACGTGAGGTCGATGTCATCAACGCCTTGACGCAAGGCAAGCCAAACAAGATCATAGCCTATGAACTCAATCTTCGTGAAAGCACCGTAAAGGTACATATTCGCAATATCATGAAGAAAGTCGACGCCAAAAACAGAACGGAAGTGATCTTTAAAATATCCGATCTCTTCAAAAACTAGTCATGTGTCGTGCAGTGGACCTGTTGTAAATCCATAATTGCCTGCGGGTGTCGGGCCCCGCAAGATGCAAACGCATCGGAACGATTATGACAAGAAGATTGTATATCTCCTCTAAGCCTTTCGGCTAGCATTCCAAGCATAAAGACGGGGTGACGGCCACCGGGCCGGATACGGTAATCTCTGGTCATTGGACATATGGACCCGGGATTTCGCCATGCAAACTTTCGTCGAAAATTTCGAAAACTCGGATCGATTGCGCCTGCGCTCCCGCAACATCATACCGGGCGGCGCACATACCTATGCAAAGGGTGACGACCAGTACCCTGTCCTGTCTCCCGGCTTCATTGAAAGGGGATATGGCTGTCATGTCTGGGATGTCGATGGAAATGAATATATCGAGTACGGTATGGGCAATAGGGCTGTCGGCCTTGGCCATGCCTATGCCGACGTCGTAGAGGCTGCGCGTGCGGAACTATACCGCGGCTGCAATTTCACGCGCCCCTCAAAGATCGAGGTGGAATGCGCCTCGACCTTCCTTGATACGATCCAGGCGGCCGAAATGGTCAAATTCTGCAAGAACGGTTCCGATGCGACATCCGCTGCGATACGACTTGCGCGGGCTGTTACCGGCCGCGACCTGATCGCGCGCTGCAGCGACCACCCCTTTTTCTCCACCGACGACTGGTTCATCGGAACAACGGAGATGAATGCGGGCATTCCTCAGGCGATCCAGAATCTGGTCCTTGGCTTCAGCTATAATGATCTGGCGAGTGCGCGCAGTCTGTTTGACCGTTTTCCAGGCCGCATAGCCGCCTTCATCCTGGAGCCGTCGCGCGGTGATCCGCCTCGGGACCAGTTTCTTCACAAACTCCAGAATCTTTGCCACGAAAACGGCGCGCTTTTCATTCTCGACGAAATGATCACCGGCTTCCGCTGGGATGCGGGTGGCGCGCAGAAGACATACGATATCGCCCCCGATCTATCCTGTTTCGGCAAGGCGCTGGGGAATGGCTTTTCGATTTCCGCACTTGCCGGCAAGCGGGAATTCATGGAACGAGGCGGTATCGATCAAACCGATGCCCCCCGCGTCTTCCTGCTTTCGACGACGCATGGCGCGGAAACGCATGCGATGGCCGCGGCCATCGCAACCATGAAGGTTTACACGCAGGAACCCGTGGTCCCACATCTGGTCCGACAGGGAAATTCGCTGCGCGCCGCCATCAGCCAGATCGCAATTGCGCACGGGCTCGATTCCTATTTCGGCATCCAGGGCCATTCTGCCTGCCTCAGCTACTTCACGCTGGACCAGACCGGAAAGCCGTCTCAGGCTTTTCGCTCGCTGTTTCTGCAGGAAACCATCCGTCGCGGCCTTCTCGCACCGTCTCTCGTTGTAAGCTACACGCATGAGGACGAGGATATAGCCAAAACGCTTGACGCCATCGATGGAGCGCTCGTCGTCTACCGTAAAGCGCTGGAATACGGCGTCGACAAATTCCTGACAGGACGCCCATCCGATGTCGTCTTCCGGCGTTTCAACGGCAACGCGCAGCATCAGGCCAGCCACGGGTTGGTCATGGCCGACATGCCCGAATTATCGGAAAGCATCCGAAAGCCTTAACCGAGCGGGGCACCTAGACCGTTCGCATTATCGATACAGCCGCTTTGCGCGGTGCATCGATCTAGCCTGAAAAGATACGCTCGTTGCGATCGAAAATAGATTTTGAGGGGAAATTTCATGCACGTTCTAGTCACCGGGCATCGCGGATACATCGGCTCCGCCATGGTACCCATCCTGCGCAAGGCGGGTCACGAAGTACACGGCTACGACACTGAATTCTACCATCGCTGCGCTTATGTTCCAGGCGGACCTTTGCCGCAGGTCCCCGGCGTCTGCAAGGACATTCGCGATATCCAGCCTTCGGATATGGAAGGTTTCGACGCTGTCATTCATCTTGCGGCGCTGTCCAACGATCCGCTGAGCAATCTCAATCCGGAAATTACCTATGAGATCAATTACCGCGGCAGCGTTCGGGCAGCGCGAGCCGCAAAGCAGGCAGGCGTCAAGCGTTTCATCTTCGCCTCGTCGTGCAGCAACTACGGCGCCGCTGGCGAAGGACTGGTCAACGAGACGGCCGAGCTGAAGCCGGTATCGGCCTACGGCACGTCGAAGGTCTTGGCGGAGCGGGAGATTGCAAGCCTTGCGAGCCCCGGCTTCTCACCGGTCTATATGCGTCCGGCAACAGCATATGGCCTTTCGCCCATGCTGCGTTTCGATATCGTCCTCAACAACCTGACCGCTTGGGCTGTGACGGAAGGACTGATCCTCCTGAAATCCGACGGATCGCCATGGCGCCCAATCGTTCACATCGAGGATATTTCGCGCGCCTTTCTGGCTGCGCTCGAAGCGCCGACCGATGCCATACACAATCAGGCTTTCAACGTCGGACAGGATGCGCACAACTATCAGATCCGGGAGATTGCCGAAATCGTCGCTCTCACGGTGCCCGGATGCCGGCTGCAATATGCGAGCGATGCAAGCCCCGATACCCGTTCGTACCGCGTCGATTTTGGCAAGATCGCCCGCGCGCTTCCGGCGTTTAAACCGACATGGACGGCCGCCGCAGGTGCCGAGCAACTCTACCGGGCCTACAAGAGCGCCGGCCTGACAATGGCCGAATTCGAGGGGCCGCACTATCAGCGGATCGGCCAACTCCAGAAGCTGATCGGCGACAAGGATATCGACATCAACCTGCGCCGCCCCATGGCCGCGCCGCGCCAGAACGCCGATATTGCAGCATCGGTTTAAACAGGAGGCCCGGATGGGCAAGATAGAGCCTGGTGCAAAGCTGACAGGCGATGCATGGAGAGAGGCAGGTATCGGCCAGACTATTCATGATCTGGCTTCCCGCCTCTTTCCGATCTGTCGCAGCATCACCGGCAAAGGCGTGTGTGACACCATCGATATCCTTAAAGACTATATCGATATCGAGCAGCGCGCCGTCCCTAGCGGGACGCGGGTTTTCGACTGGACGGTGCCCCAGGAATGGACCGTCCGGGACGCCTATGTGAAGAACGCGGCGGGTCGCAAGGTGATCGATTTTCAAATGTCGAACCTGCATCTCATGAGCTACAGCATCCCTCAACGTCGCGTGATGCCGCTGGCCGAACTGCAAGCGCATATCTACACCTTGCCGGCACAACCCGATCTCATTCCTTACAAAACAGCCTATTACACGGATGCCTGGGGCTTTTGCATGTCGCATCATGAATTCCTCAAGCTAGAGGAAGGCGACTATGAAGTCGTCATCGACACCGAAAAGGTGTCAGGCAATCTGTATTACGGCGAATATCTGCATATCGGACAAAGCACCAAAGAGGTGCTTCTCTTCGCGCATATCTGTCACCCGTCGCTCGCAAACGACAATTGTTCCGGCCTGGCATTGCTAACGTGTCTTGCTGCAGGCCTGAAAAGCAGGTCCACATATTACAGCTACAGGTTCGTCTTCGCACCCGGAACGATCGGCTCCCTGTCATGGCTTGCGCAGAACGAAGACGGGATATCGAACATTGCGCATGGTCTTGTGGTTTCTTGCATTGGTGACGGGGGCGGGCCGAACTACAAGCGCAGCCGCAGGGGAGATGCACTGATCGACCGAATCGCCGCCTGCACCCGCTGCGGAGAGGATCGCAAACATCTGGCAATCGCCGACTTCATTCCCTACGGCTACGACGAGCGCCAATTCTGTTCGCCGGGCTTCAACCTGCCGGTTGGACTGCTGCAGAGAAGCGCTTTCGGAACCTTTCCCGAATATCACACCTCGGCCGACAATCTCGACTTCATCGAGCCCAAACATCTCGACTCATCCTTTTGGATGATCATGGACATGATCGATGCTCTCGAAGACAACTGGACGCCGTTGAACCTTCGGCCCAAGGGTGAGCCACAGCTGGGGAAATACGGGCTTTTCCCTGCGATAGGCGGCCATAAGACGAATGACGACCGTACCATGGCCTATCTATGGATACTCAACCTCGGCGATGGAACCAACTCGCTACTGGATATCGCCGAAAGGTCTAAAATGCCGTTTGTCGATATTGCGAGCGCTGCCGGCAGGCTGCTCGAGGCGGGCCTTGTCTCGAACCTCGGTTTCCTGACGCGCTAGACCTTCATTGCAAAGCGGGCCAACCGAGGTCCTTTTCCGATATGACCGAGGGCGGCGCAGGCCATTCTACACCTATCGCGGGCGCGTCATAACGGATCCCCGCCGCACTTGCCTCGGCATAGGGCGCCGAAATCAAATAGGACACAGCAACGTCGTCGCTGAGCGACTGGAAGCCGTGTGCAAAACCCTCGGGAATGTAGAACTGCGCGCCATTGTCGGCCGACAACACCATGCCAACCCATTGCAGATAGGTCGGCGAGCCGCGGCGCAGATCGACGGCGACATCCCATATCGATCCTTTGACGCAGGAAACCAGCTTTGTCTCCTGATGCGGCGGCCGCTGGAAATGCAGCCCTCGAACGGTGTGTTTAAGCTTCGATAGAGAAAGGCTGTGCTGACTGAAGTCCGATACCAGCGCGTTGCTCTCAAATTCGCGCTTGCAGAACGTCCTGGCAAAAGAGCCGCGACTGTCCCGCACAGGCACCGTACTGACTACCCAAAGCCCTTCGATTTTCGCCTTCTCAAACAGCATTCGGCGCTCCTGATGCAACCCCGTATTCAAGAAGAATTCTCCGCCATTTCAGCGGCTCCGGAATACACCCATAGGCAGCACCATACCTTGAAGGCGGGCTGGCAAATAAGTCACCCTTTCGGTTGCGGAAACCAGCCGCCGGAAGCGCATTTTAGCGGATTATCATATCAACCTACGGCTTATGGATGACGTTTTCGAGCCGAATGCAGTATCGTCACCCACCCCGATCCATAGTATTTTTTCCAGTTAATAAAAGAATTTTCTGGAATTCACTCAAAGACACTGTGATGAAATCAGGGGGCGTCAGATGAACAATGAGGCAGTTTTTTCTGCAAGATTGAGCTCGACGCATCACGTCGGGCTTTGCCGTCTCTGCAGCTCGCCATTGGTGCATACCTTCGTTGATCTTGGAATGTCTCCGCCCTGCGAAAGCTTCGTCGCAGCTGACGCAGCCAACGACGTCGAGCCATTCTATCCGCTCCATGCATTCGTTTGCGACGAATGCTTCCTCGTCCAGCTTCAGGAATATGTGGCGCCCGAGAATATTTTCACGGAGTACGCGTATTTCTCTTCGTTCTCGGACAGTTGGGTCGCTCACGCGAAACGGTATTGCGACATGGTCATCGAGCGCTTCGCGCTTGGCGAATCCAGTTTCGTTGTCGAACTTGCCAGCAACGACGGTTACCTGCTGCAGCACTTCCTGACCAGCAACATTCCGATGCTTGGAATTGAACCAGCGGTCAACGTCGCAAAGGTGGCGATCGGGAAAGGTATTCCGACACTCACGGAATTTTTCAACGAGGCTCTAGCGACCGATATGGCGGCCAGGGGACAAAAGGCCGATCTCATCATCGGCAACAATGTCCTCGCACAGGTGCCTGATATCAACGATTTCGTTGCCGGCATGAAAGCCTTGCTCAAGCCTGATGGCGTCATCACCCTCGAGTTCCCGCATATAGAAAAGCTAATCGAGGAGAACCAGTTCGATACGATCTATCACGAGCACTTTTCCTACTTCTCATTGCTGACCATAGAAAAAATGGCCCGCCGTCATGGGCTCAAGGTTTTCGATGTCGAAGAGATCCCCACACATGGCGGTTCGCTGCGGGTCTTTTTCTCGCACGAAGACGGCAATTTTCCGCGTGAAGCCCGCGTGGATAGCCTTCTGGCACGGGAGTTGAACGCCGGGCTCGACAGAATAGAGACCTATACGGCATTCTCCGAAGCCGTGCGCCAGACCAAGCGAAACCTCCTGTCTTTCCTCATCCGGCTCAAGGAGATGCGCAAATCGATCTGCGCCTATGGCGCACCGGGAAAGGGCAACACTCTGCTGAATTATTGCGGTATCGGCACCGATTTCATCGATTTTGCAGTAGATCGCAATCCTTACAAACATGGTCGCCTCACACCGGGAATGCATATCCCGATCCGGCCCGTCAGCGAAATCCAGCGCATAAAACCGGACTACGTTCTCATTCTCCCCTGGAACCTGAAGACTGAGATCGTTGCACAAATGAACGACATCAGAAACTGGGGCGGGAAATTCATCGTTCCAATTCCTGACGTATCCATCATTGATCCGAAGGAGTTGGCACAATGAAGGTCGTCTTGTTCTGCGGCGGCAGGGGTACCCGCATCAGGGAATATTCCGAAAGCGTCCCGAAACCGCTGATCCCGCTCGGGTCTCAACCGATCATGCGGCATGTCATGCAATATTACGCCCGTTTCGGACATGAGGACTTCATCCTCTGCCTTGGCTACAAGGCGCATGTCATAAAAGAATTCTTTCTGAACAGCCGGCCGGAAAGCTATGCCGATTGCGTCATATCGAGCCCCGGACGCGTGGAGTTGCTCGAGGAATTGCCGAGAGACTGGCGCGTATCCCTGATCGATACCGGGATATGGCGCAATATAGGCGAGCGCCTCTGGGCCGTACGTCATCATCTCAAGGGCGAGAAGATGTTCCTTGCCAATTATAGCGACGGCCTGACCGACGTCGATCTCGACGACATGATTGCCCAATTCGAAAAGAGCGACAAGCTCGCCTGCTTTCTCGCTGTCAGACCGCCCCTCACCTACCACCTGGCGGAAATCGACGAGAGCGGAAGGGTCCGGGAATTTCGGTCGTCGGAAACATCCGATATGTGGATCAACGGCGGCTACTTCCTGATGCGGCCGGAAATTTTCGACTACATGCGCGAGGGTGAAGAACTCGTGCTGGAACCGTTCTCGAGGTTGATTTCTGAAGACAAATTGATGGCCTACAAACATGAGGGTTTCTGGCGGTCAATGGATACGCTGCGCGACTGGCAGACGTTGGAGGCGATGGTCGAGCGTGGTGACATGCCATGGATTGGAGACGATGGATCAATGGCACGCAAGTCGTCAAACACGAAACTGCTGCCATGAAAAACATGTCCCTCGCCTCCGCCGGTGATCGCCTGTCGATCCTTTGTCTAGGAGCTCACTCCGACGACATTGAGATCGGCGTCGGAGGCACCGTCCTCAGCCTGCTTTCAAAGGGCGTGTTGCTTGATGTCTATTGGTGCGTCCTCAGTGCCGGCAACGAGCGGGCCCTGGAGGCGCGCAGTTCCGCCGAAGCTTTTCTTGCAAAAGCAGCATCCTACTCGATTGAGCTCGCATCGTTTCAGGACAGCTACTTTCCCTCGCAAAGCCGCGAGATCAAGTCATGGCTGCTGACATTGCGCGACAAAGTCAGCCCTGACGTCATATTCACACATAGTCGCGAGGACGCGCACCAGGATCACCGCGAAATCAACAGGCTCACATCCAACATCTTCAGAAATCACCTGATCATGGAATACGAAATCCCGAAATGGGACGGCGATTTCGGCAGGCGAAATGCCTATGTGCCGTTGAGCGAAGACGCGATGAACATGAAGGTCGAGCTTCTCTTGCAGCACTTTGGAACACAGAGATCCAAGGACTGGTTTGACGCAGATACCTTTCGCGGCTTGGCGCGGCTGCGGGGAATGGAATGCCGTGCGCCTACACGTTTTGCGGAAGCCTTTACCGTCAGAAAGCTGACGTTCGCCTGAAACAGGCGAAAGCCTGTTGACGTTACGAAATCGACGTTTTTCGGAAATTAAAAGAAACCAAAAACAATACAGGGGGCATTTTCGTCATGATCCATAACCACATCTCCGAGAACCCACCGGAAGGCGCACCGCATCCGCAGGCCGCATCAAGTGCGGCTGGCTATATCGGCATCATAGATCGTCGCATGCTCGAGCGGGAATGCCTCGCCCATAGTCTCAACTATCAATATGCGGACAGTTGCATCCTGACCTTCTCCAATCTCGGCGAATGGCAAAAGGCACGCGCGGAAATCGGCATGCCTGCGGCAGTTCTGGTCAGTGCCTGGCCTGGTCCGTCGGCAGAGACAAACAGCGAGCTTGCGGAGATTGTCGCTGCGGTTTCGCCGGCCGCCGTCGTCGTGCTCTCCGACGATCAGGATATCAATACTATCCTCGATACGATCGCTCTTGGCGTGCGCGGGTATATATCGAGTTCCGTCAGCGTCGACGTCTGCGTCCAGGCGATCAGTCTTGCAATCGCGGGCGGCCGTTTCATACCGGCCAGCAGCGTCATGAACATGAAAAGTCTGTTCGGCCTGACGGCACACGCCGCCATACCGCCGATGAAATTTACAAGCCGTCAATCGGCTATCGCTGAGGCCCTGCGGTGTGGAAAGGCGAACAAGGATATCGCTCTGGAGCTGAATCTCTGCGAAAGCACCATCAAGGTGCATATCCGCAATATCATGAAGAAGCTTGGGGCAACCAACCGCACGGAAGTTGCCTGCAAGATCGGCGACATGGCGTACGACCGCTAAGCACACGCCATCCACCGACCGCTACTGAACGCCCCGCTTACAGCAGGAACCGTCATGATCCAGTCGCCATCATCTCCGGTTGAGCAGGAAGGTATTTCCCGCTTCATAACCATCCTGCGGGAGCGGCGCAGAGCCGTCTTCATTTGCTTTCTCGCCAGTTTCGCAGTCGCGGCAATCGGCTATGCGCGAACCCCGATCCGTTACAAGGCCGAGGCGACCCTCGCACTTGATGTCCGCAAGCTTCAAGCGCTCCCCACCGAATCCGTGGTCTCTCCCCTACCTCAGGAAAGCCCGGTGCTTCGAACCGAACTCGATATCATCGGATCGAGGTCCATGGCCGAACGGGTTCTCGTCTTCCTGCAAAAAGATCGCCTGCTCGAAGGGCGGCAAACCAAATCCGGCCGGGCGACCACCGACGCGATCGTGCTTGGCAATGACGCCGAGACATCGAAAATGATCGATGACCTCATGACCAACGTTCGTGTGATGAATGATGGCCGGTCGTATACGATTTACATCTCCTATTATGCCGGTGATCCGGCGCTTGCCGCAAAAGTCGCCAATGCTTTCGGGGAAGCCTATATCGACTATCAGATCGACCTCCAGACAACAGCAACCCGGCGTGTGAGCACATGGCTCGGGGAGCGGCTGGTCAGTCTGCGGACGGAACTCGAGGAGTCCGAACGCCAGGCGTCGCAATTTCGCGAAAAATCCGGATTGATAGACACGGGTGGCCTTCCCCTGCAGTCGCAGCGTCTTTCAAGTCTGAATGTCGAGCTGACGACGCTACAAGCCAAGCTGGCGGGGTCAAGGGCGCGCCTGGCCACAGCGCTCGAACTGCAGAAAAGCGGCGATGGGCTCGGGATCACCGAAGTTCTGTCCTCTCCATCGATCCAGCTTTTAAGGGCCGAGCAGGCAAGGGTCATCAGAGCCATTGCCCAGATCGATGAAAGCGGCGCCGTCATGAGTCCGGAGCGGCCACAGTTATCCTCCCAGCTCAGTTCACTCAACAAGCAGATCGATTCAGAGATCGCGCAGATCATCGCTGCCTTGCGCAACGAGATCGAGGTCAACGAAAAACAGCGGCAGGAAGTCGAGGCCAGTCTCAATGAAGTGCAACGCGCCATTTCCACGACGGATATGGCAATGGTTCAATCCGGGCAACTTGACCGGGAAGCAGCAGCGAACCGCTCGATCTACGAGACATACCTCGCACGCTACAAGCAGACCATCGAACAGGACGGTATTGCAACTGCCGAGGCGCGGATCATATCGAGCGCAATGCCGTCCCGTAAGCCGACCAGTCCGGACGCGGGTCTGTGGGGCCTCGTTGCACTTCTTCTCGGTTGCGGCACCGGTTTGGCAACGGCTTTCATCCTGAATTTCACTGACCGGTCCGTTGGCTCCATCACGTCTCTTCAACAGAAAACCGGACTGAACGTCATCGGGCGCATTCCACGCAGTTCCTTCGGAGAGTTCCAGAACAAGCCCGGGAAATTCAGCAGCGGCGCGGCGGATTTCTACAGCGCGTTTGCCGACCTTCAGACCCACCTGCAGTTGGCCGAGAGCAAGGCGAAAGTGATCGCCTTCACCTCTTCGGCCGATGGGGAAGGCAAGACGTTCGTGATTGCCAATCTTGCCAGATCTCTTTCCATGAGCGGCGTTAATCTGCTGCTGATCGATGCCAATCTGCGGAACCCGGCTCTCGGGGGCGAATTCGATGTGGGATCGACGTCGCATGTTGCCCAGGCGGTCAGCCGCGAGGTGTCCCTGGACGACGTCATGCAACGCGATCAGGCCTCCGGGGTCGACATCATCGTCGCCGAGAAAAGCGACCTGCCGCCAAATCTTGTTCTTGGAAGCAAGCGCTTCGCCGGACTGATTGCAGAGGCGAGACAGCGATACGAACTGGTATTGATCGAGGCCCCATCCGTTGCCCATGACCTCGACCTGTTGCGGATCGCCAGTCTGTCGGACGCCGTATCCTTCGTGGTCCGACAGGACGTCGCCGATGGCACGGGCATGAAAAACGCCGTCACCAAGCTGCGGGTCGCGGGCCGGTCGATCACAGGCATCATCCTCAACGGAATACGACGCCCGAGAAAGCGTCACCTCCCGGTCTGGCCGAGGATTTTCCGGGACTGGAATACTCATTTCAAGCTGCGGAAACGGGCGACCAGCCTGCGCGCCCCGGCTGTCGTCCATAGCGAGAGGTGAAACATGCGCGTCGCGAAAAAGTCCAAACCCTTTTCCCTGATGATCGCCAGTGCCGCCTTTCTGTCTCTGGCCGTTTGTCAGTTGCCGGCCGCTGCTGATGGAACCAACTACAAGGTCGCTGCCGGCGACGTCTTGACAATCTCCGTCTATGGTGACCCCGGGCTGACCGGCCTCTTCCCTGTCAGTGCGGATGGAACGATCGGTTATCCGCTTCTTGGCAATGTCAACGTTGTCGACGAGACGGTGAATGAAATCGGGGCGCGGATCAGCCGCGAGCTGGCGAGCCATGTGGCAAACCGCTCCGTTGCCGTTGCGGTCAAGGAATATGCTCCGATCTTCGTTGTCGGCGACGTCCAGAAGCCGGGAAAATATGAATACCGTCCCGGCATGATCGTGCTTGAACTCTTCGCACTCGGCGGCGGATTGCGCGAGTCGAATGCACAGAGGGATACCTCGGGCATACAGTTGATCGCTGCCCAGCAGGAATATGAAGATATGTCGATGCAACTCCTGTCGCAGGATATCCGGCGCGTCCGGCTGGAAGCGGAGCTGAACGACACCGAATTCGAATATAAGGGCGACGAAATCGGACTCGTCCGGGATCGCGCCGCATTGGAGAAGATCGTGGATTCTGAAAAAAGCCTTTTCCGCCTTCGCCTCTCGGCGCAGCAGGACGAAAAGACCAACCTCGAGGTCCAGCGACAGAACTTCATTCAGGAAATAGACACGCTTCAGAAAAGCAACGTCATGCGCAGCCAGCAACTTGAACTGCTCGACATGGACGTCAACGCCTCGAAGGAACTTGTCACGCGCGGGGCAGCCTCCGAAGCTGCCCTGAGAGAGCGCAAGCGCGAATTGCTATCCATGAACCAGCAGGTGCTGGAATCCACATCGTTCCTGGCGCGTGCGCAACAAAACAAGAGCGAGGTGGAGCGGCGTATCCTGGAGCTTAAGAGCAAAAGGCATAACGACGCCGCGACCGAATTGCGGGAGACCTCCCTGGACATCATGCGCCTGAAAAAGAAACTGGCCTTCAGCCTTCAATCCATGGCCGAGATCAGCTCGACCGCGCGGCGGGTTTCCAGCCTCGAGGACACGATCCAAACCAATTTCTTCATCGTGCGTCAGGTTGCCGGCACTTATCGCGAAATAGTTGCGGACGAGCATACTCAGGTCCGGGCGGGAGACGTCGTTCGCGTCCGCCTGTCGGTATCAGGCAGAGACCCGGTTTCGGAAACCATCGTCACAGGAAGCGTCAACTAGAGATCTGCGCGTCGCCGATGCCCTAGTCGAGCGGCCCTTAGATGGCAGCTACCGCTTTTGACGAGCTGTAGCCTCAGGCCGCAATTTGCTATCCTGAACAACTATATCGAACGTTCTTCTAAGAACCGCGCCCGCAAAAAAGAGTCCACCGCCGTTCCGACGGGCAGGCTGGCAACGTCCTTCGGAGAACAGGATTAATCGACACCAGTGGCGAGGAGACGGAGATGGAGCCTGCGATCGTTCCGGTTGGGTATCATATGGTCAAGCAGCATGCCGTCATCATCGTGAACGGCGAAAGAGGGCCGCAGCCCATCCATGTGACGCAAGATGCCCTGAACGACATCCTGTCTCCCCCGCAGTGCGATGCGCAACGTCTTGCGCAATTCGTCGACGTGTTTGCAACGATAGCGGCATGCAAAATCGAGAAGGGAATGTTTGCGTTCGATGGACAGATCTGGATCACAGCAACCGACGTCCGAGCCTGGCACAATTTGGCGACGGAGAACCGGCCGGCCGAGTGACATCTCCCAAACTCTGAAGCTTTTGTCCTTCTGCCAGCACCCAAGCTCGAAAAGTTGGCAGCCAGTAGGTGGATGGACGCGAACCCTACCGCTTGAAGCAAGATTGAACCGAAGCGATAAAAGCGGTTTGTAAGAATAACCCGTCGCCCCTGATACTTTAGCGGGTCCTTGGTAACGGGGGACAATTGGTGACTGGGAGGGGCCCGCTCGTTCAACCGGGCGAGCCAATTTGCGTTCTGCACAAACCGTCACCAGCGCCGCGCAAATCTTGTTGTGTCGACGGGTTCAGATTGAAATCTGCAAGAATATTGCCCGGCTCAAACTGGAACCACAGACCGCTCGCCACTCATACCACATTAGACGTAGTTTGCGCGGATTGTCCGAGAACAGACGCCGGCTCAATCCCGTGTTGGGCTTGCAGCATGGGAGGCACAATTTAACGGCGCTGACGGCGGGCTCCCGCTCTATATAGAGCCGTTTCCATCAGGTGGAGCTATCGTCAGTCAGCAAAGCAGACCCCATCTTCCTGATCAGAAATAGCGCCGTTGGCCCTTGTGGGCTTGTTAAATGGCTTGTCGTAATATGTCCGACTGCAACGACTTCGTTTGTCGCCACCGCTGATATAAATCCTGAATTCCGTCTCTGAGCTCGACGGTCGAGTTCCAGCCAAGCGCGTTTAGCAGAGAGCAGTCGAGCAGCTTTCTGGGGGCTCCATCCGGTTTGCTGGTGTCAAACACGATCTCCCCATCGTAGCCGACAATATCTGCAATCAGACGGGCCAGATTGCTTATGGATATCTCATGCCCCGAGCCTATATTGATCAGCGGAAAATGCGCCGCCGATTTCATGAGGAAACAGCACGCATCCGCCAGATCGTCCACATGGAGAAATTCACGCAAAGGGCTACCCGTTCCCCATAGAAGGATCCTGTTCTGACCATTGATTTTCGCTTCATGCATTCTCCTGATCATCGCAGGAATGACGTGTGAGCTTTGCGGATCGAAATTGTCGTTCTGCCCATAAATATTGGTCGGCATCACGGAGACGCAATTCAGGCCGTATTGACGGGAATAGAATTGGGAAAGCTTGAGCGCGGCGATCTTCGCAATCGCGTAAGCCTCGTTGGTCGGCTCCAGCGAACCCGTCAAAAGGGCATTTTCCGTGATCGGCTGCGCGGCGAATTTTGGATAGATGCAGCTCGACCCCATCCAGAGAAGCTTATCGACACCAATATCCGCAGCCGTTTTCATGATATTCATCGAAATCAGCGTGTTGGTGTAAAGGAAATCGGCCGGACGGGCCGCATTTGCAGCGATGCCTCCGACCTTCGCAGCAGCGACAAAAATGACCTCAGGTCTTGCCGCAGCCATCCATTGCTCCGTCTCGTGCTGCCGGGTCAGATCAAGTTCTTTGCGAGAGACTTCGAGGATTTCGCAATTCTCCTGCTGCAGGCGTCGCACAATTGCCGAGCCAACCATTCCCGTGTGGCCGGCCACCCAGACGCGCTTGCCATTCAAGCTGAACGGAATTCCTTGCGGTTCATGCGACGAATTCATTTCTTCCCTCTTCCAACATCACGAGGCGAAGATCCGCTTCGACCATTTCCTGAACGAGGTCGCAAAAGGAAGTCGTGTGGCTCCAGTCGAGTTTCCTGCGCGCCTTGCTGGGGTCGCCGAGGAGGAAGTCCACCTCCGCCGGGCGAAAATATCTGGGATCGATTTCGATGATCGTGTCGCCGGTTTTGGCATCGTATCCCACTTCGTCGCTGCCATCGCCGTGCCACTCGATGGCTTTGCCAACCACGCCGAACGCAAGCTCAACGAACTCCCGCACTGTATGCGCCTCACCGGTCGCAAGGACATAGTCCTCCGGTATTTCCTGCTGCACGATGCGCCACATGCCTTCGACATAGTCGCGCGCATGCCCCCAGTCCCTCTTGGCGTCTAGATTGCCAAGACGCAACTTGCTCACGAGTCCGCGTTCAATGGCCGCGACACCGCGGGTGATTTTCCGCGTGACAAAAGTCTCCCCGCGAATGGGACTCTCATGGTTAAAGAGAATGCCGTTGGATGCGTGAAAGCCGTAACTTTCCCGGTAGTTGACCGTCATCCAGTAGGCGTAGAGTTTTGCCGCAGCATAGGGGCTTCTCGGATAGAACGGCGTCCCCTCGTTCTGGGCAACGGTGCCCATCCCTCCGAACAGCTCCGATGTGGACGCCTGATAAAACCGGCAGCGGTCGCCAAGGTTCAAGATGCGCATGGCTTCCAGCAGCCTGAGCGTGCCAAGGGCGTCCGCGTTTGCCGTGTATTCCGGCGTCTCGAAGCTGACCTGGACGTGACTCTGGGCGCCAAGATTGTAGATCTCGTCGGGCTGAACCTCCTGAATGACACGGCACAGGTTTGTGGCATCCGTCAGGTCACCGAAGTGCAGACGAAAGCGAAGGTTTTCCTCAAAGGGATCTTGATAAAGGTGATCGATCCGGCCGGTATTAAATGAGGAGGACCGCCTTTTCAGGCCGTGCACGATATATCCCTTGGCAAGAAGCAACTCGCTGAGATAGGCGCCGTCCTGCCCGGTTACGCCGATAATCAAGGCTCTCTTGTCTACCATCCACGACATCTCCCAGCGGTTCCGGCCCCGCATGGCGCCCCCTTAAAAAAGGTATAACGAGGCCCTGCGCCACGGCAGCATACCAAAAGGGAGAGGACGGCGGCTCAGAACTGGCTGATTCACCGTCCACCACGCCGATATCTGCCTTTAAGGGGAGGCGGGGTGGGTATCCTCCCTTCCGACTTAAGCCTTTTGGCCGAGTTGCAGGTCGCGCAGGCCGTGTCAGACTTCGGAAATACGACGCCGGGTCGCGCACGATCGCTACAATTGCAGCGATCACGAGACGACATCATCTACGGTTGATGGAGACGGATTTGGATGGGTACGTTCGCGACGACTTACGAAAAAGTGCAGAACTTTAACTGGGTGACGCGCTTTCTGCATGCGGGCCGCTATCGAAAGCTGCTTGAGGTTCTGCAATCAGTGCAGAAGGACGTCGGCAATCGGAAGGTCAGAATACTGGATATCGGCTGCGGTCCTGGAACTGCGGTCGGACATATTCTGAAAAAATTCGACGTCGAGTATGTCGGTATCGATTACGATCCAATTTTTATCGAGGCCGCGCGCGATCGTTACAGCAAATACGAAAACTGTCGTTTCATCGTAGGCGACGCCACCGACAAGAGCCTTTACGAAACGATTGAGGCCGACCTCGTCATCGCTTTGGAAACGCTTGAGCATATCCACCTCAACCGGGCGGTCCGGGTCATAGAGCATGTCTGCATGATCGTTCGTCCCCGGATTTTCCTTGTCACGGTGCCGGTTGAAGTCGGGCCAGCCGTATGGATCAAGAACTGGGGCTCCGCCCTGATGGGCTACAATCGGCAATCCGGGAACCTGAAAGAAACGTTTTGGGCAGGGCTATACAAAATGGACCGGGTGCCCGCGCACCGTATGTCACATCAGGGCTTCGACTGGCGGTGTCTGGCGCAGCTCATACGCGTCAACGCGCCCTTGCGCGAAATAGACAGCCTGCCATTCTCCTTCGTTCCGCGCGCGATCAGCCCGAACGTCGCGCTGATCGCCGAGCCCGCAAAATCAATGATCGATCTGGCAAACGACGACCCCGAGGCATGGAAGATCAACCATGGCCAGTCAGCCTCGAACCACCTGCATGGTGTTCGCGACGATGCCCCCCTTCACGCCAAGTCCTTTTGAATAGCCCCGAGTTTCGTAGACACCCTCGAGTTGGATTTTCTGCTGCTTCTCGAACTCGATGTGCGACAGTGTTCCGTTTCTCACGTGCTTGCGTTTCGGGTTGTAGAACATCTCGATATAGTCGAATACATCGTAAAGAGCTTCATCGCGTCAAGGGCAGGCCTTGCGATGTATCCTCCCTGCTTCAGGAGATAGAAGAAGCTTTCGGCACCCCACCAGTCCGGATCGAGAAACCGTTATCAGTGAGGTCGAGGGCAATAAGGATGGATGAGAAGAGGCACAGTATAGCAACAGCTTTTCAAAGGTGTTCGTACCAAGATACTTATTCAGTGCCTTAGGGATTGGCAATGTCTGGACGGCAGTGACGGCGAAATAATCCAGCCATTCAAAAATCTTGTCGCCTTCCAGCTTAAGAATTCCCATGATCATCTCCCGCCTGTTTCAACGCCGTCGACACACTCAAACCGATCAAGCCATTCGGTGAGAACGCAATATCCAACGGAGAACAGCGGGTCCTCCGCCGCTCCAACAACGTTCCGCAGAAACCTGTTCCGGCTTCGGAATGGGCTGGGCATGGCAACTTCTCCTGCGCCAGTTGCCTCTGTCTTGGCCCGACAAGGATTTCAGCTCCCATACCTTTTCTAGCTTAATGATTTTTTCGCAATATACACTTTTTAGAGTAAGCGGCAAGCTGAGGCCGTTCAGGCCTTGTAGCTCCACGGCATAAGGACATCGATTTCGCTACTAGGCCAGCCATTTGCGAGGCGCTCGAGTGTTTGCGTCAGCCAGGCCTGGGGATCGACAGAATTCATCTTTGCAGTCTGCAGCAGCGTCGCGATTGTCGCCCATGTCCTGCCGCCGCCATCGCTGCCGGCGAAGAGGCTGTTCTTTCTCGTAATTGTCTGGGGCCTGATTGCGCGCTCAACTATGTTGTTGTCGAGCTCGATGCGGCCGTCGGTGAGAAAGCGCTCGAAGATGGAGCGACGCGAGGTGGTATAGCGGATCGCCTCGGCCAGCTTCGACTTGCCGGAGATCCGCGGTAGCGTCTTCTGCCAGAGGGCGAAGAGCTCCGTGACAACCGCAGCAGATGTCGCCTGGCGCGCGGCGACACGGGCGTCAGGGCTTTGGCCGCGGGCCGTTTCTTCCACCTGCCAGAGCTTCGCCATCAGTTCCACCGTCTCGGTGGCGATCCTGGAGCTGTCTGAGGCGTGGAGCTCGTAGAACTTGCGCCTGCTATGGGACCAGCAGTAGGCCAGCATCACGCCGTCATTGCCTCCGTCAGATCTGGCAAGCTTGTTATAGGCACCATGTCCGTCAACCTGCAGAATACCGCGATAGCCACTCAGATGCCGGGCGACCCGATCGCCAGCACGGCTATCTTCGAAGCGATAGGCAACCATCGGCGGGCTACTGCCACCAAAGGGTCTGTCATCCCGGGCATAAGCCCATAGCCAGGCCGTCCTGGCCGATCCGGATCCGGGCGCGAGTGTCGGCAACGTTGTCTCGTCAGCGAAGATACGCTCAGCCTTCTTGATCTCGGCGAGGATGTAGTCGGCCAGGATATCAAGTTCAAAGCCGAGCTTGCCCATCCATTGAGCCATCAGCTTCCGGTCAAGCTCGACCTTGTCGCGGGCATAGATTGCCTCCTGCCGATAGAGCGGAAGGCCATCGGCATACTTCGAGACCGCGATCTGGGCGAGAAGCGCTTCCGTCGGAATGCCGCCCTCGATGATGTGCGCGGGTGCGGCTGCCTGAATGACACCGTCTTCATCTTTGAAGGCATACTTCGGTCGGCGGGTGACGATGACGCGGAACTTCGCCGGCACGACGTCCAGTCGCTCCGAGACGTCTTCTCCGATCAGCACCTTCTGTTTGCCGATGTGTTCGGGCAGTTCATCCGGCTCGATCACCACTTCGACCCGCTCCAGATGAGGAGCAAAGCCCTTGCGCGGTCGCGGCGGACGCTTTTCGGTATGGGCGGCACCCTTGTTCACCTTGGCTCGGATCGCCGCGATGCCGGTCTCGATTTCCTCGAAGACAAAGGCCTGCTGCTCATCATCGATGCCTGGAGAGCCGAGCTTTTCCGATCGCCGGCCAAAGCGGGCACGATCGAAGGCTTTCAGGATCTGGGTCAGTCGTTCGATGCGTTCATCAGCATCGGCGTTTCTGGCTTTCAGGTCTGCGACCTCGCTCTCAAGAGCATCGGTGCGCGCGGCCTTCTCGGCCATGGCAAGAACCATGGCTTTCAGGGTATCTACATCATCCGGGAGCTGCAGATCGGGCGGCGTCATGACGTCTACCAGAGCATATTTTGCTCCGGTTTGCCTGCCCTTTCAGGCGGGTGATTCACTTTGCCGCAGGCATTTACCCAACAATCTCCGGCGGCTTCACCGCCACCGAGCGCACCCGTTTCCAGTCCATGCCGTCAACGAGCGCCATGAGCTGGGCATGGTTGAGCTGGACTCGGTTGTGGCCTATCCGCGGCCAGCAGAACTGCGCCTTCTCCAACCGCTTCGAGTAGAGGCAGACCCCGGATCCATCCCACCAGACGATCTTGATCCGGTCGGCCCGTTTGGCCCGGAAGACATAAAGCGAGCCGTTGAACGGATCACTGCCAGCATCGCGCACCAGCGACAGCAGGCTGTCCGGCCCTTTGCGGAAGTCGATGGGATGGCTGGCGAGGAAGACCTTTACACCTGCGGGGATCATGCTGAGCGAACCGCTCGGATGACACGCTGCAGATGCACTTCTTCGACATGCCGGCCGGCCCGCACGACGATACCGTCAATGACGATTTCGACGACGGGGTCGGGGTCAGGTGCGACGCTCTGCGGATCAACTGCCGCTGGTGCTTGTCCAGGCTCATCACTGCCCAACAATTCTCTACGCCAGCGGTAGAGTTGAGACGGCAAGATCCCGATCTGCCGCGCCACTGCCGACATGTTCACACCGGGCTGACAAGCCTGCTCAACCGCTGTGGCCTTGAATTCGTCGGACCAGAACCGCCGCAACTGTCGCGGCGACCCGTCAAGGCGATCGGGCACCGCCTCGATCATTCGCATCAACCCAAGGCTAGCCGCAGGTCTAGACATAGATCCTCACATTCAGAGAACTCCTACGCCCGAAATACCCTACTCAGCATCAGCCGCGCCAGATGGGGTTTCCTTGCCGCTTACGATTTGAACACGGTTCAAGCCGTCGGAACGCGTCGCCAAGCTTCGTGAGTTTCGTGAACATCAAGTGGGCAATGCCGGTTGAACAATGGAACAGCTAAGAAGGGATTCATACCAGATGGAACCAAAGCCTGATCAAATGATCCTATTTCGCAATACGATGAAGATTGCTGAAGGTCATGTTGACGCGTTCAAGCAAGCCATTCACGCCGCGGTGGATTTCGTGAGCGAAAATGGCCCGCAACTCATGGTGCAAACGTTCATCGACGAAAAGCAATTGACTGCCATCAGCTATCAACTTTATCGGGATTCCGAGGCGATCCTAGAACACTGGCGGCTTGCCGATCCGTACATTGCTGAAGTAATGCGGCATTGCACGGTTGCCGCATTCGAGATTTGCGGAGAGCCTAATGCCGCGGTTATGGAACGGATGAACACCATGCTTCAGGACGGTCGAGCTACCCAAATGGTCCGTCTCGCGGGTTTCGTTCGGCTATACGCTGACGCTTGATCGCCTTCACGCGCGCAATAAAGCTGAAAGGGGCCGGTGAGCAGCGCCCGGTTTACAGCAAGAGCTTCGCCCGCCTTGAGGGAAGTCGAGCAGACGACAAAGCGATGTCCAAGGCGACCGCCAAGTGCCGTTTCGCACCGGCGATAATGACAGAATGACCGGTTGAAGTGTCACATTCTTCTCCTAGATTCTTGCACGCCGACTGACCAAGAAAGGAGGACGCGATGACAGTCAATCTGTTCGAACACCCGCTATTCGTTCAGCGAAAGCACTACATTGAGGAGATTGCCAGCCTCGATGATGCCTTCGATCTGCTCGAGACTTGGCCCCACGACCAACGTGGGCTTCCCCATGAAACTCTGCTTCGGGCGTGCCGGGAAGCTGCGAGTGGGCGCTACCCGCTCGCAGCGGCGCGTAGCAATCTCGAGCGTTTTCTGAAGAAGGCGGGTATACTGGCAGCCATCGAGGACGTGCCGAATTTCGCCAATGTTGCGTATGACCGCAACATAAGCGGTATGTAGCGATGCCCGCGACCGCCAACAGCCGCCGCGGCCATCTTTCAAGATCGCCCAGATAGGACTCCATGGGAGATCTGCTCATCGAATCCCCGCAAGCTGCCACGAACGACTGGGCGCCGAGGCATGGCCGGGCGCCTGCTTGCGCACTGCACTGTGATGGAACCTTAAGCCGCCTGCTTTTCCGCCTCGATCTGCTTGATCTCGGCCTTCGGCGGAGCGTTTCCCTCGCAATCTCGATCCGACGCGGCCTCATCGCCTCAGGAATCTCGCGAACGAGATCGATAGACAGAAGACCGTTGCGGAGATCGGCGCCATTCACCCTGACATGGTCCGCCAGTTCAAAACGGTGTTCAAAAGGCCGGCCGGCTATACCGCGATGAAGGTATTCATCGGCGGAGGCGTCCTGCTTCTTGCCGGTAACGGTGAGAAGGTTGGATTGAAAGGTGATGTCGAGCTCGTCCTCGGCAAACCCTGCGACCGCGACCGAAATCTGGTAGCTGTCATCGCCAGTCTCGACGATGTCATAGGGCGGCCAGTCGCTGATCGAACGGGCGCGCTGGGCCAAAGCGCAATCGTCATAGCGCGACGATCGCGCGAAGACGGAACAGTGTTGGGATCGTCAGTGCACGGCCTTGCTCACCATCCGGTAGGGATGGACGGCATTGAACTGTGAGATCATGGCCGTGGCCTGCAGCAACACACGCTCGGCGTTTTGGATATCGTCGCGTGCCAGTTCATCGGCATTGACGCGGATCGCCTGCGCCATATTGGCCGAAAGTGCGGCAAAGTGGCGGTTCCCTTCGACATAGGCCTCGTATGCGGTCCCTTCCAGGACGCGCGCGACGTCGACAAACACCTCTTCGCGTTCCTCGATGCTGAGGTCTTTAATAATTTTCATCTTCTCTTCCATTTCGGTCTCACTCTGAACAGCGATGCCGACCGAGCTCATCAAGCCTCGGCCGCGAAAGAGCTAGGAATAGCAGATTTTAGTGTCAAGCCCTCATTGCAGCTTGAGCTCGCCTTCGACGCGTCGCCATTCGTTCGGCCCGATCAGCCTCTGGTGGGTGTAGCGGATGGAATGGAGCGGGCCGTCGAGACTCGCCTGCCAGAAATCGAGGAACTTGTGCATCTCGGGAAAATCAGGGGCCAGATCGTACTCCTGCCAGACATAGGTCTGCAGAACGGATTCGAAATCGGGAATGCGGTAGAGGATGTGTGCGGTGGTGAGGCCGTAGCCATTCAGTTGCCGTTCGAGATCGGATGAGAATTGCATGCTTCATCTCCATTTCATGACAATCCCAAGGTGGCGCAAAATTTTGCAGCCATCAACGAATTTCCGAACGCGTTAACTCAATAGTTGTTCCTTTCCAAAGCGTTAGCATCCATCTGGGCCGAGTGCTAATTTTTTCAGCCGCTCCTCTTGAAATCGAAAATCGCGAAACCAGATCATGTCGCGCAAAACGCTCGATCGAGGTTTTGCACCCGCCCGGACTGGTCATCCGGTCCGGCCAAGGGAACAACGTCACCATTGTTTGTCCATTGGAGGAAACATGTCGTTCCGACCGCTTCATGACCGAATTCTCGTCCGTCGGGTCGAATCCGAAGAAAAGACCAAAGGCGGCATCATCATTCCCGACACTGCCAAGGAAAAGCCACAGGAAGGCGAGGTCATCGCCGTCGGCCCCGGCGCGCGCAACGAGTCCGGCCAGATCCAGGCGCTCGACGTTAAGGTAGGCGATCGCATCCTGTTCGGTAAATGGTCCGGTACCGAGATCAAGATCAATGGCGAAGACCTGCTGATCATGAAGGAAAGCGATGTCATGGGCATCATCCAGGCTCAGGCCGAGCAGAAGAAAGCCGCCTGAGTATCCAGCACCACAACCATCAGTCAGATAGCTGCCTATTGAGGAGTAAAAAAATGGCTGCAAAGGAAGTCAAGTTCCACACCGATGCCCGTGAACGCTTGCTGCGTGGGGTCGATGTTCTTGCCAACGCTGTAAAGGTGACGCTCGGCCCGAAAGGCCGCAACGTGGTGATTGACAAGTCGTTCGGTGCGCCGCGCATCACCAAGGACGGCGTTTCGGTCGCAAAGGAAGTCGAGCTTGAAGACAAGTTCGAAAACATGGGAGCGCAGATGTTGCGCGAAGTCGCTTCGAAGACAAACGATCTGGCCGGCGACGGCACCACGACCGCAACTGTCCTCGCCCAGGCAATTGTCAAGGAAGGTGCCAAGGCGGTAGCCTCCGGAATGAACCCGATGGACCTGAAGCGCGGCATCGATCTTGCGGTCGATGCTGTCGTCAAGGAGCTGAAGACCAACGCTCGTAAGATAACCAGCAACTCCGAAATCGCCCAGGTTGGAACAATCTCTGCGAACGGGGATACGGAGATCGGCCGCTATCTTGCCGAGGCGATGGAGAAGGTCGGCAACGAAGGCGTCATCACCGTAGAGGAAGCAAAGACCGCAGAAACCGAACTTGAAGTCGTCGAAGGCATGCAGTTCGATCGCGGCTATCTGTCGCCCTACTTCGTCACCAACCAGGACAAGATGCGGGTCGAGCTTGAGGACCCCTATATCCTTATCCACGAAAAGAAGCTCTCGAACCTGCAGGCCATGCTGCCGGTCCTCGAAGCGGTGGTCCAGTCGGGCAAGCCTCTCCTGATCATCGCTGAAGACGTCGAAGGCGAAGCCCTTGCAACGCTCGTCGTCAACAAGCTGCGTGGCGGCCTCAAGATCGCTGCCGTCAAGGCGCCTGGCTTCGGCGACCGCCGCAAGGCCATGCTGGAAGACATCGCCATCCTGACCGGTGGTACCGTCATCTCCGAAGACCTTGGCATCAAGCTTGAAAACGTCACGCTCAACATGCTCGGACGCGCCAAAAAGGTGGCTATCGAGAAGGAGAACACCACCATCATCGACGGTGTAGGTTCCAAGTCCGAGATCGACGGTCGTGTTGCTCAGATTCGCGCCCAGATCGAGGAAACCACCTCCGATTACGACCGCGAAAAGCTGCAGGAGCGTCTCGCCAAGCTCGCCGGCGGCGTTGCCGTCATCCGGGTTGGCGGCTCGACGGAAGTCGAAGTAAAGGAAAAGAAGGACCGCGTCGACGATGCGCTGCACGCCACTCGTGCAGCGGTGGAAGAAGGCATCCTCCCGGGCGGTGGCGTTGCGCTGCTGCGGGCCGTCAGGGCTCTCGACAATCTCGTCACCGCCAACCAGGATCAGAAAGTCGGCGTCGAGATCGTCCGCCGTGCAATCGAGGCACCCGTCCGTCAGATCGCCGAAAACGCCGGCGCGGAAGGCTCCGTTATCGTCGGCAAGCTGCGCGAGAAGACGGACTTCTCCTTTGGCTGGAACGCGCAGACCGGCGAATACGGCGACCTCTACGCGCAAGGCGTCATCGATCCGGCCAAGGTCGTCCGTACCGCGCTCCAGGATGCCGCTTCGGTCGCCGGCCTGCTGGTGACGACGGAAGCCATGATTGCCGAAAAGCCCAAGAAGGAAGCCGCACCGGCGCTGCCGGCCGGCGCCGGCATGGACTTCTAAACTGATCGAGGAGGCCCGCAGCGTCCGTCAGAGGCGGGCCTCCCACCATTCAACCAAGTTCCATCGGTCAAGATCAATGGAGCCAAGCCATGAGAAAGGAAAACATCAGGAACTCGGTACCGGAGAAAGCCACAGCCGCGATCACCGCCGCGCATCTGCTTCACCCGGCCAAACATTTCGATCACCCTCGTGACGTGCTTGCTGCCGACGGCATCGGCGACGAGGAAAAGCGGGCCATTCTTGCCTCGTGGGCATCCGACATCTTTGCCATCAAGTCCATCCCGGGCTTTCGGCTTTATCCGGGTACGGATAACGCGGTCTCCTATGACGACATCATCGAAGCCCTGAAGGCGTTGGATAAGGACGATGAGCAAAGCGGGGAACTGGGCTCGTCTTCTCCCTTCAATCTCCAAAGAACCAATCGCCGGAGACCGAGAGTGCGCCGATTTGGCGTCCTGGGCCTGTGCAGCTACCGGAAAGAAGACAGCCGCCGACGGCCACTCGAGATCTAGCCCGTCCATCTGACCTGCCGCGTGCCTCCTTGAGGACGCGGACCTGATTTTTACCGACGACTCTTTGCTCAATTGAGGAGGTTTTGCCGATGAGCTGGGGACCTACGTCCTTGCGCTCGACGGAGACAAACGGTCCTGCCGGGTGCGATCCTCCAATGCAGGCCACGCGCTCTTCACCGGCATAGCCTATCCGGAACGGGCGAAACAGGTTGCCCACACGGTGATGAGCGCGTCGTCCTTCTGCGGTTGGGGCATCCGCATCATTCCTTCCACCGAGACGCGCTATAATCCTATGAGCTACCACAACGGCTCGATCTGGCCGCACGACAATGCCCTGATTGCCAGCGGACTTGCTCGCTATGGCTATCGCGCTGAAGCGGCGCGGATCTTCGAGGGGCTGTTTGCGGCTTCAACGTATATCGACCTGCGCCGGCTTCCGGAACTCTTCTGCGGTTTGCCTCGCCAGCGCGCACAGGGGCCGACCTTCTATCCCGTGGCCTGCTCTCCACAAGCATGGTCGGCCGCAGCGCCGCTCTTCCTGCTACAATCCTGCCTCGGCCTCGATTTCGATCCGCATGGTTTGCGCATCAAATTCGAGGAGCCACACCTGCCGGCCTTTCTCGACGAGGTCACACTGAAGCACCTGCTGGCTGGCACCGGCTCGGCCGACGTTGCTCTTCGCCGCTCCGGCCGCCATGTGGTGGTTGACGTGATCGACCGCAGGGTGATGTCCGGATTCTCACGACGGCATGACCGGTTCAGCGATTGCGCCAGCGGCAGCCTTGCCGACCGGGCTAATCGGCCTGCTCTTCCTCATCGGCGGTCAGCAGATCAACTAGCGCGGCCACCCTGCCTGCCGGCAGACGCCGCCCTTCGCCGATCAACGCTTCATCATTGTTGATCCACGCAACGGCCTCGGAGAGTTCAGCCTGCGTAGCGCCCGTCGCGATGACATCGGCCACAAGAGTTTCGTCGACAGGGCCAAGGATGGTGATGACGTCGTCGGACTTCATTGTCATGTCCATTGCTCCTTTCTTGGCTTCTTTGTATCTGCCCTCACCCGAATCTGGTGACGCAAACAAAAAAATCAATTTTTTACCGGGAGCCAGTTCCTCACCCCTTGAAACCACAAGTCACTGAATTATATCAGTATTATTCGATTGCCCAATCGGGGATCGACAAGTCCAGGAGGCGCCATGTGCTCTTGGCGTCTCCTTGTATCCATGTTGCTTATAAGGAGGATATGGCTATGAGGACAAACCTCGATTTCTCCCCCCTGTTCCGGTCGAGCATCGGTTTCGACCGAATGCTGAATGCACTCGAAGCCGCAAGCAGGATCGAGACGATCGACAACTGGCCCCCGTATGACATCGTCAAAACCGGCGATGACGAGTACCGCATTGCAATGGCAGTGGCGGGCTTCTTGCAGGACGAGCTGACGATCACCCAGGAACAGAATCTGCTCTTCATATCGGGCCAGAAGGCGAATGCCGACGATGTGCAGTATCTGCATCGTGGCATCGCCGGCCGGTCGTTCCAGCGCCGATTTGAGCTTGCCGATCATGTCAAGGTCGTGAGCGCTGGCCTCGTCAATGGTCTGCTGACCATCGACCTCAAGCGCGAAATCCCTGAAGCGATGAAACCGCGCCAGATCGAGATTTCGACCGATATGGCTCTGCCGAAGGCCGAGACGAAACAAATCGAGGCCGGAAAGCAGGCAGCTTAAGGTCATCAACAACAGCACAGTTAGCAAAGAGGGCGCCGGGTACATCGTCCGGCGCCGTCGGAAAGGCTTTGCTCATTGAACCAAACAGAAAGGAGAAAACCATGAGTGTTCGTGATTTGATTCCCTGGAACCGCAACAACGGTAACCAGGTTCCGAGTCTCCTGCGCGATGACGACCGTGATCCCTTCCTGTCGCTTCATCGCGAGGTAAACCGTCTGTTCGACGACGTCTTCCGTGGCTTCGGTACCGGCCTGCTGCCGTCCTTCGGCAGGGGCTCCGCCCTCAGCGCCGGCTGGCCGAACGTCGAGATTTCCGACGCCGACAAGGAGATCAAGGTGACCGCCGAAGTGCCCGGCCTTGAAGAGAAGGACATCGAGGTCCTGCTCAGCGACGGCGTGCTGACGCTGAAGGGCGAAAAGCGTTCCGAGAACGAGGACAAGGATCGCCAGTTTTCCGAACGTTATTACGGGCGCTTCGAGCGCCGCATCCCGCTCGGCGTCGAGGTTAAGGATGACCAGGTCGACGCCCGTTTCAGGAACGGCGTGCTGACCGTGACCTTACCGAAATCCGAGAAGGCGCAGTCGCAGGTCAAGCGCATAACCGTCAAGAGCTGATCGATGACACCTGGCTGGCGGCCGGCCTTTGGCGGCCGCCAGTATCCTTCGCCAACAGGGAGGGATGAACGATGGAGATTTCCAGAGAGATACAGCACGAAACCGCAACGCCAACTTCTGCCTTCCGCGCCTCGAACGATAACCGGCACAGTGAACCTGATGTAGGGCGTTCGCTGTTTCCCGAAGATGCCGTTGCCCGCATTTTCAAGCCGTCGCGCTCAGTGACGACGTCAGGGACCGTGCGCACGAAGGGATGGCGCCTGGTCTTCGATCGCCGCACCGCGCCGTTCATCGAGCCGTTGATGGGTTACACGGGCGGTGACGATACGCTGACACAGGTGGAACTCGAATTCCCCACCCTTCGATCCGCAATCCGTTATGCCGAGCGGCAGGGCCTGACTTATGTCGTGCAACCGGCAAAGAACGCTGCTGTCCCGGCGACGCACATAACCGCCTTGAGGCCTGACCGGTCGTCTCACGCCTTTGTGGGTGCCACACTTAAGCGGCTTGGCCTTGCCGCGCTGCATCAGACCTACGGGCAGGCGATGCACGGGATCGCAGACCGCGACGTTTCCGAACAGGCTGCATGGTCGTGTCCGATGGACGTCGTGTGCGATCCGACGCTATCACTCGAAGCGAAGCGCTCAATCCTAATGAACTGGGCCTGGACCGAATATCTGGCTGACCAGGCGACCAATGAAGGCATGCCGGAGAATGGACGGCCATCAGGCCTTCATGAGGTGGAACAGGCGCTGCTCGCACTGGAACGCGATGTCGAGCTTCGCAATGTCCATGTCACGACCGATCGAAACGCCGCATGAGGTATAGCCATGGACCCGCATGTCGTTTTCAATTGCCAGAAGGTTCTTCCAAACAGATATGCGCTGACGCTCGCTGCTGCCGCACGCTGTCGCTCGCTTGCTCGCGGAGCCGAGCCAAGACTTGGTCACCACTGCGGCAGGCCCGACCGAGCTTGCGCTCCACGAGATCGCGCAGGGCGCCTTCACTCCGGATGAACTCGCGCCGTACCTGATCGAACCGGGAGAGGCGACGCGGCGACTTTCCTGCGGTTCGAAACTCCCCCTTTGCGGCGGTGGAGATGCCGCCGCACCCGTCTCCTATTGTGAGGAGGCGGTCCATTGATGATGCAACCAACCGATGAGGAGAAATGAACGATGCCGAAGTCACTGTCTTCGAACAACCGATCGGCGCTTGATATCGCCAATATCGTTGCCGGTCTTGGTCTGCTGATCTCGCCCTGGCTGCTCGGCTATGCGGCAGAGACCTGGGCCGCCTGGAATGGCTGGATCGTCGGCGCGGCCATCGCCTTGGTCGCCGGGGCTGCGCTCTACGCGTTCCATGAAGCAGAAGAGTGAATCAACGTCGTGCTTGGGATATGGGCCATCGTCGCTCCATGGATTCTCGGCTTCTCGGCCGTGACCACTGCCATGTGGGCGCATGTTATTGCCGGCATGGTCGTCGCGGTGCTTGCCGCCGGTGGCATCTGGTTCAGTAACCACCGTCCATGGTCGACTGCATGAGCCAATCGAACGGGCCCGGGGCCGCCGGGCCCGTTCATTTATTCCTTCTATGCCTCACGCCAAAAAAGAAGAAATCCATCAATTTAAGGAGCAACCGATGTTCGATCTCGCCTCGAAGCGCGGGCTCGCCGCGTCCGCGGCCATCGCCGCCGGAGCCATCCTGTTCGCCGTCACCTCGGTCGTCGCGCAGATATCTGCGCTGGAACCTTCGTCCACCAGCCTTCCGACCCAGGCAATGACGCCCAGCCGTGGCGCCGCAGGCATTCCCGCCGTATGATACGAATTACTCGCTGAAATCGGCGGCGATGGTGGCGGAGCGCGGCGAGACCGGATTAGTCTTAAGCCTCGCGCTGCCGATCTTCATCCTAGTTAATGCCGCGATTGCTCTTATGGTCATCCTCAGCCTTGTCGCGCTCCTCCGAGGCAAGCTCATCCCGCGGTGAGCCTTCGATTACTCCGGGACAATATCCAAAGCGGCTTGGCGATCGCTGCGAGCGGATTGCCAATGATGTCTGGGACGGCAACCGACAACTCGTCAGAGCCGAAGAAGCTGCGGAGCGGCGAGGCGGTCTTTTGTCGTCTCGGAGATCGGCCGAGGCCAAGAGCCGCGTGTGTGCTTTTGCGGGTGGCATTGTTTTTCTGGAGGATTTGGTTGCGGGGCATGAAGCACAGAGACTTGTTAATTTTCTCGCTCTTGATGCGTTTCGAACCTGAGACCAGTCGCTCCGTCACCGTATTCGTATTAATTATCCAATCCGAGCTAATGGTTATTTTCGAAGCAGCTCGAAATGACCTGCCAGCAAACCATCCGCTCACTGAACAAATGTGAAAAAAGGCGGATAACGCCGCCTGAGCCGACCCACGTCCGCTATCTGCTCGCGCGACTACCTCTTGACCACTGACGGCAAGCGCAAACCTAGTCCAGTTTCCACCGCACCGAACGCGCGACCGATGGGTTACGGGATCTGACCTTACACCCGGACTGTAAAATCCTTCCACGATTGACCAGCTTATCAAGTGTGCCGAGTTGCGGCATTTTTCTCCTGCTTCTGTTTAAAGCAACATGCGCAATCTGATCGTCTCGCGCCATGGGAAATATCATGACCACCGCTGTTACCATCACGCGCCACCAAGCAAATGCCGCAGGTCCCTTCCTGATTGCGGGAGCGTCCTTGGCTGCCTTGACCGAGGCAATCGCGGGAACAGCCCTTTCGGTCGCGCGTCTCGACATGATGGGGGACGTTGCAGCAACATCAGACGAGTTTGCCCGCATGGATTTCGGCTATACGGCCGCAAAACTCATCGGGTTCGTGATGACCGCATGGCTTTCGGGACGCTTCACGCTCGGCTCATCGCTCGTTGCGGCAACGGTCACGATGACGGCCGCGTCGGGGCTTGCGGCCCTCACCGATGATCTGAACACCCTTTTTGCACTGCGCCTTCTCCAGGGCTTCTCCGGCGGTGTTCTCCTGGTGAGTGCCCAGTCATTGCTCCTGAAATCATTCCCTTGGCCGCAACAACCGCTCATCCAGAGTGTCTTTGCGGTCGCCGCCGTGGTCGCCCCCGCCACGCTCGTTCCTTACGTCCACGGCTGGCTGCTGGACAGTCATTCCTGGACATGGATATTCTTGGGCATCGTCCCGATCGGTATGATGGCTCTCGCTTTCCTGATCTTGGGTCCTCCGGCTGAGGATGAGGCGCCCAAGCGAATTGGAATGAACTGGCCGTCGCTTGCTTTGTTTGTGATCGCCGCATCTTCACTGACCTTCGTGTTGAACCAGGGCAATCGTTGGGACTGGTTCGAAGAACCCACCATTCTCCTGCTCGCTATGGTCGGTGTCGTTGCGCTTGCCGGCGTCCTCGCCTGCCAGTTCCTTGGAGACCAGGATCACTATCTGCTCGACTTCTCGGTATTCATGAACGGTGGTTTCAGCTTCGGCTTTCTGGCCAGCTTCGCAGCAGGCTTCGCCCTGCTTGGCAGCAGCTATTTGATCCCCTCCTTCGCCATTTCGGTTCTTCGAATGACGCCGACGGAGGCCGGAGCGCTCCTCCTTCCGAGCACGGCCGCCTTCATCACCACACTCTTCGCCACCGCCTTTGCCATTCGACGTGGTGTGCCACCGCCGCTCACCATTCCGCTCGGCATCCTCGGTCTTATGCTGTCGATGTGGATGCTGTCCGGCTCGACCAGTGGAAGCGGTATCCCGGATATGTTGCTGGGTGTCCTGGTTCGGGGATGTGCGCTCGGCTTCCTGTTTCTGTCGATCACGCTGATCACGATGTTCGGATTGAAAAACTCCGCAGTCGTTGTTGCTGTCGCCCTTTTCAACGTCGGCAGGCAAACCGGTGGTCTCGTGGGTATTGCGTTTCTTCAGACATTCCTGGAAAACCAGACCGCCCAGAACCGCGCCGTCCTCGCGGCCTACATCACACCCGGTCGCCCGGAAGTTATCGACCGTCTGTCCGGTGTCACACGGTATCTCTCGACCCATGGTCTGGAACATGGGGCGAGCAAAGCGTCTGCATTGCTCATCGGCAAGTCCGTCGCAGTGCAATCGACAACGATTGCCTTCAACTCGGCCTTCGTCGCTGTGGCCATGTTTTTCCTGGTAGCAGCACCTATCCTGATTGTTTCGAAGATACTTATCGGAAAGGTGATCGCAAAACGCCTTCAAGCACGCGTGCAAACCGCGATGGTTTAGGCCATCCATTTCCGATGCTCGACGAAACGTTCGACCAGAAGATCGATGAACAACCGGACTTTTGTCGGAAGCTGGCTTCGTTCCGGAAACAGGGCATCGATGGAAAATTCGACACCCCGGTAGTCGGGCATGTTGGACACGAGGCGTCCGGCCTTCAGATCGTCGAAAACCAGGAAGCTCGGCGCGAGGAACATGCCGTGTCCGGCGAGTGCCAGTTCCCTCAGCGTCTGCGGACTATTCGAAACGAGGGTCCCCTGGACTTTCACGCTTTCCTCAACGCCCGCAAGGCTCTCAAAATGCCAAGATGGCCCGAAAGCGTAATATGAATATTGAAGGCAGTTGTGGCTTGCCAGATCACTCGGACGTTCCGGCGCCGGATGTGATCTGAGATAGTCAGGCGAGCAGACGACAAAGTGCCGCCATGGTGTCAGCTTGCGCGCGATCAGTCTGGAATCCTTCAGCGTCGTGCGGATGACGAGATCATAACCCTCTTCAATCATATCGATCATTCGCTCGCCGATATCCAGCTCGATCATAACTGAAGGGTATTCCCGCATGTACTCGCTGATGAGCGGCACGAGAAACGGCGCAATCGCCGTGTTCGTATACAGTTTAAGTGTTCCCCTGGGCGTGGATACCAACGCGCTGGCGAAGAGATCTGCCTCCTCAAGGTCGGCAAGGATTTGCGAGGAGCGTTCAAAATAGAATTTTCCGGTTTCGGTGAGGCTGACCTTTCGCGTCGTCCGATTGAGCAACCGAACACCGAGACGATCTTCCAGAGACTGCACGTGATTAGCCACCATTGTCGTCGACATGTTCATGCGCCTCCCGGCGGCAGAAAATCCACCACATTCAACGACTTGTCCAAAGACCGCCAGGCTCGTTAGCCGATCCATGCTTCTCTCCGATTATCTAACCAGACTTTACGGTCCTCACACAATTTCCGAGATTATCATATTCGCTGCTAAGGCGCATTCTCCTTTCACAGACACAATGCCCCGTTGGACAGGAACGAAGAAATGGACACGGCTGAGCCAGCCCGCAATCCAGTGTTGAAAATCGTCGGAACACCTTCCGCCAAAATCCAGGATGAACCGTCGGCTGCCACATCGGTCGCGAACGACGGGAAGGGCAAGCGTGCCATCAAGCGCGGCGTGCTCTCGCTCGTTCTGCTTGCCGGTTTTGCCTACTCAGCTGAGTATGGACACCAATATTGGACGGTTGGCCGCTTTACCGAGACCACCGACAATGCCTACGTCAAAGCCGACTTTACCGCCATCGCCCCGAAGGTTTCTGGCTATATCAGGGAAGTTCTCGTCCAAGATAATGAGACAGTGAAGCAGGGTCAGATTCTTGCGCGCATAGACGACCGGGATTTCCAGGCGGCATTGTCGCAGGCCAAGGCCGACGTCAAGGCGGGCGACGCCGCGATCGCCAATATCGATGCCCAGATCGCGCTTCAGGTGTCTCTCATCGCTCAAGCCACGTCCGCCCTGGATGCGTCGAAAGCATCGTTCAAATACGCGCATTCGGAAGCTGCCCGTGCGGCACTGCTCATCACCAGTGGAGCAGGCAGCCAATCCCGCGTGGAACAAAGCCAGTCCATCCGGGAGCAGGCTTCGGCCGCAGTCGCGCGCGATGAGGCCGGTCTCGTCGCCGCACGCAACAAGGTTCCGGTGCTCCAGACCCAGCGCGACCAGGCTGTCGCACAGCGCGAAAGGGCCGCTGCGGGCCTCAGGCAAGCCGAGTTGAACCTGTCCTACACGCAGATAGTTTCGGCCGTAAACGGCACGGTCGGGGCAAAGTCAATTCGTATCGGCCAGCTTGTCTCTGCCGGAACCCAGCTTATGGCGATCGTGCCACTGGACGCCGTCTACGTGGTCGCGAATTACAAGGAAACGCAGCTTGCAGAGGTCCGTCCCGGCCAACCAGCCCAGATCGAAGTCGACGGTCTGCCAGGAGTAGTGATCAAGGGCCACGTAGACAGCATCTCGCCCGCAAGCGGCCTGGATTTCTCGCTGCTTCCGCCGGACAACGCCACGGGCAATTTTACCAAGATCGTCCAGCGCATCCCCGTAAAGATCGTCATCGACGATATTGGATTCATAGGGTCGCTGCGCTCCGGCATGTCCGTCGAGTCCACAATTAACACCAAGGTGGATGTCGAGACTTCATCGTGGTGAAGCTCGAAAAGAACCTTCCATATCGCATTCCGCATGAAACTCGCGGTTGCGATCGCAGCTGGAGTTGCGATGGACGGCGTTGGTCTGCGAAGAGAGCGCGGGCTTAGTCCCAAGGGAAGTCTTCAGTCTTCTGCGCCCTGACAGCTCCCCAACGGCGGAGCGGGCACTCGCCAAGGAACATCCGGTTTCTGATCTCCGATTCCGAGTTTCCGATAGTTGACCAGATTCCGGATTGACAATGTTACAATCCTGGATAATATCTATCCATGATTAGGAGAGGCATCATGAAACTAAGCGAAGGCGTAGAGCAGGCCATCCACTGCGCGGCATTCCTGGCGGGACTGTCCGAAGACGGCGTCCTGTCGGCTGCAGCACTGGCCGAACTCCACGGCGTTTCAACGAGCTACCTCCTTAAGCACCTGCAGGCGATGTCTGGCGCCGGGATCGTCGCAACGACGCCGGGTCCGAAGGGTGGATATCGGCTGGCCAAGGCGCCGAAGGATATTAGTGTCCTCGACATCGTCCTGGCGGTCGAGGGACCGGCCCCGGCCTTCCGCTGCGCCGAGATCCGCCAGCGCGGGCCAAATCCCCTTCCGGCGCGCTACTTCACTAAGCCCTGCCAGATCAACGCCGCCATGCTGAGGGCCGAGAAGGCCTATCGCGCAGAACTCGCCAAGGTGTCCGTCGCGGACCTTCTGGCGGACGTCGGCGCAGACGACGACGGCGGTATCGCCGCCCGCGGATGCGCCTTCCTCGAGCTCCACGAACGCAAGACGGGCAATCGCGCCGCGTCATAGGAGAAAGCAGAAATGAGTACGTTAAAGAAGGTCGCCGTCATCGGCGGCACGGGCCTGATCGGCTCGAAGGCAGTGAAACTCCTGCAGGACGCCGGTCACGAAGCCATCGTCGCAAGCTCCCGCAACGGCATCAACGCCTACACGGGCGAAGGACTGGCCGAAGCCCTCGCGGGCGCTGACGCCGTCATCGACGTGTCGAACATGATGTCCTTCGACAAGGCCGTCATCACCGACTTCTTCGACACGTCGAGCCGCAATCTGACGAGCGCCGAACAGGCAGCGGGCGTGCGTCATCACGTCGTCCTCTCGATCGTCAACGCCGACCGCCTCGCCGCGAACCCATACATGGCCGGAAAACTCGCCCAAGAAGAGGCCGTCGCGGCATCGGGCCAAGCCTACACCATCGTGCGTGCGACGCAGTTTCACGAATTCACGGAGACGCTTGTGAGCGCCTACTCGGCCGACGGCGCGGTGAAAGTGCCGGATATCGACTTCCAGCCGATCGCGGCTGACGACGTCGCCGCTGCTTTGGTGGAAGCCGCGCTCGGCGAGCCGAAGAATGGACCCGTCGATCTTGCCGGGCCCGAACGGGGACCGTTCGGATCCTTCATCCGGACCTATCTCAATGCCGAGGGCGACACTCGTCCAGTCGAGGCCGACGCGGCCGTAGACTACTTCGGCGCTCCCGTTGTCACCGGCTCACTGGTTCCCGGCGGAGATTACCTCAAGGGCATGATGACGTTCGCCGAGTGGCTCAGAACATAGGAAGAAAAGAATTATGAAGACAATGTTCTATGCCGCTACAGCACTTGCGGTCTCTCTGACCACAGCGTCCGCTCATGACGTCGCCAAGCCTGGACTTGCATATGACACGAAGGACGCGAAGGTGAGGCTGGTTTACGAGCATCCCCTCCCGGACGTTCCCGGCAAGAGCGTGAAGGGCGTCCTCGTCGAGTACGGCCCCGGCGGCTACAGTTCCGCTCATACGCATGCAAAATCCGCCTTGATCTATGCGACGGTTCTCGAAGGAGCGATCCTAAGCGCCGTGAACGGTGGCGAGACGAAGACCTTCACTGCCGGCCAGAACTTCACAGAGCTGCCGGGCGACCGCCACGACGTCAGCGCCAACGCCAGCAAGACCGAGCCGGCGAAACTGCTCGCGGTCTTCGTCGTCGATACTGATGACACCGCCCTGACGACGCCGCGCAAGCCGTAGCGCTACCTACCAGACTACCCCTCACCTACCACAAGCAACGACGCTTTCTCCGGCGAACGGAGAACCGTGTCCACGAGAAAGGAAAACAATATGTCCCGCATGAACTGGTCCGAAGTCGCCCCCGAGGGTGCCAAGGCGCTCTTCGGCGTCCATCACTACGTCACCAAGAAAACGAACCTGCCTGAAGAGCTGATCCATCTCGTCTTCCTGCGCGTGTCGCAGATCAACGGCTGCGCCCATTGCATCGACATGCATAGTCGCGATCTGCGCAAGACGATGTCCGTCGATAAGATCACGCTTGTTCCGGTCTGGGACGAGGTGCCTCACCTGTTCAGCGAGCAGGAACGAGCAGCACTGGCTTGGGCTGAAGAAGTCACGAATGTCAGCCAGACCCATGCCTCCGATGAGGCCTATGCCGCCGCCGCCGATGCATTCGAACCGAAGGATCTCGTCGATCTGACGATCACGATCGCTGCGATGAACGCGTTCAATCGCCTCGGGGCGCCATTCAGGCTTCCAGTTGCAGCCAAGGCCTGATCGCTCTGGCAGCGCAACGCATAGGCGACTCCCTGCCGGGCCGTCGAAGTCCGACCGGCTGTTCCGATTGTGGCGGCATCACGTCTGTCCGCGCTGCCATCTCCAATGACGGACGGCATTACCCGATCGGCAGGCATAGCAACGCCCTTGAATGGTCCCGGTCAGCACTCGGCAACGACCAGAGACTTCTGGCAGTCGTCGAGGTACCAGCCGAGACGTCCTCCACCAGCGGCGGCGCGCCGAGCAACACTGACGTTGACGCGCCCTGCTCTATCGTCTTGCGCAGATATTCGTCGGGCCAGAGGCCGTCGGTGTGTTTCTGAAATCCAATTGCTATCTCTGCGCGATTAAGGGCGTTCGACGTTATCCGTCCCGCTGTGCCGACCGGCATCAGGACTAGGCGACGTTCGCGCCCGATTGTCACGTAGGAGCTTGATCGCATCGACGATCACTTCGGGCTCGTATGTGGCGAGCGCGCCGAGGGTCTGCTTGATAAAACCGGCACGCGGAAGCCGCGTTGGCGTTCCGGCACACATTGAAGCAGAATGGCATCGAGCGCCGGAATTGAAGCCAAGATGATGGTAGCTGCACAGTTGGCACCGAGCAGATGTGAACCCAACCAAGGGAAGCTGCTCCGATCGAGCGAGCCATATGCCGCGGTCTTTAGCAGTGGGGGGCGCCCGCGGCAGAGGTATAAGAGAACGGAGGCACCATTGGGCGACCCACCTGGCGCAGTGCCGACCGCTGAGACGTGCCGACTGAACTGCGCAATCAAGCTCTGCAGGCTCCCGGCTTCTTAAGGCCAGCGCGTTGAACGCAGCACTTGATTGTTCGACCATGGCAGCATTTTGCGTCGTCTGATCCATAGGGTTCGAGGCAGAATTAACCTCAGTGAAGCCGGTGTGCATGGCAGACATAGCGATTGCCTATATGCGACGATAATCTGCGCGCAACATGCTGGCTATCGACCAGACACATAGCCGGACACCTTATGGGCCGGCAGCCACCTCCAATTTGGTAGGCACGCCGCGCCTCATCGAATTGGCTACCGTGCAGACCGCCCAGGCCCGATCGATCAACATCTGGGCGTCGGAGCCATCCAACGTCGCGCATCTAACCGACAAGACGGCGTTGGTAGCTATCAAAGGCGCACCGTCTAACTCCAGTTTCACCGTTACCTCGATCTCTCCAATAGCAACACCGACATCGTGCGCGACATATCGGAGGTCGTTGCAGTAGCAACCGCCGATGGCCAGAGCCAACAGTTGGCCGCCATTGAAGCCGAGACCCATGCCACCAGCTTTGCCATCCGGTCTATCCACCACCACAGTGTGACCACCAGCCCAACCGATTGCCGCTTCAGTACCCGGCATGTTCCGCAATTCCACGATCGACTGGACCATCTCATCTCCGTTGGTGCGAGGTTCGTCGCCAGCTTCTGAAAAATGCTCCACATGTCAACGGCAAGCACGAATGTTTTGCGGATAGACCGGAGCACCGTGCTCATTACTGATATTCTCTGTAACTACGGCGCTCCGTTGATCTCGATGACATTCAAGTCGGGGTCACGGAGGTAGAGCTGCGGAAAGCCGGCAAGTCCGGTACGAAAGATCAGCAGACAATGTGGATCGCTCTGAGGCAGGTCTTCGCGGAAACCAAGTCGCATCAGTCGATCGACGGCGCCGTCGAAATCGTCCGTGCGGAAAGCGAGATGCCAGTCGTTACGGTCGACAGCAGGGTGCTGCCGGAACGTGCCATCCGGATATTCGACAAGATGCACTTGTAGGTCGCCACACGCCAGCCAGGCACCGTTTACGGAAAAACTCGGCCGCGCGATCTCGGTGAGGCCGAACGCGTCGCGATAAAACGGCAATGATTTACCAAGGTCGGCGGTGATGATCGATACATGATGCAACGCAAGCAAAGACATGGCTGCCCCTAACGATACTGCAACGTCCTACACTACCAGAAGCCTGACGTGTATGCCATCGGAGGGGCTATTGCGCAGATAGTAGTTGCTGAGCCCGCAATCGAAGGAAAAAGCGACCGGGCACTGTCAGCCGGCTCCAACCGGCCGCCTTTATTTATATTTTTTCCCTCGCATAACGAAAGGCGTCCTCAAAAACTATTTTGAGTTTTGAAGCTGCGTCTCGGCAGAATGAAGGCCTCCCGCTTCGATATCGGCAGCATCAAGTAGTGTTCTTCCCGGATAATGCGTTTTACGGTCGCCCATGGAACGATCGAGTCGGCCACGCTCGACCTCACGCGAACGGCTTCGTCGCTTAAACTTATGGTGATGGTTGCGTCGGCGGACGCGATTTGCCCGTAGTACAGAAACGATGCTCCCCATGCCAGCCAGTGCGTGGCGAGCGAGAGTAAAGCCACAACGAGGAGGCATGTCGGAAGCCAAAGCCAGAAACTGCTTTCAGCAATAACGTTGATCAAGGTGACCGGATTGTAGAGATCTGTGAAGAAAACCAGAAGGCACCAGACAGAGAGCAGCCAAAGCGCCAACGTGATTACGCTGCGGTGCCAGGGCCGGCGAGTGAGCGCCCGCGCCATCGCAGCATAATCCCACGCGGTAAGGGTGTAGGTGATCTGGTACTTTGGCTCGTCTAGCATTGAGATCCTCAGTGGCAGCAGCGCAGTCTGAAATAACCCTGAAAAAGACGCTTTCACCAGACGGCCATCGACATCAAATCAGATTTTTGGCTCGATGTAGGAACCCCGTCCGCATAGCGGGCAGAACAAAGCGTTTTAGCTGCTAGCTTTACTTTGTCGGCTGAGACCGTGCGGTAATTTTATGTCCGTCCGGATCGCGAAGATAGGCGACGAAGGCCCCGTTCGGGCGCTCTTTTGGCGGGCTCTCGATTGATATCCCACCATGCGTGGTGCCGGCCTCGTGCCACGCCAGAACATGCTGGCGGCTGGCAGCGGCGATACCGATCGTTCCGCCGTTGGCGGTGGTCGCCGGCTTACCGTCGATCGGTTTCGTGATCATTAGTCGACCGCCATCGTGGAGATAGATCAGCCTACCTCTCGCATCCATCTCGCCGGGCTGACCTCCCAATGCAGCGAACGTGGCATCGTAGAAGTCTCTCGACCGCTCCAGGTCGTTGCTGCCGATCATGACGTGCGTGAACATGGTCTTATCTCCAGTTTGGTACCCAGGGGCTTCGATCCGAGGTATTTGTCCGCCGCGGGGGGCAGCCACAAAATGCCTGAATTGATAACTGACAGTCGCGAAGCCGCAAAGGGGAGATTGCTGATGCTAAAGCGTACAGCCGGCTGAGTTCGCTTACAGGGGAGTTAGTGGAGCAAATTCGCTATGACGCGAAAAAGGGCCGGAGACGATGTCTCACGGCCCAAGTTTTTCTCAACGACGCGCAGGGAGGAGATCGCGTCGGAAATTCCAAACTAGCGGATCATGGTTAACAAAGCGGAAACGCTGGGCGCGGCGTGGGTGTCGCTTGCGGCTGTTGCTTTAAAGCGGAAATTTTCCGTTCCATGATCTCACGACGTCAGAACACGAACCTTTGCAACTGATCGGTAGCTTTAGCGTTCAGGCAGACTCGCTGTACTTCCGTTTCGATGCCCTCGACGACGAACGTCACGCCGAGACGTCCGCCGAGCGCCAAATTGTCTGGTGACCGATTGGTCCGGCCGGAGCCCGTCAAGCAGGATAGCAAAACAGACATGCGTTATGACCACTCGATAGCGGGTCTGACAGTTTCAACGTGCTCTTGAAGGGATATGAACCACCGGCAAGCTAATGTTTAAATGTATTCTCGCGATGCCATTGTATAAATTGAGGATGCGGGCGTTCATGGATACCTCTTGGCACGATCGCTCTTCCAGTCTTGTTTATGAGGCCTTGGATCTATCGCGATCGTTTGCATGGCGCGAGACCAGTACTTCCAGATTGTCTGACAAGCCGATGAGCCCACGATCGAACATCCAGTGGGCTGTCCCCGACAAGGCGATGCCGTTCGACAGGATGTCCGGACCATTGGCTTCAACCGGACGAATGTGGGCGGCATCGACCTCAGCCCGGCCGCCGCCGTTGATCAGCTTCAAGCCCGTGATCGCGCATCGCTTATCGTAGGCCTGTAATATCAAGCGACGAAACACGCGATCGCGTACAATCCGCGACGAAAGCTGTGTGACCCGCGCCCTCGCCTGTTCGAATGTGAACGGAGGCTGGGCACTGTCCGAAAACCCACTCTGCTCCGACGTCACAGCCGCTTCCCCGGATCGCGGCAACTCCGGTCGATCTTCCGCCAGCCCGCTCGACAGAATGCGATGGAAATCCGCTGCTGAGACTGGTCGCACTGCCGCCTGCGCGCGTCCCGAAATCCGTCCCTCTTCGTTCAGAATGCCGCGCTCTATCACGCCGCCTGGACCACTGAAGGGAACGGCGCTGACGAAATCGAGATAGCTGCCAGGTTCCAGTAGAGCCAGATACATTCCCGATGCTTCGGGATCCTGAACCACCTGTGCGACTTTGGCCACCGCGAAATATCCACGCGTCGCCGCCACCTTTCGGGGCTCATAATATATGATCCAGTCTCCGACGCAGGCCTGAACACGGCCAAGATATTGGCTCGGGAACTGATATTGCTCAGCCGGGCTGTCGTCATAGATCGAATCTGTGCGGTGAATGAAAACGCCGAATCCCATGCTCGATCTCTACCATGGTGACCGCATTCAAACCAGGGAGATCAGTCATTATGCATGCCCCCAGCCTAGTACAACATTTAGTCACTGCGCCACCGGGTACTCAGTCTGCACATGTGCAGAGGATCGGTGTCATCAGCCTGACATGTGCATCCATGCGCTCGAGAACCTTTGCCGGAACGACCTCGCGTTCCGGTAACGACCACCAGCGATCATTTACGCGCTCGACCGTCTCGCCCACCACCCTCAAAACCGCAGCTTCTGGCAATCGTGCGCGATTGGCGAAGGCTTTCCATCGCTGTGCATTCAATGCCTTGAAAGGACGCTCGCCCGCGAGCGACAGAGCCATGGCGTCCGCAGGGTTGTACGGGATCGTCGAAAGCACGTCATAGAGAGGCGCGAGTTCCGGTTTGTCGCCGACACCCCGATAGATCAATGACCAGTTTTTCAGATGCATGTCGCCATTGCCCGTCAGGGCAGCCAGAGTCAATCGGCGGGCGAACTCGAGAGCGGCGGCGGACGACACGGCAATGTTTAAGGCCGCAGCGATATCGTGATAGGCGGCTCCTTCATACTTCCGCGAAGGACTGACGCCGAAGACCTGGGCGAAGTCCTCGATATGGATCCGCTCATCATTGATGCCACGATCGAAACGTTTGACGAGCAGGACTTTGCCATCTGACATCGTTTCGAACTCTTTTGGAATTCCTTCGAACTCCGATTGCTCGACAAGTTCGCGCTCCGGCACCTCCATGCCGATCGCTTCTGCCAACGCAAGATTGGCATACTCGTTCTCCGAGACGCCGGGAAACGAGGTGGACGGAAACTTGGCGATATACGACCCTTGCTCGTCACCAAGCGGCAGGGTCAGGCCGCCGCCCTTCCCCATGTTCTTGATGACTGAAAGCTTCATTTGCACACCTGCAAGCGAAAACCGGACTTTCGGTTTCGGTACTTGTATATCGTTGAGATGCACTACTGTTCCGTCGCTCGGCACGACGCGGACGGCACCCGGCAGGTCCGAGCCGAGTGCGACAAGCAGGTCGAAATCGTTCCCTGCGCGTATGCTAGCGGCGTGATGCTTTTCCATCGCCTCACGCAGCTTGTCCTCAGGGAGAAGGTTGGCGAAGAATGCCGGCAAGGCTCTGGCTACGGGCTTCGGGTCTTTGCGCAAGCCCCCGTTGGCGGCGCGAAAAGACAGGCTAAGAACGGGAAATCCGCCGCTCGCGCGATAGCTATCATCGAAACTGAACGCGCTGAAATCACCGGGCGTCCTTACGATCGTGCCCACCTTCACGTCGTTCAGCAGCACGTCGAGCGACGAGATGGATCTCGGATCGGGAAAGGCCTCAGTCACCACGTTCATCGTCTGGGGTCGCAACGAATGCAGGAAGATCATCGAGATCGTCGTTCGGCCGCAGTAACGCATCAACGGCCGGAACCATCGCCTGCGGGATAAGCATTAACTCGAGTCCGAGAGCACGGGCGATGTTGATTAAGGTCGTCGTACGCGCGGCGCTGCTTCCAGCCTCGATTTCACGGTATCGAGGACGCGATATGCCTGCCATATCGGCGACCTGCTCTTGGGTCAATCGCCTGACCTTTCGAGCGGTCTTCAGCAGTTGTCCGATATCCAGCAGTGCGTCGGAGCGTGCCATCATCCTTCCTCGGCGTCTTCTTATAACTGGTGGAAAATTAGCAGATAATCCCTTCCAGTCAAACGCAAAGATATATACACAGATCATTTTAGAAGGATTGATCTGTTTAAATATCATAAATTACGTTTCTACACGGCGCCGAGACGTCCGCATGCTTCGTTAACGCCGACGCTTATTTCCGCTTTTCTTTGGCTCTGGTGCTGACAAGGAATGGATTGAGCATGCCCAAACACTACCTCTCATCACGTCAATCTGAGAAAATATTTTCCGAGTTCTGCGAGGTGCGGGAACGTCACCACGCAATTCCGATACGTCCCTTCACGGGCACGACACAGGAGTTTGGGCCGGCAAAACAACGCATCGGTGGGATGAATCAGCCCATCCGCATTCTCTTGGAGGAAGCGAGCCTTCAAACCCGCCATTGCAAAATCGCCGCTTTTGAGCCGCGTCACGCCTGCATGCTTAAACGTGCAGCATACGGGACAAATCATCGGTTTAATAAGGCGCACCAAGCCGTACTGGAAGGGCAGAAAGCTGAAGGAGACCATCAGGCCTTCGACCATTCTCGATGACGGTCTCCTTAGGGCATCGCCATTGCCAAGACCTGACGCAGTCTGCATTATAAGCCGGAGCTTCCCGGGTTGAGCTCGGACCTACATCGACGTGGAGGCGGTTTTGAAAATCGATGCCGGCGGCCCGCGTCGCCCATATTCCATATCTCCTGCTTCACCATCGCGTATGCCCGCTTTTGCGACCGTCCTCGCAGTCGTGGCAATCTTGTATTTTGCGAAAGAGGTGCTTCTTCCGTTAGCGATTGCGGTGCTGTTGACATTCGCTTTGGCGCCCATAGCGTCTCGCCTTCGCAAGCTCGGACTTCCTCGTATTCTTGCCGTCGTGACCACTGTTCTGCTTGCTTTCCTCGCTCTTGCACTTTTTGGGCTGGTCGTGGCCTGGCAGGTCAGCGAAGTCGCTCAGGATCTTCCAACCTATCAAGACAACATTATTGCAAAGATTCGTGCTCTCCAGGAGAGCGGAACCGACAATGGCATCGTACGCCGCCTGACTTCGGTCGTTGAAAGCGTCGGGCGAGAAATCAACAGCGCTGGGGGCAACAACCAGGGCACTCCAGGTACCCCTGCCGGATCGCGAGAGCCGATGCTTGTCGAGATTTTTTCGCCAAGCCGCCCCATCGAAACCCTCACCAGTCTCATCAGTCCGCTGCTGGGTCCGATCGCCTCGCTCGGGCTCGTCGTCGTCGTCGTCATTTTCATGCTTCTGGAGCGGGAGGAGCTTCGGGACCGTTTCATCCGGCTCGTTGGTTACGGCGACCTGCATCGCACGACCGAGGCCCTGCAGGAAGCAGGCAGCCGCGTCGCCGTCTATCTTCTGATGCAACTTGTCGTAAACTGTGCCTACGGTATTCCTCTCGCATTCGGCTTGTAGGCACTGGGTATCCCCAATGCGGTGCTCTGGGGAATGCTCGCAATCGTTCTCCGGTTCGTTCCCTACATCGGGCCCGTCATAGCGACCGTCCTGCCGCTATTTCTGGCTTTCGCCGTCGATCCCGGCTGGAGCCTGGTTCTATGGGTCGCGGCAATCTTTCTCCTGCTTGAGCTCATCAGCAACAACATCGTTGAACCATGGCTCTATGGCTCGCGCACGGGGCTGTCTCCATTGGCGATCATTGTCGCGGCGATCTTTTGGGCATGGCTTTGGGGCCCCGTGGGCCTTATCTTGTCAACGCCGCTGACGGTATGTCTGGCGGTACTCGGGCGCTATGTTCCGCAGTTCGAGTTTCTCGAGGTACTATTCGGAAGCGAGCCGGTTCTTGATCCAAGGGAACGACTGTATCAATGGCTTCTTGCCGGTGATCCTGATGAGGCGACAGATCAGGCCGAGGAGATGCTCGAAGACGATTACCTCGAGGACTACTACAACAATGTGGCTATTCCTGCGCTCCTTCTCGCTGAACGAGACCGCAAACGAGGCGTGCTTAAGACAGAGCAGATGGAACTGATATACGAAACTGCCACGGCCCTGGTTTCGAACCTCGAAGACATCGCGCAAGAGGAGGGCGAGGAACACGAGGAGGATAGAGACGAGGCCGCAGGCGGACATTCCGAACACCCTGCTGACGGGGAAAACACGCCGGGGAAAGAGGACCTTCCCGATGGGAACGGCAAGACCGTGGTCTGCCTCGGAGGTAGAGGGCCACTTGACGACGCAGCGGCGGCGATGCTCGCTCAAGTCCTCAAGGTTCAGGGAGCCGAAGTTGTGGTAGCCCGCCGCTCCGACATCGCAACGCGCCGAAGTCGCGATCTCATGCCAAAGGAAGCCGATGCCATCGTTGTATGCTTGCTAAATGAGGACTCTGCGAAACATGCAGGCCTGCTTGTGCGCCGCTTCAAGCGGTTTTATACCGGCTCACGAGTAGGTGCAGTACTTTTGTCCGACGGTGCGGAGCCACGAGCACTGCCGGCGATGGGAGACGCGGACTTCATCGCCTGCACTCTGACCGGAGCGACTCGTGAGGCCCTCCGTGGAGATGCGCCGACGGTGCCAGTAATGCCGAGGAAGATCCACTTTCGAAGGCGGTCTACAGCAAAAGGTACTACCGATCAGGTGTAAGGCCCAGAGCTAACCGAGATCCGTCGGCATGGAAGCAAATCCTTGGCACGGTGTTGGCTCGAACGCGAACAATAGCGGTAGCTACCTCGGGCAGGCCCCGCATGCCGGAGACGTGGTATCTTTCACGGGTCCGAATGAGCCGACCGTCGTACACCGACGATCCGTCGCCACGAAACGTCATTTCGGCGTCATAGCGGTAGCTGGCTCTACTACGAGATAGAACTTCACCTCGTCGGTATATACAAGGCGCCGTTGTCGATCCGGGAAATGGACACTGCCGTGTCGGGCGCGCAATTGTGAACCATATCACGGCCCGTAGTGGCGATGGCACGGAAGGCATCGCAGGACGATTTGAAACGGGCGGCCGGGCTCATCTCCATGCTCGCTCATGGGCCTGACGCCCGCCCGGCATTGACGCCGCGGATTGTTGACAAGATGCCGCCTCTGATTGGGAAGCGATTGTCCGGTGGTCGAATAATGCGGGCCCGGGCCCGCATTGCGGATGTGACGCCTGATCATCGGCCGGATACTCGTTTTAAAAGGCGTTTATCACTAGCGAAAGAATATCTGGACGTGGAACCCATTATACCGGTTGTTCGTTCACGGCCGCAAATCCACTCCTTGCGGGAACTTCATCTGAAGTCACTGGTTTGAGACTGCAAGCCCCAGACAGGCAGCGTGGTACACCGCGTGGACAAGGATGATATGACGCTCTTCTTCGGCAAGAGCATTCTCATAGTGGAGGAGAGCGGCCTTCTCGAAACGAAGGTTCAGGAGCGTCTGGCTCATGCGGACGCGCATTATTGGTCCACTCGATGTCTTCACTGAGGTTCAACTTGCTGTAGGCATCTTCCCGATAGATGCTGTCGTCATAGACATGGAGCTCGATGTGGAGGCGATAATCGAATAAGTCGAGCTACTCGATCATTTTGCGATCGGGTACCTTTTCGCCTCCGTCAACGCAGGCCGGGTTCACCCTGATCAGTTCGTTCTAAGCTCTGATATTGCTGACTTGGCGGATATTGGGCGAGCGCTGTTCCGTCCTCCTATTCCTGCTGTGACTATTCATTGATGCGCCGATCAGCCGGGTGGCCCTCCTGACGTTGATACCACGTCGGGATCCCGCTCAATGCCGAAGTAATCGAGCGCAACCCGTCGTACGATTGGTAGAAGCGTTTTCGAATTGGCCTGGATAGGTTCTGCTTCAGCAACAAGACTGCGCAAGGCACGCTCCACAATCACTTCGCAAGCTGCGTCTGAATAGGTAAAGCGACATGCTAACGCGTTAAGGAGATCACGCATACGCCGCATAGAATCCTCTTCGCTGCAGAACTGAGACATAACCCGATCCCAAAGCAGCCGTGAAACAGGGTTTCCGCTGCCAACTCCTACCGATCTTCGCTGCGATAGTAAGAATCAGGTTGCTTTGAATAGGTTCCACGTCGTCGCTATAGCGCCGGCCTTTTGACTGCTGGAACCCCGAATGCGTCGCGCGGAAGAGAGAGCCTGATCAGAAGCCCATGCTCGTGCCACTCCCTGGACACCTCGGCATTCAAAGCGCGTATCAACATCTTTTCAAGCGTCGTGCCGAATCCCTCTCCTTTGCTCTCGGAGGCGGTCGCGGGCGTCGTGTTCGACTCCAGCCACTCGATCTGGAAACAGCCCGGCTCCGGCGTGAGCGTGATGTCCAGCCGCCCTTCCGAAGCCGAGAGCGCGCCATACTTAACGGCATTCGTGGCGTATTCGTGAAATAGCAGGGCAAGGCTGGTAAGGCGGTCCGCGCTGATGGGGGTATCTTCACCATGCAAGTGCCACCGACGCGTATCTCTCCCTTCGAACGGGGAAAGCAGATGCGTCAGGAGTGTGAAGAACGTCGTGGTTTGATCTGTCGATTGAGCGAGGCCGCTGAAGGGCGGCAATGTCATTTGGTGAGCATGGGACAAGGAAATCTGGCGGTTCTTCATGCCTTCGGCAAGTTCCTCCGGCGTATGCGCGGTGCGCGCCGCAAGTGTTATGATGCTGCCGGTGATCGCGAAAAGGTTTTTTACCCGGTGGTGCATCTCCCGCAGCAGCATATTCTGATGCTCTGTGATCCGCTTCCGTTCGGAAATGTCACGAGCGATCTTGGACGCTCCAATAATCTTGCCGTCGCTTTGCCTGATCGGCGAGATCGTCAGAGATATATCGATGAGGGTGCCGTCCTTGCGACGGCGAACCGTCTCGAAATGCTCGACCCGCTCTCCAGCCTTCATCCGAGCAATAATCGCCGGCTCTTCGTCCGACCGGTCCTCGGGAATAAGAATGGTGATAGGCCGCCCCACAGCTTCGGCTGCCGTGTAGCCGAACAGACGCTCTGCGCTTAGATTCCACGTCGTGATGATCCCGTCCAGCGATTTGCTGACAATAGCATCATCAGAGGATTCAACGATGGCCGCAAGGAACGCCGCCGCATCATGGTCCGGCTGTGCCACTCTTGCTTCTGCTTGCAGCTCCTTTAATCGGTCCTCGCTCATTGCCCGCCTCCCCCGAAGATGCCGTCTCCATTGTGGCTCCCGTCTTGGCCCATGATTATAAAGGCATTTTATCCGGATCTCCAATCATCCGGGACCAGATGCGAAATTCGTTCCCATTCATGAGCGGTCGCCTCGCCTTGATCCAGAGGTTGGCTCAAGCCTTCCCACCTTCATGCGTGGTTGTTAATCGAACGGCCTCTCACCTCGACGGTGGCTTGAGAGGGTTATTGGCCTCTGAAGACATTCGCCAATGCTGAATTATGTCCTCTTCGATGGCGGAACAGACTGTTTCATACTCCCGCACGCGGGTTCGGTCTTCCTCTTTCCGGAACCTTTCAAGCGCGCTGGCAGCCATTTCGTAGGCTTCGAAGAGTTCATTGAGATCGGTGGTCTGTGCTGCGATGATCTGAAGCTGGCCTCGTAATGCGGGCAACTTCAACATCAGTCGCCACAGTCCTCTCCGCGCGGAATCTCTCGTTGTTCCAGCCACCCCGTTTTCCCTGCCCATCATCGCAAAAGCCTCCGCGCGAGGTGATCGCGTAACGCTAGATATCATCGTGGCGCTTGGAAAGTACGTTACCGTAAACGCGGGAGGCGCTACGGCCTGAGGACGCGTTTGCGCAGCGATTGAGCGGTCGGACGATGCACCGGGGACGGGCCTCCGTCCTCCCCTCGGAACAAAACCTGGAGTTATTGATTTTGCTTGTTGAGATAGTGTGCAGTGCTCCCGGTTCTCAGCGGGCCGCAGTCGAGCGCCTCTCTCTGTCCCGCCCGCGCCTCACCCCCATTCCATCGGGGACGGCAGGCTGATTAGTTACCGGGGATGCTCATGGCCAGCGATAAGCTTTCAACCTACAAGCAAAAACGCGATTTCCAGAAGACGCAGGAGCCAAGCGGAAAAACGAAGCTGAAAGCTTCAAACCGCAGGCGCTTTGTCATCCAGAAACATGACGCCACGCGGCTCCATTATGACCTGCGCCTCGAACTCGACGGGGTCTTCAAGTCCTGGGCTGTGACCAAGGGACCGTCTCTCGATCCCCAGGACAAGCGCCTGGCCGTGGAGGTGGAAGACCACCCGCTGGACTATGGTGACTTCGAAGGCACGATTCCAAAAGGCCAGTATGGCGGCGGCACGGTCATGCTCTGGGACCGCGGCTACTGGGAGCCGGAAGGCAACATGACGCCCGAGCAGGCTCTCGCCAAGGGCGACTTCAAGTTTACCCTTGAAGGAGAGCGGCTGCATGGCAGCTTCGTGCTGGTGCGGATGCGCAACGACCGTGACGGGGGCAAACGGACGAACTGGCTGCTGATCAAGCATCGCGACGACTTCTCGGTCGATGAAAACGGCGCCGCCATCCTTGACGAAAACAACACGTCGGTTGCCTCGGGCAGAACCATGGCCGCCATCGCCGCCGGTAAAGGAAAGAAACCAAAACCGTTCATGGTGCAGAGCGGCGATGTGCAGGCCGACGCCGTCTGGGACAGCAATCATGGACTGGCGGCAGACAAACGTGCGGCGGATACGAAGAAAAGGCGCCCGGCAGCGCGGAAAGCAGCGAAGTCCGCGATGCCCGACTTCATACCTCCGCAGCTTTGCGAAACGCTCGAACGCCCACCCTCGGCCGATGGCTGGATCCACGAGATCAAATTCGACGGATACCGTATTCAGGCGCGCATTGAAAACGGCGAAGTCACGCTGAAGACGCGCAAGGGGCTGGACTGGACGGCTAAGTATCCGGCGATTGCGACATCGGCCGCAAGCTTGCCTGATGCCATCATCGACGGTGAGATCTGTGCACTCGATGAAAACGGTGCCCCGGACTTCGCCGCACTTCAGGCGGCGCTGTCAGAAGGTAAAACGGATGCGCTCGTCTATTTTGCTTTCGACCTGCTGTTCGAGGGGAGTGAGGATCTAAGGCAACTACCGCTTACGGAACGCAAGAAAAGGCTCGAAGCGCTTCTGAGCGAGGCGGGGGAAGATCCGCGCCTGCGGTTCGTCGAACATTTCGAGACCGGTGGCGATGCAGTATTGAAATCGGCGTGCAAGCTCTCGCTGGAGGGCATTGTCTCGAAGCAGGCGGATGCCCCCTATCAGTCGGGGCGTACCGATACCTGGGCGAAATCCAAATGCCGCGCCGGACATGAGGTTGTCATTGGCGCTTACGCGAAAACCAACGGCAAGTTTCGTTCACTTCTTGTCGGCGTCTTCAGGGACGATCACTTCGTCTATGTCGGGCGGGTCGGGACCGGCTATGGTGCCAAAACGGTGGATACAATCCTGCCGAAGCTCCGGGAACTGGAAACCTCAAAGTCGCCCTTTACCGGAATAGGCGCTCCGAAAAAGGAACCCAACATCGTCTGGGTCAAGCCCGAACTGGTGGCCGAGATCCAGTTCGCCGGCTGGACCGCGGACGGACTTGTCCGTCAGGCAGCCTTCAAGGGTTTGCGCCAAGACAAGCCGGCGAAGGAGGTCGAGGCCGAAAAGCCGGCATCGCCGGGAAAGACCGATACTCCGACGCCGGCCGCGACAAAGTCATCGAGACCCGCGCGCGGCAAGAACGCCAAGGCCGAGGTGATGGGCGTGATGATCTCCAGCCCTGACAAGCCGCTCTGGCCCGATGCAAATGACGGTGAGCCGGTCACCAAGGAGGATCTCGCGCACTTTCATGAGGCCGTTGGTCCATGGCTGATCGACCATATCAAGGGACGGCCATGCTCCATCATCCGGACGCCTGACGGCATCGGTGGTGAGCAGTTCTTCCAGAGACACGCGATGCCGGGAACGTCGAACCTGCTCGAGCTGGTCAAGGTGTTCGGCGACAAGAAACCCTATCTGCAGATTGATCGCGTTGAGGGCCTTGCCGCCATCGCCCAGATCGGCGGCGTCGAACTGCATCCGTGGAATTGCGAGCCCAACGAACCGGAGGTGCCCGGCCGTCTTGTCTTCGACCTTGATCCGGGTCCGGACGTACCCTTCTCCATCGTGGTCGAAGCGGCCCGGGAAATGCGCGACCGGCTGGACGAACTTGGTCTCGTCAGCTTCTGCAAGACCACCGGCGGCACGGGCCTTCACGTCGTCACCCCGCTTGCGGTACCGAAGGGAAAGAAGCTGAGCTGGCCGGAGGCGAAAGGCTTCGCACACGATGTCTGCCTGCAGATGGCACGTGACAACCCTGACCTTTACCTGATCAAGATGGCAAAGAACCAGCGCAACGGCCGGATCTTCCTCGACTACCTGCGCAATGACCGAATGGCGACTGCTGTTGCGCCGCTGTCACCGCGCGCCCGGCCAGGCGCGCCGGTTTCGATGCCACTGACCTGGAAGCAGGTAAAAGCGGATCTCGATCCGAAACGCTTCACCATTCGCACCGTACCGGCGCTTTTGTCGAAGACAACCGCCTGGGAGGATTACTGCGACGGGCAGCGTTCGCTGGAGCAAGCCATCAAGCGGCTGACGAAGTCGATGAAACAGGCCGCCTGAGAGCGGCCTGGATCAAGACCCGTAGCGCCGGTCAAGGCCCCTCAGCGCAGCCTGAACCTCATCGATTGAGACGGGCTCCGGCGTTCCAGGCATATGGCGGTATGCCGGCCTTGAGTCGATCGTGTAGAGGTCCGAAGCCCAGGCGGCCAATATGGTCCGTTTTTCGTCGACCTCGAGCGTGGTTGCGTCCACCACATCGATCGGCCGCGCAATTTCCATACCCTTGAGCAGGATTGTCGTGCCCATCAGGGCGATATCGCTCGCGGCAAGCGGCGGATTCTCATGCATGTCGGCTTCCTCAGCGAACGTGCGGATCCTTGTCGTGCCGATGACGGGACGCGGAGATGAGATCAACGTCCGGGGCCAGCAGATCGTGTTTGGCGGCAAAGGCTGCAAACAGACCCCGGGCGGTGTCCGCTTCGATCTCACCGCGCAACGCCGCGGTGCACGCCTTCAGCGCCATTGAATGCGCCGTATCGCGCATCGATGCCGGCCATTCCGCCAGATGCCGGTAAGCGTCGATGACGCTACGAACCTCGGTCGGAAATCCAAGGCCGATAAGGATGGTTACAGGCTCTTTGAACATATCGGGTTTCATCGCGATCTCCTTCCTACCCCCGATGTTGACGGGCGCCGCTGCAACGGCGCCCGTTTTTTTAAAAATCGATCAGGCCGCCTTTTGAGCTTCGATCTGCGCCGGGGCAACCTTATGCTGAAGGGCCGGGCTGGTCTGGATATCGATCTTGCGCGGTTTCAAGGCCTCAGGAATCTCACGAACGAGATCGATAGACAGAAGACCGTTGCGGAGATCGGCGCCATTCACCCTGACATGGTCGGCAAGTTCGAAACGGTGTTCAAAAGGCCGGCCGGCTATACCGCGATGAAGGTATTCATCGGCGGAAGCGTCCTGCTTCTTGCCGGTAACGGTGAGAAGGTTGGACTGAAAGGTGACGTCGAGTTCGTCCTCGGCAAACCCTGCGACCGCGACCGAAATCCGGTAGCTGTCATCGCCGGTCTTGACGATGTCATAGGGCGGCCAGTCGCTGATCGAGCGGGCGCGCTGGGCATTTTCAAGAAGATTGAAGATCCGGTCGAAGCCGACGGTCGAGCGGAACAGGGGTGCGTAGTCATAAGATGTTGCCATAGCCATATCCTCCTTGAAGCAACATGGGTACAGAAGCGCCGAAAGGCGGCGCTTCCAGCAAGTCCAGCCCTGTCTCAGCAGCTGGCGGCAATCGATTTGGTTTCGGGAATTTACGATTCAAGTGCGTCGTCAAAAAAAATTGACGTCCTGGCGCCGGCCAAGACCAACTCAGTCGAGTTCATGGACCGCGGCGTTATCCTGTACCTCGCGCAGGCCTTTATAGGAGGCATGACGCAGGTTGCCATCGTCGGTCCAGCCACGGAACTCGATTTCGGCGATGAGCGTCGGCTGCGCGAAGACGTAATTCCTGCCCTTGAGCGGAACGACCGGTGTCTTCGTCTTCAGCCTATCCAGGGTCTTCTTCAGATACGCCGCATCTTTCTCCTTGAACCCGGTTCCAACGGCGCCAACATAGACCCAGTCATGTCCACGTCTCGCCGCCAGCAGCAAACTGCCAATCCCGCCGCGCGCCACCGCCGACTGCTCGTAGCCGACAATCATGAAGCTCTCGCTTTGAACACACTTGATCTTCAGCCAGTCTCCGGTCCGGCCTGAGCGATAAGGGCTGTCACGATGTTTTGCGATAACGCCTTCCATGCCGAGGGAGCACGCGCTCGCCAATAATTCAGCGCCGTCCGCTTCAATTTCTTCGGACAGCTGAATTGCGCCGGTCGCGTCTTCCAGCAGGTCCCCCAGCAAGTGCCGGCGGACCGACAGCTCGGTACGAGTGAGATCGTGACCATCGAAATACATAAGATCGAAGGCGAAGAGTACGGCTTCTGTCGACGCCCGTTTGCCGCCTCGCCCACCGAGCGAGCGTTGCAGAGCGCCAAAATCGGAGCGGCCCTCGCCGTTCAGCACCACCGCTTCGCCGTCAAGGATGGCAGTTGCAACTCCAAGGTCCCTGGCCGCTGCGGCGATAGCGGGAAACCGGTGCGTCCAGTCGTGGCCGCCCCGGGTAATGATCCGCACACCCTTCGGCTCGATATGGACCGCGAGCCTATAGCCGTCCCACTTCATTTCATAGACCCACTCGGGGCCGGACGGCGGGGCTGTCTTCAGGAGCGCCAGACATGGCTCGACGCGATCTGGCATCGGGTCGAACGGCAGATTGGGCTGAGCCGGATCGCGCCTGCGGCGCGGCTGCGATTTTGCCGTCAGGCTGTCATTATGCAGGAGCGGCTTGGCGGGGCGTTTCATTTGCCCGCCCGGTTCTCGGCCGCAACCGACTTCTTCAGCGCGTCCATGATATTGATGACGTTGCTGGGTGCCGACTTCGCCGGTGTGGATGTCCCGGGTTTTGCAGACTTCTTCAGCGCTTTCTTCTTGGCGGCAATGATGTCAAGCAACCGGTCCTGAACCGGATCGATGACCATCTTGGGGTCCCAGTGCTGCGTTTGCTTTTTGATCAGTTGCTGTACGAGACGCATCATCTCGCTATCGGCCGTTTCATCTTCTTCGATCCCGCCAAAGTAAGTATCCTCGTCACGGACTTCATCCCCATAGCGCAGCGTCCACAGAACAATACCCTTGCCGCGTGGCTCAAGCATGACGGCGCGCTCGCGGCGGGTAATTACCAGACGTGAAATTCCCACCATGTTCTGCGCTTCCATCGCATCCCTGATGACCGAGAATGCTTCCTGGCCGACGGCATCGTTGGGTGAAAGATAATAGGGCGTGTCGAGCCATATCCACTCGATGCTGTCACGGGGCGTAAACGTCGAGATGTCGATGGTCTTTGTGCTGTCGAGCGCAACGTTTTCCAGTTCTTCGTCTTCGAGGATGATGTATTCGTTCTCGCCACGCTCATAGCCCTTGACCTCATCCTCCTCCCTCACCTCTTTTCCGGTAACGCTATCGACGTAGTGGCTGACGACCCGGTTTTCGGTATCGCGGTTGAGGGTGTGGAAGCGGACCTTCTCACTTTCGGACGTTGCCGGCATCATCTGCACGGGACAGGTGACGAGCGAGAGTTTCAGATAACCTTTCCAATAGGGACGGACAGCCATGATTTCCTCCGTCAGCCGGCGCGGCGCGTCTGTGACGAGACCGCATTTGATTTGGCAGCAGCACCCGGTTTTGAAGCCTTCTGACGGCCACCACTCTTATTGGCGTTAGAAGCGGCGCGTTTCTGGCTGGATTTGGTGCCCATGCCAGCACTCTCACGCAGCGCCTGCAAAAGGTCGTTTTGCTTGGGGACCGCTGCGGCCTTCTTCTTCGGCAGGGCCCTGCCCTCGATCTTGGCCTTCACCAGCTCGGCAACGGCGGCCTCATAACGGTCGTCGAACGTGCTGGCATCGAAGGTCCCCTTCTTTGTGCCGATAATGTGCGCGGCGAGCTCAAGCATCTCGCCTTCAATCTTCAGGTCCGGCAACTCCTCGAAGGCCTCCGCCGACGAGCGGACTTCATAGTCAAAGTTGAGCGTCGTGGCGATCAGGCCCTTCCCGTGTGGCCTGATCAGCACCGTACGCAGGCGTCGGAAGAGCACGGTGCGGGCGATCGCAGCAACTTTGGCTCGTTTCATACCATCGCGCAACAGAACGAAAGCGTCCGTCCCCATCCTGTCGGGCGCCAGATAATACGGCTTGTCGAAATAGACGCTGTCGATCTCGCTGCAGGGGATGAAGGCGTCGATCTTCAGCGTCTTGTCGCTGTGAGGCACGGCGGCAGCCACCTCATCCGGCTCGAGAACGATGTACTGGCCGTTCTCGATCTCACAGCCCTTGACCTGGGCGTCCCGTTCCACAGGATCGCCGGTCTCGCTGTCGATGAATTCGCGTTTCACCCGGTTGCCGGTTCGGCGATTGAGGGTGTTGAAAGCGATCCGCTCCGATGATGATGCTGCAGTGTAGAGAGCCACAGGACACGCGACCCTCTCCGAATTTGATAAAGCCCTTCCAGTTCGCTCGCGGGGCAACCATGACGCAAAACTCCTGCCACAACCAATGCGATTCAAGCGAATCAGCATGCATTTGTTCCGAGTCAAAACGAATCATTTTTCAAGGACTTAAGGCCACGATCACCACTCGTTATGCGAGTCTGCGCTAGACGCTTGATTCGGATGCATCTTTTTGCGGCGACGAACGTTTCCCGTCACGAAACCTAAAAGAGGAGGCCTGCCATGAGCAAGCGTGAACTGATTGATACCGGGACCGACAAGCGTTATGTCCGCCGCGATAAGGACGGCAGGTTTAAGGAAAGCGTCGACGTCTCGCGATCGCTTTCTGCCGACGCGCGCCACGATGCTAAGCATGATGCGAAACCGGGCCAGGGCGACCGGGGTGATCGCAAGCGCTGACGAACCCGGTGAAGCTCGCCACGTACAACGTCAACGGCATCAACGGCCGGCTCGAAGTCCTGCTCCGCTGGCTCGATCAGGCAAAACCCGATGTCGTCTGCCTGCAGGAGTTGAAGGCGCCGGACGAGAAGTTTCCGCGCCGCCAGATTGAGCGCGCAGGCTACGGCGCCATCTGCCATGGTCAGAAATCCTGGAATGGCGTCGCAATCCTTGTCCGGGGTCAGGAACCTCTCGAGACGCGCCGGGGACTTCCCGGAGACCCTGACGACACCCACAGCCGGTATATCGAGGCAGCCATCGATGGCGTAATCATCGGCTGCCTTTACCTGCCGAACGGTAACCCGGCACCCGGCCCGAAATTTGACTACAAGCTGCGCTGGTTTGAGCGGCTGCATTCCTACGCGGCTCAACTGCTTGAGCTGGACGTGCCATGCGCCCTTGTCGGAGACTTCAACGTCATGCCGACCGATCTCGATGTCTATAAGCCAGAGCGGTGGCGAGACGATGCCCTGTTTCGCCCCGAGGTTCGCGCAGCCTATGCCGACCTTATCGCCATGGGCTGGACGGACGCCATCAGGCTGCTGCATCCGGATGATCAAATCTATACCTTCTGGAAGTATTTCCGAAATGCGTTTGCCCGTAACGCGGGTCTGCGCATCGATCATTTTTTGCTGAGTTCGTCACTAGTCGAACGACTGCAGGCTTGTGGCGTCGATAAGTTTGCGCGCGCGTGGGAGCACACCAGTGATCACGCCCCCGCCTGGATTGAGCTGGACGACCGATAGAGAGAGAATCAGGATGCTTCGCACGCCTCCCTGCTGGCGGCGATTGGCGGACCAACATTTCGCATGAGCGCTGTCATCGCGGCCGGGCTGGAAAGATCTTGTCCATAATCGAGCACGTGTCGACGCCTTTGGACTATCGTAACGCGCCCGAAAAGCCGGCGTCCATCTTGCTTGTAGAGAGGCAATCAAGTCGACGATTCAGGGGTCGCAACCGCTCTCAGATCTTAGCGGCTATCAAGGCTGCAAAAAGCCATGCGACTGTCTTCCTGAGGAGATCGGCCGATGACGGCGGCAGAACATTGGGCAGCCGCCTAACCTTCATCTTCGGCGCGCGTTCAAGTTGAAAAGACGCGAGCAGCATCAACGCGTTTTTGTCTCAACATACGGCACGTTCTTGCTTTGATACGCTCTTATACCCAGTTCTCGGTATGCCTGAACAAGTTCGACCGCGGCAGCTCTTGAGCGAGAACCCGCCATTGATATCTTGCCCGCATTAGAGCGGCAGCACGTGTATTGAGGAGTACGCGGCCGCTTTCTGGGGAGGATCTCATGAGATTTCTGTTGGCCGTTTCGCGCGCCATTGATGCAGCCAATTCCGCGATCGGCAAAGGTATTTCGTGGCTGCTTCTGGTGGCTATTTTCATCAGCGCCATCAATGCGGTCATGCGCAAGGCGTTCTCCATGAGCTCAAATGCATGGCTTGAATCGCAGTGGTACCTGTTTTCTGCCGTATTCCTGATCGCCGCCGCCTACACGCTCCTCAACAATGAGCATGTGAAGGTCGACCTCGTTTACGGGAATCTTCCGCGCAAAGGGCAGTTATGGGTCGATATTCTCGGCACCATCTTCTTTCTCATGCCCTTCTGCATCATCACGGTCTATCTCTCCTGGCCAGTGTTCCTGCAGAAATTCGCTTCCGGTGAAGTTTCGAACAACACGGGCGGCCTCATCCAGTGGCCGGTCTGGGCGCTGATCCCGATCGGTTTCAGCCTCCTTGCCCTGCAGGGTGTTTCGGAGCTCATCAAGCGCGTCGCTATCCTGCGCGGCGTTATTCCTGATCCGGTTGCAGAGGCAGACGCCGAAGCGGCGATGCTCTGATCGAAGGAAAACAATAATGGCATTCATTGCGGAAAATCTCGCGCCAATCATGTTCGCGGCGCTCATCATCGTGCTGCTGCTCGGCTACCCGGTAGCCTTCGCCCTGGCTTTCGTCGGCTTCTTTTTTGGTTTCATCGGGATCGAACTCGGGCTGCTGCCGGCAACCCTGTTTCAGGCCATTCCCGATCGCATATTCGGCCAGATGTCGAACGAAACATTGCTTGCCATACCTTTCTTCACCTTCATGGGGCTGATCCTCGAAAAGAGCGGTATGGCGGAAGATCTGCTGGACACAATCGGCCAGCTGTTCGGACCCGTCCGCGGTGGCATTGCCTTCGCGGTGATTTTCGTAGGAGCGATTTTGGCGGCTACCACAGGCGTTGTTGCAGCCTCTGTCATCTCGATGGGCCTTATCTCGCTGCCGATCATGCTGCGTTATGGTTATGACCGCAAAATCGCCGCCGGCACGATCGCAGCGTCGGGCACGCTGGCGCAGATCATACCGCCAAGCCTCGTCCTGATCGTACTCGCCGACCAGCTCGGACGCTCGGTTGGTGACATGTACAAGGGCGCACTTGTTCCGGGCCTGATGCTCGTAGGGGCTTATACGCTCTTTATCATCATCACCTCGATCATCAGCCCGGCGAAGGTCCCGGCCCTGCCATTGGAAGCGCGGACTCTGCGTGGCGGCAAGCTGCTGCTGAAGGTCATCACCTCCCTGGTGCCACCTCTCGTGCTGATATTCCTTGTGCTGGGCACGATCTTCCTCGGCATCGCAACGCCTACGGAAGGCGGCGCGATGGGAGCGGTGGGCGCGCTTGCGCTTGCGCTCGCCAACCGCAAACTCAATTTCGGTCTCATACAGCAGTCGCTTTACGCCACCGCGAAGCTGTCGTCCTTCGTGCTGCTTATCCTGCTCGGCGCGCGGGTCTTTTCGCTGACGTTTTACGGTGTGAACGGGCATGTCTGGGTCGAACATCTCATGACGTCGGTCCCGGGCGGAGAAATCGGCTTCCTGATTGTCGCGAACCTGCTGGTCTTTTTCCTGGCCTTCTTCCTCGACTATTTCGAGTTGGCCTTCATTATCATCCCGCTCCTGGCACCTGTCGCAGATGCTCTCGGCATCGACCTGATCTGGTTCGGCGTCATGCTGGCGGTCAATATGCAGACATCGTTCATGCATCCGCCCTTCGGTTTCTCGCTGTTCTTCCTGCGATCCGTGGCGCCGACACGCGCTTACAGGGATCGCATTACCGGGCAGACGATCCAGCCGGTGACGTCAACCCAGATTTACCTGGGTGCAATCCCCTATCTCTTTATTCAACTTGCCATGGTCGTCATCATCATCGCCTTCCCAGGCATCGTGATGCACTACAAGTCTGGCGTCAAACAGGTCGATCCATCTGCCGTCCATATCAATGTCCCGATGCCCAGCGCAGGCACGGACGCCGATCCTTTCGCGAATCCTTTCCTGGCGCCCGGCAACAGCGCGCCGAGCTTTGGAAAGCCCTCGACACCCTGAAATAGGTCGGGCACCGAGGCGCCCGTCACAGCCTGCCGGCGCGCCAAACGCCGGAAACATCCAAAGAAGGAGGAGGTAATTCATGAAGGTCAACCCAGGTCGCCGGCAACTATTGTCGGGCGGCGTGCTGGCAGGGGCGGCTGCGGCCGTTTCCACACTGGCAACGCCGGCCATAGCCCAATCTTTGCCCAACATTCGTTGGCGTCTCACGTCAGGCTTCCCGAATAATCTGGATACGATCTACGGCGGTGCCGTAGTCATGTCCAACGCCCTGAAGGCGATAACGGGAGGCAAGTTCGAAATCCAGGTTTTCCAAGCAGGCGAGATCGTCCCCGGCGCTCAGGCGATCGACGCGGTAAAAGCGAATACCGTCGAAATCTCCCATACCTGCGGATATTATTTCACCGGCAAGGATCCGACTTTCGCCATCGGCTCGACCATTCCGTTCGGCCTGAACGCCCGACAGCAAAATGCCTGGCTTTATCACGGCGGCGGAAACGAAGCTTACAACGAGTTCCTGTCCGACTATGGCGTCATCGGCATTCCCGGTGGTGCGACGGGTGCCCAGATGGGCGGCTGGTATCGCAAGGAAATCAAGGGTCTCGAGGATATCAAGGGCCTCAAGATGCGCATTGCCGGCGTTGCTGGACAGGTGCTGGCCAAGCTCGGTGCCGTGCCCCAGCAGCTTCCGGGCGGCGACATTTATCCCGCGCTGGAGCGTGGAACCATCGACGCTGCTGAGTGGGTTGGCCCCTACGACGACGAAAAGCTCGGGTTCTACCAGATCGCGCCCTATTATTATTACCCCGCGTTCTGGGAGGGTGGACTGACGATCCACTTCTTCGTCAACAAGGATCAATATGCGGCCCTGCCCGATGAATACAAGGCAGCGCTGGACACCGCTTGCAAGGCCGCCAATATCAACATGCAGGCGCTCTACGACGTCAAGAACAAGGACGCGATCCGCACGCTGGTGTCCAAGGGCACGCAGCTTCGACCGCTGCCCCGGGATGTACTCGACGCCGCCTACAAGGCGACCTTCGAACTCTACGACGAATACACCCAGAAGCACCCGGCATGGGCCAAGATCTATCCTGGCTGGAAGAAGTTTCGAGATGAGAGCTTTGAGTGGTTCCGCGTTGCCGAATACACCTATGACAGCTACGGCTATGCGATGCAGACGACAGGGAAATAAGCCCGCATAAACGTGTATCGGGCCCCGGGATGGCGACATTTTCGGGACCCGATTTTCAGCCTCGTCTTATTCTTTGATGAGCCCGTTATCTACCGCATAGCGAATAAGGCCGGCGGTCGTCGCGATATCAAGCTTCCGCTTGATGTTCTTGCGATGGGTTTCCATCGTGCGCTCGGAGATATCGAGCGCCACAGCAGCATCGCGGTTACTTTTGCCCCGTGCGATCAGAAGCAGAACGTCCTGCTCACGTGTCGTCAGCTCCTTCAGCCTACCGGACGATCCCTCCATAAGGACATCGCGGACACCTGAGGAAAAATAGGTTCCGCCGGCGGCCACGGTCTCGATTGCCACCACGATTTCTTCGATCGCCACGTCTTTGAGGATATAACCGGCAGCACCATACATGACCGACGTCGATATATATTCCCGGCTGTCATGCATGGACAACATCAGCACCCGAGAGGAAAGCTGCTTCTCCCTGAAGAGCTCAAGAGCATCGATGCCATTAATCTGTGGCATGTTTATATCCATCAGTACGACATGGGGTTGCGTGGCGACAGCCGTATCAATACCCGCCGTGGCAGAGGCCGCGGTCCCAACGACCTCAATATGCTCATACGTCTCAAGCACAGCCTTCAACCCGTCCAGAACCAGAGGGTGATTATCGACGAGAAGGACACGGATCGAATGACGGTTCACTCTGCAGCCTCCTGCAGACGTTGGCCTCGATCCTTCATGGCGGTAAGTGGCAGGACCGCGCGCAGAACAGTGCCTTTTGCGGAGCTTTCGACTTCAAGCCTGCCCCCGAAATGGGTCATGCGTTCCTGCATGTTTCTCAAGCCAAGGCCTTTGCTGGCCGGCATCTCCTTCTCTGTCCGGGCGGCTGGAAATCCGCGGCCATTATCGCTGACGACCATCTGCACCCTTTCATCCCGACTGGAGAACCTGATGGTCACCTGCGTTGCATCGGAATGGCGCTCGATATTGGTGAGCGCTTCCTGCGCAACACGATAAAGGGCGACGCGTGCTTCAGGAAGCAGCATGTGCTTGAAAGCCACGGACTCAAGCGTGGCCGCGATGCCGGTTCGTTCTGAAAAGCTTGAAATCAATGCTTCCAGCGCCGCAGACAACCCCAAATCGTCGAGAACGCGGGGTCGCAAATCATGAGAGATACGACGGACCTCCTTGATTGCCTCGGTCAATGCCGACGCACCCTTTCCAATCGCTTCGACAGCGCCCGTGTTTTCCGGCGTCACCTTGCGGCGCGCAAGATCGATTGCAAACCGGACGCCGACCAGGTTTTGGGAAATGCCGTCGTGCAACTCGCGAGCGATGCGCAGGCGTTCCTCTTCCTGAGTATCGATCACCCTCTGCATCAACGCCTTGAGACGCCCGTCTGCCAGCCGTTGCTGGCGCAGATTGAGCACCATACATGTGGCAAACACCAGCAGCACCGCAGGGACCGAAAACAATGCAACAATCAGGAAATTCCATGTGATGGAGTGACGTAGTTCTTCCTTGGCCGCCGCGGTAGCCGCGAAAACATCATCAAGATAGACTCCTGTGCCGATCATCCAGCGCCATTTGTCGAGACCGGCGGCGAAAGAAAGCTTGTCAGCCATCTTGCGTGTGGAAGGCTTCTCCCATTTGTACTGGACGAGCCCGCCCCCTTCCTTGGCTTTCTGAATCAAATCGTAGATGACCCGGTTGCCGTCAGGATCATAGAGATCGAGCCAGTTATTGCCGGGGCGGAAATTCTGCCGCGGATGAACGACATTTAGCCCATCATAGTCATAAACGAAGAAATAACCGTCCCTGCCATAATCGAGGTCCGTCAGAATACGCTTGACCTCTTCCTTGGCGGTTTCGTCATCCGGTCCCGCTTTATCGTAGACCGAACGGATCGCGGAAAGGGCGAGATTGGTGAGGTTGAGAAGTTCAGCCTCTTTTGCCGCAAGCATGTTTCGCTCGAACGCATCGATACTGGTGCGTGCCAGCGTCATGGACTGCCAGGTGATGAGCGCCGTGATAACGATAATAGCAAGAACAAGGGGCCCTATTGCCAGTGCAAGGATCTGGTTCCTGAGTCTCATGCGGCCCCTCCGACACATTCGCTCCGACGCATCATCACCTAACAACAGTTCGCGCTGCAAGTCGAGCATCCCCGGGCCCGTGACCAGGATGCCGCAACAAGCCTTTTTGACCGACGCTTAGTCTTTCGCTCGACCCGGAAGATCGGCCAGGCTCTGCGCCCATGGCAAAGCCGAAGAGCACCAGATCTGCGAACGGGGCCTGAGTTGCTGACGCTGGTTCACCGTTCCCAGTCTGATCCCAATCTGCTCTCCATCCTCATGCTCTCCGGTCGTGTAGACGGGCGATCCGCAGTCGGCACAGAAGAACTGGAGGCGCCGGCTGCCGTTGTCGGCGGTTTTCACGTAAAGTCTGGGCGTACCGGACGTGATCTGGAAGCGGTTGCGGTGTGTGCTGACGGTCACTCTATACGCGGAGCCGGTCAACCTCTGGCAGTCGGTACAGTGGCAGATTGCGACGTCCTGCGGGTCAATCTCGGCTTCATACGTGATCTTTCGGCATTGGCATGCGCCATCGACGTGCATGTGAGGCTCCTTTCATTGTTGCTATTGAAACGTCGAGGATGCCCTCCCAGTTCGACATTAAATCTGCCCCGCCCGCGCCCCGTCGTGGGCGTGGCCGTCCTTGCGCTTGCGTCGTTCGCGCATTTTCGCCTGCCGTCTCGCATCCCGCAATTCATCCAGTGTCGGCTGCCACCAACCGCGGTTCCTATCAAACTGGATCGGTTCGTGTTGTGCCGGCCAGGTGTGAATCAGCTCTTCCAGTGTGGGCAATCGCCACAGTACCCACACATGTTCATCGCTGACGCCAGGATGGTGCTCTGCGACCTCTGCCGGATCGACAAGTTCTCCGGTCACTTCGGTGGCGACAACTACTCCATAGGCAGGCGTAGCCACCGGTCGTCCTAGGGGCGGCATTTCGTCACTTGCAACGGGAAGCCTTTTCTTCCTGCGTTCCGTCGCGCGCCGCTTTGTCCTGGCTTCTTCCTCCGTGCCTCTTCTGGCTTGGGCTCTCTTGCGTCTTTCCTCTGGTTCGGCCCGTTTTGCAGCATCTTCAATAGCTTCCCATCGGCTCTGTAGTTCCTCATAGAATGCAAAGGGCACTTCCCAAGCTTTGGCTTCACCGTTCCAGCGGGCGAAGGAAATTTGTCGAAGTTCGTCAACGACCTCACGGGAATAGGGCGTTCGGACGCGTAAACCGCCGCCGTGGACCTCCAGGTATGGGCTCAGTATAGGCTCAAACTCGAAGAGGTCACGTCCCCTCTCCTCTTCGAAGGGAGCCTTGCGGTCGGCTTCCGACGCCAGCCACCGGTCAATCCGGCGCCGCGCGGTGCTGCCGGGAACCGTCCACGCCTTTAGGCGGTCGCTCCATCGCGCCTTGGGAAAAGTCTCTCGGAACCGTGCGACGGTCATGCGGTCAAACGGAAACGACACTGTTTCCAAAACTCGGTTGTTGGGCTGATGCTCTTGTTCGTCGTCCATTTCAGAAAACGATCCGCCGCGGGCCCGGTTGCGTCCAGTGCACGAATTTTAAAAAACTAAACGCGTCGCTAACCGTCCGCGAGACAATCCCCGACAGAAGCTGACCGACGAATGCAAGGGAACTCATGATGATGGCGATCGGGCTTGCGACGACGGAGTTCGAGAGCCGACTTGCCGTCAACGGCTCAGACGGTGGCGACACGAAGACATGGAGAGCATTCGTCCCCGGCACCCCGGCACCCCGGCATCAGGGCCGAGAGCCGTGCGAAAGCTGTCGATTTTGATGCTGCCGTTTTTGACAAGTAGTAGCGTCGCCAAAGGCGTTCGCGGACGAGACGTATCTTCGGTGGTCGCTGCGCCGGTTTCGCGGGCTCTCGTCAGGAAGCGCCATCTCGGCCAGATCGTGCAATAGTCTGTCACGCCCTGGAATCTTGATCTCATGTCTTGGGCGGCCGAGGCAATGCAGGCAATAGTGAAAACATAAGTTCGGATAGATGACCGCAACGCGTTTTTAGACAGGCCGCGGCGACCAGCAATTTACGCGACAGGTTGTAGCCGTTTCAGCGTCACGGCCTCAACGGCAGATGATCCCCTTGAGGGTCGATAAACCCTTATCTCTGGACGTAGCGCGAGAATCATGTTGTATCTTTGGCGGGATTTAGTCGGCAAACCGAACTTTGCCCGCCAAGGGGACGATATGGCGATAGCGAATAAGATCGAAGCGGCGATTTTGCAGAAGGAAGATGCGGGCGGCAAGATAGCACGTCACGCAAGCCTTTTGTCGCAGCAATTGCAGGAACTGCGAACACGCATGTATCCGCCTAAGTCAGAGAAAAGCCTGCGCCCCTTCCTGACCAACGAAGTATCCAAACTGACGTCCATTCCTGATTCAACCCTGAAACTTCTTTCGAGTGAGGGGCGCGGTCCTGTTCCCGGACGGCTGGAAAACAATCATCGCGTCTACACCCTGGCCCAGATCAACGAATTGCGGGAGCTTTTCGCAAGCCAGAAGCCTGCCGATGCATTGAGATTTTTGCCCCGGCGCCGCGAGGGTGAACACCTTCAGGTGGTGGCAATCGCCAACTTCAAGGGCGGCAGTGCCAAGACCACGACCTGCGTCCACCTCGCGCACTATCTGGCCTTGCAGGGCTATCGTGTCCTCGCACTGGATCTCGACCCGCAGGCGTCACTTTCCGCTCTCTTCGGCGCCCAGCCTGAATTTGACGTAGGCGCCAATGAGACGATCTATGCGGCGTTGCGCTATGACGATGCAGAGCGTCGGCCGATCCGCGACATCATTCGCAAAACATATTTCGACGGCATCGACCTGATACCGGGCAACCTCGAGGTCATGGAATATGAGCACGAGACGCCCAGGGTTCTGGCGCAGAAATCCGGCTCAGGGGCAATTTTCTTCGAGCGCTTGAAACTGGCATTGGCCGAGGTGGATCAGGACTACGACGTCGTGATTCTCGATACCCCTCCTTCCCTTGGGTTCCTCACCCTCAGCGCGATCTACGCCGCCACCAGCATGATCATCACCGTCCATCCGGCAATGCTTGACGTGGCTTCGATGAGCCAGTTCCTGTTGATGATGGGAGACCTGATCAGCGTGCTGAACGAAAGCGGCGCACAACTCGATCAGGATTTCATTCGCTATCTGGTTACCCGCCACGATCCGAACGACGCGCCGCAGTCGCAGGTAGTCGCGATGATGCGTCATCTGTTTGGCACGGATGTCCTCCTGCCGACCTTGATCGAGAGCACGGCTGTGGAAGCAGCGGGGCTTGCGAAGCGCTCCATCTATGAACTCGAAATGGGCCAAATCGGTCGTGACACGCATAAACGTGCTCGCGAGGCGGTTGACGCCGTGAACGAAGCGATCGTGAAACTCATCAACACAAGTTGGGGGCGTACATGACGAGCAAGTCGCGCAAATCGATTGTGGCAAACTTCGGTTTGCTTTCTGCCGAGTTGGAAAACCGGCTCTCGACCGAGAACCCGACCCCCGCTCCCCAGCCCGTGCCAACTGCGCGAGTGGGCGCAGGCGTGATCGGTGCGGCGCATCGGGCGATCGACGACATCAAATCTGAACGCGACCGCCTGAAGGCTCTGGTCGAAGCCGGCGGAGGCACGATCCGCGAACTCGATCCCTTAAGTATCGACCCCTCGCCCTTTCCTGATCGTCTTCCTGACGATGATGCGGCCGATTTCGAGGCGTTCCGGAACTCGATACGGTCCGAAGGCCAGAAGGTTCCCATACAGGTCCGCAAATCACCTTCGTCTCCTGACCGCTATCAGGTGATCTACGGCCACCGCCGGCTCCAGGCAGCCAGAGACCTTGGAATTCCGGTCAAGGCGATCGAGGTCGAGATTTCCGACGTCGAACTTGCTATCGCACAGGGTATTGAAAATGCTGATCGCCAGGATCTGACCTGGATCGAGCGCGCCCTCTTCGCCCGTCGCATGGATGATGCTGGTGTAAAGCCTCGGGATATCAAGGCTGCGCTGTCTATCGATGACCCCGAACTCGCTCGCATGCGGTCCGTCTACCGTGTCGTCCCGACCGAAATCATCGAAGCAATCGGGCGGGCGGGCAAGGTCGGTCGCCCGAGGTGGGCCGACTTTGCAAAGAACTATTCCGAAAGGCCGGATCTCCACGATGCATTGAGGAATGTTTTATCCGGCAGCGCCGAAAAGCGCCTGGGATCGGACCAGAAGTTTCTTGCAGCATTCAATGCTCTCAAACCTGAGGCCCCCCAGAAGGACACTGGAAAGTCCATTGCTGGACCCGCAGGCGAGCAACTGGGCAGGCTTGTTCGTACCGCGAACGAGGTTCGTATTTCAGCGCACACAGCGTCAGCGAAGGAATTCCTGAGCTTTATCGAATCGGAGTTGCCGACGCTGGCTGAGCGCTTCAGTCGTGAGAAGTCTAAGAACTGATCGAAGCCGCAAGCGGATTTCGACACGAATTCAGGAAGGAAAGCGCGCAAAAGAAAAAGGCCCCCGAAACGTTGCCGTCATGGAAGCCCTTCTCGTTGTGTGAGAGCTTGAGAATCGCATTTCCATGAATCCTAGTCAAGAGTCTTTGGCACCGTTTTGGTGAGCGTTTTTCTTTTGCCTTTTGAGAGGCGAGGACATGGAAGGTGGACAAGTAACGACGCCCTTTGGGCGGCGACAGGTTACCCTTGCGCTTGTGAGGCGGCAAATTGCCACGACCAGGATCGAGGAAGGTAAATCGGCAAACAAGTGGAAGGTTTTTCGCGACGCATCTGAAGCTCGAGAGGTGCTTGGTCTGCAGGATCGCAGCCTCGCGGTTCTCGATGCGCTTTTGAGCTTCTATCCGGAGAACGAACTGCGCCAAGACGCGCAGCTCGTCGTCTTTCCCTCGAACATTCAGCTGTCAATTCGTGCCCATGGCATTGCAGGCGCGACCTTGCGCCGGCATCTTGCGGCCCTCGTTGATGCCGGCTTGATTATCCGCAAGGATAGCGCCAACGGGAAACGCTACGCGAGAAAAGGCGACGATGGCTCGATCGAGCATGCGTACGGATTCGACATATCACCTCTTCTTATGCGAGCTGAGGAGCTTGCGTGCCTCGCACAGCAGGTTGCTGCCGATCGGATCGCCTTTAGACAGGCAAAGGAAAATCTGACGATCTGCCGGCGGGATATCCGCAAGCTGATCACTGCAGCTGTTGAAGAAGGGGCAGCAGGCGATTGGGACGGAATAGAGGAGCGCTATATCGCGATCGTGGGAGAAATTCCGCGCAATCCCACCCTGGCTGAACTCGGCGATCTTGGTCTCAGGATGAGTAGTCTACGCGAGGATATCGTCAAGCTCCTGAATTTCGGAGACTTTTCATCAAAAATGAACGCCAATGATGCTCATATTGAGCGTCACATACAGAATTCAAATACCAACCCGCCTAATGAACTTGAACCTAGCTCTGGAAAAGAGCAGGGAGCAAAGCCGAGTGAGGACAGGCAGCCGCAGCATGTGCCGATCAAGGCTTTCCCAATCGGACTTGTGCTGCGGGCCTGCCCCGAAATTTCAAACTATGGGCCCGATGGTCAAATTCGGAACTGGCGTGAACTCATGACAGCCGCAGTGGTCGTCAGATCCATGCTTGGGGTCAGCCCGTCTGCATATCAGGAAGCCTGCGAGGCAATGGGCCCAGAGAACGCGGCGGTGACGATTGCCTGCATTTTGGAGCGCGGTGGTCACATTAATTCACCGGGCGGATATCTCAGAGATTTGACAAGCAAGGCTAAGCGAGGCGAATTTTCACTTGGTCCGGTCCTAATGGCTCTGCTGCGTGCTGGGGGCCACAACGTCAAAGCCACTGGGTAATGTTGAGGCAACATAAGTGCGGGGGGAACAAAAATTGTTCCTCCAGGCAAGCTGAAGCGAAACGGACCGTGAATTCTAGGCGGAGCGCAGGTTACTGTGCGAATACCCTCGGTCGAGGAGACACTGGTGGCTGTACTGAGCCAGACTCGTAGGTGAGAATTGACGCGTAGGATCGTAGTGGGGGGACCAGCACATAGTGCCAAGTTCTGTCGCGGACTAGAATGCATCGATGCTAACCACGGTGGGGCGATCGCGGACACCCATGAATTTCAGTTCGTCGATACAAGGCGTGCTCGGATGTCGTGCCGTCATTGGTTTCAACATGACCGAAATCTGCTCCCAGCCCCGATCCTCGTCGCCTATCCCTGCGGGGACTCAGCCTGGCAATGTCACGTCGGCAGGCGGCCGGGCGCTGCTTGGTGACCCGTAGCTGTTCTCGTTTTCTAGGCGCTGGGCGGCAAGAGCCTCGATCTAGGCCGACCGTGCCAGACACTTGTTTGGCCCCCTGTTGCGACGTCGGAGATCGGGAAGTTTTGCGTAAACCAAAATCTTCCCATTGGCGCGAACTTGCCGTCTCCTCTGGTGCAAGCCTTCGAGAAGACAGAGCATGATGGACAAAGTGCGGGCGACACAGCGCTTACGATTTACCGACAGTTTCCTCGCTTCCAGCGACCGTGCAGGTATCGCTGGCGACAGGATTTCATTCGCGCCTAACTTGAACGAGATATCCCGCTTCCCGGGCCGAGTGTTCCCCTGCGCCATGCTCATCCCGTACGACCTGCGCTCGCCGCGCTTGCTGCGCCAATGAACTGCACCTTCACCCGACAGAATCGTCAATGTCGCTCCCGAGGGGGGTAGCGCGTCGAAAGAACGAGCCGTTCAACGCAGGTCAGCATGAGGATTGATAACAGGCTCATGAAGCCCACCAGTTCAATATCAGAAATGGGCGCGGGGCATCGGGGGTGGATACGAATATGTCACCGCGGCCGCAATGGTCACCGCAACGCATTCCCAAATAGCGAATTTGTACGGTGCGAACTGGTTTTCCGTTGTCGATGAATACTGCCGCTCTCCCCTTCTCGATCAGCTCGAGCACCAGGTACGTCCAGTCGGCCCCGGCAGTTCCATCGGCTCTTCCTAAACAATCGGTTAAACGAGCCTTCGGTTTGAGCGCTTCAAGCAGCTCTTCTGCGCGCTTACCCCGAATTTTTCCGAGCCGGTCAGCTTCGCTCCGCGGTTGACGCGGAGACGAGTTGGCGAGAGTCTCAAGGTACCGGTGCGATAGCGCCACTGAAATTAGACCGAACGTGATCTCGGCGCACGGAGCAGGCGTGGCCTCCAACAAGCGAATGGTTTGAGTTCGATCGACATCCAGCCCAGGCGCGGGCCTTCCGGATTCTGCCGAAGTTGATCCAAAACTGCCGATGAGCAATGCAAGAACACCCAAATTCGTTTTGCCGGTTGAAATCATAGTGTTTCGGTCAGCTGAGGAAAATCAGCCGATGTCACCATGACCGAAAAATTGTACTTGAAATCGTGGTCTCCAACGTATGTTCGTGCGATCTTGCCAAACCACGTGATCTTGAAACGATTGGAATTGCCGATCCGGTCGAATTTGATTTTGTGCTTGGCAACCGTATCATGGCCGAGCAGGTATATCTGAAACGCGAAATCATTCCGGTCTGTTATCGTTTCCGGGCTGGGGTCAATAAGCAGTTCGAGGCCGTCGAGAAACTCCGGCGTATATTCATCCTTGGAGCAGATTCTAAATCCGCCATTGTGCCAGTCATCCGACGACATTATGCAGGATTGATAGTTTTCCCAAGAGTAAGGCGTGTCCCAGTCGCTGGTGTAGTTCGAGCTTTCCTTATCTTTTATATCGCGCTCTGAATTGTAATTTGCCGTCTCGAGATGAATGTCGAACCACACTTCTCCGTCGATCTCTTTTGCTGACCATAAAGCTCTTTGATTGGATGTCCCTCTGGCCAGGGATTACCTTCGAAGTAGATCCTGTTTGATTCCATATATGTTTCTCCTCTTTCAATCAGGCGTGACTTGAGAAAATTCAGTCAGTCGCTTCGGGAGAACCCGAGAGACCACGGCGGCAAGTGGCGCGACTACGATGGCGAAACCCTTGCCGCCAACGCCTCGCGCTATCCGGAGGTGAGAACGGTCCGGGTGGCCCGCTGCAACGGGAAGATCAGTCCGAACATGACGATCGCTGCGCCGCCAAGTATGGCTACGACTATTAGAGAGACGGGGATGCTGAAATTCGCCATCGCGGACGCCATCACGAACGGCGCCAAGGCCGACAGCACCAGCTTGGACGCCATGGTCTTTCCCTGCAGCTTGCCATAGCCATCACTGCCGAACAGGTACAGAGGTAGAGTGCCGGCGACGATGCTCAGCAGGCCGTTGCCCATGCCGAAAATCACCGCAAACACCATGGCGCCGGGTACCGACGGGGCGAGCGCCAACAGGATCAGAGTGCCGCCGGGAATCAGGACGGCCGCGACAATCGCCAGAGAAAGCGCCGGCAAGTTCTTGCCGAACACCATGTTGATGAGGCGGCTGGCAACCTGGGATGGGCCGAAGAGCGTACCGACCAGGGCGGCCGTGGTGCCGAGTCCGAGACCGGAGAGCAACGGCACCATATGCACCAATAAAGCCGCGCTGGAGAGCGACAGCAGCGAAAACGCCGTGACCATCAGTGCGAAGCCAGCGCGGCGTTGTTCTGGTGGCAGTATTCCTTCAACCCGCTGCGGCGGAGCTTTGGTCGTCGACCGGCGCGCGGTAACGCCGTGCGAAAGCCAGGCGTGGATCGGCAGACATATGAACAGGTTCAGACCGGCATAAAGCAGATAAATATTTTGCCAGGAGATGTGCGCATGGAGAGCCGTCGTGATTGGCCAGAACATCGTGGAGGCGAAGCCGGCGAGCAGCGTCAGGTAGGTAATACTGCGCGAGGCCACATGCGGTCTGATCTGGACCAGGAGCGCGAACGCGGCGCCGTACTGCACCAGGTTGGCTGCCACCTGGATTGCGATAAGGGCAACGACGTAGGCCGACTTGCTTGTTGCAAAAGCGCAGGCTGCAAGGGCGACGGCGGCGATCGCCGACCCTATGGTCATGATCCGTCCGGCCCCAATGCGGTCGAACAAGCCGCCGAGCCAAGGCGCCGTCAGGCCGCCGATCAGGAGCGCAACCGATAGCGCTCCGAAGATCCACTCGGTCGACCAGGCAAAATCCGCGGCCATGTCGGGTGCTAGGATGCTGAAGCTGTAATAGAGGGTGCCGTAACCGATGTTCTGCGTGACACCGAGCGCGACAATAGCGGCGACGGGAGCGCGCTCGCTCATATGGATTTCAGGCTCACGCGCTGCTCCAGCTTTTCGGCTTCTTCTTTTCGCTCGCTGTAGCGATCGGTGAGGTAGGCAGAGACGTCACGGGTCAGGATCGTGAACTTCACCAGTTCCTCGCAGACGTCGACGACGCGATCATAATAGGAAGACGGCTTCATGCGGCCGTCGGTGTCGAACTCTTGGAAAGCCTTGGCCACCGACGACTGGTTCGGGATGGTGATCATCCGCATCCAGCGACCGAGGACCCGTAGCTGGTTGACCGCATTGAACGACTGCGAACCACCGGAAACCTGCATAACGGCCAGGGTCTTGCCCTGCGTCGGCCGCACCGAACCAACCGAAAGCGGGAGCCAGTCGATCTGCGCCTTCATGATACCGGTCATGGCGCCGTGGCGTTCCGGACTAATCCAGACTTGGCCTTCCGACCAGGCAGAAAGCTCACGCAGCTCCTGCACCTGTGGATGGCTCACCGGCGCCGCATCGGGAAGCGGCAGGCCCGCTGGATTGAAGATCCGAACCTCGCAGCCAAAATGTTCGAGCAGGCGCGCCGCCTCATTCGCCAGGAGCCGGCTATAAGATACGGCGCGCAGGGAACCATAGAGGATCAGAATGCGCGGCTTGTGCGATGAGAATGGAGGACGCAGGGCGCCCAAATCTGGCTGACAAAGATGCGAGAGGGATGCGGCAGGAAGATCAGACAATGCGTTTGCCCTCCGCATCGAGGACCTGCTCACCATCTTCTTTGGTGAAGGCGCCCTTGTGGGTGTCGGGCAGAATGTCCAGCACCACTTCGGATGGTCGTGCCAAGCGCGTGCCAAGCGGCGTCACGACCAGAGGCCGGTTGATTAGAATCGGGTTTTTAAGCATCGCGTTGAGCAGCTGATCGTCGCTCAGCTCCGGATTGTCGAGGTTCAACTCCGCATAGGGCGTGCCCTTTTTACGGATGGCGCCGCGCACCGTCAGGCCGGCATCAGCGATCATCTGCACAAGCTGTGCGCGCGTCGGCGGGGTTTTCAGGTATTCGATCACCGTGGGCTCAATGCCGGCGTTGCGGATCATCTCAAGGGTGTTGCGCGACGTTCCGCAGGCGGGGTTGTGATATATTGTGACGTCCATGGTCGTCAGGCCCTTTCGATGGTGGAAGTGGAGGAGCGGACGGCGGCGCCGCGCTCGTACCAGCCCTTGCTGCGGTTGACGATCCAGACCACTGACAGCATGACCGGCACTTCGATCAGCACGCCTACGACGGTCGCCAGGGCTGCTCCGGAATCGAAACCGAACAGGCTGATGGCCGCTGCCACCGCCAGTTCAAAGAAGTTGGATGCGCCAATGAGAGCGGAAGGGCCTGCAACGCAGTGCTGCTCCCCACTCGCGCGGTTGAGAAGGTAGGCCAGGCCGGAGTTGAAATAGACCTGGATGAGGATCGGCACGGCCAACAGGGCGATCACGCCCGGCTGCGCGAAGATCTGCTCGCCTTGAAAGCCGAACAATAATATCAGGGTCGCCAGTAGAGCGACCAGGGATACCGGCTGCAACCTGGCAGCGAGACGGTTTACGTCGGTCAGCCGACGCAGGATTTGCGCCGAGATTACCGGCAGGACGATATAGAGCACGACCGACAGGATAAGAGTATTCCACGGGACCGTAATGGCCGAAAGGCCGAGTAGCAGCCCGACGATCGGTGCGAAGGCCAACACCATGATCACATCGTTTAACGCGACCTGGCTCAGCGTGAAATGCGGCTCGCCTTTGGTCAGGTTCGACCAGACGAACACCATGGCGGTGCAGGGCGCGGCCGCAAGGATGATCAGGCCAGCGATATAGGAATCGATCTGGCCTGCCGGCAGGTAAGGCCGGAACAGATAGCCGATAAACAGCCAGCCAAGCAGCGCCATCGAAAACGGTTTTAATGCCCAGTTGATGAACAGGGTAACGCCGATCCCTCGCCAGTGGCGGCCGACCTGCCCGAGGGACGCGAAATCGATCTTGAGCAGCATTGGGATGATCATCAGCCAGATCAGCACTGCCACTGGCAGGTTGACCTTCGCGACTTCGGCCGCGCCGATCGTCTGGAAGGCCCCGGGCGTAAGGTGGCCGAGGGTCACCCCGACGACGATGCAGGCGATGACCCACACCGTCAGATAGCGTTCAAACGTGGACATGATTTTACCCTTGGATAGTCTTGGCAAACAGGCCGGCGGAGGCCGGGAAAAGGCTTGCCGCCTGGCCTGTTTGCAAGATTGCGGCCGGCGCGCTTGTGCGATCGACCTTCACGAAGCCCAAAATAATCAAAGAATGCAGTGGCCGTTTCTGTCAGCAGGTAAAGGGTGGGGGCACCATCGCGCGCTGCCTGGTCAAGCATCTGGCGTGAAATGGCTTCGCCATAACCGCGTCTGCGTTGGTCGGGCAGGGCGACCACAGAGCGCAACAGCGCGTAGTCTCCATAGGGCTCCAGCCCAGCGAAGCCGATAATCTGGGCCCGGTCCGCAAAGCGAAAGAAGGTGCGCCCGCTTTGCTCCAGATCGTCGATCGGAAGTCCCGCCGCCTGCAGTGCTGCCTGGAGGTCCTGATCGCGCCCGCTGGCCGGCTGCTGATCCAAAACGTCGCTCACGCGACGTCGCCCTTACGGCTGGTGCTGCCTTCCATCGTGCCGATCGTGCGGAGCTGAGTTTCCAGCGCCAGCTTGTCGATCGACGCGAGGGGCAGATTCACAAACGCGGTGATCCGGTTCTTGAGGTAGCGGGCGGCTTGGGAGAAGGCCTGGCCCTTCTCAACCACAGAACCTTCGACGGCTGCCGGATCTTCAACGCCCCAGTGGGCAGTCATCGGGTGGCCGATCCAGATCGGACAGGCTTCGCCAGCGGCATTGTCGCAGACCGTGAAGATGAAATCCATTTGCGGCGCGCCAGGCTCCGCGAAGACATCCCAGCTTTTTGAGCTGAACCCCGTTGCCTCGTATCCGAGGCTTCGCAGCGTATCCAAAGCAAGCGGATGGACCTCGCCCTTGGGCTGGCTGCCAGCGGAGAAAGCGCGGAATCGGCCCTTGCCTTCCCCATTCAAGATGGACTCGGCGAGGATCGAACGGGCCGAATTGCCGGTGCAGAGAAACAGGACGTTATAAACGCGATCAGCGGTCATTGTAGGTTCTCCTTTGCGGTTGGCGCGCAGCAGGCGGCGACCTCGGTGGCCGGTGCGCATATCTCCGGGTGCCCGGCGCAGCAGTCTTCCATCAGGAAGCGAACCAGCGCGCCCAGCCCATCGTAATTGGCGGTGTAGATAATCGAACGGGATTCCCGCTGCTGGTTGATCAGCCCGGCGCGTTCCAGCTCCTTCAGATGAAAAGACACGTTGGAGGGCGAGACCTCTGCCTTTTCGGCAATAGCACCGGCAGCCATTCCGTCCGGACCGGCTACCACCAGCATGCGGACAATATGCAGCCTTGTTTCCTGCGACAGTGCCGCAAATGACATTAGGGCTTGACGTTCTTCCATATTTCTACAATCCTTGAATTATTGAAACAGGAGTAGCCGAAATGAACGCACTCGACAAGCCCTTTCTCGAAACGGATATCAGCCTTGGCCACCTGCTCGACACCCTCGACGGCGTCCGGGATCTGCCGTTGATCTTCTCCTACGACGGCCGCCCGGTGAAAGGTGGCTATCACGTGACCGAGGTGAAGGCGGGACAGTTCGCAGCACTCGACTGTGGCGCCGAGCACGAAGAATGGTCTGAAATCTTCGTACAGCTGTGGGACATCCACGAAGACGACCGCTCGCATATGCCGGCCGGCAAGTTCGCCGCCATCTTCCGCAAGGTATCGGAGCATCTGCGGCTCGATGGATCGGCCAAGTTGACCTTCGAAGTCAGTGACGGCGTCCGGCCGATGCAGCTTTACTGTGCGGCGGCCCCCGCCCTGCACAGCGGTGCGGTACATGTAGACCTGGTACCGCGGCCAGCGAGCTGTAAGCCGCACGATCGATGGCTCGCCGAAGAAAATCGGAAGGCCTCGGCGTGCTCTGGCCCAACACAACAGACGGGCTCGTGCTGCTCCTGAGTCCGCCCAATTAGGGTCAATCCGGCGAATTGGGAGAACGCCTTGTTCTTTTGAATCAGCGAGTTAGAATCCGCTCGATTAGGACAGCCGACACACTTAACCTGGGCCAAATCACGCTCTGCAAAGGCTTCAAAACATGGAAGATCGCGTCCGCTTCGCGCTGGAAAAGTTGCTCAACGTCCCCATGGCGATACCGGCCAGAGCTGGAGGGTCGCCAACTTCATTCTTGCCTGGTGGAACGCAGACGTGCATGGCGACTTTAATCTCACAGACCTTGCCGACGTCGATCGCGACGTCTGCGAAGACATGGTGACAGTCTTCACTTTTCTCGCGCGAAGAGGATCTTGTTTACCCCGAGGCTTACAAACCGGAGATCATTCAAATCATTCGCCGCTGGCGGCCGGACGTCGAGATCGATTGATGTCGAAACCGCGCAACCAAGCTTCCCTGTCTAACAGCGAGCGGCGCGCTGTCGAGCTCGACACGATCGCATCGGTGCTGCCAATCGAGCGCAGGGACGAACTCGCCGAACTTCTGACTGACCAGGATGTCGAAACGCTAAAACATCTGGTCAACCAGGGCATGGGCGACAACACGCTGCGGGCGCTGACCTCCGATCTGGCGTATATCGAAGCCTGGGGATTGGCGGCGACCAAAAAATCACTCCCCTGGCCGGCACCCGAGGCGCTGCTGCTGAAATTCGTCGCCCACCATTTGTGGGATCCGGAGAAGCGTGCCAGCGACCCCGACCACGGCATGCCTGATGACGTTGAGGCAAACCTCAGACGCCAGGGTTTCCTGAAATCCATCGGCCCGCACGCCCCCGATACTCTGCGGCGCCAGCTTGCGGGTTGGTCGACCATGACCCAATGGCGCGGCTTATCCGGACCCTTCTCCTCCCCTTCCCTCAAACAGGTGATCCGGCTCGCGGTCCGCGCCGTTCCACGAAAGCGTCGTCGATAAAGCGCAAAAGCGGTCACGGGGGACATCCTGCAAATGCTGCTCGCCATGTGCGCAAGTGACAGCTTGCGTGACATCGGGGACAGAGCGATTTTGATGGTCGCCTGTGCAGCGAGATCGCAGGCCTCCGCATGGAGCAACTGACCGAGGAAACACCGATCGAGGTGCCTGACAGCCCTCCCCTACCCTCTTTGGCAATTCATCTTGGGCGGACCAAAACGACGACCGGAGAGGACGACGAAGTCGTCTATCTCACAGGCCGGCCTGTCGAGGCATTGAATGCCGGGCTGACGGCCGCCAGGATCGATATGGGAAGCGTGTTTCGGGGCATCGGAAGGTGGGGAACGGTCTCGCGCCGGGCGCTCGATCCGCAGTCGATCGACGCGATCCTTAAACATCGGGCGGAAATGGCGGGGTTGGATCCCGGGGAGTTTTCTGCGCACGGTTTGCGGTCAGGATATTTGACGGAGGCCGCCGATCGCGGCATTCCGCTGCCTGAGGCGATGGATACAGTCGCGCCATCGATCAGTGCAACAGGCGTCCAGCTACTGCAACAACGCGACAAAGCGAAGCGGGCGTGCGGCCCGATTGTTGTAGGATCCGCTATCACTGTTAGAATTGCCAAGGCGAGATCAATTCAAGTCCTGTTGTTTCGAAATCTTTGAGGTTTCTGGTCGCCAACCGGCCACCATTGATCCGCGCTATCGCCGCGATCATGCCGTCCGGAGCCGACATCCTCCTCCCCTGCCGCGCAGCGTCTCCCATGATATCGCCATAGGCCAATGCTGCTTCTTCCGTGAAGGCGAACATCTTGTCCGAGAACCGGCGACGCCAGCTCACAAGTCCTTCTTCCAAGCGATCTGCTCGCTGATCCGGCCTGATCTTTTGAATACCAAATGCGATCTCAGCAACTGCAACCGTCGGCAATGCCAATTCGGCATCGTGGCGAACCAGCCATGCTATGACCGCAGAATCGGGAGCTTTCTTAAAAGTCTCAGACATCACATTCGTGTCCAGAAAAATCAAAGCTCTACGCCTTTGTGCGCGCGTCTGTTTTCATTGATGATACTGTCGAAATCCATATCCGTACCCGACTGGGATGAAAGACGGCTATAGAATTTCGCAGCGGGTTCACGTCCCGCCTCTCGAGCCTCATAGGATTCGAGCGCGCGCTCGACGATTTCGGCAATCGTGCGATTTTCTCGGCGGGCGAGCTTATGGGCAAGGTCGCGCGCTTTGGAACTGCGGACAGATAGTTGCGGGGTTACCATTAAGTGCTCCTTCCTCTGGATCAAATTTAACTTAGAACGAAATAGCCATCAAGATGGCATCTGCCATTTTGATGGCTATCCGGTGTTTCTGATTTGGCGGCCTGTGTTTTCGTCCATCATGCACGGCCGTCCCGCGTGGAGACCAACACGTACCCTCCCCCGGACGCCATACGCCAAGCAATTTCGCCGTAGACGGCCACCGAAACGCATTTCACGCTGGTTTTAACCAGACCGCCGTCCGACCTCGGATCTCGAGGGTCGCGGGCCTGCATTAGGTCATAAAACACGCTTGCAACTGTTCAATTTCTCGCGCATTCGTTATCTGCACAAAGCACTCCGAAGATCGCGCGCGAAAATCATCAGTGCCTACAATGCCGCAGGCTATGTCGAGAAAAACGACACCAACCTATATACCCCCAACAATCTGACCGCCAATAAGGAGGGTGACGGACCGGTTCACGTGAAGTTTGGCGACTGCTCGGGCAAGACCGCTAATTGTATCCCGATTACCGCTAGTTGGAATTGCGCGGCAAGGCTCGTGGGCCGCAGCAGAAATTCTTGACGGCAGTTGGTCCTTCCCTGAAGCGGTTCCCGCACCTCAGTCGCGGGCGAAGGTAGAACCGGCCTTTCTTGGCCGAAGGTATCGCCACGTTCAACAAATTCCAGCGCAGTCCGATGGGTTGCAAATCTGCGTCCCCGCTACGCCCCTAATCCCAGCCTTTGCGGCCGCGCACGGTCACCAGTGTACATCTGCGCAACTAACTGGTCTCCCGCCCATCTGGCGTCGCTTCTCGCCTCTGGTGAGGCTGCGTTTGAATCATGTAGCGCGCCTGTAACTGACCAATTCGCCTCCGTTCTTTACAAAACACCTGAAGAACGCGTGCGAAAATCATGGCAAGCGGCATCTGCCAATCAGTTCGCCACAAAATGCCCTATCGACTACGCCACGCTTCTCCACCGACGACAGGTCCATGAGGTGCAGATCGACGAAGTGGCTGCTGAGCACTAAAGGGCCAAGGGGATAAGCTAATTTCCGGAACATTCTTCCAAGGTACAGAAGAGCGTTCGCTTCTTCTTCAACGGCAGAGATGAGAGCGATATATGGTGCCGGTCCTAAAGTGATGCCGGCCACGGCCAACTCGGTCAACCTATGGACGTCCTGGCTGCTAGTTGTCATCAAATTAACAGGCATTGTTGCCGCGTCACAGACTCGGCGGTTCAACGCATCATCTGTCAATCCAGGAACGAGAAAGCCGTCAGCGCCGGCCGTTGCATATGCTTCTCGCGGACAAGCGCCTCCTCGACTAAATCAGCGTGTGCGGTGCCCTGATCGGCTTTTAGGAAGACGCCTGTCCGGGCATTGATGAATGCTGGAACACCGGTAGAATCGGCTGAACGGCGAGCCGCGAGTAACCGAGCAGCCTGATCCTCAACACCATAGAGGCCGGGGCCATCCACGATCTGGTCCTCAAAATTGAAGCCGACAATGCGTAGTTCTAGTAACCTTCGGACGTTCTGCCCGACAATTTCAGGATCGGCAGCATACCTACCCTCAAAATTGACGGTGACCGGTAGCTTCACCGATTTTGCGATTCTCGTGACAACTGCAAGCATCTCCTCAAAGGGAAGCTGTTGGCCATCTGCGTAACCTTGGGCAGCAGCAACGGACCAGCTGCTGGTCGCAACAGCTTTTGAACCAGCGCGCGCCACCGCAAGGGCACTTCCGGCATCCCAGACATTGTAGAGAAACAGCGGGTTCGACGGTTTATGTAAGCTTCGAAAATACTGGGCTTTGTAGATTTGGGATGTCATGCAGGGTATTCCTTAATTACTGTTTTATGTTGTCGTTCGATTCGATCAGCCGCCGCTTGCGCCAGAGGCCTCCGTCATATCCCGTCAAAGATCCGTCTGCTCCGATGACCCTGTGACATGGAATCATGAGAGCTATTTGATTGGCACCAGTGGCACGTGCCACCGCCCGAATTGCGGTGGGGCGACCGATCTGACGTGCAATTTCGGAATAGGTTCGGGCTCGAGAGCTGGTATTTCGCGCAATACGTCCCACACGTGTTGAGTGAAGGGGTTGGCGGACATCGCAAGTGGTGTTGAAAACCTGTCGCAACGCGCCGCAAGATACTCAGTGAGTTCTGCCGTGGCCTGCTCCAAGAGGGGCATGCTACCGATACGGATACCCTCTTTGGACACCTGCTGGAGCTTTTTGAGCTCTGCAGGCAGACCTTTTCGATCCACGAATTCCAAAAAGACGCAGATGGCTCTGACTACTCACGGCGATCATGTCGCCGAGCGGCGTCGTTATCCATGTTGCCCGTAGCTGCTTGGCCGATTGCAACTGCGATGGAGATTGGCCGAGTAGACGCGCTAAAGCGGCGCGAAACGCGCTGGCAGATTCAAAGCTGGCCTCGTGTTGAGCCAAAACAACTTTCCTGCCAACGGCCAGCGTCTCCAATCCTTGGCGGAGCCGCCGTTGACGCGTTTTCGCGCTTAGGTTTTCGCGCAGGGAAGGTTAGATGACGAAAAACGCCGGTTGAAGCGACACACGAAGACTTGACCATCGAAACGTTCATTTCGGGCCAGTAAAGCTGCGTAGAGTGTGTCAGGGTCCGGAAGATCAAATATGATGCGGAATTCCTAGCCTTGCCACACCGCCGGCTTTCGGGCGTCTATTCATCTTTCCGCGTTGACCGGATCAAATTCCGCGCTTCCGCCGCTCCAACAGCTTCAATCCGTTTGCGCAACCGGTCCCCTACCCTGCCACGCAGGTTCTCCAACATGATATTGCCATTGGCCAATGTCGCTTCTTCCATGAAGGCAAACATCTTGTTGGAGAACCAGCGACGCCACCTCACAAGTCCGTCTTCCAGACGATCTGCACGCCGATCCGGTCTGATCTTTTGGATATCAAAGCGATCACACCAACCGCCCTCGCTATTACCGGGCATTCCCTGCCCTGCCGGCGCCCGAGGCGCTACTGCTGAGATTCTTTGCTCAACGCCTGTGGGATCTAGGAAACCGCGCCAGCGACCCCATTCACGGCAAGCCTGTTGAAGTAGGCCCGGACGCACTGCGTTAGGATAGTCCGGTTTAGGTCGGACACCAAAACCTTGTCAGCTGGCAAGGTTTTTGCCACCGAAGTAATGCAATATTCGCGGTCGCTCGGTTCTCTGATGCTGTACACGGGACCTGACTACCGCCGCAGAACCTTGTCAGCTGACAAGGTTCTCGTCTAATCCGAGATGCACCGGTCCGTGAAAAAGTGGTACTTCGACAAGCCTGGAGCAGACTACCACTGCGAAACCTTGTCAGCCGGCAGCGCATTCTACTGAGGAAATGCGAAAAAATTCGCAGCCGCTCGGTTCTCTGACGGTGCACCACGGACACGACTAACGCCGTAAACCTTGTCAGCTGACAAGGTTTCCACCATCCGGGTTGAACTCGTTCGTGACCGCGCGGGACTTCGGTACTGCGCTTTACACTAGAGTGCTGGCTCTGGAGGTTGCGGACGGTCCGCCAGGGGAGGAATGGTTGCTTTCAACGTTGCTACTCGGACCTATTCCCGGACAAGACCAGAGCTAATTTAAATTTCAAGGCAAGCGTCGGAACTGGCCATATAGCAAAGCCGCTTTTTGCGGAGGAGGAGAGGGGGCGGGGCTCGTTGCATCGGCAACAAGCATCCCCGTATTTAGTAAAGCGCGTCAAAGCACCACCCAGAAGATCGAGCTGCGCGATGGCCGCAGAATGGGCTTCAGTGTTGTTGAATTCTTCCGTTTCCGTCGCTTGCGAATAGGATGTTGGAGGTCTTCACGCCCGCAAGTGGGTCCTGTTCCGCGGCCGGCCATTGGCGATGAGCCTCACGTCGCCCGCGCCGCGTCGTGAGAACCTCCGGTGTAGTCTCCATGGAGAAACTCCTTGTCCCTCGTCCATGGAACGTCGATCACAGATCAGGCGAGTGCAGGCAACGTGGGGGCAGAACACCGGTTACGGTAAATCTCGACGTGACCAAAGCCTGTCGAGCGTGTGGTCCGGCACTTCTACCCCATCGACGGGTTGCATTCCAGGATAGGCAATGCGGCAAGCCAATGCTTCCCCGGATTGTTTGAGGTCGATCGAAGCGTAGCCAAGTAGCAGAAACTCGCCAGTTCGCCGTCCGGCAGGGCGATTGCGATCGATCAAGCCCCGCAGAATTTGGAATGCGTTTGGCAGGCGATGAACTTCGTCACGGATGACCAGCTTGTTACAAAGGCTTGCAAGATAGAGTTCTAGTTCCGCCAGTTTGGCCCAATCCGCCTCCGACTCCAGATCGAGATAAGTCGAGGGCCGGCTTTCGCCAATATTGCCTGCCGATGTCGCTTTACCGACCTGACGACGTCCCAACAGCGCCCCGCAGGGCTTTCGTTGACCATGTGTTGGAGTTCGGCTTCAATTCTTCGTTTAATCAGCCATGCGTTCATGGAGTTGTGTTCCGTGATTGCAAGGAGGAAAATCAATTATGTTAGGAGTCTGGTTGCCCGACCGCTTCTCCGCGTAGCATTGTTATAATAGCTCGAAGCCTGCTGCACCGATCGATGGCGCGACTGTTCCATTGCTTCGGGGAGGGGGATGCCGCGATTGGCGGCTTCCGTCAGATACCCTGACCGCAACCCGTGCGCCGAAAACTCCCCTGGCTCCAACCCTGCCATTTTGGCGCGCTGCTTGAGAATGGCATTGATCGACTGCGGGTCGAGCGCCCGCTTCGAAACTGTATTCCACCTGCCAATCCCCCGAAACACGCTGCCTTTTTCAATGCCTGCGACTGCCATCCAGGCATTAAGCGCCTCCACCGGCTGGCCCGTCAGGTAGACGATCTCATCTTGTTCGCCGGTGGTTGTTTTCGTCCGGCCGAGATGGATGGCGAGAGAGGGGAGGGGAGGGCTGTCGGGCACTTCGATCGGAGCCTCGACAGTCAGTTGCTCGACGTGCAATGAGGCAATCTCGCTGCGTCGGCGACCACCCGAGGCAAAGGCGACCATCAGTATCGCCCGATCGCGAACGTCGCGCAGGCTATCACTTGCGCACGTGGCTAGCAGCATTTGCAGGATGTCCCCTGTGACCGCTTTTGCGCTTTTTCGACGGCGCTTTCGGGGAACAGCACGAACTGCCAACCGGATCGCCTGTTTGAGGGCAGGGGAGGCGAAAGCGCCGTCAAGACCGCGCCATTTGGTGAGTGTCGACCAACTAGCCAGCCTGCGGCGCACCGTATCAGGCGCATGCGGGCCGATGGATTTCAGAAAACCCTGGCGCCTGAGATTCTCGTCGACATCGGCGGGCATGCCGTGATTGGGGTCGCCTGCGCGCTTTTCCGGATCCCACAGATGATGGGCGACGAATTTGAGCAATAGGGCTTCAGGTGCCGGCCATGGTAGCGATTGTCCGGTCGAAGCCAGCCCCCAGGCCTCTAGATAAGTGAGATCGGATGTCAGTGCGCGCAGCGTATTGTCGCCCATGCCCTGGTTGACGAGGTGACGCAGCGTCTCGACGTCCTCATCGGTCAACAGTTCGGCGAGTTCGTCGCGGCGTTCCAGCGGCAACACCGATGCGATGGTGTCGAGTTCTTCGGCGCGGCGCTCGACGGCGGTCAGCGATGTTTTTGGCACGGAGTGCTCCAAAAGAATGCGCGTTCTGGCGGCCGTCAGGACCGGGATTTGCTACGATTTTCGGTGATTTGCGCCGCGAAATCAACTACCATCGATAAGAGGTACTTATCGATGGTTAGGCCATCAACCGACAATCATACCATGTGAGGAACCATAATTTGCATATAGAGTTCGTTTAGCAAATCATTTACCATGATTTCAATGGCTTACGATACCGGAAAAATAAGCATGACAGCCTTGATGCGGCCAGCTTTCGACGCCGGTCTCGCGCTCACGCGTCTGGACGACCGCATCGCCCGTTCGCCGGTCGGCCAGGGATGGATCGAGCGCACCCATTTTGCCGACGCCTGCGCATCGCTGTGGATCGACGGCGAACTCGTCCATCTCGAAGACCTGGTTCTCCATGACGCCACGAAAGATATTCGCACACCGACCCATGAGCTGACAATCGCCCGCGACGTGCTGCGCACCCGTCGGCGTATTGCGGCGCAGCCGCCGTGCTGGGCGCTCTCTGCCGACGGCATCCGCTCGCTGCGGAAAACCTCGGAGATTGGGTCGGGCGGCGGGGACGAGGCGACGACGGCCGGAGTTATTCGGCCGGTGGTGGCGATCGTCGCGGAAGGGGAGGGGGAGGATGCCGACGACGTCGAAAATCTCCCCGGCGTCGACTATGCCGCGATCGACGCAATGCTCGCCCGATCGGAGGCCGCGATCGAGAGCGCCAAACGACTCGGCGGTGGCAGCGTTCAAGACAAAGACCCCATGATTTATGATCTCGACTGGGACGAGGATGCCCGGCTGGAGGAGTGGCGCGGCGTGCTGCGGCAGACGCAAGACCTTCCGGCGGTGCTGCAGGCGGTGATCGCCCTCGATGCCTGGAACGAGCTTTCCGTTTTGCAGCACGCGCCCTGGCTCGGCAGATTGTTCGCCGCATCGATTTTGCGGCAGGCCGGCATCACCACCAACGCCCACCTCGCGGCGATCAATCTCGGTCTCAAAACCATCCCCGTCGATCGGCGCCGCCATTGCGACCGGGAGACACGGCTGCTGGCGATCATGCGAGGGTTTCTGGCGGCAGCCGAGATCGGTATGAAAGAACATGACCGACTGGTTTTGGCTCGCACACTGTTGGAGCGAAAATTGGAGGGCCGGCGGACGTCGTCAAAGCTGCCGGAGCTGGTCGAGCTAGTGATGGCGAAACCCCTCGTGTCGGCCGGAATGGTCGCCAAGGCGCTGGAAATGACGCCGCAGGCGGCGCGGCGGATTGTTTTGGAGCTGGGCTTGCGCGAGATAACGGGGAGGGGAAGGTTTCGGGCCTGGGGTGTGATATAGCGAGCTTGGGCGAGATTAGGTTAATGTGGACCGAGCCGGCTCGAGGAGACGTGCAATTTCCACCCGCGACGTGGTTGCCAAGACTGCGACCCCAACGAATCCACCAGAGACATGGGCTTGCTTGCATCGCCAATACAGTTCTGGGAACGACTTCACGCTGCCGCCGACAAGTCATACAGCACAGTGGTCTGTAATCTGTGGTGCCAACGAAAGTCGTGAGCGCCGCCCGATGTTTAGGTTGCGGGAACGCATCTCATTTCGGGACCAAGTTCTTTTTTGGAATGCGCATCGTGCTGTCTAAGGCACTGAAAAAGTTCTCAAACAAGCTAGATGCTGGAAGCGACCTGATCTATGGTTTGCAACCAAAGCGACTCATGGGACTAGCCTCGACGGGATGAAAACATACGGTTGGCACGAGATCGGAAGTGTACCTGCCGCCCCCGGCGTCTACGCGTGGTACTATATTCCGGAAATCACCCACTTCGACCTTCGAGAAATGAAGTCGGAGGTTGAGACGCTTAAATCGCAGGGGAAAACCGACCAGGCAAAAGCATCTTTGCGCCAGTTTCTGGATCGCATGATCTTTCGCTATTTTCGTGAGCAACCTTACGAGACCCGGCTCAAAGGTGCATTGAAGCCGCGATACGAGGGAATGATTGCGCATGTGCCAATGCTCTCAGAATCTCTGATAGAGCGGCTCGTCGAAAACCCGGCAAGACTTGATACCATTCGAGACGTCTTGCAGGCGTCGGCCCCAGGCTTTTCGAGCCCTCTCTACATCGGCATGTCGGAGCGGTTGAAATTCAGGCTTGCAAGGCACAAGACCCTGATCGAACGTTACAGCGAGATCCCCGTCGGGGATGATGACAGTCAAGACGGCCGCGATCACAGCTTTGCTCGGGAAATTCATAGTCGCTCGATTCCTCCGACGAGACTCTTTGTCGTCGTCAACGTGATCGATGATTCTCACGGCACTTATGTCGATATCGAAAATATTTTAAACCGTATTCACTATCCGCTCTTGGGGAGAAACTGACATGAATTTTCGGCTGAGACAGGAAACAGCCCTCGATTTGACACTGGAAGGCTCTGTCGGGTCGTTCCGCGTTGGCTCTGGTACAACGGGGCCGAGCTCCTTGGAGGTCAAGTATCTGCTGACGCATGTCGGCCTAAATTTTGCGACGTCGTCCAACGACAAACTCCTAAGCGCACTCGCGCCAGTGAGGGAGGTATTCGATGCCGCCAGTCTGGATTTTGACGAGATTATGCAACGCGATATCGACGATGCGCGTGTTTCGTCCGAGTTGGTGCCCTATTTGCTCGATGACCAGTCCAAAGATATGGTCAAGCTTTTCCCGCCGATCGTGATCGTTGCTATGCCGATCCAGGAGGGTCGGAAGCGCCCGGATAGCAAATATCCGGTCGTTACAGAGATGATGTTGCCACCTGAGAAAGATCGTGAACACGAAGTACGCATTATTCGATCCGGCTCTGTGGGCAAGGAGGTTTTCGAGTTTGAACAGCCGTTGCTGGATGGTGAGCCGATCATGCACGACTTCGTGCGGCTGCGCCTCAACACAGCTCGAACAAAACTGGTGATCGTCGACGGACAGCACCGCGCCATGGCCCTGCTTGCGATCTACCGGAATTTGAAAGACGGGTGGACAGACGAGCTTCGTGCTCCATTCCGCGAATATTACTCTGCGTGGACGCCGAATTTCATCAATCAGTTCAACCTCAAGGAAATCAATTTACCCGTCATTATTTGCACCATCCCTGAGCTCGACGAAAACTATTCGGGCGACTTCGACATGAAGCGGGCTGCCCGGTCCATTTTTCTGACGCTGAACAAGACCGCCCGGCAGGTTTCGGACGCACGCAATAAGTTGCTCGACGATAATGACATCATCAGTGCGTTGATGAGGCGGACGCTGTCTGAGATTAAGCAGCGCGACCGTCTTTCCCCCGGTGCTATGCGCATCGAGAATATTGAGTTGGATCAGGACGGAAATAAGCAAAAAATTCAAACGCCAGTGGCGATAACCGGTGTTCCTCACATCTACTACATTATCGAGCACATGATGCTCGATAATGGCAGCGCCGTGGAGGGTATCCGGCCGCGATCTGGCAATTTCTCGATCCGCACCAAGATGCATGACTTGTTGGAGCGGCTCGATGGGAGAAATATCCTTGGCGCGGCTGCGGCAGATGCGGTGCGACGCGACCTTTTCAGTTCCAAGCAAGTCGATCAACTTGGCCGGCAGTTCGACGTCCAATACGGGGCCACTATCGTTAAGGCCTTCGATCGTTTCGCGCCTTATGACCGTCACAACCGGGCCGTCCTCGCTCTTGGAGAACAGCTGGAGGCCGAACAGGATCGCCAGCTGCGACCGATCCTACTCAATGGGCAGGGTATCGGCCGCGTTTTCGAGGCGCATCGTCAAAACCTAAAGCAGAAATTGCAGGACAAATATTTCAAGACGGATGTGCCGGAGATTGAAGCCAGTGCTGTTCGGCTCAATGCGACGGCTCAGCGCATTGACACTGCGATTCGCAGGTTCCGACAGGATCGGGCAGCGCGGTACTTCGCTGACTTCAGCGACAAGAAGGCGGTCCGTCAAGACGACGGGTCCGTGGTCCCGCGCGCAGTGGAGTGGCTCAACCGACTTTATGATGACGTCCTGACATCAATTGCCTTTCAAACGGCTCTGATCTGCGGTTTCTTGATGCTGGTAGAGAAAGCGGAGAGAAAAACTGCTCTTCTCGCAGGCGAACCGCCGGTCGACCGTGAGCAGGCCTTCGATGAGTATATCACGCAGGTCAACCAGTTTTTCATTCCCCGAACCCCGAGCCAGCTGAAGAAGCTGCTGCGCGTGTTTACCGGCGAGGTCGCAGAAGACCGCGAGATCTGGCAGACGATCCCTAGCAATCAGACATTTCGTAGTGTTGTCTTTCGATCAGAGATGCAGCCGGACCAGTGGCCCAAATACCGGTATCTCCTTCTGGAAGTCTGGAAACCGTCACACAGCGCGTTGAAGCTTGTCACCGAGGAAGATCGAGCCCTATGCCGAGGTGAGGTGTTTTCTGCACTCCATGAGCACCACCGCACCCAGTTCTGCTTGGAGAAGCAGAAGTTGGCGGATGATCTCAGTCCGGAAGAGAGGAAGCAGATTTTCGATCAAGCATTCGATCAATTTTCGAGCTTGCTCAAGAACCTTGGTGGAGAGACGCTTGATCGCAAGGCGATGAAGGAGGCAAGTTCCGTTGTGTCGGCAACTGCTTCGACCGAGCCGGAGGGCGATATCAATCTGAATCCGGACGAGTAGGGGATGCAGACAGGACAACTGTTCGCCAACTGAACTGACCGCGACCGAGCCGATCAATGTCAACCAACTGACGGATCGGTCGCAGACCAGCTGCCTGCGCGTCGACGAGGACGTCCTCCAAGTGCACCGGTGAAAATGCTCGGGCTGGATCGGCCGGGCCTTCTCGAAAGGTAATGACCAGTTGCCCGTGTTGCGATAGTAAACGACGAAGGCGCATCATCGCAGGCCCTCTGGCGCCATCCGGCAAATGCATCCACACTGCACTCACCAATATCAAATCAAAGGTCTGCGCGCCGAGGCTACGCAGGTGAGGGAGAGCGTCGTCCTCCCAAGCGATTGATAATCTCCGATGGAGTTTTTTTGCTTCCCCGCGTAGCAGGTGTGCCGGTTCAACCGCTGTCACGTCAAAGCCGAGCTTCGCAAAGGCCGCGGCATCTCTCCCGGATCCAGCACCCACATCGAGAACCTTGCCAGGTGGCGCGGGTAGAAGATCGAGAATCCCTGCATGGACGTCTTCAAAACGTACCGATTCATAGAGCTGCACCACACGGTCGGCATTGTCGTTATAATAGCGGGACGACCGATCTAAGTTGGTGTCCAGGTGACTGTCGGCCGGGGCGTTCAAAACTGTAACCAATCAGGTTTGAAAATTCCCAGAACCGAGGCGGCTGCTGCAATCAGCAGTGCCGCCGAGAAAGCGAAAATGACGACATGTGATCGGGTAAAGAGACCATTGCCAGGGGCACGGACAAATGACCCCGGGTTGAAGGCCTCGATCATGCGCAGATATTGGCCCATGACATAGCGAACTCTGATCAGCACGAAGATAAGGGCAAGATCAAGGACCGCGGCCAGCATGAACAAGGCACCCTTGAAGGATGCAGCGTTTTCGACATCGATAGCCGCAAACCAAAGCCCGCCTGTCACCGTGATCGCAACCAGTGGCACTTGCCACATCAGCTGATTCATCGCCCGAAATTGCTCGCAGTTCTGCTCATAGCAGACCTTATCTCGTTCAAAAATTTGATCGTCGGTGAGCTGAGTCATCTAAATCTCCGAGACGTGGTCGGTCTGTCTGAGAACGCACTTATAGGCAATGGGTCGAAGATCGTGGACATCTGGTGACCAGGGGTGAATGATCTTCAAGTCTCCGTTTGTTGCGGCGTACCCGCCTCGGGAGGCTGTGATTAAAATCGACGACACGATGAATAGGGCCATAGAGGCCGGATCCTGTTCTGCGAGTTTTTTTTCGGCGACAGTGAGGATGATTTCGTTGCCACTGCTTCGCGTGCCTTTCACTTCGACAAAGAGAGACTCAGCACCCCTGACGCAATGAAGATCGTAGGAACGGCTTTGCGAGACGTCGCGCACATTCCATCCCCGAGCGGTTAGCCAATTTGCGGCAACGGTCATCGCTCGGTCTTCAATCGCCTTTCTCTTGATTGGATCGGGCTCAAATCCCTGTCCGAACGTCTCTTCCAGCGGCGCCGATGCCCCGGTACCAGCGGCTGCGTTACGAAGGTGGTCTGCGATTAGCGTGCAATCATCATCTGGGTCACTTGCGAGGATCGCCACAACTTGGTCTTTCAGCGCGCGTCGATGAGCAGGATCAGCCCAGATCTTAGTCATCTCATCCGGCACAGAAACTTTGTCGAACCTGGATAACAGTTGTCCGATGCTATCGGGCTTGCGGGCGACGCCGAAATTTGAAGGCTCTACGCGTTTACCCGCCTTAGTGAACGACCACGCTCCATCATTTGATAAGTGCCAGAAAGGGCGCCATCCCATTTGCGCGCGGTCTGGGAAGAGGGAATGTACGAGCTCGCTGAACCGGCTTTGAATCGCTTCTAGCTTGATGTCAGCGGGATCGAGCGCTTCCTCGTCAATGAGTGACGCAGCCGCATAAAGGCAGACCGGCTTATAAAAGCGCGCATCGTGAGAGCGCCGCTTCTTCACTGATTCAAGCAATGGGCGCCAGACGTCGTCCTCGCTCTCCACGGCCTACTCCTATTTGTGGCAAGAAATGCAGACCTTGGCTGAGCCGTACACAACGTCGAGGTCGAGCGGTTCGGGGTCCGGCCGAAGAGGGTTCTGCGGCTGCTTCTCGCGCAAACGCGCAATACGGCGAGCATGGTCGAGCCGTATTTGGTCAACGCGTTCCGGCCGTGCAAGTTCATCCAAGCTTTCACCCTGAGACCACGTAAAGGGCGAGCCGTGATCAACCGCGTTTTTCTCGTAACGCTTGGCTTCTTCGAAAGCCTCAGGATGCTCTTCCATGAGACGCACCCATTCGATCTTTTGCTGATAGAAACAAAATGTGCAGCCCGAGCGCGAGCGCCAACGGTAGTAATCCGGTAGACCGACGCCGGATGCTTCGAGGATCTCGATCACGCCCTGCTTATCGATATTTTTTTCACGGAAAGGAAGTCGCACCGAAAGGTTAGGATGAGTGGAGGAGTAGCCTTCACGATAATCCTCGTCGCCGCGGATAGCGACGTAGCTGATGAACTTCGTGCCCCCCTCAAGCTCTGGCTTCAACCACTCCTCGAACGGCTTAATCTTCAATTGCCTTGTGCACCAACGGGTCTTGGGTGAAGGTAGAAAATTCTTGTACTGAGCGAGCCAGAAGTCGAAGGTCCGGTCAGGGTTCAGGCGCAATATCGATTTGCCAAGGAAGCCTTCGAGGCGGACTAGAAATTCGTAGACCTCCGGCAACTCCTTTCCCGTGTCGGTGAAAAAATAATCGATTTCAAGCTCTGGGTGGTTCTGGCGCATGTAGATGGCAAGAGCCGCGCTATCGCGCCCTCCCGAAAGGCCGAGGACATGACGAACATTTGTATCGAGGCCGTCCATTTCGTATCCTTACTTTCGCTGCCGACGCGGGGCTTTGATCTCGCCGGCATCGCTGTCAGCGAGCTTTGACCCAAGCTCCGCCAAAGCGGCGAACGCGATATCACGACCAACCCCAGCGTCCTTCAGGACTTTTTCAAAGGCGCCAACGAGCGCGGTTATTGTGGCTCCTTCTTCGGGAGCGACGTCAAAAACAGGGCGTATAGGGGAGGGCCGTTTGGGGTCCCCGATGAAGATTGCCATCGATGTGCGGCCATTTTCACGACCCTTGACGTGAGCGAACGCTTCAGCCTTGACGAATTCTTGGGCCAAAGCGGCAATCTCGACGCGTGCATGATCGATGTCTCGGTCCAGCCAGTCTTTGGGTGGCTTGTTGGCAGCCAGGCTGGCGATCCCCTCAACCTCTGAAACGTGGCCGGAAAAGGTCGAAAGTCGTGTTGCAAACGCATCAAGGCGATAGTTCCCAGTTAAGCCTTTGACCGCCTGGGCTCTGCTCGCCAACGCAACGCGCAGCTCTTGGCGGGCGAGGTCACCCGCCCTGAGCTCACGCAACATGACGTCTTCCAATTCGGCAAGCATCTTCGGATAGGCTTGCACTAGCTCAGTCAACCCGGACCGCAACTCGGAGATGACGCTGTCGGCGTCCGCCGCCTCAAGCCCTTTCCCTTCGCCATAGATAGAGGGGAGGTCATCAAAGAGAAACTTGTTTGGATCGCTTGCTAGCTTCGCGAGATTACGCACCTTCGCGGCTGCGGGAGACAATGACGTTGTTCTCTGCACCCAATTCGGCAGGTCGAGAACTAAGCCGACCAAAGCGCGTGCGACTTCTATCGTTTCTGGATGACTGGTCGGATTGTTGCCACCTGAAAGGTCCGCAACGACGTCGGCGACGCCGCTCAGCACCCTTGCATGGAAATCCCCGATCTCGGTCCAGCGGAGGCGGACGCTCTTTGGATCCTGCGCCAGACGATCGACGAGCAACGAAGAAATGCTCGGTTGGAATACCCCATCGAGATAAACCGAAAGTCGACCGGATCGCGACATGAGAAACGCGACAGCAAGGATAGGCATCAAGCCGTCTCGCACTCCGTAGGGAGGCTTGCGCCAGAGATCGTACAGGGAAGAAAGATCAGCGCCCGATGGGCCTGCTCCTAGGAAATGTTCGTCAGCCTCATTCCACAAAGGAAGCAGTCGTGCATCCCCGCCTTCTGGCGGATCGACAAAGTGAAAGCGCGCGTCGTCTTCAGCTGTAGCACGGTGTAAACCCGGTGCCTCGAGAATGGACGCGTAAAGACCTGCAGCCGCAGGGAAGCCCTCGAAGCCAAGTCGCGGCAAATGCCAGCGTTCGACCATCGCCTTCAACAATTCTTTTTGCGCGGCAATAGCATTGCTTGAGGGTTTGATACGATTGACCAGCTCGTTTTTGATCTTCGGGCCACTCGAATAACGATGATCGGCGATTTTCGAAGCAATGCTGTTCAGTGACGCTTTTGAGTTCGCATCAGGAATGAGGATGGTCTGCGACCAAGTCCATTCTGCCCGATTGAAAGCGCTGCTGATCCGGTCTTCCACTTCGGCAGACAGGCGCGCAATGCGGGCATTGACTTCTCGGCGAGCAACCTCGTCGCCCTGAAGCTCAGACCGCTCGGTTCTGACGGCCTCCATGCAGATCAATTCTGCAGCCAGTTCACGGATCATGAAACTGTCGCGGGTCCAGCCGACTGCGACAGGCCATTCGGTGGCCGCTGCCGCTGTCTCCTTCCAGAGGCGTTTTGCGGCGGCGTTCGTTTCGCTCTCCGAGCCGATCAAAAGGAGGAACAGGCCCGTGGCGTTGTTTTTGGGCCGAAACGCGCGTGCGCGCGCCGGACCATCAGAAAGCGCGCAGATATCGACATCGAACCAACGCAGCGCACCCGTCTCATGGTAATGGCGTTTTGCCAGGATCGGCTGCAGAAGTGCCAGACTTCTGAGCCGGGCTAGATCGATAACGGGCAGGCGCCCGCGCACTTCTGCAACGGCGGCATCAATATCAAAGTCGCTGCCCGCGTAGATGGCAAATGCGTTCAGGTGGCGCCTGAAGATGATAACTGACCAGTCTTTAAGATCTTCGAGGCATTCCGCTATCCGGCGGGCGCCGAAGTGCGCGAGGCTATGTTCGAGGACCGCTTTCGACGGTAAGAGCGCCGAACGTTCCTTGAACAGATCGATGAGGGCGATCGCCTTTACCAGCGCAACATGGATGGCTTCACCACCCTTAGCCTCTGTCCGTTCAACAGCATCAATTGCTAAAGACCATCTATGCCCATCGGGAGAGGCTAGGATTGAAGGCTCAAGATTGCTGCGGAGGTAATCCCACAACTGCGTTATCGGGTAAGACGTCGCGGCTTCTTGATCAACGGTGGCGAGGAAATCCTGAAAACCGAACGGTTCGGCCGAATTTAGAAAGCCGAAGACGCTTCGCTGATTTTGCCCGAATCGGCGCCGCGAGAGCGGCCCAAGCAAGACAGCGACTGTCGGATGCAATGGCCAACATCCATTGAGCCGCTCCGCCAGATCGGTACGGCTCGTCCGGCGCTGGGATGAGATGGCACTGGCAATCTCCCTTGCGTCGTCCGAAATGTCCTTTGGGGCATTATCGGCCTCAATCGCCCGCGACAGTATCTCAATTTGCTCCTCGCCGGCGACATTAATCGGTATGTCGGCGTAACGACCCTGGATCTTCAGCCATTCATCGCGGACTTCTCTGCCCAATCGGTGAGCATAATCATCGAAGGCTTGGTGAAGAATGCCAATAACAATCAAGCGGCCCTTGGTCCGCGAAGCGGCCTCTGCCAGAAGCTGGAAAAAATAAACATCGCCGGAGCCATAAGCGGCGTCTTCCAGAAATTTTCCCATCTCATCGATGATGAGCACGAGACCGGCCTTCTGTGTCGACATTGATCGTTCAACGAGAGCGTCGACGACCGTCGTCGATTTCAGCGGCGTCTGGTCGCCCACCTCCAACCCAAGCTTCTCCGCAATCGCTCCGGCCGGGTCTACGCGACTTCCAACCATGGGCAGGATCGCCCAGCCTTTTTCTTCCGGATCGAGTTCAGCTTCAATGGTAGCAGCAAGTTTTGGACCGAGCGCAAGTCTCGCCTCATCCCGCAGCGCTTCATCTCCAAGAAACGCAGCAAAGGCGATCGCCAAGCTGGACTTCCCGCATCCGTAAGGCCCCGTCCAGGTAAAGGCCGACTGGCCAGTTTCCTTAATCTGCCGGAGCATTGAGGTTATGGCCTCAACAGAGCTGTTGGGGCAAACGAAACCTTCAAGAGCTGCAGCGCGGATGTCGTGGTCGACCCTTATCGCACGCTGGAAACGACGGCGAACCCGGACTGAAGAGGCCAACATGTTCATGCTGCCCTCGCTTTTACAGGACGATAGAGATTTTCAATATAATGAAATGGATCAAGGCTCATAATATTGGGTGCATAGACTTGGCGCATCCCGGTCGACTCGTCCCAGGCAACTGCGCCGTTTGTGAGTTCAGTCAAACGCGATAGTCTCTCCGCAACGGTTTCCTCGTCGAGCATGAACACGCGGCCGGGCGAACCGGGCTCGTGAGTGATGGCTTCGACCGAAAATTCTCGGCGGCTCGGCCAAAGCTGCTGCCAGAAAGCGATCAACCCGAACAGAAACACCTCGTCAGGCAGAGAAGATTTCGGTCCCCGCCGAAATTGAAACGCGGTGCCGATGTTCACCGGCTGGAGGAGGCTGAGTTCGGTGAATGGGCACTCAAGCCCGTCCTCTTCGCCGCCACCACGAGCGTCAGGCTTAATTGCATAGCTGCGAATGAAGCACAGTACGTCGCTTTTCAACGTCGACTCGCTGATACGCGAATGCTTCAGCCTGTTGGATGCGCGAAGGTCCTCGCATCGGCGCACAAGATTGGACCTTAACAGATCTCGGCTGAAGGTCGGCTCGTTAAATTCGTTGAACGCCCAGTACCAAGTCGTTGCGCGACCCGGCACAGATGTCAGGAACCAGTGCAACAGCCAAAGAGACGCGGGTCGTTCGAGATAAGGGTCACCGTGATTCCCGAAAAGGAGTTTCGCAATACGGGTCGGACGGACTTGAGCAGAAGAGGATTTTTCCTCTGTGTATGTCTCAAGTATTCCACAGGCAAAAGACCAATGGCGTATAGACGTAACCATATTTTTGCCGACGCCGAAGTCTGCGATTGCGCGATCTTCTGTGAAAACGCTTCGAGAATCCTTATGGGGATCGGCAAGAGCTTGTTCGACCGCGTCAAAAGACTTCTTCAGCCAACCGTAGCGGAGCGGAAATGTTTCATGACCTGCAAATTGTAACTGAAACTGAGGTTCTTCGAGCAGGCTTCGTGCCATTTTGCGTATTCTCACTGGATGCTTTATCCAGTTTGATATAGCCTCTCCTGGACGATGCCGCCAGTGGGGAATTCATCGCTCGACGGATTTTAGCATGGATGTGAATGTACGAACCGGCCGGACTAACCTTGGCGTCTATATGGACTACCAAGCATCGACTCCTGTCGATCCACGTGTACTCGACTCGATGTTGCCTTGGCTACAATCAGGGTATGGGAATCCACACGCGAATGATCACGCGTATGGGTGGGAGGCCGATCGGGCAATCGATGACGCCCGCGGTAAGATTGCCGCTCTTGTCAATGCAGAGCCTGAGGAGATCATCTTTACCTCAGGTGCGACGGAGGCCAATAATCTCGCGATATTGGGCGCCGCCCGGGCGGCCGACGCAAGTCGGCGCCGCGTTATCGTCAGCGCCATCGAGCACAAATGTGTCCTCGGCGCCGCTCGATCCTTGGCTGAAGCCGGCTTTGATGTGCAAACCATTCCTGTGGATGATAAGGGCCTGATCGACCTTGAGGTGTTGAAGGGCATCATCGATGACCAAACGGCGTTGGTGTCGGTCATGACGATCAACAACGAAGTCGGGTCGATACAGCCGATCGATGAAGTTGCTGCTCTTTGCGAAATCCACGGAGCGCTTTTTCACACTGACGCCGCGCAAGCACTTTCCGTTCACGCCCTCGATGTTTCCTCCACTAAAATCGATCTGATGAGCTTTTCCGGCCATAAGGCCTACGGACCAAAGGGCATCGGAGGGCTCTTTGTGAACCGGTCCGCGAGACGACGAATTCAGCCGATAACCTTCGGGGGAGGTCAGGAGGACGGTTTGAGGCCGGGCACGTTGCCGACCTTCCTATGTGTCGGGCTTGGAGAGGCTTGCGCTATAATAGCGAAAGAACGGGATGCCGACGTGGCGCGAATGCGACGTTTACAATCTATGCTCATTGCCAGGCTGCAATCAGAGTTTCCTTCGGCTTTGATCAACGGCACAACCGAACTTCGCCACCCTGGCAATCTGAACATACGCATCCCAGGGGTTGAGGCAGAGCTATTGCTTGCACGCGCACACCCGCGATTGGCGGGGGCAAGCGGCTCGGCTTGCACGTCGGGAATTCCAGAACCCTCGCATGTCCTCGTTGCAATGGGGCAATCGGCTGTTCAAGCGCGAGCGGCCATTCGCTTGAGCTTCGGGCGCTTTACGCAAGAGCAAGATATCAATGAGACGATAGCCGCGTTAAAGGATGCTTTGACCGGCATGAACGATGCCGCGGGCGAGTTTGTCTAAGTACCTGTAAAGGCGCGATCGGTCGCCGACCGCGCCTTCTTTTCTCAGGCTGCTTCTCTCGGCGCAACAATCGGCGTCGGGAGCGAACGAGCGGTTTTTTTGCTTGTCTCGTCGTTCATGTCGATACCGAACGCTTGGTTATAGTTCCGGTGTATCGCGTCCCTCTCCTCCGTCGTCAGGACATCCGCTGCAATCAACCATACGATTAAATTCGCAGCTCTTGTTTTCGATTCGGAGCCGGCATCTATGGCGCCACTTGCTTTGATTAGAACACCTTCCCAGATGGGGGACTGCATGCGCCAATCAATTTGGTTTGCACGTGCAATTGCTTCGCTAAGACTCAGGCGGTTTTTAAAGGTTGCGGTCCATAGCCCTCTGACTAAGGCGATCTGCGCCGCCGGTTTGAACAAAAGGGACGAAGCTCCGCTCTCATCGCGCATCGAGGGTATCGTTTCCGGATTTTCAAGTGCATCGCGATAGGCGTCGATACCGGAGAGGATCTGCTTCCAGACGGTCGCGATCGTCTCGGTATCCTCATCAAGTTTGCTTTCGTCAGGTCTTGTCTGCGCAAGATAGTGATTGGAGCCTAGGATGATCTGAGCCGTTTCATAGACTGCGCTGATTGTCGTGAGCTGCTTGCTCCGTGTTGTCAGCGTGTTGCTCTTCCAATTGACGACTTCAAACGGCTTCCCGTTGACCTCCCGATTTCCAAGCGGCTGGTCGTCCCTCAAAAGGCGTCTAGTGACGATCGCATAACCATCGTCTTCACTGGTGATGATATTGTCGCCGCGACTTGTTTGTTTGGCGTACCGGTTGACTGTATTAAAGATCCTGCGTGTCTTCACCGGGTCTTCATGTGTTAGAAAGATGACGCACACCTCGTCATCGTTAATATCTTGCACGTATGGCCCATAGGTGACGCCTTCCTGCTTGGGCTCGTAGATGCTTTTGAGCGCGGCAAGTCGATGCTGGCCGTCAAGTACGATCAAGCTGCCGCCATCGATTGTCACGAATCCAATGCGACTGGCATTAGCGCGGTAAGCGCCCGGTACGCTGATCTTGAGATCTGCGATATTTTCGAACGTGACTTCTCCCTTGTAAACGAGGACAATGATTGACCCAAAGAAGCGGTCTTCGTTGCGGGTGAGATACGGAACGATCTGCTCGCGGACCCGCTTGTCGTCGAGCTCGCGTTGCATCCGTTCTTCAATACTGAAGTTTGCCCATTCGTCGAGCTCAGACGGCCTGCGGACTGCCTGAACAAGGTCGCGAACGCGCATTGTCGTCTCAAAGTATTCGGTATTGCCGATTTTGCCTTTGATGGCCGGAATTAATAGTGCCATGCGAAGTCTCCCTGGATTAGAGGATTGGAATATTCAGAAGCTGGGTATTGCAAACCGGCTGCAGGATCGAAATTAGATGGCGCTCTAGTTCAACGCGCTCCATCTCATCATCGACAAGGCGCCAAGAGAATTTGAGGATGCCAACCGGCTTGTCCAGCGCGAGGCGAAGGAGTCGGTTGCGTCGCAGATGATCATGCTGACGGAACCGCTTGCGCAAATTGCGTGACAAGCCGACGTAGAGGGCGCCGCGCAGATCATGAATCATGTAGACCCCAGAGTCTGACGGGACAAATATTTCACAAGCCATCGCTAACTCCGTTGAGCCGTCCGGGCTCCACGAAAGCTCGGTTCTCAGTAGCCTGTCGATCCTTTGATCCTGTATTTCTTGCTTCAGTTGAATAGAATCGGCCGCAACGCGCGAGCCGGTTCGAATTCGAAAAGACGCCATGTTTGCAGCCTCGACAAGTTTGTTTGTGCAAACATGAATTATGTCTGAGGAAACGTCAATAGAATTTGTGCAAACAAGAAAAGATTCTTCAAGTGTTCAAGTGTTAACATTTAAACACTTGAACAATTCGTTGACATTACTTTCTTGCGGGTTAAGGAGGTGGGGACCATCTCGAGATCGAGCCATGAAGCGACCACCCTCCCGCGAAGGGCTAACCCAAATATCCGCGCATTTTACAGCGGACGTTATCAAGGCCATCAAAGTTGTTGCCGTAGATCAGGGGCGGACCCAGCAGTCGCTACTGGCGGAGGCCGTGAATGATCTTCTGGAAAAATACGGCAAAGACCGGCTGGCGCGCGAAGAGGCCCTTCCACGTGGCGGAGCAGCGCGGCAGCGCAATTAGGGATTTCGGACATCAGGGCCTGCCAATTCTGAGAATTGCGTCAACAACGCATATAGGCAGGCGGTAACGATGGCTTTTCAGGGAAATCTCGATGGTCTGTGTGGCCCTTACGCGATCGTCAATGCGCTGGCCTATTGCGGCATGTCCGGTCGGGAAGAAGAGATGTTCATCGCAGCGTGTTCTTCCCCGTCCATCAGGCGCTGGCCGAACTTGTTGTGGGAAGGCACGACGTTTGGTGATCTGCAGCGGATGCTGACCATGTGTCTTTCGCTTCCTGGAGCGCGCGATACAGTTCGCGTCTTCTACCCGTTTTTGCAGTTCGTCCCCACGACTAACGCCGATTTCTGGATAAGCTTCGACGAGTTCTTTGCTGAAGAGGACACGCGATGCGTGATCTTGAGAATGACGAAGCCGAGCCATCATTGGATCGTTGCGTTTCGAGAACCTGGATCAACACGCATATCCTTCCTCGACAGCGATCCCTTCAAGCCGAGCCTACGTAAAAATAGAACCAATATTTTTGCTGGCGATAGACGTCATCGCGCTACGCAATGGCTAATCGACCGACGGGACGTGATCGTTTTCAAGGCTTGAAAGAATCGGGTTGCCCACGGTCCGGGCGACGCGGCAGGATAGAAACTTCAGATCGGTCTGGGACCAAAGCCCGCTAGCACCGAGCACTGGGTTCAGGTGGCAGCCGCAATTGTTCATCCGATATTCCTTCAGTGCTCGCAGCTTTGTTGCTTGTCGGCATTGGCACGGGCGTAGGACCTGACCGGACTTCCGGGGCGGGAGATTGAGCGTCGCTATCCGGTACCGCACTTGCTTGGGGATTGTGCGCCGCCAACAAGATGGAACTTCTTGAATTAGACTCCGTTTTCCGGTGACGGAACCCATCAGGAGAAATGCAATGGCAACCACGTCGCGGGGCAGAGCACAGGATCGAGCCAAGGTCGCTGGCGGACAGGATCATGAAGTCCGGTACGAGGCGAAGAAGGAAGGCGTCTCGAAGGATACGGTCAAGAAGGCTGTGAAGAGCGCCGGTAATTCTCGCAAAAAGGTCGAGCAGGAAATCGGCCGGCACTGATCGGTGAAGCTCGCGACCTACAACGTCAATGGCGTCAACGGCCGGCTCGAAGTTCTTCTCCGATGGTTAGATGAGGCCGAGCCGGACGTCGTTTGTCTGCAGGAACTGAAGGCGCCGCAGAATAAGTTCCCGATCAAGGCGATCGAAGCCGCCGGCTATGGTGCCGTCTGGCAGGGCCAGAAGTCCTGGAACGGCGTCGCAATCCTTGCCAAGGGTCAGGAGCCTCACCTTATGAGAAAAGGTCTGCCCGGTGAGCCGGAAGACGAACATAGCCGCTACATCGAGGCAATCGTCAATGGCATCGTCATCGGTGGGCTCTATCTCCCGAACGGCAATCCTTATCCCGGACCGAAATTCGATTACAAACTCCGTTGGTTCAAGAGGCTGCATGACTATGCGGCCGAGCTGCTCGAACTGGAGGTCCCGGTGGTTCTCGCGGGCGACTACAACGTCATGCCCGCAGAGATCGACGTCTACAAGCCGGAGCGCTGGACGAACGACGCGTTGTTTCGCGTGGAAGTGCGGGAAGCCTATAGGGATCTGGTCAATCAAGGCTGGACCGATGCTCTCCGCCATCTTCATCCGAACGAACGCATTTACACGTTCTGGGACTACTTCCGCAATGCCTACGCACGCGATGCGGGGTTGCGGATCGACCACTTCCTGCTGAGTTCCGAAGCTGCGGCAATGCTCTCCAACGCAGAGGTCGACAGGCATGTGCGCGGATGGGACCACACCAGTGACCACGCGCCCGTCTGGATAGAGCTGCAGACTGAACCGGTGAAGAAGCGGAGAATGAAGTAATCGATCTCCTTTGAAAGGGCAGGCGGGTTAGAGCAGGCTGCCTTGCTCCACCGGCTCGCCAGATTTCGACACGATCGATGATCCATAAGGTTCACGTGACAGGATGATAAGCGCGTCATCTGATAGTGGGCGCGCGAGGTGTTTAGCCTCGTCCCAAGGCGCCCGCATCCAGATATCGGTTTCTTCCTTCGTCAGCAGCAGAACAGGCATGGCCTTTTCATGGATTGGCTTGACGAGATCATTGGGATCCGTGGTCAGGAAGCCATAGAGATCGTCCGTGGTCATTCCATCCTTTACCTTCCGGACACTTTTCCATTGCGGCACGTGGATACCGGCGAAGAACATCAGCGACTTTGCCTCGTCGCGCGCAAACCAGGCATTTGGCACATTGCCATCTGCCTGTTTGCTCGCCGGGTCCGGTTCGGCAAAGCTAGTAATCGGAACAAGGCATCTGTGCTCGACGCCGAACCACCGCGTCCAGTGGTGGAAATTAAGCTTGCGGACATTGGTCGTGCCGCGATCCGGCTCCATGCGGATCAGTTCTTCAAGATCGTAGGGCTTACCCTTGGCCGCGAGCTTCTCGGCCCTGGCTTTGGCCGTCTTCTCCAGGGCGAAGCGAGGGGAGGGCATGCCCCATCGCGCATGCACGAGCTGCTTCTTTCCGTCAGCCGTGTTGCGGACGATTGGCCCCATCTGGTCGGGGTTCATCTGGTAGGCCGGCATCAGGTTGATAAAGCTTTCGGCGTCCTGAGCCCATTTCGAGACCCAGTCCTTGTCTTCCATGCGATAAAGATTGCACATGGCAGCAATTCCTCCGTTGCGACCGAATGCAGTTTGTCAGGTTTCGCCTGCGTCGCTAGTCGAGCCTGTAAACGTCGGCATTGTCCTGCCGTTCCCGCAGGCCCTTGTAGGAAGCGTGCCGCAGCTTGCCGTCCCCCGTCCACGCCCGGAACTCGATCTCTGCAATCAGGGTCGGCGCTACCCAGATTATCTCTGATTTCCCGACAAAGGGCACAGGCGGCTGCTTTCGCTTCCAGCGGAGCTTATCCAGCATCTTGCGCAGCCTGATCATCTCGGCTTCCTTAAAGCCCGTACCGACGCTTCCGACATGAACGAGATCGTGTTCACGATAGGCAGCAAGCGCCAGCGATGCGAAGCCGCCCGGTGATGCGGTGGATGGCTCATAGCCGACAACCATGAACGCCTCGCTCTCCACGCATTTCACCTTGACCCAGTCGCCGGTGCGGCCGGAACGATAGGGCTGATCGAGGTGCTTGCCGACGATGCCTTCGAGGCCAAGGCCGCGCACATGTTCGAGGAGGACGTTTGCGTCGGCATCGATGGTTTCCGACAGGCGGATGGCGCCATCTTTGTCGTTCAGCGTGTCCTCAAGAAGATGGCGGCGCGATCGGTACTCGACGCTGCGTAAATCGTGACCGTCGAGGTAGATAAGATCGAAGGCGTAAAGGATGGCATCAGAAGCTCGACGGCCAGCGGTCTTGCCGGAAGCGCCCAACGATTTCTGCAGCAGCCCGAAGTCCGACCGCCCTTGCTCGTCAAGCACCACCGCCTCGCCATCGATGATCATGGTCGCCGGTCCGAGCGCTCGCGCTGCCTCAGCAATTGCCGGAAACCGGTGGGTCCAGTCATGACCGCCGCGGGTGAGGATGCGGACCCCGGTCGGTTCGATGTGGACCGCTTGCCGGTAACCATCCCACTTCAGCTCCCAGCTCCATTGGTCACCTTTTGGCGGATGGGCCTTCAGCTCAGCAAGCGCCGGCTCGACGCGATCGGGCATCGGATCGAACAGAAGCTGTGGCTGTGCGGGATTGCGCTTCCGCCGCGGCTTTGAGCGGATCGGAGCTTCGGTATCACGAAGGAGCGGTTTTGATCTCGGGGGCTTCGTCATTGGAAGAGTTCAGCACAAAACTCTTAAAAACATTGCCACGCCATGCATTCATCCCCGCTATCCACCGAACGCGTGCACCGTCATTCGGCAGGCCTGCAAAATTCTTTTACCTATACGCGCTTGATTCCGCTTCGAATCTTCAGGATCGCTAATGCTGGGACAATATTCCTCGCTTGACTCTTGAGTGTCATAAGAACAAACAATGAACAGATAGCCACGCGACATGACGTCGAAACCGCCAACACGACCTTGAAGGGAGCCGTGAACGATGACCGCTGCCCGTCAGAGGGTAATCTGCGACTTGCGAGATCGCATCGCCGCGATGGAGGGCGTGTCGGCCAGACGCGCCGGCTGTCTGCCCTTCGGTGTCCCCGACATCGATGCGGCCCTGCCTGGCGGGGGTCTTGCCTATGGGGCGCTGCATGAGTTCGCGGGCGGGGGCTCGGGTACGGTCGATGGCGCGGCGGCCGCGCTTTTTGTTGCCGGAATAGCCGCCCGGACAAAGGGGCAGGTGGCATGGTGTCTGACACGGCCCGACCTTTTCATGCCGGCGCTGGCGCAGGTTGGCCTTCATCCGGACCGTGTCGTGTTCGTAGAGGGGGACAAGGAGGAGGACGTCCTGGCGAGCATGGAGGAGTGCCTATCCTTCGGCGGCCTCGGCGTCGTCGTCGGAGAACTCGTTCGATTGCCCATGACGGCGTCGCGGCGTCTCCAGCTCGTCGCGGAAAAGACTGGAACTATGGCCATCGCCGTCCGCCGCTGGAGACGGCAGACGGAGGCGAACGACTTCGGGCAACCGACGGCCTCGACCACTAGATGGCGGGTCAGCGTCATGCCTTCGGAAGAGCTTCCGGTCCCGGGGGTCGGGAGGGCCCAATGGTTTCTCGAATTGATGCGCGTGAAAGCGGGTGAGTGTGCTGAGTTTCTCGTGAGAGCGTGTGATGACCAGGGTCGTATCCATCTATCTTCCGGATCTGCCGACGGATCGCATTCGTCGGGCCGATCCCTCCATTCCGCCTGAGCAGGCCATTGCCGTGATTGCCAGGTCAGGGTCGAAGCGATGGGTCTCTGCCGCCGACGCGGCCGCCCGAAAGGCGGGCGTGAGGCCAGGAATGCCGGCTGCGAAAGCCCAGGCGATCTTCCGCGACTTGATGCTGATCGAGGCCGACCCTGCGGCCGACGCTGCTGCTCTTGAACGGATTACCGTTTGGGCGTTGACGGTCTATTCGCCGATCGTCGCCGTCGATGGGATCGATGGCATCGTCATGGATACGGAGGGCGCCGACCACCTGCAGGGCGGCGAGCTGCCAATGGTGACAAAAATAGCCAACCAGTTCCGGGCAAAGAAGCTCAATGCCCGCGTCGCCGTTGCCGACACTTGGGGTGCCGCCCATGCCTGCGCGCGGGCGATCAACAGGGAGACCGTCATCGTGCCGAGGGGTGGCACGGTGCGCGCTGTCGAGAAGCTTCCCCTTTCGCTGCTGCGCCTTCCGGAGAAGATCGTCGCTGATTTGAGGACGCTGGGCTTCCAGACGATCGGTGAACTGGCGAATACGGCCCGCGCACCGCTGACGCTGCGCTTTGGCCCCGAGATCGGTCGCCGCCTCGACCAGATGTTAGGCCGCATGTCCGAACCGATCGAGCCCGTGCGGGCGCCAGAATGGATCGAGGTGTCACGGTCGTTCGCCGAGCCTATCGGTGCGGCCGAGACGATCAACAAATATGTTGGAAGGCTGGTCACCCAGCTCGTCGGCGAACTCCAGCGCCGCGGCCTCGGCGTGCGCCGCACGGACCTGATCGTCGACAAGGTCGACGGTACCAGGCAGGCCATTCGCGCAGGTACCGCCAAGCCTGCCCGCGATGTAGCATGGTTGACCAAGCTGTTTCGGGACAGAACGGAAAAGATCGAGCCGGGCTTTGGCATCGAGAAGCTCATACTCGTCGCCGTCATGTCCGAGACACTGGACGAGGAGCAGCGGTCGTCCTCATTGGTCGCCGAAGAGACGACGGACATTACGCCCCTTATCGACGTCCTTGGAAACCGGGGCCAGCGGGTCTATCGCCTGGCGCCCGTCGCATCGGATGTCCCAGAGCGCAGCGTGCGGCGTGTCGCGGCCACCTCCGAGCCGGTCGGCGAGATCTGGACGCATCACTGGCAACGGCCCGTTCGACTGCTCGACAGGCCCGACCCAATCTCGGCGATCGCCCTGATGCCCGACTATCCGCCCCGAAGCATCACCTGGCGCGGCCGCCGGCACAATGTCGTGCGCGCCGATGGGCCGGAACGCATATTCGGGGAATGGTGGATGCGAGACAGCGAGTTCGAAGCTCTCCGCGATTATTATGTCGTCGAGAACGAAGCGGGCGAGCGCTACTGGATTTTCCGTTCGGGGGACGGCGTCGATCCCGAGACGGGGGATCGGCAATGGTACCTGCATGGGATCTTCGCATGAGCTATGCCGAGCTGCAGGTCACGACCCACTTTTCCTTTCTGCGCGGCGCCTCCTCTGCACAGGAATTGTTCGAGACTGCGAAACAGCTCGGCATCGAAGCACTCGGCGTCGTCGATCGCAATTCGCTGGCCGGGATCGTCCGCGCCCTGGAAGCATCTCGCGCCACGGGTCTGCGCCTGGTCGTCGGCTGTCGGCTCGATCTCGCGGATGGGATGTCTGTGCTGGTCTATCCGATGGACCGATCCGCCTATTCGCGCCTGACGCGCCTCATCACGCTGGGCAAATCGCGCGGCGGCAAGAACAACTGCATCCTGCACTGGGACGATATTGTTGCTTACTCCGAGGGCATGATCGGCATTCTGGTGCCGGATCTGCCGGATGCCACCTGCGCCGCGCAGCTTCGCAAGATGGCTGAGCTTTTTGGCGATCGCGCCTACGTTTCGCTCTGCCTGCGTCGGCGACCGAACGACCAGCTGCGCCTGCATGAGATATCCAATATGGCGAGCCGGTTCAAAGTCAAAACCGTCGTCACCAATGACGTGCTGTTTCATGAGCCGGGCCGGCGGCAATTGCAGGACATCGTCACCTGTATCAGGCACAACACCACGATCGACGATGTCGGCTTTGAGCGCGAACGCCACGCCGACCGCTACCTCAAGCCGCCGGAGGAAATGGAACGCCTGTTTCCGCGCTACGCGCAGGCACTCGCGCGAACCCTGGAAATCGTGCGTCGCTGCAAATTCTCGCTCGAGGAACTGACCTACCAGTACCCGGAGGAAGCCATCGCGCCGGGCAAGGATGCTCAAGGATCGCTCGAGCATTATGTCTGGGAATGTGCGCCCGATCGTTATCCGGAAGGCCTGCCACCGGATGTTTTAAAGACCGTTCGGCACGAGCTCGATCTCATCCGCACCATGAAATACGCGCCGTACTTCCTGACGGTGTTTTCGATCGTGCGCTTTGCCAGAAGCCAGGGCATTCTCTGGCAGGGCAGGGGGTCCGCCGCCAACAGTGCTGTTTGCTATATTCTGGGCATCACCTCAATCGATCCCTCGACCAATGATCTGCTCTTCGAGCGTTTCGTCAGTCAGGAGCGCGACGAGCCGCCGGACATTGATGTCGACTTTGAGCATGAACGGCGCGAGGAGGTCATCCAGTGGATCTACAAGACCTACACCAAGGATAAGGCGGCCCTCTGCGCCACCGTTACGCGGTACCGCGCCAAGGGCGCGATCCGCGATGTCGGTAAGGCACTTGGCTTGCCGGAGGATGTCATCAAGGCGCTATCGTCAGGCATGTGGTCGTGGTCGGAAGAAGTACCCGACAGAAACATCCGTGAGCTCAATCTCAACCCCGACGACCGGCGCTTAGCGCTCACCCTGAAACTCGCGCAGCAGCTGATGGGTGCTCCGCGGCATCTGGGGCAGCACCCCGGCGGTTTTGTTCTTACCCATGACCGGCTGGACGATCTCGTGCCGATCGAGCCGGCGACGATGAAAGACCGGCAGATCATCGAATGGGACAAGGACGATGTCGAGGCACTGAAGTTCATGAAGGTGGACGTGTCGGCGCTCGGGATGCTCACCTGCATGGCCAAGGCCTTCGATCTGATCCGCGAACACAAGGGCGAGAATCTCGATCTGTCGAAGATCGAGCAGGAAGATGCCGCGACCTATGCGATGATCCGCAAGGCTGACACGCTCGGCACGTTCCAGATCGAAAGCCGCGCGCAGATGGCGATGCTGCCGCGGTTAAAACCGCGCACCTTCTACGATCTCGTCGTGCAGGTGGCGATCGTGCGGCCGGGTCCAATCCAGGGTGACATGGTGCATCCCTATCTCCGTCGTCGCGAAGGCAAGGAACCGGTCGAATATCCGACCCCTGAGCTGGAGGCAGTGCTCGGCAAGACACTTGGTGTGCCGCTGTTTCAGGAGAGCGCCATGCGTGTTGCCATGGTCTGTGCCGGCTTTACCGGCGGTGAGGCCGACCAGCTACGCAAATCCATGGCGACCTTCAAGTTCACCGGCGGCGTCTCGCGCTTCAAGGACAAGCTGGTGTCAGGCATGGTCAAGAACGGATATTCGGCCGAGTTCGCCGAAAAGACCTTTTCGCAGCTGGAGGGCTTTGGCTCATACGGCTTTCCGGAAAGTCATGCGGCCTCCTTTGCGTTGATTGCCTACGCTTCGAACTACATCAAGTGCCATTACCCCGACGTCTTTTGTGCAGCCCTTCTCAACAGCCAGCCAATGGGATTTTATGCTCCGGCCCAGATCGTCGGGGACGCGATCAAGCATGGCGTCGAGGTGCGGCCGGTCTGCGTCAACCGCTCGCGATGGGACTGCACGCTGGAAAGGATTGGAGGCAGCGATCGTCATGCTGTGCGCCTCGGGTTTCGGCAGGTGAAAGGGCTGGCTGTCGCGGACGCCGCACGGATCGTTGCAGCGCGCATGAACAACCCGTTCGCCTCAGTCGATGACATGTGGCGCCGATCCAGCGTGCCGACCGAAGCGCTTGTTCAACTCGCGGAGGCCGACGCCTTTCTGCCATCGCTGAAACTCGAACGACGCGATGCGCTCTGGGCGATCAAGGCGCTGCGCGACGAGCCTTTACCGTTGTTTGCAGCCGCAGCCGAACGGGAGGCGACGGCGATTGCCGAGCAGCAGGAGCCAGAGGTGGCGCTTCGGCAAATGACGGATGGCCATAACGTCATCGAGGACTACAGTCACATCGGGCTGACTTTGCGCCAGCATCCGGTCGCCTTTCTGCGCAAGGACCTGTCGGCAGGCAATATCATCACCTGTGCCGAAGCGATGAATGCCCGGGATGGCCGATGGGTTTATACCGCTGGCCTCGTGCTGGTGCGGCAAAAGCCGGGATCTGCCAAGGGTGTGATGTTCATCACCATCGAAGACGAGACCGGACCGGCCAACGTCGTTGTCTGGCCCACCCTGTTCGAGAAACGCAGGCGCATCGTGCTGGGATCTTCGATGATGGCGATCAACGGACGGATTCAGCGGGAAGGGGAGGTCGTCCATCTCGTCGCCCAGCAACTCTTCGATCTCTCAGGCGATCTGGTTGGCCTTGCCGATCGAGATACGGAGTTCAGGCTGCCGGCTGGTCGCGGCGATGAGTTTGCCCACGGAGGCGGCGGGCCGGATTCACGCGATCGGCTGAAGCCGGTCGTCCCAAGGGATATGTTCGTGCCTGATCTCCATATCGAAACGCTCAAGGTGAAGAGCCGGAATTTTCAGTGATTTATGGGCGGAGACTACTGGCAGGAGGTTCGAATTTGTTCAAGAGCATGATTGTGAATTACTGGCCGTAAAGCTGGGCTCATTTCCACGTCGCGCGTAGCGTCTGGAGAGCTCGTCTGAACGCAGGTTCCGACGGCTAACCCGTCACTAATTCGCTGGCGGTGGGAGAACACCCAAAAAGCCACCGTCCATAGCGAACGGCAAAACCGTCTTGGGTCGGACGCAATCTTGGCCAAGTGCACGGCCGACCACCCCAGGCACGGGGTATTATCCCACATCCCCCGGGGCAAAAATGCGCATAAAGTCGCGGGCGCAAGGCGCGCCCAGGGTCACGAAGGAACGGGTTCCAAAACTGCTGCCGTTGTTCCATTACCGGCACCAGATCTCCTCGATCGAAATGTCCCGATGGTACATTTCCAGTGAAATCTCAAGGCTCCGCAATCGGAACGCCTTGGGGTCGAAACGGGCGATCATCGAGGATTCCTGGAAAGAGACAAACACATTCTCTCCAATTGTGTCGGAATGCATAAACGAGCATGGCAAACAAAACCATCTTCATATGGTCGAGGTCACACCCGGGAGCCCGCCTGGCACTGTCACCAGCCGTTCTCGCAAGTGCGAACGCTGATGACGGTATCGTCGAAGCCGTCGGGGTGGTTTCCAGCTTGTCAATCGGCGTTGAGGGTTTCCATGCCGAAACACATCATGCGATGGCTTGTTCAAATCGCCGTCGTTTGGGCAACGCCGGATCATGGTATAATAACAAAGGGGGCAAAATCACCCGGCAATACCCAGAGTGCATTTCCTGAGATGCCCTTTGGGAGCGGCTGGATCCGATCAGAATGCCTTTTCCAACGTTCTCGCTGTTGCTGCCGGATCGTCCAATAAACCCATTCGATACGGACGCAAGTTCTCGGATCGAAGCTCACAGATTTTGTCTGTCCGGAATGTGGGCTTCGGTGTCAGATCCAGGGTGCCGGACCGGAGAAGAGAGCGATGATCAATAACTTGCACTCGCGGCGAAATTTCTTGAAGGGCACGGTTTTGGCAACGGCGGGACTGGTGCTTGCCGTCCAGCTTCCGCGCCTGGGGAGAGCGGCCGTCGCCGCCGGACAGGAGAGCCAAAAATCGTTCTTCCCGAATGCGTTCATCAAAATCGATACCGACGGCATTACTCTGATCATGGCTCATCACGAGGTCGGGCAGGGCATCTTCACTTCCAGCACCATGATGATAGCCGAAGAACTCGAGGTTGGACTTGATCAGGTCAAGCTCCAACCGGCGCCTCCGGACCTCTCGAAATATCTCGATCCTCTCCTGTTCGACCAATCGACAGGGGGTTCAACGTCGACAAGAGCTGACTGGATGCGCCTTAGGCAGGCTGGGGCGGCTGCGCGGATGATGCTGGTTCAGGCGGCCGCGTCCGAATGGTCGGTGCCGGCCTTTGAATGTCGTGTCGAGCTGGGCGTCGTCCATCATGATGCCGCCGGACGATCCATGACGTACCTCGAGGCCGCACCCAAAGCTGCGCTATTGCCGGTTCCTGAGAACGTTGTGCTGAAAGTGCCCTCGGAATTCAGGGTCATCGGCACCCGCGCCAAGCGCCTGGATACCCCGCAAAAGGTGAACGGCAGCGCTATCTACGGGATAGACATCATTATTCCCGACATGAAATTTGCGACCCTGGCCATAAGCCCGGTAGTCGGGGGGCTGATCTCGAAGATGAACGAAGATGCAGCGCGAGCGGTCAAAGGCGTTCACGATATCGTCAAGCTGCCCGATGCCGTGGCCGTAATCGGCGATCATATGTGGGCCGCTAAGGCAGGCATCGATGCGCTTGAGATCGAATGGGAGGCCGGACCCAATGGATCGATGAATCTCAATTCGATCGTCGAGAAACTGGAACAGGCATCGCAGCAACAGGGTGTGATCATCCGCAACGACAAGGATGCCGCCTCGGTGATTTCGAATGCGGCGGTGAAGCTTTCCGCTGTCTATGAGTCCCCCTTTCTCTCCCATTCACCGCTGGAACCGCTCAATTGCACGCTTCACATTCAGGACCACAAGGCAGAGATGTGGGTCGGCACACAAGTTCCGGTGCGGGCACAAAAGGCCGTCGCGGAAGCAACCGGACTGCCGCAGGAAAGCGTAGTTGTGAACAATCAGTTAATCGGGGGGGCGTTCGGACGTCGCCTTGATGTGGATTCAATCGAACTCGCCGCCCGGCTCCTCAAGGATATCCGGTATCCGGTAAAGCTCGTCTGGACCCGAGAACAGGACATGACGCATGATTATTACCGTCCCTACTACTACGACAGGGTCGCGGCGGGACTGGACACGGACGGTCGGCTCATTGGACGAACGCACCGTGTGACGGGATCCTCGATCTTTGCACGCTACGCACCCGCAGCCTTCATCAATGGCGTCGACCCCGATGCGATCGACTGCGCCTCGGAAACACCCTACGACGAAGACGCAGTTTTCGTGGACTATGTCCGCAGCGAGCCCGACGGCGTCAATACGAGCTGGTGGCGTGGAGTTGGTCCGTCGCACAATCTCTTCGTAGTTGAAAGTTTCGTGGATGAAATGGCTGCGGCGACCAAACAGGATCCCGTCGAGTTCAGACGCAGGATGTTGACCAAAAACCCGCGCGCGCTGGCGGTCCTGAACGAGGCGGCGGAGAAGGCGGGCTGGGGCGAAAAGCTTCCAGCCGGAAGAGGCCGGGGGGTCTCCCTTCAGGTGGCGTTCGGAAGCTATCTCGCACATGTCCTCGATATCGAGATTACAAAAGAGGAAGTGAAGCTTCTTCGATCGGTCATTGCGGTCGATTGTGGGATCACGATCAACCCCGATACCGTCGAAGCCCAGATGCAGGGAGGTGTGATTTTCGGGCTGAGCAGCGCCATGTACAATCAGGTCACCTTCACCGACGGAGCAGTCGACCAGACCAATTTCGATATGTACCGAGCGCTCCGGATCAACGAGATCCCCAAGATCGAAATCTATCAGGTCAAGAGCCAGGAGAACCCGGGCGGCGTGGGCGAGGCAGCAACGGCTGCTGCCGCAGCTGCGCTCGCGAATGCGATCTTTGCGGCATCCGGAAAACGCATCCGTTCATTGCCGCTCGCGGAGGCAGCTCTGAGCTAGCAACAAGAGCTGAAAGACGGCGTTGGCTCAACTGTGGTCGCGCGCCGTCCTTTGGCTCAAACGAAAACCGACCGCAATGTGTCACGCGAATTGACACCTACAGCTGGCTAAAAGCGGGCGGTGCCATCTTCAGCACGAGACTACATGGTCGGTGCTGCGCGTTGTCGACGGGTCGCAGAGTGCAGTCTCTTTCTGGTCCGAAGTTCGGCTGGAATTTGTCGAGGACCACGGCGGAAGTCGAGAGGCCGGATAATTCCATCGGCAAGATCATGCGGCGTAGATTCCGTATACCGTTGTCTAATCTCCCACTCAATCGAGATCATCCAATGAAACTTTACACGCATCCTGGAGCAAGCTCGCTCTCCGTCCACATCCTGTTGCGCGAGACGCGTCTACCTTTCGACCTTGAGGTGATCAATGTCACTGCCAAAGTTCGCGCGGATGGCTCCGACTACTGGAAGGTCGCCCGGCGGGGAATGGTACCACTGCTGGAACTGGACAACGGCGAGACGCTGACCGAGAATCTCGTGATCGCTCAATACCTCTGTGATCTTGCGGGACGTCGTGACCTGATGCCGGAACCGGGGACCATGCAGCGCTACCGTGTCATGGAGTGGCAGAGCTACGTCGCTGCGGAACTGCATAAGAGTTTCGTACCGATGTTCTGGCCGATCGACGAGGAAATGCGGACGCTCGTCTTACAACGTATCCGTAGCCGCCTCGGATTCCTCGAAGGGAGCCTCAAAGGCCCGTTCCTGACCGGGGAGACCTTCACGGCCGCCGATGCCTATCTTTTCGTGATCGGGAGCTGGGCGAGGCATTTCGGGATCCCGACCGATGAGTTTTCTCGCGTAAGGAATTTGCTCAAGCTTGTATCTGAGCGGCAGTCGGTACGGGATGCTCTGAATGCGGAGGGGCGCGGGCTCGTTGTTATCGACGATCCTGATCCATTGCCGTGACGCGCAAATGAAGATATTCGGCGGCGATGTCGGACACCGCCGCCGAGCGTTCAAGGGGTGCTCGTGCTCAAACCCCTTGGCGCTTGAACCGCTGGTCAAGGAGTAGGGCGACAATTTCAGCTGCACCTGCTGCCACTCCGATGAGCCAGATGTCGCCGGCACCAACGATGGCCGCTCCGATAGCGCTTCCGATCGAGAAGCCGAGATACATCGTTGACGTATTCAACGAAAGAGATACCGACGCCTGGGACGGCGACGAGGCCTGGATGAGGCGCGCCATTTGTGCCGGGAAAAAGGACCAGACACTGAAACCCCACACGGCGATCGCAACGAGGGTCGGAACCAGTGCAGTTGATGGCGTCAGGCCCGTCACTGCGGCAAGGGCAAGGAAAGACAGTGCCAAGATGACTAGGGAAGCCGTGGCTACCTTGCGCGAGCCAAACCGGTCGTTGAGCGCTCCGCCGGTGGTTACTCCGATGGCGGCGGCGATACCCCACATTGAAACGGTTGCGGCGATGCCGGTCACTCCGAAGTCGAGCTCGGATTTCAGATAGGGCGCTATGTAAGGGTACGCAGTATAGGCCCCGAGAGACCAGAACAGGGTGACCGCGAGTAGCTCAAGTATTGCCGTCTGGCGGACGACACTGACCCGTTCGGAAAGGCTGGCGACGGCCATACCGTCTCCGACCTGCCGGCGTATGCCCGCCAGAATGCCAACGATCGCAATGAGGCCCATAAACGCAACAGCCAGGAACGTGGCACGCCAACCAAACGCATGGCCAACTAGCGCGCCGAGGGGCAGGCCAAGTGCAATCGCAATGGTCATCCCGCCGCTGACAATCGCAAGGGCGCGACCACGTCTTTGCGGACCGGCTATGGCACCCGCCAGCGCATTGGCATTCGGGACGTAAAGGCCCGATGCGACCGCCATCAAGACACGCGCTACGAGCAAGGTGGCGAAGGTGGAAGAGAAAGCGGCGGCAAGGTTACCGACGGTGAACAACGTCATCGCAACGATCAGCAAGTCGCGGCGATTCATTCGTCCGGTCGCGACGGTCGTGATCGGCGAGCTGATGGCCAGGACGAGCGTAAATACGACGACCAACATGGCGGTCGTCGAAATGCTCATGCCCAGATCGTCGGCGATGGTTGGTAGAAGAGGAGCGATCATGAAGCCTTCCGTGCCGATGGCAAAGGTGCCGAGGGCGAGGAAATAGGCTGGGACCAGGGACGGTGCCGACATTTCTGTATTCTGCACAACGCCGTCACCCGACATCCTGTTGTCTGTGATTTTCAGTCGATTTGACATGACGAATTCCCCGCAGAATTTGCTTCCCGGCCATTGAACGGGAAGCAATGCCGCGATTTTGAAGGCCTAGACTGGGATCGGATTTGCCGCCAAGGATTCATTGAATCCGTGAACGAAGGCGTGCTCGTTGTTCCCCGGATTGTCGCGAAGGGCCGCAATTTCCTCGACGTAAACTTCCGGGGCGTCGGTCTCGAGACCCTTCATCGTCTTTTGGATGAAAATATCCAGCGGCATCGCGCGCGGATCGCCGCTCTTTTTGACTAGGTCCGTATCGACCCATGGCGGAGCGATTTCCTGGACCCGTACATTAGTGTCGCGAAGCATGAACCGCTGCGAAAGCGAGTATGAATGAAGGGCTGCCTTTGTCGCTGAATAGACCGCGTTCGAAGCGAGTGGCACGAATGCGAGCACGGATGTGTTATTGATGATCGTCGCCTCGGGCTGCGCCTTCAGGTGCTCGACGAGCGCGGAGGTCATACGGATCGGGCCAAGCAGGTTCGTGTCAATGATGCGACGTGATACTTCGTCGTCAACCAGGCCGGACGCATCGTCGAACGGCATGATGCCCGCGTTGTTGACCAAGACGTTCAGCTTGGGATACTCGGCGATCAGCTTCTTGGCGACGCGATGGATGTCGTTGATGTCGTTGATGTCGAGCTCGACCCCATCGATCCCTGGGTTTGCCGCGGAGACTTCGTCGAGCAAGGCCTTGCGGCGGCCCGCGATGATGACCTTGTTTCCAAGCTTGTGGAAAGCTTCCGCCAGCCCGCGGCCGATGCCGGAAGTTCCGCCCGTAATGAAGATCGTGTTACCTGTCGTTTTCATGGATCGCTCCTATTCGTTGAGACGCGCGTATTTCTAGCCGCATCGCCTCGGTTTCGATTGGAGGATCATGTCCCAAAATGCGATCGTCTCAAATGTCAAGGAAACGGCATTTTAGGACATTATTTGCCCGTCAGCTCTCCACATTCTCCAGCCCAGCGCCTCCGATCATTTTAAGAGTGCGACGAACAGCTTGAGGCGGCTGACCGAATGAGCGAAGAAACGCGCGGCGCATACGATCCCGATCAGCGAAACCTGTATCGCGTGCCACGATTTCAACGGGATGGCTTCCGTCCTCGAGCATTGCCTTTGCTGCCTCGAGCCGAAGTCGCTCAACGGCTTTTGCCGGAGAATGTCCCGTTTCGTCGCGGAACAGCCGACTGAACTGGCGAGGGCTTAGGTTAGCGGAATCCGCGAGCTCTTCGACGCTCAAGGGATTTCGAAGATGCTCCTTGGCATAGATGAGTGCTTTTCGGATGCGGTCGGAACGTGGCTCGAGCTCGAGAAGAACTGAGAACTGGGACTGCCCGCCTGGCCTCCTGTGGTAGACGACAAGTTTGCGCGCAATCGTCTTTGAAAGCGCCGCCCCGTAGTCATCCTCGATGAGCGCTAAAGTCAGGTCAATGGCGGCACTCATTCCGGCTGATGTCCAGATGTTCTCGTCGTGAACGAAGATTCGATCTTCGTCGACATGAACTTGTGGGAACTTACGCTGCAGATTGCGTGCGTGTGCCCAATGGGTCGTGGCGAGCCGACCATCAAGCAGGCCCGCTTCAGCCAGGAGGAAGGCTCCAGTGCAGATTCCCGCAACACGCCTACTTTCCGTGGCAGCATTGGCGATGTATTGCCGAAGTGTCGGTGAGGGCGCACGTGGAACCAACTCGCCGACGACCATCAATGTATCGGGATACTCTTCGAGCTTCCGCGTCTGGATGCCGATGTTCAGCGAAGATCTGACCGTCCCACCTTTTTCAGACATCACGGTCAGCCGATAGGCCTCTTCGCCCAACTCCTGGTTTGCGAATTCGAACGCGGAGAGCGCCGCCAGTCCCATGACTTGGAAGCCGTCCTCGAGAATGAAACCCACGCTGCGCATGGTCCTGATTACTCCTGCTGTTTTCGGTGCAGTGCTGAATGCGGCACTGCCGACGTTGCTTCCTATCGGAGACGCCGGCAGACCTTCTATATGGAGTGGCGATATTGCGATTGCCACCGCGGCTTCCGGCTCGCGATGGCTTCGATCGGAGAGGGTTACTCAGCCGCCTGTCTCGTCTCGGGCACCCACTCGTCCTCGCCATGCTTCCTCGGTACATATCGCGACCGCAGCATTACGTAAAACACTGGAGTCAGGAACAGGCCGAACAGCGTGACTCCGATCATGCCGCTGAACACGGCGGTACCGAGGGACCGCCGCATTTCGGCGCCAGGACCCTCGGCAATCGCGAGTGGCAAGACGCCGAAGATAAATGCGAGTGCCGTCATGAGGATCGGGCGCAGACGCAGATGGCAGGCTTCGACAGCTGCTTCCACTGCGGTCTTTCCCGCGTCTTGCGCCTGGCGCGCGAATTCCACGATCAGGATGGCGTTCTTCGCCGCCAGGCCGATCAGAACCACGAAGCCGATCTGCGTGAGGATGTTGTTGTCCATCCCCCTTAGATAGACCCCGAAAAGCGCACCCAGCACCGCCAGCGGAACTATAAGGATGATTGCCGCCGGCAGGATCCAGCTCTCATATTGTGCGGACAGTGCGAGAAATACGAAGACTACTGATAGCGCGAAGATGTAGACAGCGCTGCCCCCAGCGTGGGTTTCCTGGTAGGACAGTTCGGTCCACTCGTACGCCGTACCCGACGGTAGCGTTTTTGCAGCAAGCTGCTGCATTTTTGCGATCGCTTCGCCCGTAGAAATCCCAGGAGCAGCGTTGCCCTGGAGTGGGACAGAGACATACATGTTGTAGCGCTGTACGAGCGTCGGGCCGCTCGTTTCCCTGATGTTTGCAAGTGTTCCTAATGGAACAAGGGCTCCGGCTGCAGATTTGACCTTGAGATCGAGCATATCGTCGCGTTCGAGGCGGAACTGTTTGTCCGCCTGGGCACGGACCTGATAGACTCTCCCGAATGCGTTGAAATCGTTGACGTAAGCGACACCCAGATTGCTGGATAGAGTGTCGAAGATATTGGGAATCGGAACGTTCAGATACTGGGCCTTGTCTCTGTCGATATCAAGGAAATACTCCGGGCTGGATTCCGAGAAGGTGGTGAAGACCCCGGTGAGACCTGGTGTCCGGTTCGCTTCGACCATCATCTGCTGAGCGAGGCCAAGGACGCGGGTCATGTTCGAGTTGTCCTGGTCCATAATTTGCATCTTGAAGCCGCCCGAATTGCCGATGCCCTGAACCGGTGGAGGAGGGATGGCAATGATGAAGGCCTCATCGACGCTCTGCAGGTTCTTATAGAGCGCCCGGATGATCTTTTCCGACGTGTCCCCGGTCGCCAGCCGCTCCTCGAACGGCTTGAATGGTGTGAAAATCACGCCAGCGTTCGAAGCGTTAGTGAAGGTTGCACCGCTGAAACCTGCAAATTGCACCGCGTTGGCGACACCAGGCGTGTCCTTGGCGATATTCCCGGCCTTCTTGATCACCGCATCGGTGCGGTCGAGGGATGCGCCTTCCGGAAGCTGGACGACCACGATCGCATAACCCTGGTCCATGATCGGAATAAAGCCGCTCGGCACCTTGGTGTTGAGGAACCAGGTTGCTCCGAGGAGAGCGACGAAGACGACAACTGCACAGCTTAGACCGGATTTCGAGCTGACGATACTCCGCACGATTGCTGAGTAGCCGGCGCTGAGTTTGTCGAAACAATGGTTGAAGATATCGGCACACCATTTCGTGAGCTTCGTCACGGGGTTCGTTTTCGTCTCCGAGTGATCGTGAGGGCGCAGGACGATCGCTGCAACGGCCGGAGACAAGGTCAGCGAGTTGAGTGCAGAAATTGCTGTCGCGATCGAGATAGTCACGGCGAATTGCCTGTAGAACTGGCCCGAAATTCCCGGAATGAAGGCCGTCGGCACAAACACGGCGATGAGAACGAGCGATATGGCGATGACCGCCGTACCCACTTCATCCATCGTAATGTGCGCTGCCCGACGAGGCGACATACCGTTCGCGAGATTGCGCTCGACGTTCTCTACCACGACGATCGCGTCGTCCACCACGATACCGATTGCGAGCACGAGACCGAAGAGAGTGAGCATGTTCAGGGACATGCCGAACGCCGCCAGGAAGGCGAAAGTACCGACAAGTGAAACCGGGATCGCGACGATTGGGACGATCGCCGTTCTCCAGGACTGCAGGAATATGAGAACGACGATGGCGACAAGCACGATCGCTTCGCCGATCGTCCTATAGACCTCGTTGATCGAATCCGACACGAAAGCCGTGGTGTCGTAGATGATCCGGTACTCCAACCCGGGCGGGAACTGGCCGGAGAGATCTTTCATAATCGATTTGATCTGCGCGGCCGTCTCGAGCGCGTTCGTACCTGGTCGCGCGAAAATGCCCATGCCCACCGCCGGCTGATTGTTGACATAGGAGTTCGTCACATAGTCCCGCGCCCCGAGCTCTATCCTTGCAACGTCTTCGAGTTTGACGAGCCTGCCGTCGGGCGTTGACTTCACGATGACGTAGCGGAACTGCCGGGCATCCTGAAAGCGGCCGTCCGTGCGGACGGTGTATTGGAATGGGTTCTTCCTGGCAGTGGGAGGGGCTCCGATCGAGCCGCCAGAGACTTGGACGTTCTGGTCACGCAGTGCGCTCACAACGTCCGTGGCGGTCATTCCGTATGAAGACAGCTTCTCAGGATCGAGCCAAATTCGCATCGAATACTGCCGCTCGCCGAAAATCTGAATGTCGCCCACCCCCTGTAGACGGACGAGTACATCCCTGACGCGGTTTCGCGCGTAGTTGGACGTATAAAGCTGATCGTATCGGCCATTCGGCGAAAGCAAATGCACGACCATGAGGAGGTCGGGCGAGCTTTTAGTCGTCGTGACGCCGAGGCGCTGCACTTCCTGGGGCAATCGAGGAAGGGCGACGGCCACGCGGTTCTGCACAAGGACCTGAGCCTTGTCCAGATCCGTTCCCAGCGCGAACGTGATCGTGAGCGTCATTGCTCCGTCCGCGCTCGAATAGGACGACATATAAAGCATGTCCTCGACGCCGTTCACTTCCTGCTCGATCGGCGTCGATACGGTGTCTGCGATCGTCTGCGAGTCGGCACCTGGGTAGGAGGTCCTGACGACGATGGTGGGAGGTGCAATCTCGGGATATTGTGAGACAGGAAGCTCGAAGTAGGCGATCGTTCCGACAATCATCAGCACAAGCGAGATGACGCAGGCGAAGATCGGACGGGAAATGAAGAAGTGTGCGAACCTCATTGGCCTGCCTCCGATGCCGAGGCGCTTTCCGGTGCTGAGGCGACCGAGTCGTTGTTTTCCGACGGTAGCGTTGTTTCTTTGGGATCGACCTTCATGCCCGGGCGCACACGTACTACGCCTCTAACGATGATGGACTCTGTTCCGTCGAGACCGCTGCGGACGACACGGTAACCGAATATTCGCGGGCCGGGCCGGATGGCCTTCGTGCTGACTGTATTGTCTTTCCCTACAACGAAAACGACGCGCTCGTCCTGGTCCGAGCTGATAGCCTCATCAGGGATGAGAACAGCCTGATAGGAATTCGATCCCTCGAGTTCGACCCTACCGAATAGCCCCGGCTGCAATGCGAAATCCGGGTTTGCGAACCGGGCGCGAGCGCGAAGCGTGCCTGTCTGGGGATCGACGCGGTTTTCGGCGAAGTCCAGGGTTCCTTGGAATTTGGTGCGGTTCCGATCACCAAGGGTGACGGAGACCTTGAGGCCACCGCCGCCGCTCTGCAGGACTTCGCCGTTTTTGCGTGCCGTCTCGGCGTAGTTCAGCAGCCTGCGCTCGTCGATGTCGAAATAGAAGTCGATCGGATCCAGCATGACGATGGAAGTCAGTAGCGTCTGGTCGGCTTGGACGAGATTGCCCACTGAAATCTGATGGCGATCGATCCGGCCACCGAGGGGTGCGGTGATCCGGCTGTATGTTAAATCAAGGTTCGCGCGGTCGAGTGTCGCCTGTGCGCCCTGGACATTCGCTTGTGCCGAATCCAGTTCACGGCGACGGTCGTCGAGGGTAGATATCGTCTGGCTTCCGGATTTCACCAGAGAATTGACGCGATCGAATTGCGCCTGCGCATAAGTGAGGCCTGCAGTGGCAACAGCGAGGGTGGCTTGCGCCTGGTTCAGTGCCGTCAAGAATGGGCGCTGGTCTATCTCGAAGAGCTGATCACCCTCCTTGACGAGCTGACCATCCCTGAAGTTGATCGCCTGCAAGTAGCCGCCAACGCGCGCCCGGAGTTGAACTTCCTCAGCAGCCTGGAAGCGGCCGATGAATTCATCGCGGTCTACGACATCACGCAGCACTGGCTTGGCCACAACGACCTGGGGCGCGGGACTTGTTTCCTGTGCAACTCCGGCCGAGGTCAAAGCGACACTGCAAGCGAGGAGCCAAAGTGAAAATGGAATCGAGCGGTACTTCATCAAAGCCCCCTGTGGTGTTGCGGAAATGCGCATCGTAGGTCAACGTCGGTGCGGCACATTCGAAAAGAGTGCCGGAGGCGAGCAAAAAACGATTGTAAGATCGGTCCTCCCCAGCGGAACCCGATCGTCCAATATCGATCCTCGGGTGGTCGCTAGAAAACGTCTGAGGTCAAAGGAGCTCGGAAACGATGAACATGAAGTTTGAGATCAGCGAAGAGGCTGTTCGGGACGGTATCGAAACTCTGCCGGAGTTATCGGACATCGCCCTCGTAGTGGGACACGCGCCTGCATCCCCTGCAGATGTGCTTCTCGATGAAGCCCTCCAGGAAAGCTTCCCGGCGAGCGATCCTCCGGCGTCCGGCAAGATGGAGTGAAGAAAAGCCTGGGCGCGTCCCGGGCATGTTACTCGAGCGCTTTCAAAGGCCTGGTACCTCGTGCGCGGCCTCACTGCGTGCAGACAAAAGGAACGGACCATGGATAGCGGTTCCCGCGACTATCAGAGATTTCCAACGCTGACGCCTTTGCAGGTCGAGACGGCCCGCAGATTCGCCAGCGCTGGGCCGCTTTCATTCGAGCCCGGCCAGGAGATATTTCCTGTCGGCGAGCGGAACGCGCCAGCCTTTCTGGTTCTCGAGGGGCAGATCGATGCGTTTCGGCATGACGGTTTTCGCGGCGATCAGGATGTCGCCGCACACAAAGCAGGTCAGTTCTCAGGCGAGATAAACCAGCTATCGGGCCGCCCGTCACTATCAGGACTTAAGGGCGGACCCGACGGATGCGTGGCTATCGCTTTCGATGCGCCCCACCTTCGCGCACTCATCATCGGGTCCGCTGAAGTCGGCGAGACTGTCATGCGCGCTTACATCCTAAGGCGCGTCGCCTACCTTGATGCCGGCGTAGGCGGCTCGATCCTGATCGGGACGTCAGCAGATCCTTCGCTTATACGCCTTCAAGGCTTTCTCACCAGCAACGGATATCCCCACACCGTGCTCGATGCCGAGTCGGATGAGGATGGGCTCGTTCTCGTTGAGCGACTCGGAATAACGGCGGTTGAACTGCCGTTGATGATCTGCCCAAGCGGCACGATGCTCAGAAACCCGACTGTGGGGGAGGCAGCGACATGTCTCGGTATCACGCCTGAACTCGATCCGGAGACCCTGTACGACGTTGCGATCGTGGGAGCGGGGCCTGCAGGTCTGGCAACCTCGGTCTACGCGGCCTCCGAAGGTCTACGGTCGATTGTTATCGACCAGCGCGCGATCGGCGGGCAGGCGGGCAGTTCATCCCGTATCGAGAACTACCTCGGGTTCCCCACTGGAATTTCTGGAGCAGCACTTGCGGGGCGGGCCTTCAGCCAAGCGCTCAAATTCGGGGTAGAGGTTGCGTTGCCGCTAAAGGTCAGGGAACTGACGGCCCCGGAAATATCTCGTGCAAGGTCGGCACCCATATCCCTGGAACTCGAGGACGGGCAGTCAATTCGTGCGAAGTCGCTCGTGATTGCCTCCGGTGCGCGGTATCGCACGCCCGAGATCGATGGTTTGCAGCGGATACAGGACACAGCTGTTTCGTACTGGGCCTCAGCACTTGAGGCCAAGCTTTGCGAGAACTCGGACATTGCCCTTATCGGGGGCGGAAATTCAGCGGGCCAAGCCGTAGTTTTCCTCGCCCCACGCGTCAAGCGGCTGCACATGATCGTTCGCCGCGACCTCTCCGAGACGATGTCATCATATCTCATCGAACGGATTGCGGCGTTGCCCAACGTCGAAATACATCTGGGTTGCGAACTGGTCTCGGTCAGCAGGGACGATGGACCAAATGTCTCAGGCATCCTGCAGCATAAGAAATCGATGCAAACGAGAGCCTGTGATTTCGGCCACCTCTTCCTGTTCGCCGGAGCTGATCCGAATACGAGTTGGACCGGCGGAAAAATAGACACGGACAACAACGGCTTTGTGCTTACAGGCAGAGAGTTTGATGAAGACGTCTCGTCTTTCCTCGGGCGGCAATCGTTCGCTCTGGAGACGAGCATACCCAACATCTTCGCAATCGGAGACGTGCGCGCCGGCTCGACCAAAAGAGTAGCGGCAGCCGTGGGCGAGGGGGCCGCGGTCGTCAGCCAAATACATCAGGCGCTGAAGTTTCTCGACGTCACGGTTTGACGGAAGCAAGCGCAGGCACGGTAAAGGCCACCAGCGGAAATGCGTTTATCCTCGACAAACGGGCGTCTCTTGTTGAGAAACGAAATCCGGTCCCGATAGAGCACGCGAAACGGACTTCGTACACTCCCTGCGCTAGCGTATTAGAAAATGGGCTATCTGCTCTTCGAGCACTCGCCACCATCCCCATTCAACGTACGCGATGAGGGCGGCGAGGATTGCGCCGGCGATCGAGTTGACATGCCTCAAAGGCGACAGCGACAATTCCGTCTCAAGCGCGCCTGGCTCGAAGATCGAAGGAAGTGGCATTTCGGCGACAGGAAAGAGTGCTCTCCTGAGCGCATCGGCGTGACGCTCGTATGCCCCGACCCGTTGTGCGGCCGTCAGGTCATCATACAGATATTCTTTGACGGCGCGCTTGCGCTCCTCGGGAAGGCAGTGGTCGATGTAGAGCTGGATCTCGATTTCGGTGATGGCCGGCATATTACTTGATGCTCCTAAGATGCGCGCCTCTGCGCGCGCTCGTCCGCAGCGGAATCTCGACAACCTCCCTCAATCGCTCTCTCGCGAGAGGGAGTTCGTTGATTACGAAGCTGTCAGGTATGCCCAAGGCGCTCCCGACTTCCTGGAAAGTCAACTGTTCGACTGACGTGAGCAGGATCATGCTCCGGTCGAGTGTCGTCAATCTTCTCAGGGCGCATGCGATCCCGGTGTCATACTCCGGGATCGGTTCGCTGTCAGCGTCGTCGAAGATCGCGGCCTTGTCGTCTGCAAGACTATGGATCAGGCCGTAGCCTTCGATCTTGAGGCCAACGAAACCGAGGAACATCCAACGTGCTTTCAGCGTTTTCAAGGCGATCATCACAAGTGCATCGGCCGACCCAATGTCTGCTGCGTGCCCGCTTGCGAACCTTCGAAAGGCTGGAACGTACGGCAACACGTTTCTCGTAAACTCTTTCATGAGCGCAACCAGTCTACATTTCTATTCAGTAGGATTCCAGGCAATTTGGCTTGGAAAGCGGGGCAACGAGCCTTGCAAGCGGCATAGGGCGCGGGTGGTTGCCCGCGCGCCCGCTACCTCACGAAAGATGGATGTCGGAAAGATCGATCGATACGACGAGCGGTTCCGGCATTGAACTGCCGTCCGGCTGTCTGGGGAAAATGCGCCGCTCGGTCGGGAACATCAGTCCCTGAACTTCCTTGTAGCCGCCGATGTAGTGAGCACCGGGCGTGTTTCCAGCAATCTCGACGTCGTAGTCATGCCGCTTGAGAAGGCCGGCGTCGTCGACGTAGAGGGTCTGAACGGTGCTGTGTGTAGCAATGTTGGCGGGGAAAGTGACCTTCAAACGCTGCCACGTCTCCCCATTTTCAGTCCACTCGCCGATCTCCTCCGCTTGGACGCCCGGCGCGGTTAGAAGGAAGGGCATGTTAAGGTACGTCCACATGGCGATGCCCGCGAAATAGGCGAGCTGCGGGTCGGACCAGGGAGTTTCCAGCGTGTGGCCGGCGAACGACGAGCGAGGCTCCTTGAGTTCTTCGAGGACCCTACCACGTGCATCCTTGATCTGGACCAGACCCGGCTCAAACAGCGTCACTTTTCCTTCGGCGCTGAAGGGATCGTGGGAAGCCCACTCCTCGCCGAGGCCGACCGAGACGTTGGTTACATCAAGCTGGCCGGAATGCCCCTTCAACGGCCACAAGACGCCGCCTTGTTTGAGATGCGCCGTAAGGCGTGTGTATTTTCTCCAGTTTTCCAGGCCGCCATGGGCGGCAATGATTTTCTCGACGAGGGAAGGCATTTTCGTCTCCGTGGTTGCGTTGTTTAGCTGTTCAGGAAGTGCTGGACGTGGGCGACGAACGTATCGGGATATTGGAAAAGTGCGCCGTGACCAGAGTCCGGATATAAAACGAGTGTGGCGTTCGGCATGTTCTTGAACATCTCGTACGCGTTGATGGAGGGGAACATCGTGTCGTCGCTGCCGTGTACGATGAGTGTCGGCTGTGTGATCGCCTTCAACGACTTATGGGCGGGGTCTTTGTCCGCGCACCATCCGATGATGGAGGCTGCCTGCGGATTGCTGACAGAATCCGGGCTTTCCGGATCGCGCTGATATGTGCGAACAGCGGCGCGATTGACGAATGCCTGTCCAGCAGCCTGACTTGGTACCGATGGAGTGAAGAAAAGGGGAAGGCGGACGTCCTCGGCATTTCGCGCGAACGCTTCCTCGACGACCTGCATCAGGTGCTCTTCGCCACCCTTGGGCGCGGTGCCCGCGAGTACGATCTTGCGGACCTTGACGGCGGGGCGAGCAGCCATAAGCTGTGCGATGAATCCACCGAGGGAGAAGCCGAGAAGATCAACCTTGTCATAACCGAGGGCGGCTATAAAGCTCTCAGCATCCGTCGTCATCTGGTCAACGGTATCGGGCGTTTTGCCTCCGGATGTTCCGACCCCTGCGTTGTTGAAAACGACTACGGGTCGATCCCCCGCAAGGGCGTTCACTACAGCCGGATCCCATGAGTCCATCGTTCCGGTGAAATGCTGCAAGAGAACCAGCGGGGTTCCGGTCTCCCGGCCTAGCCGACGGTACGCATAGCGAACTCCGTGGGCCTCGACATATTTTGTTTCGGCTTCCTCGAGTTTGACGGACATCAGGCATCCTTTCCTTGTCATCACGCCCATGTTGGTGTGGAGGAAAGTGCTGATTAATGTCCTGTTACGCGAGTTAATCAGTGTTAAGTTGGGTTATGGATAGCGCCCCGGACGCAGTCGGGATCGAACTAGGAGGCGGAATCGCTCTCCAACGTCAGACCATTGCGGCAAGGAGCCAAACGTATCAGGTCCGTTGCCGCTTCGAGATCGATGGTCTTGCTTCCTGGTTCGAATTTGCCGATTACCGCCTCGATGTCATCGATGATACCGGGTTTATCGGAGCGCGACGAGAGCTCGTACGCGGCCATCAGGCAACGTAATTCCCAGAACGTCGCCACCATCTTGCGCGAGAGCGCTACCGCGTCCGCGGCAATCTTCCTCGCGAGCTCTGGATTTGTCGGAAACTCCGCGATTGCCAACAAGCGAAGCAGCTCCGGACGGCACCACCCCGCATCACCCTGGAGGGCGCGCTCGATGTGGGTTTTATGAGCACGCTCGCCGGCAATGACCACGAAGTATTCCAGCCTCAGTGCCGCCGCGCCTGAGAGCTCGTTTTCGAGGCCACTGTGATTGTCATCGCCGAACAGCCCATGCCGGTAGGACGAAATCCACTGTTGCCAACGGATCAGTCTTTGTTGTTTCGCCAGGCCTTCTGCTTTGTCGAGGTATTCACTTGCCTCGCTATGTCGTCCCACAAGCGAAGCCATCGGAAACGCGCTCAGCATCAGAAGAAGGCACGAAGCGATCGAGTAACCCAGATCCTCCGCTTCCCGTACCGACTCCTTGAGGAGATCCATGGCGGTGACCATGTTGCCTTCGAGGAATTCTACGAACACCAGGACCGCCAGACCCGAGATTCGCTGGTCGAAACCAAGTCCGGCATTCGAGGTCCTCCTGATTGACCCGCTGCCATCGTCCAGCGAACCCTCGATTTCCTTGCGCGCGCGAGAGAGTTCCCCGTTGAAGAAGTAATTGTGCCCAAGCATCGCGCTAAACACATGCGATGACACCTGTGGGTTCTTGTCCCGTAGCGCAAGCGCGGCATCGATTGCGTCCTGGTATCTGCCATGCGAGCACAGGATGGCCGTTCTTGCTGCATTTGCCTGGATGCACTTGCCTAGATTGCCGGTTGCTTCCGCTATTTCGATTCCGCGGTCAATTTCGTATAGGGCATCGCCGTCTTTCGAGTATCCCTGAACGTGGTACAGCGCGCTTCCTTTGGAAATCCGGAGGTCGAGCTCCGTTTCCGTTCCCTCGTGCGCAGATCCGGGGACGCGTTTCAAGGCTTCGTCGAGGACCTGTATTTGCTCGTTCATCAATCCAAGTTGAACCCAGACAATCTTGGAATTGGCAGCAAGGCGCATTCCCGACTCGGCCGTTTCAATTGACTCGAATGACCAATGGATCGCACTTCGGATATCGTGGATCAGATCTGAATACAGCCGCATCCAGTCAGCGGTCGCGAGCGTCGGCCAGTCACGAGCGGCGTTAGCAAGCGCCTTTTCGCAATAGTCCGCATGGGCCGCATGAAGCAGCCTTGCTTGATCTCCTCTCCTGACCTTGTCCAGAGCGTAGCTTCTTGTTGTTTGGAGAAGTCGATATTTCCCGTCGCCACCGCTCACCGAAAACAGCGACTTCAGGAACAGGCCATCAAAAGCCTCGTAGAAATCCTCCTCCGGCATTACGCCCGCACAGAGCGTCTGGGCGGCTTCGGTCGAAAACGCGCCGGCGAACATCGCGCAATATTCGAACAGAAGGCGTTCCTTGTCCGTCAGGCCATCAAAGCTCCAATCGAGCGTCGCTCTCAGCGTTTGCTGCCTTGGAGGCGCTGTTCGCCGTCCCCGTCGCAGAACCGCGAGCGGGTCGCTCAACGAGCTGACGAGATGGGCAAGTCCGAGGTTGGCGACGCCGGACGCGGCAAGTTCGATAGCCAGAGGGATGCCGTCGAGACGCCGGACGATAGATGCAGCCGCCGCAAGCGTTTCGGGATTGTTGAAGTCCTCCAGTTCGGAGGACAACATAACCCGGTCAACGAAAAGCTCGACTGCAGGATATTTCATTAGCGAGGATTGCGGGCTGTCTTCCGGGGGTACAGGAAGGGAAGGTAGCTGTCGTATCCTTTCCCCGGCAATGCGCAAGGGCTCGCGGCTTGTGGCAAGCACGGTCACCTGCTTCGCGGCCGCCAAAATGTCCTCGACGATGAAAGCCGCTTTGGAAATAATATGCTCGCAATTGTCGAGCAAAAGAAGGAGGTTTCGTTCGGCCAATGCTTCGAGGACGGCATGCTCCGCGTTGTCGATGACAACACTTAGTCCGAGCAGGCTCGCCACGGTCGGAGCGATTTGCTTTTCGTCACTTAACGAGGCGAGATCGACAAACAAGACCTTGCGACCAGCACTTATGATTTCGGCAGCGGCCAGCGCGACGGACGTCTTGCCAACACCGCCTGCGCCCGAAATCGTTATCAGACGATTGGTCGAGAGCATTTGCGCGGTCTCCGCCACGAAGTCGTCTCGACCAATGAGGCGTTCGGTCAGTCGCGGAAAGCTCTGCTGCAGAACCTGCGGTTTGGCCGGAGCCTGATTGACGGACCCGACACCGGAACCCTCCACGGGCATGACGAAAACGTAACCTCTACCCGGTACGTTTTCGATGTATCTTCCGCTAGTCCGATCACCCAGAAGCTTTCGAAGTGTGACCAGGTGCACGCGCAGCGCGCCCTCTTCAACGGTCGTATCCGGCCATACCGCTGCGAGCAAGGTTTCCTTGCTGACCACTTCCCCCGCCGATGTTGCAAGTACGGCTAATATGTCGAATGCCTTACCGCCAAGCTGAAGCACGTTGCCGGATTCGGTCAGCTTCCGTTGGGCGGTATCCAGCTCAAATCGTCCAAACCTCAGTACGGTCATTGACGATATCCGGCCAAGTTGGAGCTGTGCTGACGCGCAAACAATGAGGCTCGATTGCTAGGACAGCCGAACAAAGGCGCAGTCGCCCGTGTAGGCACGGCGCACACAGCTCCGGGAGAAAAAATTCGTAAGCGGTCTTGTCCCACGTTAGGCTCGCCTTTGGTCTTATTGCGGAGATAGACCAACCGGTCAGTTTATGCAACGAACCATTGAGCGAATGAACTGTCGGATTCTCTTTATGCGTTGTATCCACCATCAACGTTCAGAACGCTTCCGGTGATAAAAGAGGAATTTGGACCTGCGAGGAAAAGGATTGCTTGCGCGACCTCTTCAGGCGTTCCCAAGCGCTTGAGGACGTTAGACTGTTTCTCCGCCTCGAGCATTTCGCTCGATGCCTCGGAGAGCTCGGCCTGGATCGACCCGATCTGGACCACGTTGACATTGATCCCCCGCGGCCCAAGATCGTGGGCCGCGCCGCGACAGAAAGCGGTGATGGCTGCTCGGGTTGCCGCGTAGTCTGCCAAACCGGGAGCGCCTACCCTGTCGGCGAGGCTGGCACTGAGTGCGATTATTCGTCCCCCGTGTCCCATGAACCTGACTGAGGCTCGAACCAGAGCTGCGATAGCCATCACGGTTCCCGAATACTGCGCTTCAAGCGCGTCCTCATCCATGTCCACGTCATCGATCTGCCAGTGGGCGCGATGATGTGCGTTAGCAATCAGGACGTCTATCCGACCCATCGCAGAGATCACACCCCGCGCGAGTCGAGCGCACTCGACTCCCGATCCATCGTTGGGCCAATCGAAGGTGATGACGCGGTTGCCGAACCGCTGAAGTTCGGTGATGAAATCCGAGGAGAATTCGCTAGCATCGACCGTTAGGGCCAAGTCGGCTCCGGCTATAGCGAGCAGCCTCGCCGTAGCCCGGCCTACGCCCTTATCGGCGTTTGTTAGCAGCGCCACTCGACCTGCGAGCGGACGTAGGATGTCGTCGGGCAATTCTGGCACTGACATTTCCTTCAGAACAACGGCAACGAAGCGTACTGCGAACTTCGCCCGTCGAGCCCGGATACGCGAAGAGTCAATACCCGTATTGTAAGATTGGGCAGCACCCAAAAACATACAGTCCGTAACACTGCTAATCAGACTTAACATCGCTTAACTCGCTTAGCGCCGAATGCCCAGACTAGATTCAAGGGCATCCGAAGCAACGAGTTACGCCAATGCCAAACCAAGTTTCATCCGCTCAACTGCGTCCAGCAAATAACCAGATCGTGGTGTGGAGTTTGAACCCGCATGGCCTCACAGCGCATTTCCCGACACCAGCACTAGCTCCGACGAGGACGCCGACGTTTCCTCGCGGCAGGACGGTTGCAGGTCTGGCCGAATGGCAGAAAAACAAGATTATGCGCTACATCGACGACAATGTCGAAAGCTGCATAAGGGTGCAGGAGCTCGGGGCTCAGGTTCGGCTTAGCGCAAGCCGTTTTTCCAAGGGCTTCAAAGTTTCGTTCGGCAAGTCGCCCTACGACTACGTCCTCGCGCGGCGGATCGAAGCGGCCAAATACCTTATCACCTGTACTGACGAGCCGCTCAGTCAGATTGCACAGGCCTGCGGGCTTAGCGACCAGGCTCATCTTTCGAAGGTATTCAAACGACTGGTCGGGGTGACCCCCCTCAATTGGCGGCGCCGCCATGCCAGCGGATCGGCTGTCCCGGTTGCGTCGCAGTCATGGTCAAGGCTCGCACAGTCGTCTGAACGCGTGATGGCAATGTAAGGCCATGGCACCTGGTCGAAACATGATTTCGGGCGGCCTTTTCCTCGCGGTGACGAGGTTGATCGGGAAGAGGTGGCGTTCACCGGCGCGATCTCATGCAGCATTGAATCTCCAGGTTCATGCACGCAGCATGATGGCGCGTGTTCGTAAAAGCCCGGTGGACCAATCCAGCTCCGCCGGGTCACTGCATTTTCAACGGAGGATACTGTGAGGAAACATCTCTGTCTTTTGACCCTCGGCTGGGTAGCGATCGCGCTCCCAGATTCGACTGCTCGGGCCGATGGCGACCCGGAAAAAGGCCTGAAACTTTTCGCACGTTGCAGTGCCTGCCACACCGCGAGCGAACAGAACAGGGTGGGGCCGGGGCTCCTTGGTGTGGTCGGGCGGACCGCCGGAACAGCTGAAGGTTATAGCTATTCGGCAGCAATGAAGTCTTCGGGCGTGACATGGGACGAGCGAGCACTGGACGCATTCCTCAAGTCGCCTTCGGGCGTCGTTAAGGGCACCCGAATGACCATCTCGATCCCCAAGGACCAGGATCGCGCCGATGTTATCGCCTACCTGAAAACACTCACTGTCCAATAATCCGGCACTAGAGGAGCAGAAACATGAAAAGCCTCGTTATCAATGGCGTAACCCACCAGGTCGATGCCCCGGACGATATGCCACTTCTTTGGGTGCTTCGTGACATCCTCGGAATGACAGGCACCAAATACGGATGCGGCATTGCCCAGTGCGGCGCCTGTACTGTCCACGTTGACGGTATGGCTGTCCGAGCGTGTCAGACGACGATGGACATGATTGATGGCCAGAAAATCACGACGATCGAAGGCGTCGGCGAAACGGAAATCGGGGCGAAAGTCCAGGCCGCCTGGCTCGAGAAGGAAGTCGTTCAGTGCGGCTACTGTCAGTCTGGACAGATAATGTCGGCGACGTCCCTGCTTACTGTCAATCCGAAGCCGACCGACGCTGAGATAGATGAGGCCATGGCGGGCAACATCTGCAGATGCGGCACATACGTCAGGATCCGTGAAGCAATCCACTCAGCGTCCGCCTGAAGACCTTCCATGATCAAGATTCTGGAATGAGGAATAGTCAAATGGATCCACTGGAAACCGCCGAAATATGGCACCGTTCGGGGAAAGGGGTGGCTATCGCAACCGTTGTAAGCACATGGGGTTCATCGCCCCGACCGGCGGGCAGCAGATTGGTCGTCGACGACCAAGGTAATTTCGAAGGATCGGTTTCAGGTGGATGCGTCGAGGGCGCGGTGGTCACTGAAGCACTGGATGTTATCAACAGCGGCGAAGCCAGGCTCATCGAATTCGGCGTTGCGAACGAAACAGCTTGGCGTGTTGGCCTCTCGTGCGGCGGCATCATCTCCGTTTTCGTATCGAGGCTGAGCTAATGGACGTCAGTCTCGTTACCGCCCTCAACTCGGTGAAAGCCCGTCGAATCCCGGTGGTCGAGATCATCAATCTCGCCACTGGAAGCCAGGAACTCTTAACGACTATCGATGGCATCGACAGCGCGGTCGCCGATGCAGCACGCCAAGCCCTGGCTGGCGGCCTTTCATATCGTACGGAGATTGACGGTGTTCCATATTTCCTGAATGTGCATCTTCCCGCGATCCGGCTCATGATCATCGGTGCAGTCCATATCGCGCAGGCGCTGGCCCCTATGGCCAGCCAGGCCGGGATGGAGACCATCGTTGTCGATCCGAGGGAAGCTTTCGCAACCGAAGATCGCTTTCCCGGCGTCGCCGTGCTTCCGGCGTGGCCCGATGAGGCTTTCAAGGAGATATCTGTCGACGCGAACACCGCGATGGTCGCTCTTACCCACGACCCGAAAATCGACGATCCAGCGGTCAAGCAAGCTCTAAGGGCCGGAACCTTCTATATCGGGGCTCTCGGTAGCTCGAGAACTCATCTTGCAAGGTTGGAGCGCCTGCGAGCAGCTGGTTTCGAACAGTCTGTCCTAGAGCGCATTCGGGGCCCGATCGGTCTTGATATCGGCGCAAGGGAGCCGGGTGAAATCGCCGTCGCCATCCTGGCTGAGATTATCGCCCATCGACGGTCCAGGTATGAGGCGGGAAAGACGATATGTTCGGCAAGTTTGAGACAGAAATAGCTACCGGGATGATGCTCGGACATCGTCTTGCGGTCGGAGGCAGGGCCTTCTCCAAAGGACACACCTTGTCCCTCGAAGATGTGGCATTCTTCCTTTCGCACGGGATTTCGAGCGTACTTGCCCATCGGTTCGAAGAACACGAGATTGATGAGATCACAGCCGCCGATATCCTGGGCGTTCCTTTCGCCAAAGAGGGGGTTTTTTCGAAGTCAGCCGTGGGGGGAAGGGTAAATTTCTACGCCAAAGCCGATGGCCTGTTTATCGCCGAGCGAGACTTGATCAACTCGTTCAATAACATCAATCAAGCGGTCACCTTCGCCTGTCTGGCTGACCGCAGCCGGGTAGCCGAGGGGGAGCTCGTCGGCACCCTTAAGATCATTCCGCTTGCGGTCGGATATAGGACGGTCGAGACAGCGAGGTTGGTGGCTTCTGCGCGGCCACCAATATCCGTACGGCCGTTTGAATCCCGAACCGTTACGCTCATCTCAACCACTCTACCGGCACTTAGCGCGAAGACAGTGGAGAAGACCACGCGAATAACTGCAGCCAGGCTGATGGAGCGAGGCTCGGCGCTCGTGTCGGAGCTATATTCGGAACACGATGTAAACGCACTGGCCAACGTCCTGAGGGAGGAAGCCGATCGAAGGGCAGGATCCAATCATCTGGTCATCGTTTTCGGGGCGTCGGCCGTTGCGGACGCAGACGATGTCATTCCTGCTGCGATCCGTGAGGCAGGTGGAAAGGTGGAGCGAGTGGGGATGCCTGTAGATCCGGGTAACCTGATCGTCATCGGTGCGATTGCGGACATTCCCGTAATCGGAGCGCCGGGCTGCGCACGCAGCCCGTCCTTGAACGGTCTTGATTGGGTGCTGGACAGGATGCTCGCGGGCGACCGCATTGACAGCGGGACGATTGCCAAGATGGGAGTCGGGGGGCTGCTCAAGGAGATTTCGTCGAGGCCGCAGTTAAGGGAAGCCTCAGTCAGTCACGAAGCTCCGTGATACCGCATTATCGGCGCTATGGGCGCAGGCCGGCGAGTACACGTTCGCAAAGGCCTGCGCATGTTTCCACAACAGCATCAAGCTCTTTTGTAAGCGCCGGAAATCCACTCTGAAATCAAATCGGCGTATGTCTCTGCCGCGTCTTCCCAGACGAAGTGGCCGGCATAGACGACTTCGGCGCGGCAATGCGGAAGGCGGTCTGCAAGGAACTGTCCGTTGGCGGGAGGGACGATCGGATCATCTTTGCCGGAGATGACGAGCATAGGTGTTTTGAGCGACGGCAGCAGGCCGGCGAGGATCGGAAGGTCTTGCTTATAGGCTCGGACGAAGTCGGCCGCTTCGTTCCATCGTTGGCCGTCGGAAGAGTTTCTGTAGTCCTCCAGGATAGCTTCTGGAATAGAAACGCGCGCGGTGCTCTTCACCAGCTCATAGACACGTTTACCACCATCGAAATCAGCGAAGTCACTCTTTGACGACGCCACGATCTGACGCAGGGACTCTCCAAAAAGCAGTTCGCTTGTTCCGCCACTGCCGCCCACAATGCTCTCAAAGCGCTCCGCATGCCGACTGGCGGCGAAAAGCACGGCGAGCGTGCCGACGTCAGGCGCCACCACGTGCGCCCGTTCGATATCGAGGGCGTCCATGATGCGGATGAGGAAATCCCCCATGGCGTGGGGCGACATCAGGTCCGACCGTCCCTCAGACATGCCAAAGCCCGGGAGATCAACTGCTATCAATGGTCCGAGTTCGCTAATACGCGCCCACACGAGATTGAATGCGAAGATGCTTTCGGGCCAAGGGGCCGTAAGCAATACGGGAATGCCTTGAGCATCTTTAGTGCTGACAGTTCGCACCTTGATGCCGTCGATAGATATGAAGGAGGTTTTCTCAGGCATGTTTAAGCCGTTGGTCATCGAAATAGCCTCCTGTTCGGTTGCCGCTGCGGCAAAATCTATAGTCAGGGTAGGCTTGGAAGAGCCCGCAGATCTTTGACGATCCGGCTCCCCTGCAGGTTTTCGAGCGGCCGCATCTTACAATATCGAGATGCCCAGGCGTGGTTCCATGCTGCGAAATCGAAACCGAGAGGCAGCAATGAACGTAATTGAAAAATTCGACTTCCTTATCTTTGGTGGCGGTAAGGCGGGCAAGACGCTGGCGATGGAGCAGGCCAAGGCAGGGAAGAAAGTTGCCGTTGTAGAAGCTGGCATGATTGGCGGCTCTTGCATCAACGTCGCTTGCATCCCCAGCAAGACCCTCATTCGCAGCGCCGAGGTCGCACACACGATCAAGAATACGGCCGAGTTCGGAGTTACTGTCGACAGCGTTCGCCACAGCATCGATTTGGTGAGAGACCGCACGGCGAGGGTGGTCGCGGAGATGGTCGCGACGAACAAAGCGGGCTTCAATGCAAGCGGATTCGATCTGATTCTGGGCTGGGGTCGCTTTGTCGCGCCCAAGACCATCCAGGTTGAAACCGAAAACGGCGTGCGGATGCTCACAGGCGATCAGGTATTCATCAATCTCGGAACCGTTGCAGACATTCCGGATGTCCCAGGGCTTGCCGAGGCGGACCCGATTACGCACGTGGATGCTTTGAAACTGGGAGAGTTACCCACGCGCCTCATCGTGATTGGCGGTGGCTATATCGGAATGGAATTGGGGCAGGCATTTCGGCGTCTCGGCGCCGAGGTTACTATCGTTGAACGCGGGCCGCGGCTTGCTCCGCGCGAAGATGTCGATGTCAGCGAAGCAATCCTCAAAATCCTCAATTCTGAAGGCGTGGACGTGGCTCTCAGCGCTTACGACCTGACCGTTTCGGGTCGTTCAGGCGATCGCGTCACGGTGCATTGCGCCGACGGCCGATCATTCGAAGGTTCGCATATTCTGGTTGCGTCGGGTCGAAAGCCAAGAACGGCCAACATCGGGCTGGAGCTTGCCGGTGTTGAGGTCGATGAGCGCGGTTTCGTCAAGGTCGACGATCGACTGCGTACGACCGCTCCCGATGTCTGGGCGATGGGTGAAGTCGCCGGCACACCGATGTTTACCCATGCCTCGCTCGATGACTACCGGATCGTCAAAAGCGCGATGAGCGGCGGAGACCGTACCACCAAAGATCGTACTATTCCGTACTGCGTGTTTATCGATCCTGAGTTCGCAAGGATCGGCAAGAACGAAACCGATATGGCGAAGGACGGGGCTGATTACCGCGTTGCCAACCTCCCCGTGGATGTCATTCCGCGTGCGCGAACGCTGTCGCTACGCAAAGGATTCATGAAGGCCATCGTCGCACGCGACAGCGACATCATCCTTGGTTTCAGCATGCTCGGAGTGAACGCAGGTGAAGTGATGAGCGTCGTCCAGATGGCCATGCAAGGCGGACTGCCCTTCACCGCATTGCGCGACGGGATTTTCGCCCATCCTACGATTACCGAAGGCCTCAACATGCTCTTTGCAAACCTCGGCGCTCCGATCACGCGCAACTAAGAACAATTCGGAGATTTAATGATGACCCCAGCCAAGGCTTCGACAACCATAACGAAACACGCAGACCTTGAAGGTCGCACGCTTGCCTATCGGCAATTCGGAGAGGGGCCGCCCCTCGTCCTTGCCGTCCGGTTCAGGGGAACGATGGACTCCTGGGATCCGCTCTTCCTTGACGAGCTTGCGAAGAATTTCATGGTAGTGATTTTCGACTATACCGGACTCGGTGGATCGACCGGGACGCCGACATACGATCGCGCGTCGCTTGCGAAGGACGCAAGGGACCTGATCGATTTCCTCGGCTTTGACAAAGTTGTCATGGGGGGATGGTCGTTGGGTGGGGTTGTTGCGCAGGTTTTCGCGACAACCTATCCGGACAAGGTTTCGCAGGCGGTCCTAATCGGAACGGCTCCTCCGGGACATCCGAAAGTCAGCGGCGAGCCGATTTTCATCAAGACCGCCATGAATCCCGTGAATACCCTGGATGACGAGTTTATCCTGTTCTTCGAACCGGCATCCGAAAGCAGCAAGGCGGCCGCAAAGCGTTCTCATGATCGCATCGCCGAACGCAAGGCAGGCCGCTCCCCTGCGATCCCGGAGGCGACCTTCATGAAACTCCTCAGCGAGGCGAGGGACAGGTCGACCATCTACCCGGATCCTGAAGGCGCTCACATGAGAAAGCTGGCGGCCGGCGTGGTGCCGCTATTGGTGATTTCCGGAGACCACGACATCGCTTGCCCGGTCGAAAACTGGTTGGAACTGGTGCGCGACTGGAAGTCGCTTCACCTGGTGACGCTGCCGCAGGCCGGGCACGGACCGCACCACCAGGAACCGCACTTCTGCGCCGACGTGATTGCGTCGTTTGTCCGGAACCATCGGTCCGGCGAACATCCGTAGTCAACGCCTCACGCACTCGATTTCCGGAATTTTGAGACCAGGAATAATGCACGCTTCTCGCTTTTCCCATCGCGGCTTCTGCTTTTGCTGCGTGGCCCCCGAGACTTCCGGCGCCAGCGGCGGACCGATGCTGACACCCGCACAGGCCTACGCGAAAGCGCGCGGGATTGTGAATGCGATGAGGGATTATGCGGCCTCGTCTCCTGTTTCGCTTCACACCGTCCGCGGCGGGCTTACGGTTCTTGAGGGCTCAGGCGGCAATATGCTTGCCAGCTTCGGCGACGACGGAATGTTCCTCGTTGATGCGGGTATCGCCGTATCGGAAGCCAAGATCAAGGAAAGCTTGACTAACTTGGGAAGCCCCCGAGGTTGCTGCCGTGGTAAATACACATTGGCACTTCGACCACGCTGACGGCAACGATTGGCTAGGCCGAGAGGGTGCGAAGATCATCCCTCATGAAATGACGCTCAAGCATTTGAGTACGGCACAGCGTGCCGAGGACTGGAATTTCGACTTTCCTCCTTCCTCGATCCCGGCTCTGCCTTCGGTCGTCGTGGCAGACACATGAGTTGGATATCAACGGGGACCGGGTAAGTCTCAGGTTTTACGGAAATGCGCACACGGATGGTGATCTCTCGGTATTTTTCCAGAATTCGAATGTGCTTCACACGGGCGACACTTTCCGGAACGGGATCTATCCGTTCATCGACAGGTCTACCGGAGGCAGCATTGACGGCATGATCGAGGCTGCACGGTGGAACGTCGATATCTGCGATGCCGACACGCTCGTCGTATCGGGACATGCCAAGCCCGTCGGCAACCGCTATGAACCCAAGGTTTACATGAAAATGCTCGTCGCCATCAGGGCGTCGATCTCGGCGAGTAAAAGCAAGGGCATGAGTTTGGGTGAGGTGCAGGCTCAACGGCCGACCTCGGCGTTTGACGCCGTATGGGGAAGGTTTGAGGTCACGCCGGACTTTTTCACGAAACTTGTCTACGAAAGCTTGTAATTGCGGCTAAACTGACCGGGGCTGTCACGCAGAGCTGCGGTTGGAACACGGACCAAGTCTTTCTGTTGATATCAGTCGCATTGGACCCGACTTCGCGAACGATGCCGGCAACCGCTTGACGGAGCAGACTGGAAGCGGCGTTCCGTAGTTCGCTTCGAGGGGACTTTGCGACTGATCGGCGAGCCGATTTCCGCATTTGTTCCATGATGTTCAACTAGGCGCGACGTGCGTCGATCGCTGTTTCCCGTGATAAAGGTGCCGTGCAGAAATATGGCAGGTCCGGGTGGCAAAGCTTAGAGGAGCGCTCTTGCCTCCACTACGTCCACAGTGGCAAGCTCTCCATCGAATCCTGCCAGCGTTCGCGCAAGGCGGCTTTTTGCGGCGCTGAGACCCTCCATTGGGGTACACTTCACTATACTGGCTGCGCAGCGAAGCTCCCAGAACCTTGCGCCTTGTTGAGAGGAAATCAGATATCCTTCCATGAGAAGCTTCCGGGCGGCATCGACGTCTTCGTCGAGGAGCAGCAGGCCCTTGAGGCGGTAGAGTTCTGCTCGACACCATCCGGCATTTTTCGATAGCGCCCGGTCTAGGGCCGTACGGTCTGCGAGGTGGCCGCCTACGATCAGGCAGTTCTCAAACCGCGCCCCCCCGACGTTTGCTAGCGCCTTGTTGAAGCGCTCCTTGTCATCAGATGCGAGGGCCATGGAAACCTGCTCGAACGTGAAAGCCCATTCCTGCCAACGGAGTAGGGAATTATCGCCGGATTTTTCGATGAGGAGCCCGAGCAGGCTCCGACCAGGTCCGACCTCCCTCATACCAAAAGCGGTGGGGCAGGCCGAGACCGCAAGATAGAGGCAGGTCGAGATCGCGTGGTCCAGGTTAATTGCTTCGGCCAAAACGGTGTCGAGTTGCCGCATTGCCGCTCGTAGTTCACCCTGGACCCATAGGGTCTTCACAACAGTTGAAAGAGCGCTGATCCTTTGGTCGTAACTTGCTCCATTATTCAAAGTTCCCCGAACGCCGACTTTCGCCATGTCGAGGGCTATGTTGGCATGTCGCATAGCACCTTCGAAATCACCTATGTAATGAAGGTTGTGAGCGAGCATGCGGCTAACGGCGTTTGGCAGTCTTTCACCGCAAAGGTCATCGAACTGTCGCGCAACGTTGATCGCATCAATGTAGTCCCCATTCATTGTGTGGATCGCGGTTATGCCGCCGCTCGCGCGAAGTATGCCCATATGATCGTCGAGGTCTTTAGCGATCCGGATTGCTCTGTGGTATTCGGCAAGGGCTTGTGGATCTCGCTCGGAGCTTTTGATGTGATAGATGGTGCCTGCGTGCGATAGCCGCAGATACATCTCGTGACGTGGATCACGTACCTCCGTGGCAGACGCTCGGGCAAGCGCGGTCTCGATCACGACCAACTGTTCGATCATAAATCCCAGTTGCGTCCAGATAATGTTCGAGGTGGCGGTGAGCTCTATTCCGAGGGCATCGTCGCCATCGGCGGAAAATGCCCAGGCGAGGGCGATGCGCAAATCGTGGATGAGGGCACCATGCAGCCGCAACCACTCGTCTGTTTCGAGTTTAGTCCAATCCGCCTCTGCCTTTTTCAACCTCGCGGAGCAATGGCGGGCATGTGCATGTTGGGCCTCCCGTTTGAGGGGCGATGATGCGAGTTTCGCGGAGGCGTAGTGGCGTGTAGTTACGAGAAGCCTGTAGCTTCCGCCCTCAGAAGTGACGTTTAGGAGGGATTTGAGAAAGAGGTCGTCAAATGCTTCGTAGAATTCGTCATCGGAAAGATGGTCGCCCGCGACGGCGCGGGCGTCCTCGGCGCTGAAAAGTCCGGCAAAGGTTGATAAACGGAGCAGGAGCTCCTTTTCCACCGGAGATAACGTTTGGAAGCTCCAGTCGAGCGCCGACTGCAAGGTTTGTTGTCTTGCCGGGGCATTTCGCCTTCCGCGACGAAGAACTGCAAGCGGTCTTGCCACGGAGCGATGCAACTCCCTGATGTCTAGGTCGAGGGTTCTCGAAGCCGCAAGTTCAATGGCAAGCGGGATACCCTCCAATTTTCGTACAATGTCGGCAGACAATTCGATTATCTCGGGTTGTTTCAGGTCCCGCTCGTCTTTAAAGAGACCAGCCATTCTGTAAAACAAGTCCAAAGCCGCATAGCCTAGCGCGTCCTCCGCGATTGTGCCCTCTGGCGGGACGGCTAGGGGGGGCAAGCGACGGACGCGCTCGAGCTGTATCCTGAGTGGCTCTCTGCTTGTCGCGAGAATCGTGGACGTCGGAACTTCGAGAAGGATCGATTCTGCTGCTTCGGCTGCAGCATCAATGACGTGCTCACAGTTATCGAAAACAAGAAGTGTCGGAATTTTTCGCAGTTCTGTCGCCACAGCCTGGAGCAATTCCGAACCGTAGACGCTCAGGCCGAGTTGACTGGCAAGCGACGGCATCAGGCTGGCGTTTTCGGACAAGGAGGCGAGGTCGATGAACAACACTCTTCTTCGGCCTAAGAAGCGTTCTGCGATGGCGATGGCAGCGGACGTCTTCCCGATGCCTCCTGTGCCCGTGATGGTAATAATGCGCGATTGCTGTAAAAGGTCAGTTGTTGTTTCGACGAACTCATCACGGCCGATGACCTTGTTCGCGAGGCGCGGAAGGTCTGCTGAGGACATGCTGGACTTCGTCGTGACGGACGCAGCGCCGTCGATCCGAACCGGTGGCACGAAAACGTACCCCTTGCCGGGCACGTTATCTATGAAGCCACGAGCGCGCTCTCCCAAAGATTTGCGCAGCGAAACCAGCGAGACACGCAGCGTACCTTCTTCGACCCCGTTGGTCGGCCAAACCGCACTCAGGAGCTCATCCTTGCTGACCACCTGACCCGCACGTTGGGTAAGCACGGCAAGAAGATCGAATGCTCGGCCACCAAGTCTAAGTGGTTGGCCGCCCGCCGTCAGCTTACGATTTTGAACGTCCAGTTCGAAACCTTCGAAATGCAGAACGGTCATTGGATCCCCAATTGTTAAGTGCCCTTCCAGAAATTCCGATGCAGTCTTATCTCAAAAACACCGAGACCTGGATTAGTCCCATGCCTCCAGCTCATCGAGCCCGGCAAGCTTTCCTTCTTGAGCCTTATAGAAATACGGGCTGCAGATCAGCCATCTCTTCAACGGCCTCGATGGCGGCATGCATATCAATAGAATGAATGGCCCGTAACGGACACTTGGGTCCATACCGAAACTTCGCACGAAACCTGAGGCCACACCGCGAGAAGTGGACTTGGGACACACGCAAGACAAATGACAAAGAAGGCCGGGGCGCCCGCCGGTTCTGCAAACGAGTAATCAAGGCCACACACTTCGCACGAACTCCCCGTCAGGAAGCCTTGAAGAGGTGGCGCCTTGCCAACATCGCGGGCATCGTTGGCGTCGACCCGTGCTCACTGGCGGCAAAGTGGATAGTAGTTTGTAATCACGATTTCCCGTCGCAAGATGTCTCTAAAGGTCACAATTGCCAGAGTCTAAGGGACAGTCATTCACTCCTTCGCTGCGTCCCCGCGTAGCACGCACATCTCCGCGAAGATTGTCAAAATCGATCCTCCGATCACACCACTCCGCTTATCGAAACCGGATCATCCAATATTTGATGTTGCGAGCCACTATCATTGTGCCCGGATAATTCGCGCCTCCAAATCGTGAACCGCGCGAGCAGCTTCGAAAAAAGAGGAAAAACCTTTGGCGCGAGTTCTCGTCCTGTTTGCGCATCCAGCGCAACGGTCGACCAGTATCAATCTATCTATGGCGAGGCGCGCCCAGCAGGTTGCGGGGGTCACCTTTGTCGATATCTACGCCGAATACCCTCGGTTCGACATAGACGTCGAACGTGAGCAGAAGCGGTTAATCGATCACGACGTGATCGTGTTCCAGTTCCCGCTCTTTTGGTACTCGACGCCCGCTCTTCTGAAGCAATGGCAGGATCTGGTTCTCGAGTACGGCTTTGCTCACGGGCCACACGGGAAAAAACTTGCCGGAAAGCTGGCGATCGCTTGCATAACCACGGGAGGCAGCGTTCGAGACTATTCGTATGAGGGCGGAAACAAGCATCCGTTTTCTATGTTTATCCTGCCGCTACGACAGACGATTGAACTGTGCGGAATGACCTTTCTTCCGCCATTCGTGCTGCATGCGGCCAACCATGTCGATTCCCCCTCCGCGAAAATTCATGTCGAGTTCTATCCAATGCTCCTGGAGGGTCTGCGTGACTCGTCGTTGGACATCGGCGCGCTTGGGCGACGGGACGAGGTTACGGCCGGCGATCTTGCAGAGTTCGTTGACCGTCGGGAGATAAGCTGATGTCCGGCTTGCTTTTGCCTGCTTTTGCCTATCTGGCCTCCTCGGTCTTTGCCGTCATCGTCTCCCGCAGGCTCGGTCTCGGTTCCGTTGTTGGATACATTGTTGCCGGCGCTTTGATGAGTCCGGTTTTGCAGCTTTCGGAAGCCAACGCCGGCTATCTTGAAGAGCTCTCGGAATTGGGCATCGTGATGATGCTCTTCTTGATTGGCCTCGAAATCGATCCCAAGATGGTCTGGCGCTTGCGTGCAAAGCTCGTTGGATTGGGTGGTTTGCAGGTCGTCTTGACGGTCGCGGTGGTCACCGTCCTCGGCATCTCCCTTCATATCGAATGGCAGCAGGCGGTTCTGTTTGGCTTTGTAGCGGCTCTTTCATCGACGGCGATCGTATTGCAGACCCTTGAGGAAAGAGGGATGCTGGATTCGGACGGAGGCCAGGCGAGTTTTGCCGTTCTCCTATTCCAGGACCTGGCGGTCATCCCGATGCTCGCGTGCCTTCCACTGATGGCCTCCCGCGATCATGTGTCTGGGGCCGGTCACGGAGCTGGCTGGCTTTCCGCTCTTCCAGGGTGGGCGGCGGCACTTCTTACGCTGGGTGCGGTGGCGGCGGTAGTTGTCGGCGGTCACTATCTCTCACGTCCAATCATGCGCGCGATCGCTAGAGACCGACTTCGCGATATCTTCACGGCGTTCGCACTTTTGGTGGTCGTAGCGATTGCCCTGCTGATGTCATTAGTTGGATTGTCTCCGGCGCTCGGCGCTTTTCTCGGCGGGCTTGTTCTTGCGAATAGCGAATTCAAGCACGAACTTCAAAACGATATCGAGCCTTTCAAAGGTCTGCTTCTCGGCCTGTTTTTTATGACGATAGGCGCGAAGATCGACCTTTCCGTAATGGTGGCCAACTGGGACGCCGTGTTTGAAGCAACTGCGGTGCTCGTGATCATCAAATTCGCGATCCTTTTTCCGCTCGGTCGTCTCTTCAGATTGCGGGATGCTGCCGGATGGCTCTTCGCACTGGGGTTGGCACAGGCGGGCGAATTCGGGTTTGTACTACTCTCGCTCGGCGAAAGCACGGGGCTGATAACCGAAACCTCGGCATCCGTCGGGGTGCTTGTCATAGCATTGGGAATGATAATCACGCCTGGGCTTTTCATGCTCTTTGACCATATCGCCGAAAGGATTGAGAGAAGAAAAACACCGTCAAAAGAGCCCGAGAGGCCAGGCAGCGGAAAGGTCATCATCGCGGGCCTAGGCCGTTTTGGCCAGATCGTGAATCGCATGTTGCTGGCCAACGGTTTCGTGCCCGTTGTCCTGGATTACCGTGCGGACGTTGTCGATGACCTTCGCAAATTCGGAGTGAAATCATATTTTGGCGATGCGGGGCGTCCTGATCTACTTCATTCGGCTGGCGTCGCCAAGGCGGACCTGCTTGTGGTTGCGATCGACGACCCCGACCGCACGATACATATTATCGAGGCGGCCCGCCGAGCGAACCCTGGGATCACAATTATCGCTCGGGCGTATGATCGGTTACATCATTACCAGGTTGTTGACGCGGGCGCGGATCACGTTGTCCGCGAGCTTTTCGGAAGCTCGGTGGAGGCAGGGGGCCTCGCGCTCAGGACAATGGGCATGCATCCCCACGAGGTTGAGAAGAGAAAGAGCGTGTTCGTCCATCAGGATCTCGCGGGCCTTGCCCAAATGGGGACGCTGCTCGACGAAACGACGCGAGTGTCCGACAACGAGCTGTTTGTCGCGGGCTTCAATGATATCGGGCGCGTTATCCAGGAGGCGATGCTCGGACGGCGCGAAAAATACGATGAACTTGTCCAGCGTGGTTGGAGCCCGCCGGAATTGGAAAGCAGCTTCGCCGCGCAACAGACTGAAATAGACGAACGAGCCTTAGGAGCCGGACAATGAGATATTCCATGAAAATTCTGTTGGGTCTGGTCTCCCTGGCAGTGGTGGGGGCAGTTGGGGCCGGGCTGTTCTTTTTCTATCCCCATTCACTTCCCGAGGTGGCTGCGAGCGCAAAACAGCCATCTGGGCAGGAACTTATCGCACGCGGCGAATATCTAACGATCGCTGGCGACTGTGCCGCTTGTCACAGCACGAAAGGTGGCAAACCATTCGCTGGAGGGCTGCCGTTCACACTTCCATTCGGAACTATCTATTCGTCCAACATCACTCCGGACAAGGAACACGGTATCGGCGCGTGGAACGATGCGGAATTCGTCCGTGCGGTGAGATCGGGCGTTGGCAAGCATGGCGAGAACCTGTATCCGGCGTTTCCCTATGCATCCTACGCCCTGCTTTCGACCGACGATATCCTCGCCATTCGCGCCTATCTAAACACCGTCACGGCGGTCTCGGAGCCTGCGCCTGAGAACACGCTCGAATTTCCGTTCAACCAGCGCTGGCTGATGCGCGGTTGGAACCTCCTGTTCATGCCCTCGCATCCCTTCGAAAAGGATCCTACGAGGGATGAACGGTGGAACCGCGGCGCCTACCTCGTCGAGGGCCTGGCGCACTGCGGAGAGTGTCACACTCCTCGCGGTCTCATGTTCCAGAGAAAGCAAGGGCAAGCCCTGTCGGGTGGCGAGGTAGACGGATGGAAGGCGTGGAACATTACAAGCGATCCCGAGACCGGCGTCGGTAACTGGAGCGAGGAGGATCTGAAGACGTTCCTCGCAACTGGGCATGCGAAAGGCCACGGCCCTGCCGGCGGCGCGATGCGGGAAGCGATTGACCTTTCATTCAGCAAACTCCCGTCGTCGGATATCGACGCAATTGTTTCCTATCTCCGAACGGTTCCGGCCGTAAAAACCGATTCCGAAACGAGAGTAGTTCCATCCGGGCAAGATGCGTCTGCAGTGCCGCCCGGAGAACTCGGCGCTCGGATCTTCGCAGGCGCTTGTTCGAGCTGCCATGGAAAGGACGGCGGCGGGCTCGTAAACGACCGAGCATCAATTCAGGGTTCGCACGCTGTGAACGATCCCGAGGGCAGCAACTTGGTGAGGGTGATCCTTCAGGGCTCTTCAAATGAGGCGCGCCTACCAGGCCAGACGATGCCAGCCTTCCATGCGATCTATTCCGACGAGGAAGTCGCTGCCCTCGCCAACTACGTGATCGGGCGGCTAAGCGGAAAGAGCGGCAACGTAACGGCGAAGGATGTGGCAGCGGCGAGGGAGTGAAATCTTTCGCCGCACCAGGCCTGTGACATGGCGCGTAATGTTACGCCCGGGTTCGGCCGCTCAAAACCGGGAGCAAGAGCGGCCGTACAGTCGGCAGCAGCCGGTCTCATTTATCGAAGACGGCTTGCACGCGATCAGGCCGTACCTTTTACAATATTATTGTAAGTGGAAAAACCTTATCCACCGGCTTGCCCTTGGTGCCACAGTGCAGAGCAGTTTTCCAGCATCAGCCAATCCTTACGCTTTGGTAGGTGGCGGCCGGATTTGCGGAAGGGAGCTTTTCCGCACCTTTTCCGTGGCGGTTTGAACTCAGGTAGCAAAAGATTGCGGTTCAACAGAGCCGTTGTTCGATAGGCGACAGCAACTCAGTTGCTAAATCTGGCAATCAAGGACAGCCCACCGCCTGAACTCGTTTGGCGGAATTCAATTGGTAGGCATTGTCCGGAAGAGCCTTGGACTCAAGGGGCTTTTCGGTGCGGCTGTCATCAGGGCGACCACGACCAATCCGGCAACTGCAAACCAGAATGCTGCGAAGAAGCTGTCGCTGTACGCGAGGACGGTGGCTTGAGTTCGAGCCGAAGCCGAAACCGTTGAGAGCGCTTTGGCGGTTCCGTTGCCCGTGCGATCGAGCAGATGGCTCAGTCCCGACAACTGGTAACGCAGAAGAGGAGAGCCATCTGTCAGGTGTATTCCGAGGGCGTTGGAATGAAATTGCTCTCGGAATCGTAGAAGCGTCGCGATGAAGCTCGAGGCGAGTTCCGCGCTACCCAATCGACAGACCTGAATGTACGCGGACGTAGCCGTTGAAGTCTTCGGGTCCGAATTGCCGACGAGGAAGACGAACGAGGCAAAATACGTCATCGCTTGTCCTGCCGTGCTGAGCAACAAGATCGGTCTAAAGCTCTCCGGAAACCATTGCGACGTTACCTCCGTGCCCATCATTGCAGCGACTCCCGTGATGGACATACCGATGATGAGTACGATGCGAGCATCAATGAAGTAGAGAGCAACTCCAGCGATCGCAACAAGGAAAAACGACGGGATCACGGCGTACCAAATGAACAGATCTCCGATCTGGTATGGTCGGAGGGCGGTGACTGTTTGCATCATCCCAGGGATCAGACTGCTAGCCGTAGCGCTTGCAAATGTAAAAATGGTGACCGCGGCAAGCCCCAGTGACACGTTGCGTATGCGCTGGACACTGACGTGCGCCCAAGGTTGGGCGACAACAGCCTCGTTGACCAGGAAGACGAAGAACAGAAAGCCACCTGCGATCATAGCGCTGACAATTGTTCCGGATTCCAGCCAGTCCAACCTGTTTCCCTGGTCCAGCCCGACGTAGAGAAACGCCATGGAAGCACCAAGCAAGAGCATCCCACCCCAATCGGCTTTCCGGAGTCGTTTCCGATCGATTGGTTCCTTCGGCGCGCCCAATACAAGGAAAACGCCGATAAGTGGCGCGAGCAGGACATCTTGCCAGTAGAGCCACTGCCATCCGAAATCCTCGCCGTAGTAACCGACCAGAACGAATCCGAGGCCCTGAGAGAGCGGAATTCGCAGAGTATAGATCGCGAGGCCGATCAGCCAGTGCTTGGGCTGGAGGTTTCGAAAGACGATCATCAGTGTCGCTGGAATAAAAACACCGAGAAGAAGCGCCCTCACCATGTGCGCGATTATGAGCAGCGTATGATCGTGAATCACAGGAATGCCCAAAGAAAGAAGGGAATACACGACGCTGGAGGGGACCATGATCCTGCGCACGCCGTATACCGTGATCAGCCAGGCCACAGCCGGCGCGATCAATATCTGGGGTGCGTTTGCCGCCGTGTAAAACCAGGAACCTTCATCGAAGCCCATGCCGAAGGCTCCGCGTAGGTCGGGAAGCCCCACCGTAAAAACGCGGGTATCGAAACCCACAACGAAAGAAGCGAGTAGTAGTGCAGCGACTATGAAGACAGGACGTTTCGTCGCGGCCGGCTGCGGGACGGACTTGTCCACTAGTTCCGTCACTGGTGTTATCCCCGCGTGTCGACGGTCACAGTCGCCGACAGACCTGGGCTCAGTCTGTCGCGTAAGGGCTGCCCGTCGTTGATCGCGATCCTGACCGGGATACGCTGCACCACCTTAGTGTAGTTTCCGGTCGCGTTGTCCGGCGGGAGCAATGCAAAGGTCGATCCGCTGGCTGGTGACATTCTCTCGACCCTGCCCCGTAACAGGGTGCCTGGATATGTGTCGAGTTTCACCTCGGCAGCCTGTCCGATGCGCATATTCGCCAGCTGTGTTTCCTTGAAGTTTGCGGTTACGTACACTTCGTTCGGAACGATCGGGACTACGTTGCCGCCAACGCTCAAATAGTCGCCGACATGCACGGACTTTTTGCCTACGGTTCCGTCAAAGGGTGCATAGATACGCGTGAATTCGCGATGAAGCTCGGCTGTGGCAAGGGAGGCCGATTGTGCTGCGATCTGTGCGTCCAGAAGGCTTTCCTGCCCCCGCAGAACTTCCAGCTGAGCTCTCTGCTGCTCGATAGCAGCAGTCGTCGACTCCGCGGATGCATGCGCCTGAAGGTAGGCTGCGTGGGACTGTTGAAGCCGTTGTTCCGTACTCGCCTGACCAAGGTTCTGTTGCCGCTCGTATTCGAGCCTCGTCTGTTCGACGGACGCAAGTGCGGAATCATGTTGGGCCGTTGCAGCGATGATTGCCGCTCGCTGCAACGCTTCCTGGTTCGTGAGGTTCGCACGCGATGATTTGGCGGCGGAAACATTCGCCGAGGCGAGCGACGCAGTCGCGTCATACTCCCTTGGATCGATCTCGGCGATGAGATCGCCTTTTCGGACGCGTTGATAGTCGGCTACATGAGCCGAGACGAGGTTGCCGGATACCCTGGCACTGAGAAAGCTGACGTCTGCGCCGATCGCGGCGTCGTTTGTGGTCTGGTATGCGGCGCTGGAAGTCCACTCGTTCCAACTTCCCCCAGCGTAAAACACTCCGGCCAATGCAATCCCGACGGCGATGACGGGGAGCAGCACTCTCCCCATCACGCTCGGCCATTCTGGCCTTCCGCTTTCGATGGGCGATGCGCTGCGAACATCAGACGTTATCGTTGCGATTTGATCGGTCATGGAGGTTGCGTTCATCGGAGTGATCGGAGCTTCGTTTTATTGACGGCAACCTACCCGCCGCCTTGATGGCAATTACAGCCATCGCTGGACGGCTGCTGCACTTCGTGAAACCCTCTGCTGGCACTGCGCGCGCCCGGCCCGCGCGATAGTCCCATATTTTACGCAGCAGCTATGCCGTTCAGCGTTTCGTAGTCTGGATCCGAGAGCCTGATGTCACGCGAGGCGACGTTTTCCTCAAGGTGATGCACATTGGATGTTCCGGGGATGGGAAGAATGACAGGACTCCGCCTGAGCATCCAGGCAAGCGCAATTTGCGTGGGAGACGCGTTATACGCATGCGCGATTTCATCAAGGACGGACCCCCTGCGCGTCAACTCACCCGATCCGAGCGGATACCAAGGGATGAAGCCGATGCCGTTCTGCTCGCAGTATTCGAGCACATCCTCGCTTTCGCGATCGATAAGGTTGTAGCGGTTCTGCACCGTCGCAACCTTGAAATACTTCGAAGCTTGCTTGATCTGATCAACCGAGACTTCGCTCAGGCCCGCGTTCTCGATGGTGCCGGCGTCAATCAGCTTTTTGATGGTATCGAACTGTTCCGATGCGGGAACGCGCGCATCGATCCGATGCAATTGCCAGAGACCGATGCGCTCCACTCCGAGCCTCTTCAAGCTTCCGTGCGCTTGCGCTACCAGGTATTCCGGGCGTCCGTTTTGACCCCACTGGCCGGGGCCGCTGCGAGTAAGGCCCGCCTTCGTGGCGACCAACATTCCCGGATACGGATGCAACGCTTCCTTCACAAGTTCTTCGGAAACGTTGGGACCGTAGGAGTCGGCGGTATCCACGAAATTGACACCGAGCTCCGGAAGCCGCCGCAGCGTGTCCAGGACGCCGACGCGATCCATGGGAGGTCCCCACACGCCTGGGCCCGCGATCCGCATAGCACCGTAGCCAAGCCGGTTAATTTCGTAGTTCCCGATCTTGAATATCCCGTGATCGGCAGTTGGAATCGTGGACACGCTGGCCTCCTTGATGTTCGGCAATCTGTGGCCGCCATGACACGGCGACAACGAACTCTATGATCAGATTATTGCGCCTGCAGATTTGTGAATTGTACGATCGCGCTCATTCGTGACTGGCGGCGTGGACGCGTTTTTACGGCCGCATTCTGTCTGCTGTGGAAATGCCTCTGCCCGTGATTGCCTCAACGGGGCTGGGGCGTTTCTAATTCAGTCTCGAGCAAATGGCCCTATTGGCGGTGGCCGATCAGAGCATCGCTGGGTGTTGCTGCGCGAGCGGCATATGTGTCCGCCTTAACCTGATGACGGGCGATATCGATGGCGACGTACATGACGACCGACACGATGCTCAAGCCGTACAGACCGGCGACGATAAAGAATTCGAAGTTCTCTCGGGATTTTTTAAATCGCATGGAGCACCTTCGGGCGACTGGGCGCGATGCGAGACGCTGGGCACGGGAGCGGTCAAGTGAAAACGCCCATACATGGGCACACTTTGGTGTTTGGGCGGCGGACGCATCTCGTCCGCCGGGGATGACAGTAGGCTGAAACATCAACCCTTGATGAAGGCCAAGAGGTCGGGGTTGATAACGTTGGCATGCGTCGTCAGCATTCCGTGCGGATAACCGGGGTAGACCTTGAGGGTGCCATTCTTGAGGAGCTTAACCGAGAGCTTGGCGGAGTCGTCGATCGGAACGATCTGGTCGTCGTCGCCATGCATGACAAGCGTCGGCACGGTGATCTTTTTCAGGTCCTCGGTCTGATTCGTCTCGGAGAAGGCCTTGATGCCGTCATAGTGAGCCTTGGCTCCGCCCATCATTCCCTGACGCCACCAGTTCTGGATCGCTCCCTGCAATACGGTCGCGCCGTCACGGTTGAAGCCGTAGAACGGGCCGGTCGGCAGATCGAGGAAGAACTGGGCGCGGTTCGCTGCCAGCGCGTTGCGCAATCCATCGAAGACTTCGATCGGCAAACCACCGGGATTAGAAGCGGTCTTGAGCATTAATGGCGGGATGGCGCTCACCAGAACGGCTTTGGCGACACGGCCCTGAGGCTCGCCGTATTTCGCGACATATCGTGCCACCTCGCCACCGCCCGTCGAGTGGCCGATATGGACGGCGTTCTTGAGATCGAGGTGCTGGTATACCGCGTCGGCGTCAGCCGCGTAGTGGTCGATGTCATGGCCATCGGCGACCTGGCTCGAGCGACCGTGACCACGACGGTCGTGGGCAATCACACGATAGCCATGCGCCAGGAAGAACAGCATCTGGGCATCCCAGTCGTCGGACGAGAGCGGCCAGCCGTGGTGGAAAGCGATCGGTTGGGCGTCCTTGGGACCCCAGTCCTTATAGTAGATATTCACGCCGTCTTTGGTTTTTACGAAACCATCGGTCATCGAAACTTCTCCGTTGTGGGTGGTTTGGGATTGCTTCTGTGCTGCAAGGCCGGGTGCCGCCATTACAAGCGACGCGGCCACGCCCGCCATGAGGGTCTGTCTACGGGAAAGGGCCAGGTTAAAATCGTTTGTCACCGGAGACTCCATCTCGGTCAGAGTTGATGGAGTGAAAATAGGGGCACCGGACACGGCGATATTGTCATATCCCGTCGCATAGAGCTTTCATTGCGCATGGCTGATTTCAGAGAAACCGTTGCGAACGAGAAGTTCGAACTCCCAACGAAGAAACACGTACTAAAGAGCAACGCGAACGGTACGTCCCCTTAGCTCGCCGCCAGCAAGGACATCGCAATCGAGTAAAAGTTTTCAAGCGGGTTATTGGCGTTGCTAACCTTCATCCTCAATACCGCTCCCTCGTAGGCATCTATCAAGAATCGGGCGAATTTAGCCGGTTCAAGGTCGCTCTTAATTTCTCCGCCGGTTTGGCCTTCCCGAATGGTTTCGGAAAGCAAATCAATCCAATCCGTCAGCGATGCGTTCAGGGTTTCGCGAAGCAATGGAATGCTATCGGACGTTTCCGCGGTAAGATTGACGATCAGGCAACCCCGATTGTACTGCGCCTTTTCGTGGCTTTCCAACAGGTGACGGAAGTGGTGCGCGATCCGGTTCAAGGGAGTGGTGCCAGAATCCTTCAGAATGTCACGACGTGTCGAGGCGACGTAGTTCGCGACAACCTCGACTGCAAAAGCTTCCTTTGTCTTAAAGTGATTGTAGAAACTGCCTTTGGGGACACCCGCCTGATCAACGATTTCCTGTACGCTGCAAGCTGAGTAGCCCAGTTCACGGAAACGATCTGCCCCAGCGTTGACGAGCCTCTCCTTCGTCGTTGGACGCATTTGTGTCTCCTTTCCCTGATCAATAGGGATCATTGGCATAAACTGCAGCGTTTGGGGGGGTGAAATGTCGGCGCTGATGGCTGGTACGATCCGCTGCCTTCTTAAGATTCAAAAATCTTACGACCTCAATGACTGCATTCAAGCTGCCGGCCTCTCGTCAATGTCGCCAGCACATTGGAGGCCGCCTGCCAATTTGACGAAGCCCTCGAGCCAGCAGGAACAGACGCTACACAGGCGGCATCGGATACGCAAACACAGAAAATACGCGCGGATTGTTTAAAAGTGCTCGATTGTACAATATCACCTAGCGGTGGCCTGTTCGCTTGATGTCTGGTTCACGACGAGGCCTCGAAATGAAAATTGGTTCAGTTAAAATCACACGGATAGAGGAATATCGCGGGCCGGCTTTCATGCCACGGGACTTGCTCCCGGATTGGTCTGCAGAAGCGGTGGCTCCGCACCTCGATTGGCTCGAGCCGCGTTATCTTGACCGGGGAACCGGAAGGTTGGTGATGTCATGCCACAGCTGGCTCGTAGAGACGGAGCATCACAAAATTCTCATCGACACCTGCACGGGCAACCATAAGCAGCGGCCAGGTGGAGCTCCCTTGTTCGACATGCTGGACACCCCTTACATGGAACGGTTTGCGTCGACCGGGGTCCGCCCGGAAGAAATCGACTACGTCCTCTGTACTCACCTACATGCCGACCACGTCGGATGGAACACCCGCCTTTCAAGCGGGCGCTGGGTCCCGACGTTCCCGAACGCAAAATACGTGATGTCGAAGACCGACTACGCTGCCCTCTCAACGGAGGGCAGCGGTTCGTTCGCAGCCTGGGGTTCTCTACTGTATGAAGACAGCATCCTTCCGATCGTAGAAAGTCGCCAGGAGCTGCTTGTCGACGGCGGTTTTCAGATCGGGGACAACCTTTTTGCCGAAGATTCGCCCGGTCATTCCCCTGGCCATCTTCTTTTCGCCCTCCGCGATGATGATCAGGAAGGGCTCTTCAGCGGTGACATTTTTCATCATCCGATTCAGGTCTATTACCCTGAATGGAGCAGCGCGTTCTGCTTCGATGCCGACCAGGCCACGAATACACGTAAATGTGTCCTTGAGCGTGCCTCTGACAGGGGGAGTGTTTTGTTGCCCGCGCACTTTGCAGGACGCGGCGCATGTTGCGTTTCCCGCGGCGCCAAGGATTTTGTATGCATCGGTCTTGACGAGGGTACCTATGCATAACTCGCTCGCTTAGATCCTCATTCGGAAATGCCAGCTGTTATAAGGCGAGCAAGCGCTCTGCGGTTTGAAGCTCTATTCTGGGCGGTGCCTCCGGGAACGCTTTCAGCGCTGCCTCTATCATCCGCTTCGAAGTCGACCGTTCGTCATCCTGCAACCATTCAGCGTTGCTGTTGGCGGCTCTAAGTTGCCAGAGCGGTGACTTCTGTATGATCGCGCCAGCGAACGCTTGGGAATATAGGTCGCGTGCCATTGCGGGATCGCTGTGACGGACGATATCGCCCTTTATCCTGAGGAGTTCCGGACGGCACCAGCCGGCCTCCCCGGCGAGCGCCCAATCCACCAGATACGCTCCGCAGCGCTCTCCTGCAAGCGTTATCACCGTCTCGAGCCGGGACCCGTTGGTGTCTCCAACGAATGCGGTTTCGAACTGCCTTGTCGTGGCGTTTGATTCCGGGAGCAGCAGCTCGAAGGCATCTGCCCAAAGCTGCGACCTGAACATCGAGTGTTTCGTCGACAGTTCTCGAAGAAGTGCGAGATGGTGTCGCGCAACCTGAAATTCACCCAGACCGAAATACACAGGAAACGCAGAAACATATATCGCAAGGCAGATTGATATGGCATCGTCCAGGTTCAGAGCCTCGGCGATGGCTTCGTCCGCGAGAGCAATCGCGCGCTGCGAGAATCCCTGGATCCAGGAAGTTTTGGCCATCAACATCAGTGCGACCGTTTTTTGATCGAATCCCGCACCGCTCGTAAGCGTGCGGCCGATCGGCCCGCGGGTGGCTTCGACGGCAAGAGTGCAAAGCTGGTGGGTCTTCTCATGCTGCCCGAGGAAGTGGGTGTTCATGGCAAGAATTCTGCTGCTGGCGCCATGCGCGAGCTTGCCGAACTTGGACTCCAGCTGAAGCGCGATCTCAGCCGCCTCCGCATATCTTCCCTGGGTTGTTATGATTGCGCATCTCCCACTGTGAGCCCTGACGATCTCGACGTGGTCGCCGATCGTCTCCGCGATCTCAGCCGCCTTTTCGAATTCTCGCAGCGCTTGTTGGTCTGCACGTAACCCTCTCACATGGAAGAGCACGAGGCCCAGCGTCGAACGAAGCTGAGTCTCGATCAGAGGGTCAACGTTGGCGGTCGTTTCCATCAGTGCCATAGCCCGCTCGACGACCTTCAGTTGCTCGTTCATCAAGCCCAGTTGTGTCCAGAGGATATGAGACGCGGCCGTGATCTCGAAGCACAACTTCCGCTGACCTGTGTCGAAACACCAGTCAAGCGCGGCGCGAATATCGTTAATGAGGTCGCCGTGCGCTTGGAGCCACTCGAACTTATCGAGATTTCGCCATCCAGCTTTCGCGTGTTCCAATTCCGCGCCGACCCAACGAGCATGTGACAGGCCGCACGCTTCCGCGAATTCGCCGCTGTTAAGCTGCCTACGAGCGAAGGCGCGGGTCATTTCCAATAGACGAAGGCGCCCGTCGCCGCGGGATGTCGATACGAGCGACTTCGACCGTAGGGCGGAAAGCGCGTCCGAGAACGTCTCTCTATCGAGAAAATCCCTGGCTATCGACCAAGCCGCATCGCCTGTAAACGGTCCTGCGAAGACCGAAAGGCAGTTGAGTAGAAGTCGCTCCTCAGTTGTGAGTAGATTGTAGCTCCACTCAATTGTCGCCCTCAGAGTCTGCTGTCGGGGAGGGGCCGTCCTGCGGCCGCGCCAGAGGGTGTTGATCGGATCACTGAGGGAAGAGGCTGTGTTTTGAAGGCCAAGCCCTGCCACACGTGATGCCGCTAGTTCAATCGCCAGCGGGATTCCGTCTAGTCTGCGGACAATATCGGCGGCAATCGAAATGTCTTTCATTTCGGTAAGCCCGTTCTGGCCTGTGGCGAAAATCAAACGTTCGTTGAAGAGTTCCAGTGCGGAAAAGTCGTGACAGGCCGAGGGCAGATCGTCTTTCTTCGGAACCTCCAGGCTAGGCAGGAGCCGGACCTTCTCCGAAGCGATCCTCAAGGGCTCCCGGCTTGTAGCGATTACAGAGGTGGAGGGTGTCAGTTGAAGAAGCCTGTCGATGACGTCGGCGCAGCTGTCGATCAGGTGTTCGCAATTGTCAAACACCAGGACCGTACGCGAATTCCCCAACGCTTGAACGATGCCAGGCATGGGGTCCGACGAAAAGACGCTTAGGCCAAGCGACGACGCCAGGTGCGAGACTATCAATTCCCCGTTGGAGAGGGCCGCGAGGTCGAGAAAGACGACGCTCTTGTTCTCAGTGGCGAGGGAGCGGGCAATTTCGATTGCTGCCGAGGTCTTTCCGATGCCTCCTGGCCCCGTGATCGTCATCAGCCGCATCGAGCGCATCAATTCCACACTGTGTGCGATGAACTCATCCCGTCCGATCAAACGCACGACCGTTGCCGGCAGGCCATAGCGTGTCGTAGGCGCTGTGCTGGCAGAGGAATCATCGGTGATCGTGGAAACTGGCTTGGCAAACTTGTATCCAAGTCCCGGTATGCTTTCGATACAGAGCGTTTGCTCACCATCGTAGATGGCCTTGCGAAGTGCCACCATATGGACGCGCAACGAAGCCTCGTCGACATAGGTGCTCGGCCATACGGTCCTGATGATCTCTTCTTTCGTGACGACTGTTCCGGCCTTCTCGAGCAGACACGTCAGCACATCGAAAGCTCTCGCGCCGATGCGTATAGCTGCCTCGCCCTTGCTCAACCGGCGCTGGCCAGGATCCAGTTCGAATTCGCCAAACCGATAGATAGTCACATTCACCTCGGGATGGAACGTCGGGGCAGGTACCAACGTTCGCACGATATCAATTAGTAAAGTACCTCAGCAAGACTGCTGGAACCTAAACAGTTCCGACAGCACCGAAAATAAGGCTGCATCATTCGCCTACGCAACTATCCATGGGTATAGTTCAACGCACTTTGACTCGTGGTGTTGTCAGTGTGGAAGTCGGACGCATCGGGTTTGTCGAAGGATTCAAATATGACCGGTCACGTTTTGAGGTGCAAGGCAAGTGCTTGGCCGCATATGTTGAGCAACTGAATCTGGACCGGGCTGCGCACTTCACCTCACGGCTGTTGCTTATCCCATATGGCGTAAATTGAGATCCCTCAATTTCGCAAACCTGATTTCCACTCCAATCCGCGCTTGGCTTGGGACGCTACGGACATAGCCACAACCGGCGGTGACCATATGTCGTCATTTTGCGGAGGCCCGATCATCCAATTTTCGAACGCTCGAGCCAGTCAATTGTCTGACATTCGATAATCGAGGTCGAGATGACTGCCCCACGTGAATTCGGCATGCCGGTCCAGCAACAGGTTTGTAGTCTCATTGAGGCTATCGGCTATCTGTCGACAGCCACGACGCCGGAAGAGGTTTTGACCAAGATGCACTCCGCGGCAAATAAATTGATGTCTGCAGAGGGTGTCGTCATAATACGAAGAAGCGGATGACTATCATTGCGTTGCGGAAGACGCGTCTGTACTGCATTGGGTTGGCAATAAAATCGATATCTCTGAACACGGATACGTGACCCTGCACGGGGGCATAGGAGGAAGGTCGATTTCAGGGGAGGCGCTCCGAATATCGGGTACAGAAATGCGTTACAAGCTGACAATGCGTCTGGCTCCATCGGAAACGGGTTTCGCAATAGCGGCATATTCGCATCCGCGTCGCACGCCGACCGAGTTCGAGTTGAAGGTCGCATCTGCGCTCGATATGGCTGGGCGCGCAGTGAGGATCGGCTCGGCGGGCGCATCGAACGGGAGTTCAATGACAATGGCATTGCGATCCGGGTTGAATTCCCAGCGATAGGGTAGGGCCGAGAAGGCCTACCTTCGCCGTTATTGGCTTCATAATGCCGAGGCGCTCTAAAAAACCGCTGGTTCCGGTGCTTGCCTCTGAACTTAATCAACGGTCCAACCCACGAGGGTCGGAAATCCGGGTATATTCCGAGTGGTCAGATTGCGAAGGGGAACACCTTGGAGCGCTCCGTGACCCTCAACGTTATATCACATCAGTTTCCAGAGATTCTTTACGAATTCCTGAAGCGCTTTATTCTTTGTTCTGGTTCAACGAGGTGAGCGGGCCGCGTTCCTCTAAAGTCTGAAGGTCTCGGAGAACAAGGGCATATTCGGTCTCGATTGAAACGGTAAGACGGTCCCGCCTGCCGCGATGACCGCCTCAGTCGTGTCAACATCGTGCAGGGCGGCCGCTCCGATTTCAACTTCGACAATCGGAATGCCTGAATGTCGAATGATATTTCGCGCCCCCACGTCGCCCTCGAGGAACATCAGGTCGCCAAACAACGACTTTGGAATGATCACCGGGTTCCCGCGAACGCCTCCGTGTGCCGCGACGACAATCGATCGTCCGTCGTCAGCGGCAAATGCGTCAATAACCGAATTCAGATTCAATGTTGAAATCGTAGGCATGTCGGCCAGCATGACCAACACGCCGTCCGCGGAGCGAGCTTCCGGCATCGTCAATCCAGCCATCAACGAACTGGAAATCCCAAGTGGGAAATCGCGGTTAGTGGCAATGTTGATTGGAAGGCCGGCAAGAACCGAAATGATGTCTGCGGCCTGAAAGCCAACGACTACGATAACGGAATTGGCATTGCTTTTGCTTGCGCGCAAGGCAGTCCGTCTCACGAGTGGAACGCCCTCGAACTCTGCGAGGAGTTTATTATCCTCGTCGCTTCCATAGCGACTGGCCTTTCCTGCTGCCAGCAAGATGATAGTGACTTTTGGGTGCTGCTCGAGAATATCCGTCAACTCCTTCTAAGCGAGGATTTTCGTCCGCGCATAACGCCGAGGCTGGCGACCTGATTGAACGTTCCAGTCGCGTGTCGACTAAAAATGGTGATCAACAGTACATGTTTCTGCAGAAGGAGAGTTCTAACGTAGCTGAAGTTCCCGAAGTACCATATTCACGATTGACTGCGGGGCGGTAGCCAGAGGTCGAATCCCGTCCCGTAGCGGCCTTTTCCCTCGCCAGGACCTGCCTTTCGCGTCGCCACCCGGCAGCCGCTCAACGCCTACAATATGTGCCTCAATCATGGACTTCAGCGCCACGGCACACGGGCCGCCTCGATCGGCCATCGGTGACGAGGCGAGGTCATTCCTTTTTGGGGCAAAGGACCTTGCGCACAAGTTTTTGCCGTTGTTGGTATCTTATCGTTTGTTGAACGCGGAGGGCGTCAGCGACTCAGGGAAATCCTGGTAGGAAACGGGCCGCAGGAACCGATAGATCGCCATCGTGCCGACCGAGGTGGACCTGCCGTCGGACGTCGCCGGATAAGGGCCCCCATGGACCATGGCCGGCGAGACCTCCACGCCCGTTCCGAAACCGTTCACGAGCAGGCGTCCCGCTAGCAGTTCAAGGGCTGGAATGAGCGATTTTGCGATCTCAAAGTCATCTTGGTCAATGTGAAGGGCAACCGTCAATTGACCTTCCAGCGCGGTGAGAACGCGTTGAAGTTCGTCATGATTCGCGCAACGGACCACAAGGCTGGCCGCACCGAAGATTTCCTCCTGGAGCTGGGCATCTTCAATAAATGCCAATCCTGTGGTCGCAAAAAGCACCGCTTGGCCCTCGAGCATGGTTCCAGGTTTTCCTCGACCTACTACCTGAACGCTCGACTTGGACTCCAGCGTTGCAGTTCCACGTCGGAAAGCATCACAGATCCCGGCGGTCAGCATCGTTTGGGCTGCCGTTTCCGCGATGCGGGTCGCTGCCTTGCTCAGAAACTCATCGAGACCCATTCCCTCGACTAGAAGAACCAGGCCTGGATTTGTGCAGAATTGGCCAGCGCCAAGCGTTAGTGAGCTGATGAACCCCTTCGCAATCTCGTTTCCTCGGTTGGCAAGAGCAGCCGGGAAAATAATCACCGGGTTTATGCTGCTCATCTCCGCGTAAACAGGGATCGGCTGCTTTCGGCGCGATGCAATATCGAGCAAAGCCAGACCTCCGCGGCGGGAACCCGTGAATCCGACTGCACGGACGCGACTGTCTGCGACCAACGCCTGGCCTACCTCGAACCCGGCGTCGAACAGCAAGCTGAATACGCCCGGGGCTAACATGGAATCGGCGACGGCTTTCTGAACGGCCCTTCCGACCAGTTCGGAAGTGCCCGGGTGGGCCGAATGAGCCTTGACGATCACCGGGCATCCCGCAGCAAGGGCAGAAGCCGTGTCACCACCTGCGACGGAAAAAGCCAGCGGGAAATTCGAGGACCCAAACACGGCTACCGGACCCAGCGGGATGTTGCGAAGCTTGAGGTCAGGCTTTGCGTTGGGCTTCCGCTCGGGGTCAGCAGGATCGATCCGAAGTTCCTGAAAACGACCGTCCCGCACCTCCTTTGCAAAAAGCTTCAATTGCCCGATGGTGCGCGTACGTTCGCCTTCAATCCGGGCTTTAGGAAGCCCTGTCTCCGCGCTAGCCCTTTCCACCAGTTCGTCTTCGAGATCGAGGATGTTCTCGGCGATGCGTTCAAGAAATAGAGCGCGTTCCTCGAGCGTTGTTTCGCGATAGGTCCCAAATGCTTCCCAAGATAACGCCAACGCCTTCTCCACCTGATCTGGTGTCGCTCCATGAAAGGCCCCGCCCAGCCGGTTGCCAATCGTCTGCTCGATGGCAAAGAACGCCGTTCCTTTGCCCGAGAAGCACTCGCCGCCGATTAGAAGTTCGCCCTTGATAGCCATTTGTCATTCTCCGATTTCGATTACGCCGACATCGTCTGCGCCACCGTCGCTTCAGTTAATTGTCTAAACTATCAGAGTTGATATGAACGTGATTGGCGGATCCGCTCGGCTCGTACGCAAGACGATCGGTTTTTGGAGATGATATTTGCAAGATCTCCGCGCTCAACGCTCGCATAGTCCGTGCGTACTCAGATCGGCCCGACGGAACGCATATTGTGGTTCAGGACCGTGGCAAACGCAAGGAACCTCACATGGACCAACAGTTACACTTACGCCGTATGGCAAGCCTCAGGACGCCGACAGGCTTGTCCGAGGATGCCGTTAAGGACATCTCTGCCGCTGCTACGACGCTGCTCGCCGATGTGTTTGCGCTCTATCTCAAGACCAAAAACTTTCACTGGCATATGAGCGGCGCGAGTTTCCGCGACCACCATCTCATGCTTGACGAGCACGGCGAGCAGTTGCTGGCGATGACTGACCCGCTTGCAGAAAGGGTTCGCAAGCTCGGTGGACCCACCCTCAGGTCTATCGGTGATATAGCAACGCGCCAGCGTATTTCCGACAACAACGCCGATTTTGTTCATCCTCATGAAATGCTGGCCGAACTCCGTGAAGACAATGCCGGCCTTATCGCAAACTTGCGCACCCTCCATGGCGTCTGCGATGAGCACGCTGACATAGCAACGGCAAGCCTTCTGGAGAACTGGATTGATGAAGGCGAGCAACGAGTCTGGTTTCTCTTTGAGATCCTGCGTGACACCAACCGCTGAGTCGACGCCAACTTTCCGTACGGCTACAGCCTCGCCAACATCGCAAGCCTGGTTAGCGCGGGTTTGACTTTCAAGCCGGCTGTCCCACTAAGCACATCAAAACGCCGGCGGGCAGAGTCTCGGTGGCAACATTAGGAGATTCCAATGACCAGCGTAATTCCCACCGCGTATAAGGATCCGGAAAACCCCGCGCTTCCCAGGGTTGAGTTCGATATCGATCTGTCGACCACGGCTCTTGTGATCACTGATCCTCAGATCGATTTTCTCAGCCCCAAGGGGGCAGCTTGGGGTGCATTTGGTGAGAGCATCACCGAGCACAATACCGTTGAGAATATCGGCCGCCTCTTCGAAAACTCGAAGCGAGCCGGCATCAGTGTCGTCATCTCACCGCATTATTACTACCCGGTCGATCATCGCTGGGACTTCGCCGCGACAGGTGAGACCCTCATGCACAAGCTGCGTATGTTCGACCGTCGCGATCCGCTCTCACTTGAAGGTTTCGACGGATCAGGCGCCGATTGGATGCCTGAATACAAGCAATACATCGAGGACGGAAAGACCATCGTCTGCTCGCCCCACAAGATTGCCGGGCCACAAACGAATGACGTGATCTTCCAACTGCGAAAGAAGCGCATCGACAAGGTTATCCTTGCGGGAATGGCAGCCAATTTCTGCGTCGAGTCACACCTTCGCGACTTCGTGGAACACGGGTTCGAAGTTGCCGTGGTACGCGATGCCACTGCTGGCAGCAAACTGCCAGAGGGAGACGCCTACATGGCGGCCCTCGTAAACTTCCGGTGGTTTGCGAACGCGCTATGGACGACCGACGAGGCTTCAAATCACCTTGAATTAGCTGCACGCAAAGCTTAAGGGCTTCTCCGCCCTTCGGGGCGGGAATGCCTGTCTGACATCAGGCAGCGAGGGCGAACGCTTCTAGTCTATAGACTAGATTGCGCTGCGAGCGCAGCACCGGCTGCCTGCTCGGAGCGGGCCGTTCGAGTCCGGAGAATGCTGATGGTGGCGGGTGTATGGGCTTGCCGCGGGATCGCCGCTGAGCCATTACTTGGCGGCGATCGCCAAGGTCATCGCCGTATGTCGGGGTTCAACAAGGCGGCGTATCACGGAAAGCCCCTCGGTATATACGCTAGGGGCTTTGTCACCTGTGAAGATTGGCTAGCTGCTGAGCGTCGCCAACCGCGGACGTGCAGGAGACCTTATCATCCCGAGGGACAGCCCCATTACGAGCCAAGTCACGAGGTTCGCCGCAAGGGTCCCGATCACGAACTCATGGTGCAGAGTCGCGGGCACCAATGTCTCCATTTCGGGGGCAACTGGAGCGCCAATTAGGAATGGCATTGCCACAAGAACCGCCGCAGCAATGAGGGCCAGAGGACTACGATAGTTGACGGCGGACACGATCGCGCCGGCAGTGCAGGCCGTGCAAGTAATCCACCAAACCTGACGTTGAACGAGGTCCGGGGCAGGCATCCCGGGAAGCTCCGGCGGAAGGCCGAGTGCGGGAACGAGGCTGAAGATAAGGTATCCGGCAGCTCCCCAGGCAAGACCGGATTTCCAAGAGGCCAAGCTTCCTTTTAGTTCGGCGAGCACAGTCATCATAAGCGCGAAGCCGACATGCGCCAGCATCATGCCGACGACGGTCAACGTGTTTCTCGCGAATGCGGACATCTCAGGGTGCTCGTGCCCCCCCTGTTCGCCAGCATGAACGTGTTCAGCCGCATGCTCGGATATCTCTGCTTGGAGGATCATCGGCACAGTAATCGAGATATTGAGCGCCGACGCGAGAATGCCGCCGATCGATCCCGCGATTATTGCCGCGAAGAAGAGTTTTTGAAGATAGGCCATTGCATCAACCTCAATGGCACGGAAAACTTAGGGTGTGACGGACATCATGGGCGGCATTGTGGACTGCCGGGATTCCGGCGAAGCCCACACCGCCAACTAGCAGTACGCCCAGAAAGCCGAGCATGAGTAATGCGAGCGCTTTTGCTGGCGCTCGTACGTGGGCGATTTTTTGTTCAGTAATTGTCGTCATAACGGTTCCTCTGTATTTTAGGATGCTTCGTTGCTGGTGGCCGCAATTGCAGCGGATTTGAGTGCCTCGGACATCTTCTGAACTGGCCCGTCGATCGAGAGGCCATGTCGTCGCGCGATGTAGGCAGGCTCGTTGTACGACAGCCACTGTTTACCTTGATGGGTCCACGCAAGTGCCTTGAGCGGCAGATCGATACCTGAATGCGGCGCGTCGATGAGCAGAAGAGTGCCGACTTTCGGATTGCCGAAGATGAGTAGCACTGCGTCCTCCATAACCAACCCGGCATCCCTTGCATCCGCTGCGAAGTCGATGAGAGCAAATACTTTCATTCCGGCCCTTTCCACCGCGGAACGAAACCGCTCGATCACAATGCTCGGCGGTAGCCGGGTCTCCAGGAAAGTCATACCCTCAGGTCTGATCATTGGGCTGACTCGAAATTGGACGACGTTGGCGAGGTATGTCCCGCGTATTCTCGAACGCGACTTTGGTGATACCAAGCGCCACAAGCAAACCGACAACCTGAGCCACGGCAAACGTAGCCGCGGACGCCACGCTCAGCGCGACCGGGCCAGCGGCGAACGCTGCAGCAAGAGTGACCGCGGGATTGGCAAAAGACGTTGAAGGAGTGGCTAAAATGGCTGCAACAAGCCAGGCGCCAACGGCGAACGGACCCGTATCTGGCTTGCCACTGCGTCCGCAACCGATGACGATCGTAAGCAGGCCCGTTGAAGCTACAATCTCGCTGATGACTAGGCCAAGTGAGGGCGTGTGGCCCATGATCGGACTGGAGGATGCTCCGAACATCGTTGTGGCAATGATCGCGCCAAGGGCCGCGCCCAACATCTGGGCGATTACATACGTGATCGTGCATGTAGTCGGACGTTCACCTCGGAGCCACTGCCCGACAGTGATCAAGGGGTTATAGTGGCCCCCGGAAACTTTTCCGAGAGCGATGATCAATCCCACTAGCGAACCGGCGATCGAGATCGCGATAACGAGCGATGTGGCGATCGGTTCCCCCGCGAGCTTGTGCTCGACGGTGAGACTGGAGCCCACCATCGCAACCGCCAGCAAGCAAGTCCCGACTGCCTCGACAAACGAACGCCTGAGTACCGATATCGTCCCATCTGCCTCGAAGAAGCAAGCCGCTTCGCGCGTCACTGTGGGGTCAGCCATTAGCTTGGCCTTGTAACTTCGAGCGAGCCTCGACTTCAGCCATTTTGGTGGCGATATCGCTCGGGGTCAGAATACCTTTCTGGAACAGGATGTTCGCGAAGGCGATGATCCAGCGCTCATAATAGGACAGCTTCCCGATCATCTCCGAGCCGAGCGCTTCGACGCCGCGGCGCTTCTCCTCGGTATTGATGATCTTGTGAAAATCAAGGACGTCCGCAAGCGCGTGGCAGCGCTTTTCCCACGGCAGAAGTTCGTGTTCGACACGTTCAATTTTTCCGCCGACGTCCCCGCCGATATCATTGGGGAGTTTCTTTACGAGACCTTCACTGGACATCATGCAACCCTCTTTTGATATTCGACAGGGACGACGCCGATCATCGCGTCGCGCGTCACCAGTGTAGCAAGTTCCTCTTCAGACAGACCTTCCGTACCCGCCGGCCGCATCGGCAGCACTAGGTAACGAACCATGGCCGTGGAATCGCTGACGACGATTTCGACATCATCGGGAATGTGCGTCCCGAACTCCTCGAGAACAGCACGGGGTTCGTAAACGGCTCGGGCCCGATACGGCTTGAGCTTGTACCAGTCCGGCGGCAAGCCCAATACGGGTCGCGGATAGCACGAGCAAAGCGTGCAGACGATGAGGTTGTGGAGTTCAGGCGTGTTTTCCAGCACGATCAACTGCGTGTCATCGTAAAACGTGATGCCCAGTTCCTCGCAACCCTTTCGCCCGTCATCGAGCAGACGTTTGCGGAATTCGTCATCGACCCAAGCTCGCGCAACGACCTTCGCACCGAGTGCCGGCGTGCGGGAATCCAGGACTTCGATCTGTCGCCGGATTTCGTCTGCGCCGAACAATTTTCGTTCGACGAGAAGCTCGCGAACCGCTGTTTCCATCATGTCGTAATAGCTGGGAGGCTCTGTGACGGAGATCTCTTCATGTGGATGCGCGTGGTCGTGATGATTATCGTGCTCATCGTGATCGTGATTGTCGTCGTGCAAGGTCAAATCCTTTCGAGCCAGGTTTCAAAGACTTCGATCCTCAGGCCATCTGTTGCTCGGCCCTTGTACTCGGCCCAGATTTCGGTCATCGGAATCGCAATGCGGTAATAGTGTCCTTTCGACCCGGCATTCCGGCCATAACCTTCCTCCTCGTTGTCGACACCCATCGTCGGGATGACTCGTTCAACGATGCCAGCCTTTCCGCGGAGGTAAGTGGGAAGTCGGTAGTGGCCGACTGGAAAGCGCACTGCCGTTTTCACACGATCGCCAACTTGGAAGTCAGGAACTTCTCCAAGGGCGGGTGTGACGGTTTGCGCTATCGACTGTGCAGTCATTTCAACGCTCCTTCATTTGGAGCCCTAAACTGAAGTCGTTGCTGGGAACAATATTGTAAAATTCAGCAGTCGCGGTTCGGGCGCTGACACGTTTGCGTTTGTAGTAGCGCGGGAAAGGGGCTTGGGATCACACCGAGGATATGTCGTATGTACAAGCCCGCATGCGGTGTTAACGCGCTGAACAATCCGGCGCCCGTTTGCCAATGGAGTGATCCACCGTCCGGTTGGCCGCATTTTTTTCAAATAAATCATCCGCGCCACTTGAACGGCAGATTTATTGTGAGTTAGTGCCAGTTCAGCCAACAAGGGTCGTTGGTTCGAATCCTTTCAAGGCGTTGGATTCTTCCATTGTAAAGCTCAGCATCGTGTTCAGCGTAAACACAAATTGTCTTCCTCATCATTCTTGACCATCCTCTTGGCGCGTTTCAGCTAAATCAGTTCGGGTAATTGATTAGCGAGAGGCGGTGCCTGCGTGCCTCTCGCCTACCTCGTGCCACCGAGTTCGGACCTCGATTTTTCAATCAGCCGCCACATGAATTTCAAATGGTCAAACCTTTACTTTCAATTAGTCATTAATGTATTTTCAAACGGCCATTGAGAGGAATAAGGCCGTGATGCTCTATCCAAGACTCGTCGAGCAACGTGTTGCCGATGCCATGTTAGACACAAGGGTGATTATGATCGTCGGTCCCCGACAATCAGGAAAAACGACACTGGCAAAGAAGATAGCCAAAGAGGCCATGGAGTATTACACTCTAGACAATGCGACAACCTTGGATGCAGCGCGACAGGATCCCGTTGGCTTCGTAAGGCGTATAGATCGCGCCGTCATCGATGAAATTCAACGCGCCCCCGAGCTGTTGCTCGCAATCAAAGAAAGTGTGGATATCGACCAGCGCCCGGGACGTTTCCTCCTGACCGGTTCAGCTAATATTATGACGCTGCCACGCGTGGCGGACTCGCTCGCAGGACGCATGGAGGTCGTTCGATTGCTGCCGCTTGCGCAGAGCGAGATCAGAACCGCGGGCAGCAGCTTCCTGAGCGACGCCTTTCAAAATGAACCAAAGTCCGGAGAACCCGTCATCGGTGACGACTTGATGGCTGCGGTCCTCGCCGGTGGATATCCCGAGGCATTGAGCCGCAAAACGTTGAGCCGCAAACACGACTGGTATGCGGACTATATCCAGGCGATCGTTCAACGCGACGTTCGTGATGTTGCCCAAATCGAGCAGATTGCGCAAATGCCGCGCTTGCTGCGGATTCTAGCTGAGCATTCGGGACAACTCGTGAACTACTCCGGAATTGGCGCCCCCATCGGGATGAACCACGTCACAACCCAGAAATACGTCGGTATATTCGAGAGCCTGTTCCTCGCCCGAACCGTTCAACCTTGGTTTTCCAACAAACTAAAGCGCTTGACCAAAACACCTAAAATACATTTCCTCGATTCTGGTCTGCTCGCATCTCTTCGTGACCTGTCTCTCGAGAGAATGCGGGACGACAGAGGGCAGTTCGGGGCGTTGCTTGAGACTTTCGTTTTTGGGGAGATACTCAAACTCGCCAGTGCCGCACATACACGATTTGAGTTTTCGCATTTCCGCGACAAGCAGCAGAATGAAGTCGACATTGTCGTTGAAGACAGGCGAGGGCGGATTGTCGGCATCGAGATAAAAGCCGCAGCATCCGTCACAAATTCCGATTTCTCTGGTTTACGAATTTTGGCCGAAGAATGCGGAGAGCGCTTCGTATCAGGCATGGTCCTTTACGACCACCACAAGGTAATCCCATTTGGAGAACGATTATCGGCGGTTCCAATTTCGGCGTTGTGGCATTAGCGCCTGGGAATTCTCTCTATGCTCCAGACGCGCGAGCTGTCCTGGAAGTGCGGCGGAAAAATGGGACTTAGGTTCGATTCCCTTCAAGAGCAAAACGACTTTGAAACAGCGGGGTAGCACGTTCCGTCCCCGTAGCGCCTTTGGGCCTGGAAACTGCTGGGTGACGGGTCGTTTCACCGAGGCTCGGAGAATGTTGCCTATCTCCGACGGCGACCGAAAGATCACAGCCGAATGCTGGCCTGAGATGAGTATTTCTTGGCAAGCAGCCGGTTGGTGCGGCGAGCGTTGCGATATCGGGTGATACGAGCCATGACAGCCATATTTAGTATCACCCAGTCTGCGCCAGATGAATTCTGCTAACTGAGGGCCATAGAGTTGCCTCGCGCAATAACAACGTCATGGCCGCGTGCCTTCAATTCATCCATAGAAGCAATCCCCATGAGCGCCAGGCTGACGGAGACTTCCTTTTCGAGAATGGCGATCACGCCCGCGACGCCGTGCTCTCCCGCAGCGGACAGCCCGTAGGCATAGGCGCGGCCAAGCATTACGCCATCGGCTCCGAGACCGATCGCCTTGATGATGTCTGTGCCGCGGCGAATGCCGCCATCCAGCATCAGGCAGAAGTCTGGACCGACGGATGCGCGAATGCCGGTCAGGGAGCGGATCGTGCTGGAGGCACCGTCCAGCTGACGCCCGCCGTGGTTTGAAATCACGACGCCGTCGCAGCCGATGCCGTGCGCCTTCACGGCATCGTCGGCCGAAAGTACGCCCTTGACGACCAGCTTGCCCGTCCAGCGTTCGCGCAGCCAAGCGAGGTCTTTCCAGGAGAGCGTCTTATCGATGCCGCGTGACAGATTTGTCGCCTGCTCCAGTGCGCCACGGCCGAACTCCGGACGATGTTCAATCGCGCGTACCGAAGGCATCCCACCGAGTGCCATTTCCGCCAACCAGCGCGGGCGAAGGGACAGACGGGCGAAGAGGCCCGGGGTCATTCGCGTCAGCGAACGGAAGCCGTTGCGCACGTCGCGTTCACGGATGCCGGTAATCGCTGTGTCGACAGTGACGAACAGCGTATCAACGCCTGCCTGTTCCGCAGCGACGAGGAGCTCCTCGCAGAGCGTGCGGTCCTCGAGCACATAGAGCTGGAAGTGCAACGGTCCTTTGGTCTGGGCCCGGAGGTCGGTGAGCGACGCAATGGAGAAGGTCGAGAGGCAGAAGGGTATATTGGCGGCATGGGCGGCGCGAACCGCTTTTATCTCGCCATTGCCCGTATAAAGACCAAGAAATCCGACCGGGCCCAGCATGAAGGGTAGAGGGTGGCGCATGCCTAGATAGGAGGCTGAAAGGTCCTGCTGCTTTGGTTCCACCAGTACATGCTGCTTGAGCTCAAAATCGCCGAAGTCTGCGCGGTTGGCTTGCATCGTAACTTCGTCGAACGATCCGCCGTCAATGTAGTCGAAGAAGATCTTCGGCAATCGACGGCGTGCGAGTTCGCGATAATCAGAGACATTTACCGGCTTCATCTCAGCCTCGCTCCGGATCAATCGCATCAAAGAAGCGAGACAAGGCATCCTCGCCCTCAACCGGTTCGCTTCCAGCCATGACTGCACTCGACAGGCCAATCAGGGATGATGCCGGGTTATGGCTCGTCGCACCCGCACGAAGATTCATCACCAGTGTTGGACACAGGAAGAGGCCGAGGCGGACCACCCGGCGCCAGTCAGCGGGAAGCATGCCGCGCGCCTTCAGCTCGGCAAGAAGCGGCCTCCACATGACCTCGCCCTTTACGGCAAGAAGTTCGCGCCGGACCTTACTCGGCTCATAATTGGTGGTGATCAGAAGCATATCGTCATCGAGCGTGACGCTTGCCGAATAGCGCTCTCCAGCAAGAGCCGGGTCATATAGCCAGAGCGGATGGGCGAGGATGTTGTGAAACGTCGTCTTCACTTCCGCGAGGAGCGTCGGGATATTCTCACCGGCGAAAGCGGGGTCGAAGAAGGAGAGGCAGGCGTCGCTGCCGTCGTCCTCATACCAGACATTGGCATTATGGGCGTCGCCATGGGCGGTAACGCCGCCTGCATCGGCGAGCATGGGTGGGTTCAGCCGTTCATGCGCCTCGTCGAAAAGCGCTGCGAGACCGTCGCGATACGCGATGCCGTTAACGCAGAAGCGAAGCCCGGAGAGGGTTTGCCAATCCAGGGTCATGCCCGGCAGTTCGAACGTCTTGCCAACATAGAAATTTGCCAGTCTCCCACCGGGATAGATGCCAGTGAAGGGATCGATGAGGCGTTCATAGAACAATCGATGAACCGGCTCGGCTGACACTTCTGTGGGCGTGACAACGTGCAGCGTTTCCAGATACACTTTCAGAACCGCCTCATTCAGCCTGCGCTCGGCCTCCACCGCCTTTGCGCGGGCTGCCGGATCGTCCTTGAGGTCCAGCGCGCGCAACACGTCGGAAAAACGCGGGTCGCTGCGGCGGCGATAAACAAGGATCTGTTCACCCGGCAGCACGGACATAAGCAACGGCTGGTCGACCGGCAGACCTGCGCGGGCGAGAATATCGGCGCGGTAATATTCGCCGCTCATGGCCTCTTCGCCCTCCTCCTGATGGAACTTGAAGAAGAACTGACCCTCGTCAGTTTCGAAGAAGCCATTGAGGGAATTGAGACTGTACTGATCCTGATTGATCGCCACATTCCTTGCTTCGATGCTGAAAAGGTCACGCAGCAAGTCGGCAAGCATTTTTTCTGCTCTGCCATCGGCGGCCTTGGCGATTTTTCGGATTTCCGCGGTGCGGCTGGCGGGCTGGGTCATGGCAATTGTTCCGGATGTTGTCTTATTTGCTGCCGTGCAGATAGCGGCTTCCAAGTGAGTAGCGGCTGCCGACATAGGTAAGCGTATTGACGGTCGCGACGATCGGGCCCGTCCAGGTTTTGCGGTGCAGGACGAGGCAGCTGTCGCCAACGCGGATCTGCAACAGGCGTGCATGGGCCTCGCTGGCTGGCAGAGCGCTGATCAGGTGCTCGACTTCGGTGAGCGGCGTTGCATTCTGGAGATAGTCGTAGGTTGCCGCCGTGGTGAAGTCCTGCTCGACATAGCCTGAAACGAGGCTGGGGTTGACGTAGCGTTCCTCGAGCTGCACCGGCAGATCGTTTTCAAAATGAATGACGACCGAATGGTCCACCGGTCGGCTGGTATCGAACTCGAAGGCAAGCAGGAGTTCGGGTTCCGGCCGGACGATGCGTTCCAGCACGACAACCTCGGCGCGGTGGCGACCGCCACGGGCCCTGATTTCGGTCATGATGTTGCTGATCTCGATCAGCGTCGATTGCGGTTTTGGCGGCGCGACAAATGTGCCCACGCCCTGGATGCGGCGCAGATGCCCTTCCGAGGTGAGCTCCCGAAGCGCGCGGTTGACGGTCATGCGCGAAACGCCGAGCGTCGAAACCAGCTCGTGCTCCGAAGGCAACCGGCTGTTGCGCGCCCATTTGCCGCTGCCGATGTTGCCGAGAACGAAGTCCTTCACCTTCTCGTAGAGTGGCGAGGCGGAATCTGAAAGTGCAGTCATGGTCACTGTCTCCGCCTCCGCGTTGCTGCGCCGGCATTGTTGAAGTGACGTGTCAGACCTATTTCGACACGTCTATTATCGTCTTCAAAGCGCTGCTTTCACCCCGCAGCAACCGGTCATAGGCGGTGGGGACATCGTCGAGTGAGGGCAGCACCTCGATAAAGCGGTGAAGAGCCGGCGCGAGCTCTGTCAGCAGCGCCGTTGCCTCCGGCAGTTCGTTGCAAAAGGCGTGGCAACCGATCAGCGAAATTTCGCGCTCGACAAGAATATTGGGATCGAAATCAAGCTTGCCGTGGCTGATGCCGACAAGCGCAAGGCCACCGCCACCGGAAAGCAGGTCTACGGCCCGGCCTATCGCCTGAATGCTGCCGGTGGCGTCAAGCGCATAACGAAGGCGGCCACCCGAAAGCGCGGCGTCTAACACAGCCTTGTCGAGTGTCACGATCTTGCCGCCAGTCACGTCACTGACGCGTCGGGCTCGCTCCGCATTCTGGTCGGCGAGCAGAACCGCGCCGTCGTGCAGGCGGGAGAGGATGAGAGCGCTCAGCCCGCCGATCGTGCCGCAGCCGATGACGAGCACAGGCTCCCCCCTGGGAACAGCAAGGCGGCGCACCGCGTGTAGCGCCACGGCGAGCGGTTCTGCCATGGCAGCGATATGTGGCGAGAGTTGCGGATCATGGCCGACCAGCAGCTTGGCCGGTACCTGAACCTCATCGGCAAAACCGCCGTCGCATACTTCGCCGACAAAACCCAGGTTTTCACACACATTGGTGCGGCCACTCGAACAGGCCGGGCAGAGGCCGCACCACATGCGCGAGTCTGATGAAACGACATCGCCGATGGCAAAATCAGTCACACCGTCGCCGATCGCCGTGATGCGCCCGCAGAATTCGTGACCGGCGGTGGACGGACGACGGGAAATCCATTGTCCGGTGCGGTAATTGTGCAGATCGGAACCACAAATCCCCGCTGCCCTGACTTGCAGATTGACGAAGCCTGCCGGCGGCGAAGATGGGGAGGCCATCTCCTCCACACGCAGGTCGTTCGCATCGTAAAGCCGCACCGCCTTCATGGATCAGGCACCCTTTTTCAGATAGGCGTCGCGCACCGGAGAAACCGCGAGCGCATGCGAGGAAAAGCCTTCGTAAAGAGCGAGGTTATGGGAATGTCTGGCGAATTCCGGATAGGCTGGCGGCGTGACATAGCCGATCGAGCTGCGCTTGACGAAGTCGGTCACCGAAAGCGGCCCGAAGGTGCGTGCCCAGCGGCTGGTCGGTAGCACGGCGTTCGGGCCGAGCGAGAAGTTGGCAATGCTGACCGGCGTGTGGGTGCCCATCAGAATTTCGGAGGCTTCGGTGATATGTCCGAGATGGATGAACGGTTCTTCCGACAGTAACTCAAGATGTTCCGGTGCATAGGCATTGACGAAAGCGTAGCTCTCCTCAATCGAGGACGTCAGGACGATGCCGCCGGTCTTGCCGGTGAGAACTGTCTTGGAGAAAGCGACCCGCTGCTCCGACATTTTGGCCCAGTGTTCGGGCAGGGCCGCGATCGCCTCTTCAACGACGCGCCGGCTATGGGTGACGAGATAGGCCGAGGAATCGGGGCCGTGTTCCGCTTCGATCAGCAGGTCAAGGGCGGCGAGGCCGCCATGGACCGTATCGTCAGCGAGGATCATGACTTCCGAAGGACCGGCCGGAAGGCCGGTATCGATGACGCCGGACAGCGAACGCTTGGCGGCGACGACCCATGGGCTTCCCGGACCAACGATCTTGAGCGCCGGCTTCACGGTCTGCGTACCGTAGGCGACGGCGGCCACCGCCTGGGCGCCGCCTACCTTGTAGACGGTATCCACGCCGGCGAGGCGCGCGGCAACCAGGGTCGCCGCATCGACCGAGCCATCGGGCGCCGGCGGTGTGACGATGGCAAGGTTCGGAACGCCGGCAACGACCGCGGGCACGGAGGTCATCATGGTGACCGACGGAAAGGAGCCCTTGCCGCGTGGAACATAGAGCGCCACGGACTGGATCGGCGTGAAGCGGTCACCCGCGAAGGCACCGGGGCGAATTTCCTTCAGCCACATGGCTTCCGGCTTCTGTTCCTCATGGAAATGGCGGATATTGTCGATGCCGAACTGGATCGATTCGATGACGCTTGCATCAACCAGCTTGAAGGCCGCGTCGAATTCGGCTTCGGTGACTTTGAGATTGGCTTCGGTCACGTCGGCCTTGTCGAGTTCGCGGCCGAAGCGAGCTAGTGCACTGTCGCCCTCGGTGCGAACGGCTTCGAGGATCGGGGCAACCTTTTCGATGAAGCTCGAGATGTCGCTTTCCGAACGACGCAGCAGGGCGGCCTTCTCATTGGCATCGAGCTTGGAATAGTCATAGAAAGACACTGATGTCATCGTCTTGTCCTTGATAGCTGGCCAAACGGCCGATTGGTCACTTCGATTTCAGGAAGATGTCGAGGCCGACGAGGCGGTCGAGCAGCGCGATCGCGATCCCGGCGCAGGCGATGAACACCACGGAAATGGCGGCAAGGTCCGGTGTGATGATCGAGCGGATGGAGTTGTAGATCTGGACCGGCAGTGTGACGCTTCGCGCGTCTACCAGAAGCAGGCTTACGAGGAACTCGTTCAACGCCAGAATGAACATCAATAGAGAGCCGGTGATCACGCCCGGCAGGACGGCGGGAAGCGTGATGTAAAGGAAACGCTGCAAGGGTGGCGCACCGCAATTTGCGGCCGCAAGTTCCAGATCCGGCGACAGGTTGCTGGCGCTTGCCGTCACCGCCCAGATCATGAAGGGCAGATTGATCACCGAGCAGGCGATGCCGACGGGCCATAGCTTGCCAAGCACACCCATCTGTCCAAAGGCGAGCATCATGCCGATACCGGAACCGATCAGCGGAATTGTGAAGGGAAGCAGCAGATAGATCTGGATGGAGCGGGCAAACCGCACCCGATATTTGGCGAGCGCAATACCAGCGAGCGTGCCGACGGGAATGGACACGAGGGTGCAGATCGCCGCGACGATCAGTGAACGGAAGAAGGCCTGGCGCAGATCGGTGGCGTGGGCGATCTTGCTATACCATTGCAATGAAAACCCGTCCGGCGGGAAGGTGATGATGTTGCCGGAAGTAAACGAGGCACCGAGAACCACGATGGTGGGTGCCGACAACATGACGAGCGCGGTCGAGACGAAGGTCCAGATGACGATGGATTTGCTGCGGCTGCCGGTCATTTGCGGTCGCCTCCCATGGCAAGCGTGCCTGCACCGAAGACCATGAAGACGACACCGACGAGAATGGAGCCAACCGCGACGAGCAGCAGCGAAAGTGTCGCGCCAAGGCCTTGGTCGGAGGTGCGGAAGAACTGGTCGTAGATCGCGTTAGCGATGAAATCCTGCGTCCCCCCGCCAAGGATCGCGGGAATGGCAAAGTCCGTAAGGGAGAGCGTAACCACGACGAGACCCGCTCCGACGAGGCCGGGGCGGGAAAGCGGCAGGACGACATGACGGAAGGTGCGAAGCCAGCTGGCGCCGAGGGAGGCGGCGGCGGCCTCGAGTTCCGCCGGAATGGCGGTCAGCGCAGGTGCCAGCATCAAAACAGCGAAGGGCAGCATGTATTGAACAAGGCCGAACAGGACAGCCGGGTAATTATAGAGAAGGCGTATCGGTGGGACACCGACCAGGCCGAGAGCCTCGTTGACCATGCCCTGGTTGCCGAGAATAATCAGCCAGCCATAGGCGCGTACTACCTGACCGATGAAGAAAGGCAGGAACAGCGCAACCAGCAGGAATTTGCGCAGTGCCGAGGAGGACGTGCGAACCATGAGATAGGCGTAAGGAAAGGCGAATACCAGCGTGATGACGGTAACGATGAGCGAGCCTATAAGGCTGCGGCCCGCGACGGTGGCAAAGAATTTTTCCGTCAGCGCCCGCTGGTAATTGGCGAGCGTATAGGTCTCAGACACCAGAAACGTATTCGTGTCCAATGTCCGAAGACTCGTATCGCCGATCTGGATGAGACCGAGGACCAGAAGGCCAACCAGCACGATGGCCGGCAGCAGCATAAGATAGGGCAGACCCTTCTTGAAGCTGGAAGGCCAGAAAATGGCCGCAAATCGTTCGAGCATATCCATGACGCGCCACGTCATGGGATATGCGACACGGGAAGCGCGCATGAATACCGATCCTCGAGCGGTCCCGGCAAAGGCTATGGTGCATTTGCCAAAGAGACCGCGTTACCTCTTAACCTCAAGTGGAATGCCCGCCGTCACCTGAACGACGCGACGGGCGGGACAGGGCTTCAGCCCTGCATGATTTCCTTGAACTTGGCGAACCACTGGCTCTCGTTTTCGACCTGGATCTTGGACGAAACCCGGATCAGGTGTTTGAACTCTTCTTCCGTCGTAGGATAGGAAGGGTCGCCCACGAGGTCGGCCGGCGGTTTGACGCCCGGAATGACGCCGGGAAGTCCGAGGCCATCAAGCCAGACCTGCTGGGCTTCCTGGGTCAGGGCATGGTTGATGTACTGCTTCGCCCAGTAGAGTTCGTTCTCCGGCAAGCCCTTCGGAATCCACAGGCCGTCGGTATCGAATTTGGCACCTTCTTCCGGAACCACCCATGCGATCTCGATGCCGTTCTTCTTGGCTTCGCGGGCATTGGTCGAAATGGTGCAGGCAGCGTCGATTTCGCCTTTCTGGAACCAGGTGGTGAAATCTGGGTCTTCCCCCAGCAGCGGCTGCTGCGCCTTGATCTTCGAAATGAAGTCCCAGGCGGGTTGCATGTTGCCGGGAATGTCTTCGAGCTTGCCCCCACCTGCGACCTGCGCCGGGAAATGGAAGCCAATGCCGTCATTATAGAGCGCGATACGGCCCTTCAGCTTCGGGTCGAGAAGGTCCTTCCAGGACTTCGGCGCTCCGTTCGGAAACGCCGAAGGGCGGTAAGCCAGCACATAGACGTAGCCATAAGTATTGACGATCGGATAGCCATCGAGACCGACCGGCTTGGCAAGATCCGTGGCGTTCTTGAGATTGGGCAGGTCCGAGAGGTCTTCGGTGACGCCACGCAGCGCCGACTTCGTGGCATTCGTCGTGGTGTCCCAGTTAATATGGATCGGCGGAACGCGCTTCTGGGCGACGGCGGCCCAGACCTTCGGCTGGATCTCGTTATCCTCGGTCAGATCGTGGCGCACCGCGATGCCGGTTGCCTTGGTGAAGCTGTCGGAGACACCTGCCTTCAGCGCATCTACCCAACTGCCGCCCCACGCGCGAACGATGATTTCGGCTGGTTTTTCCGGCTCCTGCGCAAAAGCGCGGCTGACGCCGAGCGTCGATAGTCCGGCATAAGCGCCGGCTGCGGAGAACGACGCCAGCAACGTGCGACGGCGGAGCTGGGCGGTCAGAAATTTATCATGCGACATTGAACATTCTCCTCTGGTCCGACCTTCTGGGGGTCATTTTTGAAAGATATGCATATCCCGTGCATTCCAGCCCAGTCGAACGTCGTCGCCCGGAGCGAATTGCAGATGTGATTCCGGATCGTGATCGAACACGCGCATTACGGCGCCGCCGAGAGCCTGGACCCGAATTTCATAAACCACGCGCTCGCCTTCGAAAATGCAGTCTTCGACCTTGCCCTCGACCACAGTCGAAAGGCCTTCCAGGCGGCCATTGGGCGAGGCGATGCGAATTTGCTCTGCCCGAACGGCCCCGGCACAGGCCGCGCCGACGGCGAGATTTTCGTCCGAAGCGACGCCGACAAGATTTATGCCTGCCGCCGTGATCGTGACATTGGTTGGTGTGACTTCGGCAACCTTGCCTTCGATGAAGTTGGTGACGCCGATGAAGTTTGCGACGAAGGCATTCGAGGGCGCGCGATAGGTTTCCACCGGCCGTGCCTTTTGCTGGATTTCGCCGCCGTTCATCACGATGACCTCGTCTGACACCACCAGTGCCTCGCGCTGGTCGTGAGTAACGTTGATGGTGGTGACGCCGAGTTCCTTCTGAATACGGCGGAACTCCAACTGCATTTCCTCGCGCAGCTTGCGGTCAAGTGCCGCGAGCGGCTCGTCGAGCAAAAGCAGATCCGGTTCGAACACCAGGGCCCGGGCAATGGCGACACGCTGTTGCTGGCCGCCCGAGAGTTCGTTGATGCGGCGGTCACCGTAACCGCCGAGGCGTACGAGGTCGAGATAACGCTCGACCTTCTCGGGAATGGTGCGGGCATCATGTCGGCGCATCTTCAGGGGAAAGGCGACGTTTTCGGCGGCGGTCATGTGCGGAAAAAGCGCGAGCTTCTGGAACACCATACCGATCGCTCGCTGGTGTGGCGGCACGGCACTGACCGGCTGCCCGTTGATGAATATTTCGCCGCTGGTCGGGCGATCAAAGCCGGCAATCATCCGCAGCAGCGTCGTCTTGCCCGAACCGGAAGGGCCGAGGATGGTCAGGAAGCGGCCCTTGGGAAGATCAAACGAGGCCTGCCTGACGGCGTGAACATTGCCGAAGGACATTCCCACGTCCTTGACGGACACTGCGATGAGGTCAGCGGAAGGATCGACCGGACGAAGTGCTGCTGCCGCCATGATATTTCTCCTGTCGCGCTTTGATGGCGGGAAATCCCCTCAAAGCTACCTCTGCGCCTTCAGCGTTATGTGGCCGAGTTATATGTACTTGTATATACATATACGTACAACTAACGTCAACCAGATTTGCGTAATTTTTCGCCTGAAATTTGGTTGCGCAATATTTGTGCAGGTGCGAAAATGTTTAGCGGTCAACTCTGCGACTTTGTTTCTCATTGCGTCGAATGACAAGCGCCGAAGACCTCTATTCGGTACTATTTCTCATTCGTTTGTTTATCGACGTCAGATCGAGGCCAGATAGCCGCCGTCCACCGGAATGCAGTGGCCTGTAATATAGGCGGCTGCGTCGCTGCAGAGGAAAACGGCAACGCCGCCAATGTCGCTCTCCTTGCCGAAGCGCCGTTGCGGGATCTTCTCCAGCATCCGCGACTGCCAATCGTCATTTTCATAGAAAACCTCCGTCATGGCTGTGCGAAAATATCCCGGGGCAATGGCGTTTACCCGGATGTCATGCGCCGCCCATTCACTCGCAAGGGCATGGGTTATGCCGAGCAGGCCGGACTTCGAGGCGCCGTAAGGGGCGGCCGTTGGGATCCCGACATAAGATGTCAGCGAGCAGAGGTTGACGATCACGCCCCCGCCTGTTTCGGCCATGATGCGGCCGGCTGCCTGCGCGCAGAAGAATGCGCCCTTCAGGTTTGTCGACAGGATCGACTCCCAGAGTGCTTCGTCAACATCGAACGAAGCGCGGACGTTTTCGAAGCCTGCGTTGTTGATGAGGATGTCGAGACCACCAAGTTTGTCGGCAGCTTCCTTCGTCACGCGAGTGCATGCCTCGACGTCGCGAACGTCCTGGGTGAGCGCCACGCAGCGTCGGCCCAGCTTACCGATGCGTGAATGCGTTTCCGAGAGCGCCTCGATCGTGCGCGCCGTGATGGCAATATCGGCGCCCGCCTGCGCGAGGGCGACCGCAATGGCCTGGCCGATGCCGCGACTTGCGCCGGTCACGAGGGCGCGGCGGCCGGAGAGGTCGAAATTCGGCTGTGTCATGGCGGCACCCTTTGTTTATTCAGCCTGTCGATGACATCATTTTCGTCGTAAAATGTCTATACATATTTACGGATAAGATTTGCCGGTTTATCACTGGCCCATCCGCATCTCATGGAGACTGCAAAATGGAAAAGCCTTCAAGCCCCATCCGCGACGAAATCCGCGCGATTGCCCCTTACAATGCAGGTCTGACGATTGAAGAAGTGCGGGCAAAATACGACGTCGCCGCCATCGCGAAGCTGGGCTCCAACGAGAACCCGCTCGGGCCATCACCTGCGCTGCGTCACCTTTTTCCCGATATCGGCGAACTGGCACGTCTCTATCCCGATCCGCAGGGGCGGGCCTTGTGCAGCCAGCTTGCCGCCCGGTTTGGCGTGGATGACAGTCAGGTAATCCTTGGCAATGGCTCGGAAGACCTCATTGCCGTAATCTGCCGCTCCGTTGTTCGTCAGGGCGATACGGTTGCTACGCTCTATCCTTCTTTCCCGCTGCATGAAGACTACACCACGCTGATGGGCGGTGTGATCGAACGTGTGACTGTGAAGTCAGATTTAACGATCGATATCGATGCGTTGGTGGTGGCAATTGCGCGCAAGCCGCGCATGCTGATTTTCTCGAACCCGATGAACCCCGTGGGTTCATGGCTGACGCCGGCTGAACTCGAAAAGGTAATCGCTGCGCTCGACAAGGATACAATGGTCGTCGTTGACGAGGCCTATGCAGAATATGCGGCTGGCGAGGACTATCCCTCGGCTGCCGATATGCTGCGGGATGCCAGGGTGAACTGGGTAGTCCTACGAACGTTCTCCAAAGCCTTCGGCCTTGCGGGTCTACGCATCGGTTATGGCGTCGTCAGTAGCGGCGAGCTCTGCAATTTTCTCAACCGCGCCCGAACGCCCTTTAACACCAACGCCATTGCACAGGCTTCGGCCGTTGCCGCTCTCAACGATGATGCGCATCTGCGGAAATCCGTCGAACTGGCTCTTGTGGAGCGTGCGCGTATCGCAGGCGAGCTCAAATCGTTGGGTTACCGGATGGCGCCGTCGAAATGCAATTTCCTCTTCATCGATGTCGGGGTCAGCGCTGTGCAGGTGGCGGAAGAGCTGTTGCGGCTGGGTGTCATCGTGAAACCATGGAAGCAGCCGGGCTTCGACACCTTCATTCGTGTCAGCATCGGCTCGCGCGAGGAGAATAATCACTTCCTCGGCGCCTTTAACCAAATCATGGTAGGTTAAGCTTGGTACTTCGGGCGACGGCTTCAACAACCAGCCTCTGACATTCAGCCGCAGAACTCAATGGTCGAAAAGGGTTTAGACTCGTCGCCCAGCGGAGGGGCGTTTCGCCACATGGTAGGCCCTACGTCGCCGCCTATCTGATTACCGAAACAACGGTTCGAATTCTTCGGGTACTCCATGGCGCGCGGGAATAGCCGGAAAAATTGGCGCTAAGGGACGATTGCATTCGCACAAGGGCGACATTCGATTCCAGTTAAGAGCAGTCTGTTTTTATTTTTCGTCGTCAGCGTCACACTTCGCGAAAGCCGAACATTGGTGCTCCAGTGCGTTTCCCCCATGCCGGGCCGCGGCAACTCTCGACTTTCGCTGCTGGCGCCGAATGGATCGAAAAGACAATCCGGCAGATAATATGAGCTCGCTGGAGGCTGGCCGCCTATTATTCGCTAATAGGGATAACTCGTGACAAAACCTCTGATAAGATCGCAAACAGTTAGAGGATTTGTAACATGCCATCGGCGCAAGACTCGCAAAAAGTGAAGCTCAGAAGCCTGCTCAATGCGCGCAGCATGATGCATGCACATGAACTGCGCGAGGCTGGTATCAGCGCGCAAACGATCGCGCGCGCCGTCGAGGGCGGTGAAATCGAGCGTATTTCGCGCGGAGTTTATCAGAAGCGTGACGCGGAAGTCGAAGAGAACCAGATCCTAGCTGAAGCCATCATGCGCGCGCCCAAAGGCGTGATCGCTCTGGTGTCGGCGCTCGCCTTCTACGGACTGACCGACCAAATGCCACGGCGCGTTTGGATAGCGATCGGAACGAGCGATTGGGCGCCCGTGCAGTCCTATCCCCCGCTGCGTATGGTCCGTTTCACGGATCCATATCTGCGACAGGGCATCGAACATCATGTGATCGCCGGCATTGACGTACCGGTCTATTCGATCCCGAAGACCCTTGCCGACCTGTTCCGAAAACCCAAACTGGTCGACCGATCGGTCGCTGTCGAAGGTCTGCGCGCTGCTCTCCAGCAACGCAAGGCAACTCCAAGCGCAATCGCCCAGGCCGCGAAGGCCGGCGGCGCCTGGAAGGTCATGCAACCCTATCTTGAGGCACTCACCTCCAATGGCTAAAGCACCAGCGAACATGGCGAAGTCGGTCAAGGATCGGCTGCTCAATATCGCCCGCAAAGAGGGTCGCGCATTCGACGTCCTGCTGGTGCGGTTCGCGCTCGAACGGTTGCTGTATCGCCTGTCAATCTCAGCGCATCGGGACCGCTTCGTCCTGAAAGGCGGTATGTTGGTCACGGTCTGGGTGGCCGACGACAATCGGGTGACGCAGGATGCGGACTTTCTCGGACGCAGGGACGCAGATCCCGCCCGCCTGATCGCCGATTTCGGGGAGATCATGGCGATTGAGAGCGACGACGGGCTCGTCTTCGACATCAATGCGCTCGCTTCAACAGTCGTTCGAGAAGAACTGGAATACGGCGGCGTTCGTCTCAAGACTGCAGCCTATCTCGAAAGGACCCGCATCCCCGTTACAATCGACCTCGGCTTCGGAGACGCTATGGCCGATGTGACGCAGCGGCTCGACTATCCAGCCCTGCTAGATTTTCCCGCTCCGCAGGTTCGTTCCTATCCGCCCGCAACGGTGATCGCCGAGAAATTCCAGGCGATGGTGGCGCTTGGTGTTCTCAACGGGCGCATGAAAGACTATTACGACCTGTGGGCGATACCGCGCGCGATCGACATTCCCGCTAACGATCTGGATGCGGCCATCCGCGCGACGTTTGCACGCCGCCGGACGCCGATCCCAAGAGGACGCCCACCGGGCCTCTCGGTCGAGATGTTTGGCGACGAAGGGAAGCAGCGGCAATGGCGTGCCTACGCTGCATCGCTCGAAGGCGCCTAGCCGCCTGGATCAAAGGTGAGGAATTCAATGTCGACGCGTTAATTAAGCGCGCTTATCTACGTCTGCAGCTTAATTAAATGAAATGCGTCTTGCTTAAATAAGGGGCGCGGCTGATATTGGGTTATGTCTGATTCCCAATCCAAAAACCGCCTGGGTCGTTTTGTCGAGACGGTCGCTGCCAGTGAAACAGTGCGGGCATTCGTGCCCCCACCGTTACCGCCCGAACCGGCGATTGATGTGCTTTCATTGCTCGAGCGTCTCAGCCTGGCTGAGCGCGCGCTAGGACGCCTGGATGGCATCACAATGCTGCTGCCGAGACAGGAGCTGTTTCTTTATATGTACGTAAGAAAGGAAGCCGTTCTTTCCTCGCAGATTGAAGGCACGCAGTCGACCCTTTCTGATCTTTTGCGGTTTGAGACCGAAGCTCAAGCCGGGCAGCCGGTTGATGACATCCGCGAAGTCTCCAACTATGTTGACGCCATGATGTATGGTTTAGAGCGGCTAGAAACGCTTCCCATGTCGTTGCGTCTGATCCGTGAGATGCATGCCAGACTCCTACACAGTGGTCGGGGAGGCACCAAGGATCCGGGAGAGTTCCGCCGCTCGCAAAATTGGATTGGTGGAACGCGCCCTGGTAACGCACTCTTTGTACCGCCACCCGTCATTGAAATGGCCGGTTGCCTGGACGCGTTCGAGCGCTTCATGCATGACGACCAATCGAGGTTACCGGCGCTGATCAAAGCTGGTCTGCTGCACGTGCAGTTTGAAACGATCCATCCGTTTCTCGATGGTAATGGCCGTATCGGCCGCCTGCTTGTCACCCTATATCTTTGCATGAACGGGGTTTTGCGAAAACCGCTGCTTTATCTCAGCCTCTATCTGAAGTCCCATCGGAGAGAATACTATCGGCTACTGCAAGAGGTTCGTGAACATGGTAACTGGGAAGCTTGGCTAGAGTTTTTCCTGACCGGCGTCGCCGACACGGCCAATCAAGCGTTTGAGGCTGCTACTCAGATCGTCGATCTTTTCAAGGACGACCGGGAGCGGATAACCCTAGGGAGTGATAGAGCAGGGTCGGCTCTTCGCATTCACGAGCTTTTCCAGCAGAATCCTTTTCACACGGCGAACCAGATTGTTCAGGTGACGGGTTTGTCCGCGCCAACGGTCAACGCCGCACTCGCCGACCTAGAGCGATTGGGCATCGTTGATGAGGTTACCGGACGCAAGCGCGGCAGGGTGTTCAGCTATCGACGATACCTTGCGATTCTAGGGGAAGGCACCGATCCCTTGCCTCTCAATTCATGACAAATTGATGGGCAGAAGGTTCGACTTTCATCAAGAGCTTAACTCTAGCAATCGTTTCAGATAGCGCTTGTACGAAGGGGGTTGATGATCTCAATCCCCTGGAAATCTCGCACATTGTCGGTGACAACAACACAGTTATTCGATTGAGCGATTGCAGCCACGATCGTGTCCAACGCACTACGCGGGCGGCCCATTGCCCTTCCTTGCGCCATCATCTCTCCCCACACGAGAGCTGCCTTCTCGTCAAATGGAAGAATGCGACCAGCGAAGAGTGACTGGAGGCCCTCTTTGCCTCGAAACCAGGTTTCGAGCGCAGCTCGCTTCTTCCCCGCCGGCTTCTCGAGTATTCCACAGTGTATCTCGGCGATAGTGAGTGATGCGATGAACAAATCATCGTCCACTTGTTCAGCCATCCACGTCAACAAAGACGCTGAAGGCTCTGGTTTCGTAATATTGCTTAGAATGTTGGTGTCGAGCAAATATCGCATTAAAAATCTATATCGCGACCTTCTTCGCGTGATCGGCCTGTATCTAGCTCTGCGCCAACCAGTGGCGATCGGCGGAGTGCCGCGAGAATCCCCCCCTTTTTCGGCGGCTCTCCGGCGAGAGTTTCGCTTAGGGAGGCGCGCAGATTGGCCGCCTCCGGGCCATCTTCGGCCAGTCGGCGGGCAAGCGATCTAATTAAGCTGCGATCACTCTCACGCCCGAGAACCTCAAAACGAGCGAGACCACGGTCGCCCAGGCGGCTTCGATAATTCTGAATTGCGCGTGTCTGCGAGCTAGCCATGGTACCCTCCGGATATTTCCAGTAATATAGCCAGATGCTGAGGTGTCTTCAAGCCGCCCAAGGAACGGTGGTGGGGTAATTGATGATCTTATTTGGTCAGAATAGCTGGGTCTTCGGTCCGTAACCCTTCAAGAGCGGGTTGTTTTCATCGCTCGAAGGGAGTCAACCATTTCGAATGTCTAGGGGCAGGCCCCGATGAACGTCGCTCGATAAAGGTCGAGGCGATAAGAATGCGTTTTGCGACGACCGGCTGCCCTCTTGTTTCAATGCGTTCCAACAATAGCCGCATCGCTGTAGCGCCCATCTCCCCCCCTTGTACTCTGATGGTCGTAAGTGGCGGAGAGATTTGGGTCGCCGCGGAAAAATCACCGAAGCCGACAACGGACATATCGTCTGGTATGCGGTAGCCACGTGCTAGAAGTTCAGAAACAGCGGTCAGCGCCAGCCCATCGTGAGCGCAGAACAGGGCTGTTGGTGCGATTCCGGCAGTATGAAGAGCTTGCAGCGCAGGGATAAAGCCTCCATCTTCGTCAAAGCGCAGGACATGCAGTCGCGCATCGGCATGTTGCTCTAAACTTTCGCGCAGACCGTGATATCGTTCCATACGACCGCGATAGCCTTCCTTCCCCTGCACGAAGGCAATGTCGCGATGCCCGAGCCCAAACAAATACTCGCCGACCGCTATGCCTGCTTCGTGGTCCGTTCCGCCGACGTGATCGGCCTGCTCAAGTGGAAGCACCCACCCCAGTCGAACCGAAGGCAAGCCCGACGCTTTGACAATGTCCAGCGTCTTTTGTTCGTGCGGCCCAACAAGAATGATACCTGCGCTATCTTTTACCATCGCCTCGACCCTGTCGGCGTCGTGCGTCCACTGCAACCGTACAGCTTGACCTAGTCGATGCGCCTCTTTCTGCATGCCGTCCTGCAGCATCGTCCGCAACTCGTAACTCACGCTATCGACCTGATCGTGAAAGATCAGAGTGATCTCGCGTTGCTCGTCGGCGGGCTTCGGGCGCTGGTAGCCCATCATCGCGGCAGCGTCCTCGACGCGCTTGCGCGTCGCCTCACTGACCCCTGCTTTTCCTGAAAGTGAACATGAAACGGCAAATTTTGAAAGGCCGGTGTGATTGGCGATGTCCTGCAATGTCACTTTGCGCATAACGCATCCTCCCGCCGTGGGCCTACGTGCCGAAATAAATTCAACATAACGCTTTACCTAACAAATTACATAATACAAGCTAAACAAATACGGGCATGCAAGCTATCTTTTTCTGGCGTGGCATCCGTCCGAAAAATCGCGGGATCGATCCTGAGGAGGAGAGATATTCCGCGATGCGTGACTGGAGGAGGAAAACAAATGCAAGGATTCAATCGCCGCGCGTTTCTCGCTGCGAGCACCGCTGCCGTCATACTACCCGCTTTGCCAGCGTTCGCGCAGACCACGACCGTAAAAGACCCCGCCATGCTGGACGCCTTGGTCAGGGAGGGTAAGCTGCCCGCCGTTGTGGACCGCCTGCCACTCAATCCGCTTGTCATCACGCCGCTTGACCGCGTCGGAACACATGGTGGTGACTGGAACAGCGCGATCGTCGGTGGTGGGTCCCTGTCGATGTTGTTTCGATATCAGGCTTACGAGCCGCTGCTGCGATATAAGCCCGACTGGTCGGGTGTGGTACCGAATGTCGCGGAGCACTACGAAAGCAATGCCGATGCCACGGAGTTCACCTTCAGATTGCGCAAGGGCATGAAGTGGTCTGACGGTCAGCCGTTCACTACCGAGGACATCATGTTCTGGTACGAGGACATCTTCAATTACGAGGGCCTTAACGACATCGGCCAGAACCATCTGCGTGCGGGCGGAAAAAAGGCCCGCTTCGAGGCGTTGGACGATGTAACGTTCAAGGTGATTTTCGCCGCGCCCAACGGTCTTTTCCCTCTGCGGCTGGCATGGGCTAACGACGATCAGACCACCCGTGCGCCGAAGCACTACCTCAAGCAATTCCACATCAAGTACAACCCAAATGCTGAACAGGAAGCCAAGGCCAAGGGCGCGTCTGGCTGGATTCAATTGTTTCAGCGCGAAGCGGGCCTCGTCGTGGACAACGAGTTCTTTCAGAACTCCCAGCGTCCCGTAATCCACGCCTGGAAGATGGCGGTTGCGCCAGGACAGAGCACCGACCGTGCGATCGCCGAGCGCAACCCGTTTTACTGGAAGGTCGATACCGAGGGAAATCAACTGCCCTACATTGATCGCATCGTCTACCAGATGGTCGCAGACGCACAGGTGTTGTTGTTGAAGGCGATGCAGGGCGAAATCGATCTGATGGACCAGTATATCGCGACGCCGGCAAACCGGGCAGTGCTTTACGACTCCCAGGACCAGGGCCAGTTTGACTTATATACGCTGACGTCGACCGAAACCAACGAGATGGTTTTCCAGCTTAATCTCAATCATCCGGACGAAGCCAAACGCAAGCTTTACGGCAACAGGGATTTCAGGGCCGCGCTGTCAATGGCGCTGGACCGGCAGGCGATTATCGACACTGTTTTCATCGGACAGGGAACGATCTCCCAACCGGCCGTGCGGGCGGAGGATCCTCTTTATAACGAACGTCTGGCTACGCAATTCACCCAATACGACCCCGACGCCGCCAACGCGCTGCTCGACAAGATCCTTCCCACCAAGGATGGTGAGGGCTTCCGGCAGGATGAAAACGGCAAGCGTGTGACGGTCATATTCGAGATCGACCAAGCTCGAACCACATTCCTTGACATTTTCCAGCTGGCGCTGCCGATGTTTCACGCGGTGGGTGTGGACGTGCAGATGCGAAGCATGGACCGTTCGCTTTGGGAGGTGCGCGTGCGTCAGGGCATCGACTATGACGCCACTGCACACCGCTTCGGCGGCAATGGCGGCATCGCGGCTATTCTCGATCCGCGCTATTTCATTCCCAACACGACCGAGGCGCTCTACGCCAAGGGCTGGCAATTGTGGTACCGCGATCCTGCTTCCAAGGGTGCGGTCGAGCCGCCTCAGCCGGTCAAGGACGCATTGTCACGCTATGACCGCGTGCTGGGCTCGCCGGACCCGGATGTCCAGCGCAAGCTGATGTCCGAAATACTGGAGATCGCGGCCGACCAGTTTTACGTCTTCGGCGTTTGCCTGCCCAGCGACAGTTACGGCGTGGTGAAGAACAACATGCAGAACGTTCCCAAATCCATGCCGAATTCGTGGGGATATCCCACACCCGGGCCCGCCAACCCCGAAACCTTTTTCAAGGCCTGATCCCACCGTTTCATTCCGGCATCAACTGAACCCGGATGGAAACATCAAACCTTTTAGCCGCCCCCAAAGGGCGTGAGGCATAATATTGTCATTGGAGAACACATGTTGCATCGACCAAACGCCATTTCCGGAGCTGCCGTTCGTTCTCCAGATTGGTTTAAATCCGCTACTCGCTGGACCCAATTGACCTTTGCAGAAGACGATCCGGCGAAATATGACCCCGAGTTCTGGATCGACGTCTTCAAGCGCACCAAGTCGAATGCAGTCTGCCTTTCTGCTGGCGGCTATATCGCCTATTACCCAAGCGAAATCCCCCTGCATTACGTGTCCAGCTTCATTGGCGATACCGATCCGTTTGGCACGATCGTGGAAGGTGCGCGCAAATTGGGAATGCACGTCATGGCGCGTGTCGACCCACATGCGATCCACGAGGATGCAGCACTGGCCCATCCCGAATGGGTGGCCATCAATCAGGACGGAAGACCGCGTGAGCACTGGGCATTTCCCGGTATCTACGTCACCGATGCGCTGGGAAGTTATAACCGCGACTTCACAACCGACGTCATTCGCGAAGTCGTAACCAAATATGACATTGACGCCGTGTTCGCCAACCGCTGGCAGGGCCATGGCGTGTCCTACAGTGACGACAATCGCAAACGTTTCAGGCAGGAAACTGGTTTTGATTTGCCGATGAGACCGGATGCGACGGATCCGGCATGGCAGGCGTGGGCGGCGTGGCGCAGACGCATACTTACCGAGCTCGTGGTCTATTGGGACGAGACGGTCAAATCCATCCGTCCCCATGCCAGCTTCATTCCAAATATGAGCGGTTCGTCACTGATGGAATTCGACCTTTCGCTCATACAGAAACATTGCCCGATCCTGTTCGTGGACCACCAGGCGCGACAAGGTGTGGAGGTTGGCTGGTCTGCTGGACGGAACGGCAAACGCATTCGTGGAACGTTCCGTGACAGACCCGTTGGCCTCATCACCTCCATCGGACCAGAGGAAGAGTACCGATGGAAGGATTCCGTCCAGAGCGGTGAGGAAATCAAGCTCTGGATTCACGACGGCATTGCGCAGGGCCTTTTCCCATGGTTCACCAAATTCAATGCCTGCGTTCCTGACAACCGCTGGGTGCAGCCCGTTGCAGAAGCCTTTAATCTTCATGCGGACATTGAGCCATATCTGGAGGGCATGCAGCCAACTGCCGAAATCGCGATCATTGATCCATCCACGACGTTGCGGCATTGGGCACCGGAGCAACGTCATATCGCCGAACATAATGATCTCGGCTTTTATCATGCGCTGGTGGAAGCGCGCATTCCGTTTGAATTTTTATCCGATCAGGTCATGACCCCGGATGCGCTTGATCGCTTCAAGCTCATTATTCTGGCCAATGCCACCTATCTGTCGGACGAACAATGCGCGGCCATCGAACAGTATGTACGGCGCGGCGGGTCGATCGTTGCCGCGCATGAAACCTCGCTCTGTGATGAAGTCGGCGAGCGGCGCGGTAATTTCGGACTATCAAATGTCTTCGGTGCCTCGCTGGCATCGACGCCACGTGGCCCGGTCAAGAACACCTATGTTGCACTGTCCGATCCGCACCCCGTGAACGAGGGCTACGAGGGCGCCGCACGCATTATCGGCGGCACACACCTGATTGCCGTCGATGCCAATCCGGACGTTGAAACGCCTTTCCTCTACGTGCCTGATTTTCCGGATCTGCCCATGGAGGAAGTCTACCCACGCGAAGCCCCGAACGGCGCTGCGGTGATTGCGCGTGAGACCGGCCATGGAGGTCGTGTGGTCTACATTCCATGGAACATTGGCGAGGTCTTCTGGAAAGTACTTGCACCCGATCATGGCAAGCTGATCGCCAACGCCGTGAACTGGGCTCTTGGCCAAGACCATCGTGTGACGGTCGAAGGGAAGGGTATCATAGACATCGCCGTTTATGAAAACGAGGACTCGATGGCAATCTTCCTCGTCAACCTTACCAACCCGATGATGATGAAAGGTCCTTTGCGGGAGGTCTACCCTATCGGTGAGCAGACACTATCGATCGAGCTGCCAAAAGGTCGCTCGTCTGCCACGGTGAAACTGCTTGTGAAAAACGAGGCCGCGTTCTGCAAGATCGTTGGCAACCGTGCAGAAATCACCGTGCCCTCCATCCGGGACCTCGAGACGGTTCATCTGACCTGGCATTCATAAGCCGGATAGCGTGTAGCGGGAGGAACCCATGCTGACATATGTGGCAAAGCGCGTTCTTTACATGATACCGACCCTGTTCGGCATGTCCTTGATCGCATTCATGATCATTCAATTGCCACCAGGCGATTATCTGACCTCGCTTCTCTCCACCATGGCCGATGGCGGGCAAAATCTGGACGAGGCGACGATTGCGCGCCTGCGCGCGCAATATGGTCTCGATCAACCTGTCTATGTCCAGTATTTCGTGTGGATCAGCGGAATATTGACCCGGGGCGATTTCGGATACTCCTTCGAGTGGAACCAGCCGGTCTCGACCCTGATCTGGGACCGGATGGGATCGACGCTGTTGATCTCGCTGGCGAGTCTTTTACTGGTTTGGGCGATATCCCTCCCGATAGGGATCTATTCCGCGGTCAGACGCCATTCCTTCGGCGACCACGCCTTTACGCTTCTCGGCTTTATCGGGCTGGCCGTTCCGAATTTCATCATGGCGCTGACGTTGATGTATGCGAGCTACCGGTTTCTGGGACAAAGCGTTGGCGGCATATTTTCTCCCGCTTTCGTTGATGCGCCGTGGAACATCGCAAAATTCAACGACATGCTCAGCCATATGTGGATACCTGTGATCGTCATCGCCATGTCGGGCACTGCGGCCATGATCAGGATCCTGCGGGCAAATCTGTCGGACGAGTTGAGCAAGCCCTATGTCATCACGGCGCGTGCCAAGGGTTTGCCCGAGCGTAAAGTCATTGTGAAGTACCCCGTCCGCATCGCGCTCAATCCTTTCGTCAGCTCTATCGGCTGGGTGCTGCCGGATCTCGTTTCTGGCGTCACCATCACCGCCATCGTGCTGAACCTTCCAACGGCGGGACCACTTCTGCTGCGGGCGCTGGTCGGTCAGGACATGTATCTGGCCGGAAGTTTCATTCTCTTAATGGGCGTGCTGACACTGGTGGGCATGCTGATTTCAGACATATTGCTGGCGGTGCTCGACCCCCGCATCCGGTTCAATTGAAGGGGTGGCCATGTCGATCAACCAGAACCCCACCATCGCGCTGGAAACCGGCCCCGCCGTCAGCCCTCTGAAGTCCGGGCGCAAGGTAGTAAGCCTCGAGGCTGCAGGGCAATGGACGCTCATTCGCCAGCGCTTCTTTCGCCACAAGGTCGCAGCATTTGCTGCGGGTATTATTCTGTTGCTCTATTTCATCGGTGCCTTTGCCGAGTTCCTGGCACCGGGCCTGCCGAACACGTCGCGCCCGCAATATACCTTTGCGCCGCCGCAAAGTATCGCTTTATTTGCGCCGGCCGCCGATGGCGGTTCCCGCTTTCTGCCACACGTCAAGGGCTACAAGATCGAGATCGAGCCGAAAGCCCTCCGCCGCAGCTTCGTTGTCGATGACACGAAAATCATTCCTATTGGATTCTTCGTCAAAGGGGCGCCTTACAAGCTGTGGGGCATCATCCCGATGGAAAGGCATCTGGTTGGGCCGCTTGACGCCCGCGACCCGATGTATCTCCTGGGTTCGGATCGGCTGGGACGAGATCTCATGAGCCGCCTGATTTATGGAACCCGCGTCTCCATGTCCATCGGCCTTATCGGCGTTGCCATTTCACTGACGCTCGGCGTCGTGATGGGTGCGGTCTCCGGTTACTACGGCGGCTGGGTCGATACCCTCATCCAGCGTATCATCGAGATTGTGAGCGCCATGCCGACCATTCCGCTCTGGCTGGGGCTGGCCGCTGCCATTCCCCTAAACTGGTCACCGCTTTCGGTATATTTTGTCGTGACCCTGATTGTTTCCCTTCTGAGCTGGACGGGTTTGGCACGCGAGGTGCGGGGACGATTCTTCGCGCTGCGCGGCGATGACTTCGTGACGGCTGCCCGGCTGGATGGTGCAGGGGAAAGGCGGATCATATTCCGCCACATCCTTCCATCACTTACCAGCCACATCCTGGCGGTGGTGACACTTGCCATTCCGACCATGATCGTCGCTGAAACCTCGCTGTCGTTTCTCGGGGTCGGTCTGAAACCACCGGTCGTCAGCTGGGGTGTGCTGTTGCAGGATGCCCAGAATGTGCGGACAGTTGCCACGGCGCCATGGTTGCTGATCTGGCCGAGCCTTGCGGTGGTCCTGGCGGTTCTGTCCTTCAATTTCTTTGGCGATGGCCTGCGCGATGCAGCCGACCCTTACGATAGCTGAAAGGAAGTGAGATGACGAAGCACGAAACCTTGCTAGCGGTCAAAGACCTATCCATCGATTTCCATCTCAGAACCCATGTGCTCCATGCCGTTCGCAATGTCAGTTTTGACCTTGAACGCGGAAAGACGCTTGCGCTGGTAGGGGAAAGCGGTTCAGGCAAATCAGTGACCGCCCGCGCCCTGATGCGGATCATCGACAAGCCCGGACAGATGACAGGCGGCCAGATCGTTCTCGATGGTCCCGAGGGACCGGTCGATATCGCGAAATTTGCCGCAAGCAGTCGCGAAGTTCTGGCCATTCGCGGTGGACGGATCGGCCTGATTTTTCAGGAACCGATGAGTTCGCTGTCGCCGGTCCACACCATCGGCTCACAGATCATCGAAGCCGTGCGTTTGCATCGCCGCGTGTCGAAGAGACAGGCTCGGGAGCGATGTATCGAACTGCTGCGCCAAGTGGAGATACCGCAGCCGGAAGTGATGGCCGACAGATACACCTTCGAGTTTTCCGGCGGAATGCGCCAGCGAGCGATGATTGCCATGGCGCTGGCCTGCGACCCGGAAGTTCTGATCGCCGATGAGCCGACGACGGCGCTGGATGTGACGACGCAGGCCGAAATCCTCGATCTCATCAAGCGGCTGCAGGTGGAGCGCGGCATGGCGATGCTGCTCATCACCCACGACATGGGCATCGTTGCCGAAGTAGCGGACGAGGTCGCCGTCATGCGTTTTGGCAAAATCGTTGAAAAAGGGCCTGCGGACAAGATTTTCCACGCCAGTCAGCATCCCTACACACGGCAACTTCTGGAAGCGACGGTCAAGCTCGAGAGCGGTGCAGCCACGCGCACGCTGCCGGCGTCGCTGACGGCCAACGTTGCTCCGATCCTGTCGGTGCGCAATCTCTCCAAAATCTACGGTGCGACGTCCGGATTGTTTTCGCATGGCGGCGGTCGTGGGCTGGTGGCAGTGGATGATGCCAGTCTCGACCTGTTTGCCGGTGAAAATCTCGGCATTGTCGGCGAAAGCGGATCGGGCAAAACCACATTAGGGCGAATGATACTGCGGATCGTTGAGCCGAGTTCCGGCAAAATTGCGTATCGCGGACGCCCGGATGCTGCCCCGATGGACGTCACCACGCTGAACAAAGTGGACTTGCGCCGCTACCACCAGGATGTGCGTCTTATCTTTCAGGACCCATTTGCGTCGCTCAACCCCCGTATGACGGTGAAGCAGATCATCGGAGATCCTCTGGTCATCGCCGGTGGCATGCCCGGCAAAGCGGTGGAGGCCCGCGTTGGCGAACTTTTGCAAAAGGTCGGGCTCGATCCCTTGGCGATGGAAAGATACCCGCATGCCTTTTCCGGTGGCCAACGCCAACGGATCGGGATTGCAAGAGCGCTCGCCGTCAACCCGAAGGTCATCGTCGCCGATGAGGCGACTTCGGCTCTCGACGTGTCGATCCGAAGCCAGATCCTCGACCTGCTGCTCGACATTCAAAAGCAGCTTAATCTCAGCTTCATCTTCATTTCGCACGATATCTCGGTCGTGCGCTATTTCTGCGACCGCGTCGCCGTCATGCACAAAGGCAAGATCGTCGAGATCGGAGATGCGGAAACCATCTGCACCACGCCCTCGCAGCCCTATACCAAGCGACTGATCTCTTCTGTTCCGAACCCCGACCCCCGCAACAAGCGCATGCTGCACCGCCTGCGCGCAGACCAAGTTTGAGGTCATTCCCGATGCCGAAATTCGCTGCCAATCTGTCCATGCTTTATACCGAACATCCGTTCATGGAACGGTTCGCCGCTGCCGCTGCCGATGGTTTTGCGGCAGTCGAATATGTCAGCCCCTACGAGGAGGCGGCAGAGACGATTGCAGCGGAGCTCAGGAAGTGCAATCTCACCCAGGCTCTGTTCAACCTGCCGCCCGGCAACTGGGCCGCAGGCGAGCGCGGCATCGCCAGCCTGCCGGACAGGGTCTCCGAATTTGAGACCTCCGTTGAAACGGCGATCCGCTATGCAAAAGTTCTGGGATGCCGAAAGATCAATTGTCTGGCCGGTATTCAACCGCCCGGTGTCGATCCGCAAGTTCTGGAAGACACGCTTGTCGGCAATCTCGGTCACGCTGCGCAACGTCTGGCGGATTCCGGAATTGCCTTTGTCTTCGAGCCCATCAACACTCGTGACATACCCGGATATTTCCTCACCAACACCGATCAGGCCGAGCGGATCATGGACCGTGTCGGGCATTCCAACCTGCTGATCCAATATGATTTCTACCACATGCAGATCATGCAGGGCGATCTCGTCGCGACCTTCGAGCGCCTGCAGGACAAAATCGGCCACGTTCAGATCGCCGATAATCCCGGACGTCATGAGCCGGGGACGGGCGAGATCAACCACGATTTTATCTTCAGGCGTCTGGATGAACTTGGTTACGACGGATGGGTCGGCTGCGAATATCGACCGGCGTCGACCACCAGCGCAGGTCTTGACTGGTTGAAACCATATCAACGGGAGGATTGAGCCATGAAAATAGGATTTATCGGACTGGGGGTCATGGGCCGCCCGATGGCGCAGCATCTGATCGATGCCGGACATGAGCTTTATCTTCACAGGGTCAAACCCGTGTCGAACTCCCTCCTGAAAAGTGGTGCGAGGGCATGCGGTTCAGGTGCAGAAGTGGCGCGCAGCGCCGAGATCGTGATTTTGATGCTGCCGGACACGCCCGATGTGGAAGCGGTTTTGTTCGGTGACGATGGCGTCGCGCACGGCCTCGATGCGGGAAAGCTCGTCATCGACATGAGTTCGATTTCACCGATTGCGACGAAGGATTTTGCCGCCCGTATTGAGGCGCTGGGATGCGATTATCTCGACGCGCCGGTGTCGGGCGGTGAAGTTGGCGCCAAAGCGGCGTCGCTGACCATTATGGTCGGCGGAAAACCGGATATTTTCGAGCGCGCAAGACCACTGTTTGAAAAGATGGGCAAGAACATCACCCTGATCGGTGACGTTGGAAACGGTCAGGTTGCAAAGGTCGCCAATCAGATTGTTGTCGCCCTGAATATTCAGGCCGTTTCGGAAGCCCTACGCTTTTCGAAAAAAGCCGGAGCGGACCCCTCGATCGTGCGCAAGGCCTTGATGGGTGGCTTTGCCGCATCCCGCGTGCTGGAGGTTCACGGCGAAAGGATGATCAACGAAACATTCGAGCCCGGCTTTCGCATACGTTTGCATCACAAGGACATATCGCTCGCGCTTGAGTCGGCGCGTCTGCTCGAGCTTATGCTGCCCAACACTGCGATGGTTCATCAGTTGATGAATGGCGCGCTGGAAAGAGGCCTGGGCGACAAAGACCACTCGGCGTTGATCAAAGCCTTGTAGTTCAAACGAGACCTCCTGATTGATAGTCGGCAATCCAGCGTAAAGCGCGCAAAATCCGTAGATTGGTCCCTCGGTCGGGCCGCAAGAGCGTTGGCGAGGAGCCGCATGTAGTCATTTCGGCTTCCCGTTCTGGAGCGCAGCCAGGAACAGCGAGATTGCGGATCCCATGGGTGGGCGGCGGTCACCTGAGAACGGGTGATCGCTAAGACGCGCGTCCTAAATGAATTTGCCCTTTCGACAGGTGTCGATGGCAAAGTTCTGCGTAACTTCCCCGTAATTTTCGGCGGCCATACCTCTCTGCCTCAACAGTCAATCGACGACCGCCGTGGCGGTGAACGGATGGATAGGCATGAAAAAGATTATCTCGGGCGTACTCGTTTGCGTGGTATTGACCGCGTGCAGCCAGACGGAAAAGGGCGCCGGCATTGGCGCGGCAAGCGGTGCAATAATCGGCGGGCTGGCAAGCGGTACCTGGGAAGGCGCGGCAGTGGGAGCCGCCGCGGGCGGCGTGGGTGGTGCTGTGATAGGAAACATCAGCGAACGTAACGACAGGAACCGCCGGGACCGTTGGGAACGACGGGATCACCGCGACTACAGCTGCAGATACCGGGATTATTACGGTCGCTGCCGCTAGAGATTGCAGCCGGCTGCCGCACGTCAAAGGCGAGAGTGATATCGAAAAACTCCGGCTCTTCACCCTCCGCAGCCACACCACTTTTATGACATCGGGAAATCCGACGGTCAGGACGTCACGAACGTTGAGCTTATCTCGATCACGGGCCGTCGTTTTGCTGTAAGGATTATCGGAAACGACAGTCCGACTTGAATGAGTAGGCGACTATGAAACTTCTACTTATCGAAGACGATCCAGAAATGACGGATGCCTTGAGGGTGGCCCTCTCGCAGCATGGCATTGTTCTTGATGCCGTTGGCGATCTGGCAACGGCGCGGGAAGCAATCGCCATGGCGGACTACGATATCGTCCTTATCGACCGGCAACTGCCTGACGGTGATGGCAGTACCTTTCTTGCGGATTTGCGTGGCGCAGGTTCAAACACGCGATCGATCATCATCTCCGCTCTGAGGTCCACCGACGAGCGTATATCCGGGCTGAATGACGGCGCTGATGATTATTTACCAAAGCCCTTCGAAATCCCTGAACTGGTCGCGAGAATGAGTGCTGTGCTGAGGCGGGCGCCGATAACCGGCGCATCCGTCTTGTCGGCAGGAAACGTCACGTATGATCGTGTCTCATGTGATGTGCATGTGAAAGGCGTGCGGCTTGCACTCACCCGCAGGGAACTGCTGATCATCGAAACGCTTCTGAGAAACCGTGGTCGGACCGTGTTGCGCTCGTCCCTTGAGGGGCAGGTCTATTCCTTTGACGACGAGATCCAGTCGAACTCACTGGAATCCAACATGTCGCGGCTGCGCAGAAAGCTTGGCGAAGCGGAGGCCAACATCGTTATCAAAAACATTCGAGGCATAGGCTATTATCTTCATGAGCAGCAATAGGATGACCAGCACCTCCCTTCGCTGGCGTTTCACTTTCGGTTTTATTGTCCTGCAGCTCTGTGCGGTCATCGCCTCGCTCAGCCTGGTTTTCTATCTCCTTTCCGGCCTCAAGCCCGATGTGGCGATCACGTCCATCTGGCTGTCTCAGGAAATCGCAGATTCAGTCCGTCTCGAGCCGAATGGCCGAGCAAGTCTGATGCCAACGGCTGAACTTAAAGAGATTATGGAAGACTCGCCTAACCTTTGGTTCGTGGCAGACCTGGGCAAAGATATCGTTCTGGCACATGGCGTGCCTCCCGGGAAGATTGCCGATAACATGCCATTCTTGCGGACGTTCAGAAGCGTCGAACTTCATGGCGATCTAGATGATCCGTTGAGTGTGGGCCGCATGGAGCGTTTCGACACCCAGGCCGGTGAGGCGACGATCTTTGCTGGCGGTGTTCCGATGTCTCAATATGGTGTGACCGTGCTGTTGGGGAACCTTGCCATCGGTATTCCGGCGCTGATCCTCGTCGCCATTTCGCTCATTGGCGCTCCGTTTGTCACACGCTGGGCTTTGCGATCCTTCAGCGACCTGACCACGCGTCTCGACAGGATCGATCTCGACACACGTGGCGCCCTGGTGGAAGAGCGGGGTCTGCCCAATGAAGTGCTTCGCCTGGTGCGTGACATCAACAGGGCGCTGCGTCGTCTCGATAGCGGCTTCGAGGCGACGGAGCGCTTCTTCGTCAACGCGGCGCATGAACTTCGAACGCCGATCGCTGTCCTGCAGGTGAGGATTGATACGCTTTCACCAAGTTCTGACAAGAACCACCTGCAGACGGCCATCAAGCGACTGACAGCGATCGCGAACCAGCTTCTCGACACCGAGAAGTACCGACAGAAGCCCCAGCAGAACGCACCTGTCGATCTCAACAGCGTTGTGTCGAAGGTAGTTGCCGATCTTGCTCCCCTGGCGATCTCTGAAGGCTACGAGATTTCGTTCGACAGCGATGCGGAAGATCTGTTCGTCCCGGGTGATGCCGAAGCTTTGGAGCGTGCATTCGTCAATCTGGTCCGTAATGCAGTCCAGTACGGAGGCGGAAGAGGACAGATATCAGTGAGCATTGAGGCTGACGGTAGCGTGATGGTCGCCGATCAGGGCTGCGGAATCGCCAGCGATAAGCAATCGCGCATATTCGAGCCCTTCTACCGGGTCAGCCCTCACGGCTCAGGTGCGGGCCTGGGGCTTAGCATGGTCAATGAGATCGTGACCCGTCACGGCGGTTACGTTGAGCTTTCGTCCGCGCCAGGCAAGGGCAGCACATTTGCCGTGCGCTGGCGCGAGAAGCGCATTTTCCAGCGTCGGTAGCGGCCGGTGCCTGCGCTAAGGGGTCAGGGCATCCGTATCCGTCGGCGTTGGCTGGGCACCGCCGCGATCGCCTGATATGTGGCGGGCAATCTCTGGCACGCCACCCACACTGCAAACACTCTTTGCCGATCGGTTGATTTTACGGTGCATGCCAAACGGAGCAGCCGCGACGACGGCTCCCCGTAATTTTCAGGTAACTCTCGTGACAGAAAAAGCCCGCAAATTTCATAGCATGGGCCACGACTAAATGACACGAAACATCACCCGCAAGCGTCTCATCCTGTCGGCGGTAACCCTTGTCGGTTTGCTGGTTGTCTGGCTCCTGTTTTTGCGTTCGCCGGCGAAGCCTGAACTGGTGACGGCGCAGGTGCGAACGGGTGACATTGAAGAGGTGGTGCTGGCGACCGGGGTTCTCGAACCGCTCGAGCTGGTGCGCGTCGGCGCCCAGGCCTCAGGACGCATTGAGCGTCTGGCTGTCAAGATCGGTGACATCGTCGACGCCGGTCAACTGGTGGCCGAGATCGATGCCCAGACCCGGCGCAACACCTTGCGGGACCGCGAGGCCGCTTTGGCCAACATCCGCGCCGTTCACGCCGCGCGCCGCGCCGGTCTGGTGAAAGCCGAGAAGGATTTCGAGCGTGAGCGTGACCTGCTGGCAGGCGGTTCCACGCCGCGCGCCCAGTATGACGCCGCGATTGCGACGCGGGACAGCGCGCGCGCTGAGGTTCGATCGCTGGACGCTCAGGTCATCCAAGCGCAGGTCGCGCTGGAGTCTGCGGGTATAGAACTGGACTATACGCGTATCACTGCTCCAATCGCGGGCACTGTGGTCGCGATCGTCACTGACGAGGGTCAAACCGTGAATGCCCTGCAGACTGCGCCGACCATCGTCATGATTGCGCGATTGGACAAAATGACGGTACGCGCGGATATCTCCGAGGCTGACGTCGTGCGTGTGCGGCGTGGCCTGCCGGTCTGGTTCAGCATTCTTGGCGATCCGAAGCGCCGGTTCGATGGGGAGTTGCGACAGGTGGAACCAGCCCCGGCTTCCATCGCCAACGAGAGCAACGCCGCTGCCAGCCGGATTAACTCAACCAATGGCGCGGTCTATTACACCGGGCTGATCGATGTGGCGAATGCGGACGGGATCCTGCGGCCGTCCATGACGGCGCAGGTGTCCATCGTCTTGAGCCGCGTCAGCGGCGCCGTGCTGGTTCCGCTCAGCGCAGTGGAAGGGGCACCCCGGGCCGGTGATACGGCGCGCGTGCGGATACTGGACGCGATGGGCGAGGTCCAGATCCGGCAGGTCCAGGTCGGCATCGATAACGGTGCGGACATCCAGATTCTTGGCGGTCTTCAGGCAGGCGAGACCATCGTCCTGGGAGCATCCACGGACGAACGCACGGATGGCCAGGCGCAACTGGCCGCAGCGAAGCGGTAGGGCGCGCTATGACGGAACCACTGATCCGCGTACGTGGGGTATCCCGCGCTTTCCCCGCAGGCGACGAGATGGTGCGGGTGCTGAAAGACGTTGACCTCGACATCGAGGCCAGCGAGATGATGGCGATCATCGGTGCTTCCGGCTCCGGCAAGTCGACGCTGATGAACATCCTTGGCTGCCTCGATCGTCCGACGGACGGCAGCTACTGGATCGAAGGACGCGAGACCTCGAAGATGTCCGTGGACGAACTCGCGGCACTACGCCGTGAGCGTTTTGGTTTCATCTTCCAGCGCTACCACCTGCTTGGCGATCTCAGCGCGGCCAGCAACGTCGAGGTACCAGCCATCTATGCCGGACGCAGCCGATCCGACCGGCACAAGCGAGCGATCTCCTTGTTGACCCGGCTGGGCCTCGCCGAGCGGACGGGCAATATCCCGGGCAAGCTTTCGGGCGGCCAGCAGCAGCGGGTGTCGATCGCCCGCGCCCTGATGAATGGCGGTGAGATAATTCTGGCCGACGAACCGACCGGAGCGCTGGATACGCACAGTGGCGCCGAAGTCATGAAGATCCTGCGCGAGCTTCATGCCGAAGGGCACACCATCATCCTCGTCACGCACGACAAGAAGATCGCCGAACATGCGGATCGGGTTGTAGAGATCAGCGACGGCGTCATCATTTCCGACGAGCGCAATATACCCAAATCCGCCGCGACCGCCCGTCCCATCCGCGAGCACGCGCCGGGCGCTGGCTGGCGTGGTGCAATTGACCGGATGACTGAGGCCTTCCGTATGGCGGGCGCGGCAATATGGGCGCACAAAATGCGCTCGCTTCTGACCATGCTCGGTATTATCATCGGTATCGCCTCGGTAGCGGCAATCTCGGCGCTGGGAGCCGGTTCGCAGCAACAAATCCTGAGTAGTATCAGTTCGCTCGGCACCAACACGATAGAGGTGCGGGCCGGTAAAGGTTTCGGCGATCTGGAAGCGGGCAAGATACGGACCCTGGTCCCCGCCGATGCAGAAGCGCTGATGAACCAGCCCTACGTCGACAGCGTGACACCAACCGTCACGACAAGCGTAACTGTCAAGCGCGCCGCGGTGGCCGTCAATGCGTCAGTCACCGGCGTTGGCGCGGACTTCTTCCGTGTACGGGGTCTTGAGCTGGCGCATGGACAACTGTTCGACGCCCAGGATGTTATCGCCTACAGCCAGAATGTTGTGATCGATGCAAACGCCGCGCGAGACCTGTTTCCAGACGGGGCAAACCCGGTGGGGCAGGTCATCCTTCTGGGCACAATGCCGGCGAGGGTCATAGGCGTGACGAAACGGGAAAACTCCTTCGGCCCGGCGGTTGATACGTTGACCGTTTATGCGCCTTACACAACCGTTATGGGCCGCATGCTGGGTCGTCCGAACGTCGACGGCATAACGGTCCGTATCAGAGACGATGTCGATCCGGGCAATGTCGAGGCCGCAGTTTCGCGCCTTATCGAGCGTCGGCATGGCCCGAAAGACTTCTTCCTCACCAACTCAGCGACCATTCGCGAGACTATCGAGACCACCACGCAAACCCTGACATTGCTGATTTCGTCAGTCGCCGTGATCTCGCTGATTGTCGGCGGCATCGGCGTGATGAATATCATGCTGGTGTCCGTGACCGAACGCACCAAGGAGATCGGCGTTCGCGTGGCCGTTGGCGCACGCCGCTGCGATATCCTCTCCCAGTTTCTGATCGAGGCCGTCATGGTCTGCCTTGTCGGCGGCTTCATGGGAGTGATGCTCGCCCTCGGGATCAGCGCTCTTTTTAATTTCCTGAGCCCCGACTTCAAAATGATCTTCTCCTCTGGCTCCATCCTTGTGGCCTTCGCCTGCTCCACCCTGATCGGAATTGTCTTCGGCTTCCTTCCCGCCCGCAACGCGGCAAAGCTGGACCCAATAGAAGCCTTGGCACGCGAATGATGGCTGGAAAGGATGCGTGATGGCGTCGTGACGAATAGCAGTGGCCATTGCCGTTTGGAATTCCAATTGGGTCCGCCGCTCTGACTCGATCCTCAGCGCGAAGTGCCAATCCGCGCTTGAAGACATGCGATCTGCACTCCGTTCGACCACGCTATGCTGCTGCAAAGTGGAATGAGAAAGGAGAGCTACTAGGTGGTAGTATCCAGTTAGCTCCCACTCTCTTCATGTTTAAATCGTGGACCCGCGGGAGTGGGTTCAGGTCAACGTGCCGCCATCAACGGTCAGGATGGTTCCGGTGATTTGTCGGGCCGCGCCAGATGCGAGGAACGCTACGGCAGCCGCGACATCCTCCGGCTCGCCGTACCGGCCGAGCGGTATCAGGGCGCGCTGAAAATCTCCGAACTCGCCCTCGGCCGGGTTCATGTCAGTGTTGGTTGATCCTGGCTGAATGAGGTTGACAGTGATGTCACGGGGACCAAGTTCTCGCGCCAGACCGCGGGTAAACGATTGAAGTGCCGATTTGGTCATTGAATAAACCGTCGATGGTCCGACAATGCGTTCTGCGCCTGCGGAGCCGATTGTGACGATCCGGCCACCTTTGCCAAGATAAGGCATCGCGGCTTGCGACGCCAGGATCGGGGAGCGAGCGTTGACAGCGAAAAGAGCATCGATCTCGGCAACGGTGAAATCCGCCACATCCTTGTAGATCGCGATAGCCGCATTGTTCACCAAGATGTCGAGGCCGCCCAAGGCTTGCGCCGCTTGAACAACCGACCGCTTAACCGCCTCTGGGTCCATGCTGTCAGCCTGGATAGCCAATGCCTTGCGGCCTTTGCCCTCGATTGTTGCGACGACTTGCGCTGCCCGATCAGCGGCGCGTTCGTACGTGATCGCAACGTCGGCGCCTTTTTCTGCCAGAGCTATCGCTATCGCGGCGCCAATGCCGCGGGACGCACCAGTCACAAGCGCACGTTTACCTGCTAGTTCACTCATCGATCATTCCTTTTATTGTCGATAGGGGAAATGTTCGCCCGGCCACATTGCGCAGGGCATCGTGCGGCCTGCCGCCGAACGATTATTTTGGTTCAAGCGATCAGGACCGGCAGACCGCTCAAGCGGCGATTGTCCATATCGTCATGCGCTCGGGCTATCTCATCAAACTGATAGCGGATGGTTTCGAGATCATCGAACATGCCTGAGCGCAGCGCATCCCATAGCTCGGAAGTTGCGGTCTCAACTGCTGGTCCCCGGACATATTGAGGGGTCCCACCACTGCGGACAGCCACCCCCCGACGCACAAGACCTGGGGCCGGCGCTGGCTGACCCGTCGCGGCTCCAATCGCGGCAATCACGCCACCGTCACGTACACTCGACGCGCCCAGAGCAAAGGTCGCCCGGCCGACCAAATCATAGACGATGTCGACACCGTCAGGTGCGATCGCACGGATCTTGGCGGCGATGTCTGGCTCGCCAGCGTGGAAGGCATGGGTGGAGCCGGCCGCGACCCTGTCGAACTTGTTCCGCGATCCCGCGACGCCGATTACGGTTGCGCCCAGCGACTTTGCCCAGCGAGACAGGATAGCGCCTACGCTTCCCGATGCCCCGAGTACCAGCACCGTCTCGGCGGATTTCAGATCATGGAGACCACGCATTCCCATCCAGGCCGTCGCACCCTTCGCCAGGAAGGTCGCCGCAGTCTCGTTCGATATATCGGCGGGCAGGCGGATGAGCGGCGCGGTCGGAATGATCCTCTCGGTGGCATAGGCCCCTTCCGAAAAGAAGTAAGCGACCCGGTCACCGACCGACAGCCCTTCGACGCCGGATCCGACTTCGGAAATCGTCCCGGCCGCTTCAAAACCGGGAACCGCAGGCAACGCCATCGGATACTGGCCTCTCCGTATCATCGTATCGACAAAGTTGAGGCCGATCGCGTCTTGAATGAGCCTGACCTCGCCGGCACGTGGCGCGTGCAGGTCTTTCTCGATAACTTGCAAAACCGACGGTCCGCCCGCCGACTGCATTTGAATGAATCTTGTCACGATATTGTCTCCGGGTTTCAGATGGCGCGCCGCGTTCCGATTGCAGAAGGAAGGAGCGCAGCGATTCAATCGAACTTGACGAGGTTGAGTGCGGGTAGCGGGCCGCCGGGGAACTGAACCAGCTGGCTGCCGACCGCGAGGCCGCCGAGATCGATCCCGAAGAAGCCGAGGCGATCAATGATGGCGGCGACCTCAGCCTTCGCCCTCATATCGTTGCCCGAGTAAAACAGGACGCGCCTGCCTCCTTCAGAGCGGGGGTCGCCCGACAGTTGCTTTGGCGTCAGGTGGTTGAAAGCCTTGACGACGCGCGCGCCTGGCACAAAGGCGGTGAAAATATCCGTAGAGGTGCGGCCGCCAAGGTCCGCAGGCCTGTAAAGCGGCGCTTCGATGGAGTTGTTGGCGTCGATTACGATCCTGTCGTCAAAGTTCAAACCGGCGAGCGCGCCAGGTATCTTTGACCAGGGGACCGCCACGAGAACGATGGCTTGCGCCGCGGCCTCTTGGACGCTTCCAGCCCGGATTGCGCTTCCAAGCGTTGAAACAAGCGCCGTGAGGCTTTCCGGTCCTCGGCTGTTTGCGATCACGGCTTCTATTCCTGCCCTGCCGAGCGCAGTGGCAAATGCGCTCCCGATATTGCCGGCTCCGATAATTCCAATGGTCATCACCCACTCCTTTACGGTTCGTGAGAATTCTGTCTGCGACGGTCGGTTTTCCCGCTACCTCCTGGGCCTGATGCCGGTGGCGTTGCAGAAATTCGCTTTTGCTGTTGACTGGAATATGGCTGGTAAATACACCCAGCATAAGTCATAGATGGATTGTTTTAGTTTCAATCAATGCTTGAAGGTTACGTTTTATGGAGACACTGGCAAACCTCGAAGCGTTCGTTCGAAGCGCAGAAGCGAGCAGCTTTTCTGGGGCTGCACGGCGTCTCTCGATCACGCCGGCGGCAGTCAGCCGGAATGTTGCAATGCTGGAACGCAACCTCGGTATACGGCTCTTTCACCGCTCAACGCGGAAGTTGACCCTGACCGAGGCGGGGGAGTCGTTTCTGACAAGCATCGGCGACAGCCTGAACCACCTTCAGGGGGCAATCGACGGGGCATCACAAACGAAGGGCGAGCCCGTCGGTGTTTTGAAACTCAGCATGAGTTTGTCATTCGCGATGGGATACGTTCTCCCCGCACTGCCCGACTTTCTGGCCCGTTATCCGGGCGTCCGACCTGACTGGCATTTCGACAGCCGCAAGGTCGATCTTATCGCTGAGGGTTTCGACGCCGCGATCGGCGGTGGTTTCGAACTCAATCCTGGCATCGTTTCCACGACGCTCGCACCCGTGCACGTTATCGCGGTGGCATCGCCCAGCTATTTTGCTGCACGTCGCCGGCCGGCCAGCCCCGCCGATCTGGCCGATCATGCCGGAATCTTGATGCGGTCCTCGAATTCGGGCCGGATCAGGCAATGGATGATGCGGGACGCTCAAGGACGCGAAGAGCGCGCGCTCCTCAACGAGACGATTGTGATGAGCGACGCCGCTCCCATGGTGCAGGCGGCGATCGCGGGGTTGGGCATTGCATTGTTGGCTGTACCCGATGTGCTGCCACATATGGAAAGTGGCGCGCTCGAACGTGTCCTTCCGAAGTGGTATGCCGATGCCGGATCTATCTCGCTCTACTACTCCGGCCGCGCGCTCCAACCGCTAAAAACACGCGCTTTCATCGACTTCTATACTGAGTATTTCCGTCGCGAGCGCCTCAGTGCCCGGCTTGCAGGCAGTCTAGGCTGATGTCCAAACGCCTCGTTAGCTTCCTATAAAGCCGTGGTCGTTTGACTGCGTCGAATATCCCATATTCAACACATGCTTGAAGATGATCCAACCGATATGATGCTAATATTCTAGGACAGGGATGGGCAAATATATCACTCCACGGACACGCAAAAGGAGTGAAAAAATGACTGAATTAGCCTCGTCTCGATATCTTCCACTGAACGGGAAGATCGCACTTGTCACCGGTGGATCGCGATCTATCGGCGCATCAATCGCACAGCGTCTCGCAGCGGATGGCGCTCAGGTTGCCTTCACCTATCGTGGATCACCTGCGAAGGCTGAGGAAGTTGCTGTCGCCATAGAAAAGACGGGCGCGCGCGCGCTGGCTATTGCCGCTGATGCCGCTGATCCGGACGCGATACGTGCCGCCGTTGCCGCGACGGTCGATAAGTTCGGCGGCCTCGACATTTTGGTGAACAATGCCGGTATTGCCCTTGCCGGTCCCATCGACGAAATCGCCTTCGATGACTATCAGGCAATGCTCGCTATCAACGTAACCGGCGTTTTCGTTGCAACGCAGGAGGCCGTGCGCCACATGAAGGATGGCGGCCGGATCATACAGATCGGCAGTTCGATCACGAAATATGCCGGGGTGCCCGGGCTGTCAGCATACGGCCTCACAAAAGGGGCCGTCGCCGGTTTCAACCGGAGTTTGGCTCATGACCTCGGGCCACGCGGCATCACAGTCAACACGGTGCACCCAGGCCCAACCGACACTGACATGAACCCTGTTGATGGCGAGTTTGCCGCTATGCAGATCTCGCGTATCGCGGTGGGCCGCTATGGAAAGCCCAAGGAAATTGCGGACGTGGTCGCATTTCTTGCAAGTCCGGAAGCCTCGTTTGTAACAGGTGCCGACATCCGGGCCGATGGTGGCTTCACATCCTGAAAATGCCGGGGCGAAATGCAAAATTGCTGCGCCAAGCGCAGCGAATTCGACGCCTCACCAATAATCAACGGCTCAAGGCGGGCTTGAACGACGCGGTTGCAAGACGCCGCAGCGGCTTGGCACGATCAAAAACAAGTGTCGCCTTTGGTGGTTTCACCGTTGCGATCTCGATCTGGAATGCGCGCCCAGCCGCCGTTCAAGCGCAAAACCGCACCGTTTCATATACCCGCGTTCGCGCGTATCGGAACCGGACAATAAACACGCATCATCGACGGTGATCGAGGATGTTTTCCAGTCCTTTATCCCAGTAGGGTTGATTGCCGAAGCGATTTACAAGCCAGTCGATGAACACTCTCACTTTCGGTGCCAGTTCGCGAGAGCTTGGATACAAGGCCCAAAGCGTCTGGGTTGAGACCAGCGGGTACTCCGGAAGGACCGGAACCAGCGCGCCGGACTGTAGCTCTTCCGACGCGCACCACGTGGCCATCAGCGCGATGCCCAGCCCGGCAGAAGCGGCATCGCGCACTGCAGTGCCGTCATTGATGCGGAGACCCGGAGTAACACGTCGTTCGATCACCATCGAACCGTTCCCCCGAAATGTCCAGAGATCGAGCGTGCCGACGACGAGGCAGGTATGTTCCGCGAGGTCGTCGGGCGTGCTCGGCCGGCCGCGTTTTTCGAGATATTCGGGCGACGCGACCAGCACCCGATTATCGGGAGCAAGCCGCCGCGCGACAAAGGATGAGTCGCTGAGCTCGGTATAACGAACTGCCACATCAAAAGCACCTTCGACCAGATCAACGATGTTGTCCGAAATGCGCAAATCAAGTGCCAAACCAGGATATTGCCTGCAAAAGTTAGCCAGGCCCGGCACAATATGCATTCGCGCGAACGAGGCGGGGGCTGCTATTCGCAATGTGCCGCGAGGCGCTGCTTGCTCTCGCCCAAGTGCCGCTCGGGCGGCCTCCGCAGCGACGACAATATGTTCTGCATGCGGCAGGAACGCCAGACCGTCTTCAGTCAAAGTTGCTTGCCGTGTAGTGCGATGGACGAGCCTTGCATTGAGTTTTCGCTCGAGAACCAACAGTTTGGCGCTAGCGCCAGCGGGCGTCAGACCCAAGTCGCGAGCTGCGGCACTGATGCTGCGAAGTTGAGCAATCCGCACGAAGAGATTTAATTCGTCCACGTCCATTCGCCGACTTTCAAGATTTTCTTGAAGGTGATCCTTAATCTGGGCCACTACCGAAAGCAATCGCGATAAATCACATAGAACATCGAAACGGCGTCGACGCTTCGAGGCCGCAATGCTGCGACGGCGGAGCATGTTTCTCGTCCCAGGCCGACGCCGGCGACAAGAATCATTACCTTCGTTAGAAGAGGAGCCTGAAATGAAAGCGATGTCACTCAAATCCTTCGGCGGTCCAGAAGCCTTTGAGCTCGTCGAAATTCCAAAGCCAGTTCCTAAGGCGGGGCAGGTTTTGGTGCGGGTCCATGCCACATCGATCAATCCCCTCGACTACCAGGTTCGGCGAGGCGACTATCGCGACCTGGTGCCGTTGCCTGCAATTACCGGTCATGACGTATCGGGCGTTATCGAAGCGACCGGTCCGGGCGTAACAATGTTCGCTGCAGGGGACGAGGTCTGGTACACGCCGCAGATCTTCGACGGGCCAGGCAGTTATGCCGAATACCACGTTGCGAACGAAAACATCATCGGGCGCAAACCCAGCTCGCTGACCCATCTTGAGGCTGCGAGCCTTAGCCTGGTTGGCGGAACCGCCTGGGAAGCGCTTGTCTCGCGTGCTGCCCTGAGGGTGGGTGAAAGCATATTGATCCATGGCGGCGCTGGAGGGGTTGGGCACGTCGCTATCCAGGTTGCGAAAGCCATCGGAACAAAGGTCTTTACGACCGTTCGCGAAGAAAACTTCGAGTTTGCGCGAAGTGTCGGAGCTGACGTCGTCATTGATTACAGGAAAGAGGATTATGTCGCCGCCATCATGCGGGAGACCGAAGGCCGCGGAGTAGACGTCGTGTTTGACACCCTCGGCGGCGAAACATTGTCCCACAGCCCGAAGGCGCTTGCACAACTCGGCCGCGTCGTCTCGATCGTGGACATCGCACAGCCCCAAAATCTCATTGAGGCATGGGGCAGGAACGCGAGCTACCACTTCGTCTTCACGAGGCAGAACCAAGGCAAGCTCAACGAGCTGAGCACTCTGGTGGAACGCGGTCAGCTGAGGCCGCATGTTGGCGCCGTCTATTCGCTCGCCGACCTTCCGCTTGCCCATGCGCTGCTCGAGAAACCAAACAACGGTTTGCGCGGCAAGATCGCGATTGCCATTGACCCGCAAGCCGACACAAAGGTGCAATCATGATTTACGAGATCGCTGTGCTGCCTGTCCAAAAGGACAAGATCAGCGAGTTCAGGCAAGCGTTCGGAGGTGTTGTTCCTTTGCTCACACGTGCGCGGGGTTACCGCGGTCATGTCCTCGCCCAGGGGATCGAAACGCCGGAGGTATTCAATCTGATCGTGCGATGGCGGTCGCTTGACGATCATACTCCGGGTTTCGACGCGAGCGAAGACCATGAGCAGTTCATGGGAGCCATACAGGAATACTTCTCGGGGGAACCGACGGTCTATCATCTCGAGGACGACAACAGCGGCTCGCGTGACTATCTTCCTGGGAAAAGCGGCGCGGCTTAGAGCGCACAACGGCAAGGGTTGCGCTAATAGCAACGCCGGGTTTCTCTGACGCCGACTTCCGCGATGCCACCATGTCCCTATTCTCCTGGCAACAACCAGCAAGGAGATCGCGACATGCCTGCAGTTCTCGTCCACGGCGTACCCGACACCCACCGGATCTGGGACACCGTTCGCTCTCATCTTGAACGCAGTGACATCGTCACGATCGATCTTCCCGGCTTCGGTCATCCGTTGCCGTCGGATTTCAGGTCAACAAAGGAAGAATATCTCGACTGGCTTATCAACCGGATCGATGAGTTCGGCGAACCCGTAGATCTGATCGGTCATGACTGGGGCTGCCTGCTGACAGGCCGTCTGACGTCGATCCGGCCGGATCTGGTGCGGACCTGGACCGGCATCAGTGGGCCGATCGATCCGGAATATCCGTGGCACTATCTCGCCAAGATCTGGCAGACGCCAGGTGAAGGCGAGCAATGGATGAAGGATCTCGACCTCGCGGAATTTGCGGCGAAACTCGTCGAGGCGCAGATGCCGAAAGATGCGGCGGATGAATCGGCTCGGCATCTCGATGCCACCATGCGGGCAAGCATTCTCGCACTTTACCGTTCCGCAATCGAGGTCGGGGCGGAGTGGAAGCCGGGTCTGAGCAGCATAACGGCGCCAGCACTGGTGATCTGGGGCCTGGACGATCCATTTCTGCCGCACCGCTTCGCCGACGAGCTCGGCAATGCCTCGCACGCACGCGCCGTCGTTAAGCTGCGCGCCTCGCATTGGCCGATGATTGAGCGTCCGGCCGATGTCGCGCGCGAACTCGAGGCCCATTGGAGACACGCTTAACTCCCTACGCTTGCGTCACTTGGGCTCAAACCCACGCAGCCGCAACGTGAACGGCAATGCTTGGTCACTCGCTTGCGCCCAAGCATTTGTCCGGAAACGAAACCATGTGACGCAGCAAGGCGAGCATTGCCCGGGCTGCACCAGACAGGAGCACGCCTACATGACCAATTCACCAAACACCCGGATCGGCGTCGGCATCGTCGGCGCCAGTGCCGATCGAGGCTGGGGCGGAATTGCTCACGTCCCGGCACTGCGGGCGCTTGATGCGTTCCAGATCCGCGCCGTCAGCACGACGCGTATGGAGAGTGCGAACGCGACCGCTAGCCTGCTGGGCGCCGATCTCGCCTTTGACACACATCAGGCACTGGTCGTTCGGCCCGAGGTCGACCTGGTGGTGGTTGCGGTCAAGGTTCCGGATCACCAGCAGATCGTTTCCGACGCGCTCGCCGCGGGCAAGATGGTCTATTGCGAATGGCCGCTCGCGCGAAATCTATCGGAAGCCGAAGCGCTGGAGGGGCTTGCCCGCAAACGGCGGCTGCGTACGGTTATTGGCCTGCAGGGCGGCCTGCATCCGCCAATCCGCTACCTTCACGACCTCATCCGTCAGGGCGTGATCGGCATGCCGCTCAGCACGAGCATCCGAGCGCATCTGAACGACGACATGTGGGTCGGCCGATACGATCCGCCATTCGAGTACATGGCTCGCGCAGCGAATGGCGCGACGCTTCAAAGCATCATGCTCGGCCACGCGCTCCAACCATTGGCCCACGTGCTCGGCGGATTCGAGAGCCTGTCCGCCGTCGTCAACAATCGGCGCGGCGACGGCGTCCGCCTTTCGGATGGCTCGTCCCTCCCGAAGGATTCGCCGGACGAGATCATCGTAGCCGGCGTTCTCGAAGGCGGGATCGTCACTTCTTTGCACTACAGCGCCGGACAGTCCGCCGGCTTGGTGTGGGAGATCCAGGGCACGGAAGGCAGTTTGCGCGTGGAGACGGCGTCGGGCTACATCCACTTCGGTGATATGACCATCACGTTGCGCCGCGGCAGCGAGCCTGTCCAGCAGCTACAGGTCCCAACAGTATATGCGGCTCCCGACCTGCAACTTGAGGCGCCCGCGGCGGGTGTCGCCCGGCTCTACGCCCAGCTCGCCGCCGACCTTCGCGACGGAACCGCAGATGCGCCAGACTTCGCGGTCGCGCTCGATCGTCACCGGGTGCTCGAGGCGATCACACAGGCCAATCAGACGGGTCATCGCCAGCATCTCAACCCCTAAAAACCCAGGAAGGGTTCTAGCATGTGCTGTGGCTCATCTTTGCGCGTGCAACCCAAAGGTCGAGCAACCGCGTAAGCACCGGCGTGCTTTCGTATCACGCTCCAGGTCGACGGGTGGGCGCCCGGCAATGCAAACGAAGTCCGACTTCGGTACAGTGGTGTGGTCGGGGCCCAGCGTGTGTGCGGTGTTGGAAAGCGGCTTCAACACGTCGCGGACCTTTATCGAATACGAAGATCAGAACCAGTTGAGCCACCGTTTCCCGATATAGTGGCTTTGACGAGATCCGGTTTGCGTAAAGGGGCGCATCATTGGTGAGAGGCTGGGCGCAAACGTCTCCGCTCGAGCCTCACACCGAACTCGGAACTAGTCCCGTCGTCGCTCTCTTCTCATACGTTCATGCTGCCGGCGTGCATCTTCTGCCATGATCTGGCTTAGCCTTGCCGACTCAAGGGTCCGCAGTTGCGCGTCGTCACGACGCTGCTGCTGCTGGAGCATACATGCGGTATGAGACGATGATCCGTATTGTGCGCCCATTCCAGAGCAGGTGTCGAGATCGGCGTAGCGTTCCTGTTCCGGTGTCTGGCAACCGGTCAGGATAAGGAGGCCTGCGAACATTGTTCCGGCAGACAGGCGTCGAATGACGATGTGATTTTGGGAGGCTTTGCTCATTTGATGTACCTTTTTTTTAGGCAAGTCAGTCAATTGCGAGAGCGAAGCGCGATCCCGCCAGACCCATATGGAATCTCACAGTTACGCAGAAATTACGTGATTCCGGACCAAGCTGGCTTTCAGGGTTGACCCCGACGCGACGTCATAGTTCAGGCAGTATGTCGATATCGTTTGAGTGTGGCGGCCCGCGATGGCGCCGTCGACGATCCGAGGTTCGACATGACTGCACCTGATCTCATCCCGATTGAAACGCTTTTTGGAATGCCAGAATTTTCGCGGGCGCAGATTTCGCCCGATGGCCGGCTGGTGGCCTATCTGGCGCCCTGGCATGGGCGGTTGAATATCTGGGTGCGGCCAGTCGGACAAGGCACGGCGCGGCGACTGACTAGCGATGAGATGCGCAATATCGACGGCTTCAGTTGGGCGCGTGATGCTCGCTACATCCTCTTCGTACAAGACACCCAGGGCGACGAGAACTGGCACCTTCATCGTGTGGAGGTGGACGGGGCAGAGACGGTGGGCGGGAAGGCCAGGACTGTCGACTTGACGCCCTATTCCGGCGTGCGGGTAATGGGACTGGACTTGTCCGCCGCGTTTCCAGGTAAGGCTTTCGTGCAGATGAACCTCAGAAGTCCGGGTTTGATCGACCTGTACGAGGTCGATATCGAAAGCGCTGAAACCAGGGTCGCCGCCATTAGTCCCGGTCGGTTCGTACGCTGGATCATTACGCCGAACGGACTGCATGCCTTCATCATCAACGACGGGGGTGACCATGAACTGGCTCGGTACGAGAACGGTGCTTTCACCACGTTGGCGAAGCTGAGCGGACGCGACCAGCCAATCGGCCCGATGCCGCTGATGGTGGCGGCGGATGGAAAGAGCATCTTGGTTGGCTGCAACGCGGGCAGCGACCACACCTATCTTGCTGCCATTGACCTTGCGACGGGCACGCACAGGGTCGTCGACAGCCAGCCCGATTTCAGCCTCGATACGCCGCGGCCAGAGGCCGATCCGCGCTTTCCCTCGAGCCTGATAACCAATCCTGTGACAGGCGAGCTGCTCGGACTGCGTTATCTTGGCAAAAGACAGCTGATACGGCCTCTGAACGCGCATTTTGCCGCCGTGCTAGACAGCCTACAGCGGCTGTTAGAGGGGGAAATAGGGTACATTTCCTGCGATGCGGACGGGCGACAATGGGTGGCGGAATTTTGGGATGACCGGCATCCCGGCACGACATGGTTTTACGATCATGAGAGCGGTGAAGCGCATGTGCTTGGCGAGCGATTCCCAGCGGTAAAAGCCGAGAGGCTGGCGAGCGTGCGACCCGTCGATGTGATGTCGCGCGATGGATTGACGTTGCCGTGCCATGTCACACTGCCCGTCTGGTTCAATGCCAAGGATGAGCCGCGTGCGCTGCCGACCGTGCTTCTGGTCCATGGCGGGCCATGGTATCGCGACGCCTGCATCTATGATCCGGAAGTCCAGTTCCTCGCCAACCGCGGCTATGCCGTGCTGCAGGTGAATTTTCGCGGCTCGACCGGCTATGGAAAGGCGTTCATGCAAGCCGCGATAGGGGAGTTCTCCGGGCGCATGCATGACGACCTGATCGACGGGCTCGACTGGCTAATCGGGCAGGGTATTGCCGACCCGGCGCGGGTGGCGATCTACGGTTGCTCCTATGGCGGTTACGCCGCGCTGGTGGGCGCCAGCTTCACGCCGGAGCGCTTCGCCGCAACCATTTCCTACTCCGGCATCTCCGACCTCCGGATGCTGGTGGATGGAGCGGTCCCGTTCGTACGACCTGCGCTGATCAACACCTACCTTTCTTACATGGGCGATCCTGACATCGAGACGCAGAACCGGGACATGCTCGCACGCTCGCCGGTCAGCCGGCTCGATTGCATTTCCAAACCGCTTTTGGTGGTTCACGGCGCCAACGATGTGCGTGTCGCAAAGGAACAGGCGGATCTGGTGGTGGAAAGGGTGCGAGCGAATGGTGTGGAGGTCGACTATCTTCTCAACGAGCGCGAAGGGCACTGGTTCATCAACGAGGATAGCAATATTGAGCTTTATCGGAGGATCGAGCGCTTTCTTGCACGGCATTTGAGGGGCGAATAATGAGGGCGGCGCATGCGCAGTAAGGAGATTGCAGGACTGGCGGGCGTGAGCATCCGCACGCTGCGGCACTACCACCAGATCGGACTTTTGCCGGAGCCGCCAAGACAGAACAATGGGTATCGCGCTTACAGCGTGTCGCATTTGATCCGACTGCTGCGTATCGGTCAATTGACGGCGCTCGGTTTCTCGCTCTCGCAAATCCCAGCCTTTCTCGACGGTCGTGCCGAAATGAGCGAGGACAGTTTGGACGCCCTTCTTGAGGGGCTCACGCGGCAGATCGAACTTCTGGAGCGTCAACGCCGGACTGTCACAGCCCTGCGTGACGGCAAAGGACCGCCGGACATGGCGCCGGAATTTGCTGCGTCTCTGATGCCGCTGGAGGTCGGGCGAGAACCTAAAGCGGTGCGGGCCGGTCGGGAACAATCCGTACTCCTGTCACACCTTCTGGATGAAGGGCAGCGCGCAGAACTGGCCCGGCTCTATGATCAACTCGCGGATCTCGAATATGGTGCTACCGTGCGAGAGCTGGGGGATCGTTTCGACGCGTTGGGGCCAGATAGTGACGACGTCGAGATTTCAGCTCTTGCCGTAGATTACATCGTCCATCTTGGATCATGGATGAGAGACTTCGACAACGCGTTGAGCGGCGGCAGGAAGCATCAGGCAGCAACGCTGCTTTGGCTTCATGCCCTGGAGAATACGAACGATCAGCAGAAACGCTTACTGAGGGAAATCAACAGCGGGCTGAAATCCAAGCGGTGATTGCGCGGTTTGCGCTGATAGTCGCGAGATGATTGACCGGTCGCGGGCGGCAATCGGATCCATGACATTGAAATGCGCCCCTGTCCCGTGCCCAGACATCATCAAGCCATATTCCAAACATCTGGTTATGGCTGGGGTCAATCATAATCAAGAGCAATATCATGGATATCAACGTTGCTTTAAAAGCCTTCATCCGCACCGTCGAGAAGGGGTCGATTACTGCTGCGGCGCGGGACCTGGGGGTAACGCAGCCGGCGGTCACGAAGCATATTTCGAACCTCGAACGGCACGTTCAAGCCAGGCTTCTGGAGCGCTCGTCGAAAATCGTTCGCCCGACGGCGCATGGGCTCGAATTATACGAGGCCAGCCGTGTTGCGATCGCATCGATCGACGCGGCGCTGGAGGGCGTTCGCATCAACACAGGTGAAATCGAAGGCAATCTAAAAATTCACGCCCCATCCTGCATTGGTGTTGGTCATCTCGAACGGATAGTCGGGGAATTTCAGGATAAGTATTGCGGGATTTCCGTCGAACTGGCTCTCGACGAGCGCACAGTCGACTTGGTCTATGATAATTTCGATTTGTCAGTTCATTACGGGAAAATCGAGGATCAGGACGTCATCGCACGCCGCATCGGATGGGTGGAGCGATTTCTCGTCGCTTCCCCTCTCTACCTGCAACAGGTAGGGCAGATTGACGACACGGGACGACTTTCAGAGCTTGAGGTTATTGGCACTCCGAAGATGCTTGCCCAGCGCAATACTATTTCCCTGTTGGGACCTGATGCGCGCGCTGAAGACGTCACCGTCAGGCCATTGCTCATAACGAACAATGCGCATGTCATGATTGCAGCACTTTTACGGGGACGGGGTGTGGGACTTGTGCAGAAGAACCTCGTATTGGACTTGTTGTCCAGCGGCGAGCTTGTAAGGGTGCTTCCCGAATATTGGCTGCGATCTACCGAAGCATTTCTCGCCTATCCGTCCACAAAGTTCATGCGACCGGTCGTCCGGGCATTTACGGACTTTGTTATGCCGCGGCTCAGGAACATTGACGGGATATCCCCGGTACAGCGGTAGCGGCGCATGGCATTGCCAACGGTTATGACGGCTATCACTCATGCAGATATGGAATATTCCCTCTGTTTGAGGATACCGTGCGATGCAAGCACGTCCAGCCGCAACCCGAAAGTCGCCTTCCATGATGCAGAACCGAAACAGTTTCATATCCCGTCGCACGTTCATAGTCGGCTCTTTAGCCGCGCCGGTCATACTCGGCGGATGCACAACAGTCCAAGAAAGATCGGCGTCAGGCTCACCCCAGCCCATTGCCACTCCGCAGCCTTCACCGGTCGACCCGGATCTCGCTTCCCGTTACGCTGCATTTGAGGACGGGGGACATTTCGTTCCTGCAGTTCCTTTTGAGCGGATGAACCCGGAATATCTCAGGCAGCGCGTTGCTGACCCGACCGGGGAGGCGCCGGGAACTGTTGTCGTTGATACGCCAAGGCGATTTCTCTATCTGGTGGAAAACGGCGGAACTGCGTTACGATATGGCGTGGGCATCGGGCGCGACGGATTCTCATGGGAAGGGAACGGATATATCCACTGGCGTCAGCATTGGCCAAGATGGAAGCCGCCAAGCGAGATGATTGCAAGGCAACCCGAACTGGAAAAATACTCTGTCGCAAACGGAGGGATGGATCCTGGACTGCATAACCCGCTCGGCGCTCGCGCTCTTTATATTTTCCAGAACGGAAAAGATACGCTGTATCGTCTCCACGGCAATCCCGAATGGCAATCCATCGGCAAGGCTGTTTCATCCGGCTGCGTCCGCCTTATGAACCAGGACATCGTTGACCTTTACGACCGCGTTCCGTTCCACGCGCCAATCGTCGTGCATCAGACGCCGATGGCCGTGTGATGGCAAATTGAGCGTTACGCGTTCTAAGCTGCTTGCCTCGATACGATGGCCGCCTAGTAATACTGCGGGGCAAGATCGCTGCAGATATTTTCTGAAGAGAGCCACACGTGGGGAAACGCCGCGAGCAAACCGTTTCTCAGCCATTGCTGGGCCGGGTGCCCGTCATTTCGACGATGCCAGGACAGCACGAATGGGACAGGGTTTAGGGGGAGCGGGAAATCGAAGACTGCAAGACGCTCCGCAAAGCCTGAATGAGCAACCACGCTTTCGATGACGGTCGCGACCATATCCGACGATGCAACCAATGCCGGCGCGGCGTGCATATGTGGAATGGTCACGGCCGCCCGCCTCCTGAAATTCTTCGAAGCCAGTGCGGCATCGGCGACATCCAGACCCTCATTATCGGGCGCCACCAGGATATGCCTCAGAGACAGAAACGTCTCGCGATCGAAAGGGCGGCCGAGGATCGGATGTTCCTTCCTAAGAATGCAAACGAACCGCTCCTGGAAAAGCCGGGCACTCAGGATCCGGCTCGTGGGCGTGGGAGGAATGCCGACCGTCAGATCGACGCCGCCGCTGTCGAGCAGGGAAACCGCGTCATCACGGCTGCTATAATCCCTGACCTTGATATCTATTCCGGGGGCTTTTTCCTCAAGCAGCGACAGGAGGCGCGGCAATATGACTGAACCTGCATGTGCCGAAACGGCAATGGAAAAAGATACGGTCGATTTGCCGGGATCAAAACCCTGCGTGAATTGCAATGTCCGCTGGATTTCCCGCAGAGCAAGTGAGATCGGTTCGGCAAGCTCTACCGCTCGCGGTGTAGGTTGAAGTCCGTTCGGCCCGCGAACGAATAATTCGTCCCGTAGCAGAAACCGCAATCTCGACAGGGCCGCGCTCATGGCCGGCTGGGTCCGGCCAATACGGCTTCCGGCACGTGTCACATTGCGCTCGGAATTGAGGGCATCAAAGGCAACGAGAAGATTGAGATCGATACCGTGTAAATTCATGGAATGGATAATTAAACTCATCCTGCATCGATCTCAAGCATCTTTTCCGTGTCAGCGTGAGTGTCCGTTTCCGTCGTTCAGCAACCAACCCGGATACTCGACGGGTAGACGACTGATCTGATCGAGCTTCGCCATGTCGCTATCGTCCAGCTCAATCGAAGCCGACCGAATGTTTTCCTGCAATTGCTCGACGCGCCTGGCACCGACGATGACTGTCGAGACAACGCTTTGCTTCAGCAACCAGGCGATCGCGATCTGCGCCGGGCTGGAGCCGTGTTTCTCCGCGACAGCTTTAAGGACCGCGATCAGGGGCTCTCCCCGGATGCGATCGATGGGTGGAAAATCCAATTCCGTCTGTCGGCCGCCTGCTGCGTTACCACCGGCGGAATACTTTCCGGTGAGATAGCCACCGGCAAGCGGACTCCACACCATGAGGCCAACACGTTCCGATGAGAGCAGCGGGCCAATCTCGCGCTCCAGATCGCGCCCGACAAGCGTATAATATGCCTGCAGTGAGGTGACGGGCGCGAGGGCTCTGGCGCGTATTATCCCGATCGCCTTCATGACCTGCCACGCGGCCCAGTTCGACAGGCCGATGTAGCGGACGTCCCCGGCTCGGACGAGTGTGTCGAGCGCTTCCAGCGTCTCCTCGATCGGTGTAGCGGAATCGAATGCGTGGATCTGATATAGGTCGATGTGGTCCAGACCAAGCCGGCCGAGGCTTGCCTTGCATTCGGAGATAATGTGTCCCCGCGAAGCGCCGCGATGGTTTGGTCCGTCACCCATGGCAGACGCGACTTTCGTGGCAATCACGACATCCCTGCGCGACACACCAAGGTTCTTCAGCGAGCGCCCCAGTATTTCTTCACTGCGCCCGTGCGCATATACATTTGCTGTATCGAAGAGGTTGATGCCAGCGTCGAGAGCGGCCTTGACCAGTACATCGGCATCCTCCTGACCCAGTCTTCCCACCTTGCCCCATAATCCGTCCGTCCCGCCGAACGTCATGGCGCCGAAGCACAATTCCGACACGAACAACCCGCTCTCACCGAGCTTGCGCATTTGCATGATGTGGTCCTTTTTCTGATGTTCGCCGATGTGGCGCGCGGTCTCGTTGAGGGCATTTCCGTACGGCTTGCGCTTACGGACGGCTCGACACTCGTTGCGAATGCCGGGCCGTCTGGGACATCTCAACCAATGTGCTGCCGATCACCTGTTCTTGCCGCAAGCTCGACGGCCGCAATCAGACGGCTGTTATGGCGGGCATGGTCGAACCCGGGAGTAGTGTATGTACCGTTCGTCAGATCGCGCCCCAGGGACGCATAGACCTCCCCGACATTGATAGCGGCGCCCGCCCAGAAATCGGCCGCGGTCGGGCCGACGCCAGTCGCTACAGGCGTATCGGGCGCAATGAACTCGAGGTTCGAAGAGAGTTTGATGTCTCCGACCTGTACACCTGCCAGATGATTGCCGGTCAGCTTCAGCCAGCCTTTGGAACCACGGATCTCGAAATTAAAACTCGCTTCATCTGCAGGTACGCCAGCCAGAATCTGAACGGACACAGGCGCACCGCTTGCCGTCTTTGCGATCAGATCGAGATGATCCGGAATCTCTCGCTTTGAAGTCTCGCCAGTATCGACGATCTCGATCTCCGGCCAGAGCAACTCCGTGCGAGCATCGACCTCGGTAATGTTACCGAGCACTGCCTCGATGACGTCCAGCACGTGGCCTGCCGTAATCGTCATGAAGCTGGCGCCGGAAGCGGCCTTGTTGAAATAGTCGTACACGCTTGGAGACTGCGGACCGTAGCCGAATGTGGTCGCGCCGACACGCGCGGACATCAGGCGCCCGAGTTTTCCCGAAGCGACAAGTTCCGCCGCACGCCGGACCGCAGGATTATGCCGGCCTTGCAGGCCGATCGCGGTATGCAAAGACCCCACTGTCGCAGCCATCTCGTTTGTTTCCGACAGCGTTGCGCCCAGAGGCGCTTCGCAATAGACCGATTTGCCCGCCTGCAGGGCGGCCATCACGAGCTCTTTGTGTGCCGGCACTTTCACGGCGACCGTGATGACCTCAATGCTCTCATCTCTTATCATCGCATAGGGATCGGCAAACCAGAGTTCTGCGCCGAATGCTTCGGCCGCCGCCTTGGCGCTTTCCTCGCGTCGGGTCGCGACTGCCGCCAGCGTCAGGTGAGGTTGTGACGCCAGGGCTGGCACATGCGATGCGCCCGCCCAACTTGCGTGAGTGTCCGCTCCAATAATACCCACACGAAATTTCTTATCCGACATCTGTAATGCTCCAGGTCACGTTACCGAACGCTCCCCGGCGTCCTGGGCAAGATGTAATCGACCCTCGGCACTGCGATGAAATCGATAAATAGTATGAGCGAACATCCACGCGGTGGATATCACCTACCGCTCCTGCGGCCACACTGCGACCAAAAGAAGTATTGCCCCGGTTGTCGCAATAGCGCTCAAGACCACTCGCGCCTGAAACGAAAGCGTCGGCGGGTGCCAAGGCATTCCTGACTGCCGCTTGGTCGGACCAACCGGATCGATATGGGCAGCACCGATAGTGGACATGTGTTTATCACGGCGAATTTCCGCCAGCTTATGGCGGACACGAATTGCGAGGAGCACAGCCAGATAAGCCGCGGTTGAGAAAGCCAACACCGCCGCCAAGCGCAAGGCGTTTTGTTGGGCAAGGACCCGATCTCGCGAAGCAGTCGCGATGCTGTCGATATAGGCTCCGAACAAAGCCGGGCCGGTGAGGGCGCCAATCGAATTGATCGCCCCAAAAAGGACGGTAAAACTCAAGAGTTCTCTGCCGCCTTTCTGCAGCGCGCTCGTGATGCCTAACACCAGTGCCGGCCCGAGAAAGAACATGGCTGAGAATGAAATTGCCGCCTGGGACAGATAAAGCCGCGGCAGATGCTCAAGGGCCGTAGCAGAGCTGTCGACAAATGCCGCGGCAGCGATTGCAGTGACCGCCAGCATCATGGGCATCACCAGTTTTTCGACATTTACCGTGATAGCGCTCATGATCACGCCGGCAACAGCGCTGACAAAGGTAACGATCGAAAGTGCTCTGAGGTGTTCGTCGCTGCCTCCTAGCGCCGTCAAAAACCTGGTCGCAACGTGCTGTTCGGCAAGAACGATCCTGGCCATGAAAATTGCAAAAGCAAAGCGGACGATATCACCGCTCCCGAGCCAGCGCAGGTTGAGAAGAGGTGCGGACCGGCCGTTCTCGAGTATCAGCGCGGTGATAATCATCGGAAGCGCGAGCGACAGAAACCAGATTATCCAAGGCGCCTCGAACCATCCTTCCAGTCGTCCGAGCCCCAATACTGCTGCAATCAGAGCGAGGCTACCCCCCAAAAGCAGGAAGGTGAGGAAATCCAAAGGTTCGAATGCTCGCTCTCGCTTGGCCGGGGGCAGCCGGAATGTCCCCACCGCGGCGAAAGAGAAAAATGCGAGACCGGCTTCGAACAGAAATATCGACTGCCAATACGAGCTGATAGACAGCCATGGCGAGATGACGGTCGCAAGAGGGAACGCGCATTGCGAGATGCCAAGGCCAAGTATCAGTCCCCTGACGCGCCAACGGCCCGGAAGGGCCTGCATCACGTAGAACAACGACAACGGCGTTAACGCCGCCGCAACAAAGCCGCTTGCAGCTCTAACGGCGAGTGTGAGCCAGTGATCTGCGGTCAACAGATAGGTAAGCGAGAGGAGAGCATAGAGGCCAAGGGCAATCAGCGTGAATACACGCAAGCCATATTGCTGGCGGAGCTTGATCAGCAGCAGATTGGCGGAAATATTGGTCATGGCATAGGCCATTGGCAACCATGCCGCCTGAATGACGCTCAATGCCAACCCCGTTCGCACCTCTGCGATGTTGACTATGACCAACGCGTTGCCCAACCCGCCCGTCAGACCCACAAGAATTGCGACGAAGGCATAGGCAATCCGCAGCGACAGGGCATGTTCCGGTGTCGCTGGCGACCCCGCGACCATTGGTCTTTCATGCTCGGGAAAGTCCCATGCCTCCTCACGGAAAAAGCTGCCAACTCGTCGCGTCAGTCTCATCGTCGTGCTCTCTCGTGGATACGGTATCAATCGGCAGCAGTCTAAACCAACTACGGTGGCCTGGGGCGTTGCTGGTTTGGCAACATTAGGTTCGAACTATCGCGACTTGCTGCGGGCCGTCATTCGCTCAAAATCAGCGGCATCGTTCGAGGCACCGTTCATTCGTTAATAAAGCGGGCGGGCTTCACCCTTAACTTCAGGAGGCAAAGATGCTTCACAGGTCCATCAGCAGGATTACGACGACACCGCCTCTCGGGCCCGGTTTCGCAGGCGAGCGGCACAAGGCGGCCCTCGTCGTCGCGCCGGGAGATTTTTCCGCGACCGATCCGTTCTTCTTGATGGCGGACGACCATGTGACCGCGGAGGGGCAATTCGGCGAGGCCCACCCTCATGCCGGCCTGGAGACCGTCACGTTCATGCTTCACGGCACTATGGAGGATGCCGGCGGACGCCTGGTCGAAGGTGACGTGGAATGGATGACTGCCGGAAGCGGCATCGTCCATTCGGAAGATGCCCGGGTTTCGACAGGGATGCGTCTGTTTCAGCTATGGCTGGTTCTCCCTGAGCGGGACCGCAACATCGCGCCAAGGGTACAGATCCTGAGACGGGATGAAATGCCGGTACACCGGGGTGACGGTTTCGAGGCGACCGTCTACAGCGGTCGTTCGGCAGGGATCATCGCGCCAGCAAAGAACGCCGTGCCAGTGACCTTGGCCGATATTCGCCTTGAGACGGAAGCAGAGTTCGAGCAGGTGTTGCCGTCGTCTTACAATGGTTTCGTTGTGGTCATCGCCGGCGAGATTGAGGCGGGCACAGGTAGGACACTTCTCACCGAGGACAAAGTCGGCTGGACCAGCCCGGTGGCGGTTCATGGTGACAGCTTTATGAGGCTGAAGGCGGGGAAGGACGGTGCTCGGGTGCTTTTGTATGCAGGCCAACCGCAAAACATCCATGTCGTTGCACAAGGCCCATTTATCGCAGGCTCCAAAGAGGAGCTTGCCGACTACTATGCCGCATACCGCAACGGCAAATTCCCGAATGCCGGCACGATGCGACCTGCCTGATCTCGCTTTCCAGCCGCCACGACACCACAAAGGGTTTCGTTATCAGCAACCCGACGTTCCGCCATTGCTGTCTTTAGCCGTTCGACAGCACGGATATGTTTGCGAACAGCAGACCCGCAAACGGGCTGAGAACACAAGCCGCTTCACCACCACTCGTTCGAAACTCAAGCGGATTTCATCAAGCCTTCCGAACATGGATCGCCCTTGGTCCGTGAGCGGGATCACTCGCCCCGGTATCCGCAATCAGCCCATGGAGGAACAGATGACCGAATCCGCCACCGCAGCCGTGCTGGAAGAAAAAAACGGCCCCTTCATCCTCCGTGATGTGAAGCTTGAGGCGCCGCGCCCCGACGAAGTGCTCATCCGCATGGTTGCTACGGGCATCTGCGCAACCGATGCGCATGTCAGGCAACAGCTCATGCCGACGCCGCTGCCGGCGATCTTGGGCCATGAGGGCGCCGGCATCGTTGAACGTGTCGGATCGACCGTATCGCATCTCAAGCCCGGCGATCATGTGGTTCTTTCCTATCACTCCTGCGGCCACTGCAAACCCTGCATGTCTTCCCATGCAGCCTATTGCGATCATGTCTGGGAAACAAATTTCGCCGGCACCAGGCTCGATGGAACGATCGGCGTGGCAGCGCCCGACGGAAACAGGCTCCATGCGCATTTCTTTGGTCAGTCCTCATTCTCCACCTATGCGCTCGCTCATCAGCGCAATGCCGTCAAGGTCCCGTACGATGTTCCGCTCGAACTGCTCGGGCCGCTCGGTTGCGGGTTTCAGACCGGAGCCGGCTCGGTCCTGAAGGCGCTGAAAGTGCCGGTCGGTGCTTCGATCGCGATCTTCGGAGTAGGGGCGGTGGGACTGGCTGCAATCATGGCTGCCAAGGTCGCCGATGCGGCAATCATCATCGCCATCGATGTCAATACCGAACGGCTGAAGCTCGCTTCCGACCTCGGCGCGACACATTGCGTCAACCCGCGTGAGCAAACCGATGTAGCCGCGGCGATCAGGGATATCACCTCTCGCGGCGTCGAATACGTTCTCGACACGAGCGGCCGGAAGGAGAACCTGGATGCCGGCATCGGCGCTCTTGCTCCGATGGGGCAGTTCGGTTTCGTCGCCTTCAACGGCCATTCGGGCGCAGTTGTCGATGCATCCCGGCTCACGGTAGGGCAAAGCCTCATCGGGATTATCCAGGGCGATGCCATTTCTGGCCTGATGATCCCGGAACTGGTCGGACTCTACCGAAGCGGCCGTTTCCCGTTCGACAGGCTGCTCACCTTCTACGACTTCGCTGATATCAATGAGGCATTTGACGATGTCGCGGCAGGGCGCGTGATCAAGGCCGTCCTGCGCTTTCCCCCGCAAGCCGCTTAACCACCCACTTTTCTTTCGATATCGCAAACATCATGAAGGATTGATCACATGTGCGACCGACACCAGAAGCTGATCAGAGCGACCGACAAACCTAACTTTTTCGGGATCGACCATTACGGCTTTCCGGAGGCCGGGGAACACCCCGCTGATCCGCCGGGATACTATCCCGAGTATTTCTCTTCCGAACGCTTCCAGCGGCTCGGCTACCACGTCGAGGAGCTTCGCGGCGGTTTCTACTGGGTCACCAGTGGAGGCTACGACGCGGCCTTCGTTGTGACCAGCGACGGTGTCGTCGCCATCGACGCACCGCCGACGATCGGCGAAAACATGCTGGCCGCGATCGAAGACGTCACGGACAAACCGGTAACGCATTTGATCTACAGCCACTGGCACACCGATCACATCGGCGCCGCCTCTGTTTTCGGACCGAATGTCGAGATCGTCGCACACGACATCACCAAGGAATTGCTCGAGCGGTTTCCCGATCCGAACCGACCAGTACCGACCGTGACATTCGACAAGGATCATCTGCTTGTCGTCGGCGGGGTGACGCTCGAACTGTCCTACAAGGGCGAGAACCACTGCCCAGGTAACATCTTTATTTACGCGCCAGCGCAAAAGGTGCTGACCGTCATCGACATCGTCAGTCCCGGCAGCGCCACCTTCATGCATTGCGACGCATCGCAGAATATTACCGGTTGGTACGAAGCCCAGAAGCAACTGATGGAATATGACTTCGATTTCCTCGTCGCCGGCCATCACATGAAGTACGGGACGCCGGAAACGGTCGCAGCTTCAATCGAGTATTTCCAGGACGTCCTCGACGGAGCACAGGCAGCCGTGGATCGATTCAGCCGGTCGGATGCGCTCGTCAGCATCCTGGAGGGCGCCGGCTGGGACCAGATGTTTTCCGGGACCGAGAACTGGATCAATTCTATGGCCAATTTCGCCACGAAATATGTCCTGGAAAAGAAGAGCAGCAATGGCCAACTTTGGTCCGAGCGGCTCGCCGGCGTGACGACGCAGACGAAATACCACGCCTATACCGTGCTGGAGTCGATCCGTTTGGAAAGGCCACGGCCAAACTACCGCCTGCGCGGCGAAAATCCGCCGCCATTCCTGACCTGAGCCGGGATCGTCCTCCGGCACACCTCGAAATCGAGTGGGCACGGCATTACCCCGTTGTGTCCGGAGGCCGCCCATGAGCGCGGGGCGGATCTCGCGCGCCCTTGCAACATCAGAAAGGCAAGTCAATGACGACGTTTTCCGCAAACAACTGGATCGACGGCATCTTTGTCTCGTCTTCCAAACGCGGCCGCTCTATCGATCCGGCGACATATGAGACGATCGGAGATTATCCGGACGATGGCGGAGCGGCCGCGCACTCTGCGATCGAAGCCGCGAAACGCGCGTTCCGCGAAACCGCCTGGCGCGACGATGCCGAGCTTCGTGCAAGGGTGCTCGATCAGATGGCATCGGCAATCGAGCGAAATCGCGAACGCCTGATCGAAATCCTCTCGCTTGAGAACGGCAAACTGCTCGGCGAGGCGGCACTGGAGATCGACGGAAGTCCGAGCAAGCTTCGGTACTGGGCTGCGATGGCGCGTACTGAGGCAGGGCGGGCGACATTGCCCAAACCCGGCAGCCTCTCCGTGATTCTACGCCAGCCGATGGGAGTGGCAGGGATTATCGTTCCCTGGAATTCTCCCGTCATATTGTCGGTTCGTTCATTCGCTCCAGCGCTCGCCGCCGGCTGCACGGTCGTCGTCAAGATGCCCGGTCAGACGGCGCAAGTCGCCAGTGTTCTAACCGAGGTCCTCGCGGAAGCGGCAGACCTGCCGGAAGGCGTCGTGAACATGTTCGTCGAGAGCGGTGCGGACGGCGCTGCGCTTCTGGTTGAAAGTCACGATGTGCCGACGATCAGCTTCACTGGAAGCACACAAACCGGGCGAACCATCGGGGCTATCGGTGCAAAGAGAATGAAGCGGTTCGGGCTCGAACTTGGCGGCAAGACCCCAATGATCGTGTTTGACGATGCCGACATTGAAGCCATGCTGCCTGTTCTCGAAAAAGCTCTCACCATCTTTGCTGGTCAGTTCTGCATGACCGGCTCACGGCTACTGGTGCAGAGTTCAATCTATGAACGGGTGCGCGACCGCCTCGCCGAAAGACTGCGTGCTGTCAAGGTCGGACCGGCATCCGACCCGGCGAGCGATATGGGGCCACTCATCGACAAGGAGAACGTAGCCCGTGTCGACAACGTGGTGAAAAATGCGCTGTCGCAGGGTGCAACTGTGGTCGTTCGAGGAGGTCCAGTGACAGAAGGCCCATTGGCGAAAGGTGCTTTTTTCCGTCCTTCGATGCTGGAGGTATCCGACAACAGCCTGCCGATCGTGCAGCAGGAAACATTCGGTCCTGTGATAACCATCCAGCGGTTCTCAGATGAGCGGGAAGCCGTGGTGCTGGCAAACGATAACGACTATGGCCTGTCCGCCTCGGTCTGGACGCGGGACCTGGATCGCTCGTTACGGGTCGCACAGGCGCTTGAAGCGGGAAGCGTATTCGTCAACGACTGGGCCAAGGTGTATGACGGGACGGAGGAGGGTGGCTTCAAGCAATCCGGTCTCGGGAGGCTGAACGGCGTTGCCGCAATCGAGGACTTTATCGAGTACAAGCACATCGCCCTCAAGCCGGGCTTGCTGCGATAAAAGGAGCCAGTTGGTCAGAAGGTGTGCTTCCTTTAAGCCAGCGCGTCGATTGCTGGAGCTTCAATTGAAATTCGCATTCGGTCTTCCGGCGTAATCTCCACTTAATGTTACCAATCCAGTTTGGCTGACCGATGCAGACATCTGACAAAATTGGTCGGCATCTCCTCTAATTGAATACAGCAACTTCCGAGAGGATAATGATTTGCAAGACAAGGTCGACGCTTTGAAGCAGGCGGAAAGAACTATGATGGATGCGATACATGCAGCCATCATCCAGGCAGCAAAGGAATCGGAGGCTGCATTTCAGCCACTTGGACCACCAACCACCGCCCAAGCCTACTTCGCGGATGCCGCCATGCGTCAGCTGTTTTTGCACCTTTGTGGTGCGAATGCGGACACGGCCAAGGGTGGTGATCCAGACCACGCCTGGGAAATACTCTATTTGGGGCGCGGCACGGCCCGCTATTGGGAAAAAGAACACGGAATTCGGTCGAGGCGTCGAAAGGCAGAGAGCCATGCGGAGCTCGAAATAGAGAGACGCGAGAAATCTGCCCTTGCGCAAAGCGCTCGGGAGTTCGCAACCGACAGGGTTATCCGCGCACTGGTCGAACATGCCAGCGTTTCCGACCCCGATCTGCGCGATCGTATAGCGGCCTCCGTCGAGCCGGGTGTCAGCGTCACCGATCCACTTTCGCAAGTCGGGCAGGATTTCCGCGATTTGCTTAAAGTCTCGCTCGCCCGCCTTATCGGGAAAGCCCCTTGAAAGCCATCGGCGATACATTGGCGTAGGCCCGTTTCTCCGGTTGACATTTGGCGATGCGGTTCTGATTGGGCGCAGCCATAGCATCAGATCTCACGTTCGAATTTTTCATACAAGAAATTCACCAGCGCGCGCACTCGAGCAATGCCTGCGCGGGCTGGCGGCATCAATATGTGCAAATCTGCCCCGGCGTGACTATAGCCCGGACATACGACTTCGAGATCACCGTTAGCGAGCGCATCTTGAACCATGAAGATGGGCAGTACCACGATACCAAGTCCGCCGCGCGCCGCGGCAAGCATCATTTGACCGTTGTCTGTGCGGAACTGTGAGTTCACGCGGACTTGTTCCCATCCATCCGGACCTTGAAAACGCCAGCTGACCGTATCGAAGGAGTAGAGTATGGAGTTGTGCGCAGCCAGTTCAGCGGGCTTTGAGGGGCGCCCTCTGGCTTCCAGATAGGATGGACTGGCGACGACAGCCCAACGTACCTTAGCAAGTTTTCTCGTGATCAGCGCGGAATCGGGTATGCTTCCGATCCGTACGGCCAAATCGTACGCCTCTGCGACAAGATCCGGCTGACGGTCTTCAAAGCGGACATCGAAATGGATCCTTGGGTGGAGGAGGGCAAACTCTGCCAGCAGCGGAGCGAGACAGAATTCTCCGAAAGCGACGGGAACGGAAACTCTAACCTGACCAGATGCTTCGGTCGTCGACCTTACGACCATCTCCTGCGCTGATTCCAGTTCGGCCAACCCAGATGCTGCTCGTACATGATACTCGCGGCCGACGTCTGTAAGGGTTGTTCCCTTTTGGGAACGTGTGAGGAGCGTTGCGCCTAGAAAATTCTCCAACCGACTGACCCGGCGGCTGACGATCGATTTAGCGATCCCCAAACGGCTGGCCGCACCTGCGATACTGCCAGTTTCGACCACCCGAATGAAGGAGATCAAGTCCAAGATCTCGACAGACTCAGGTTCCGACATTAGCAACTCCCCCATCAGGTAAGTGCGGCCACTGCAACACCGGGTGCGCGAAATTGTCAAGTCTCCACGTTCGGCGCTCACACTGACGTCCTACAGCGACCCTACAGGTCGAGCTGAGTAAACGAACCGAGCAGTTCCGTGCTTGGTAAAAATCGCTGTCCGCCGTCGTCTTGGAAACCGAGCAGTATGGCTGCAGCGGCTCAGTGGAGCGGTGCCGCATCGACCGCACCTCGGCGGATCGCATAACGCTGCATAGCGTGCTGGCATCGTTCTTTTTTCCGCAACAGTGGGTTTCGCCTTGGCAGCCTATTACTCCCACGATCCAGGTTGCATGATTGAATCGATGAAAAGCCAGGAGATTAAATTGGGCCTTCCAACCGAAAATCCGGATATCCGCAGTATGACGGTGCAACTTCTTGCCAAACGCCGGACACAGTATTTTCTTGGCAAAAACATCGCGTTTCCTGACGAAGAGATTGATACACTTATTCGCGAGGCTGTCCGCCTGTCACCCTCAGCCTTTAATTCGCAAAGTTCGCGCATAGTGATCCTGCACCGCGATGAAAATAAGAAATTCTGGAACATCGTGAAGTCGGAGTTGAGTCATGTCGTTGAAGGAGAGGCGAAGACGCACGCCTTCAGAAAGATCGATGGCTTCGCTGCTGGAGCAGGTGCGGTTCTTTTCTTCGAAGACCGAAATGTGGTCAGGATGTTGCAAGATCAGTGGCCTTTGTATGCTGATCACTTTCCAGATTGGTCCGAGCAAGCCTCCGGGATGGCGCAACTTTCGGTCTGGATCGCGCTCGCCGGCGTGGGAATTGGAGCCAGTCTTCAGCATTACAACCCGCTGATTGACGCAAAGATCAAAAGACATTGGGACATACCGGAGACGTGGCGGTTGCGCGCGCAAATGCCGTTCGGCTCCAACGAGGCACCTTTTCCCGCAAAAACGACCATCTCCGATGGTGACCGCTTTCGAAGTTTCTTTTGCTAGAGCTGCGGACGAACGGCGATGCATGGTGATTTAATGGATTCAGAGGTTTAGACAAATTGAATCGCACGCCGAACGTTCAATGTCATCAAGGGCCGGCAGCCACACAGTGCCGGAAAGAGATTGCGCGATTAAAATGGAGGCGCGATATGTAGATACATTCCGACAGGGAGGCGACTATGGTTACGACCAGCTTGACCAGCCGCGAACTGAATCACGACCTCGGCAGAGCGAAAAAAGCTGCTGAGGCAGGGCCTGTCGTCATCACCGATCGAGGCAGACCTTCGCATGTGTTGATGACGTACCGTGAGTTCGAGCGTCTGACAGGTAAGCGTTACAATCTTGTCGATGCGCTCTCAATGCCAGGACTGTCGAATATCAATTTCGATCCGTCGCATTCGGAAATTGCGAGTCGCGAAGTTGATCTCTCTTGAAATACTTGCTCGACACAAAGGTTGTATACGAGCTCCGTAAAGTGGGTGTGACGGTTAGGCTGATCAGAACGTGACGACTTGGTTAGGGGTCAAGGAATCTCGTGATCTGTATATATCTGCCATAACAATTTCAGAACTTGAGCGCGGGATATTCAGCATCCAGCGCCGTGACTTCGAGAAGGGCTCTCGCTTGCGAGCCACGATAGCCGAGTTCGCCCGGAGTTCGCTGAGCGCATCATCTCTATCGATGAAGCCATTGCGACGCGATGTGCTCACTTGCATGTTCCGGATCGCCGCAATGAAGCAGATGCGCTTATTGCTGCGACAGCGATTGTGCATGGACTAGTGGTTGTCACACGCAACATTCATGATTTCCAGGGTACAGGCGTCGTTCTCGTAAACCCATGGCGTGTGCCTAAGAACCGGCATGCGCGGCGCCTTAAAATTGTTTCTGCGAGCTCGGCAGGAGCCTCATTGAGCTTTCGAAATGTATAGGTCAACCGCTCAGATACTATCAAGAGCGGAATTGGACTCAAGGGTTCGTAACTTCATTTCTATTGAGGAATATGCGGAGAGGGATAAAGCGCCGCGCCAACCTTCCGAGCGGCCGCCGCTAGGCGTTTATCCCTCGTCCACAAGCTGGATCGTCTGTCCAGGAGAGTTGAAGTCAACAAATGTGCATCAGTGTAGCCGATCCCCATGCTGAATATCGAATGGCGATCAATCACTGTCATTACCTCTGCATGGGTTGCGACTACTGCTTCACGCTGAGCTGTGAGAAACGCTAATACCGCATCCCGTTCTCGCAGAGTACCCAAGGCCAGTTCACCGACAACGAAAGGGTGGCAAAGCAGCCGATCATCTCCGATGATTTTGACTAGCTCCGGCTCTACGTGTCGGAAATGATCAATCCAGATGGAACTGTCGACAAGAATCACTTCCCCACTTCGCTCCGGCGGCGAGGCGCTGCCTCAGCCTCGGGCATAGTGCCTCCAAGAGCGATCAGCCGCTTGCCAGACTCGACTCGCACCAAAGTCTCTAGTGCCTGACGCACAAGAGCCGCGGTTTCCTTCGTGCCCGTTAGTGACTTTGCTCTTTCCATAAGGCTGTCGTCGAGATTGATGGTTGATCGCACAACTCGCTCCAAAACGTTGATATGCAAATAGCACCAATTGGTGCCGAAATCTACGCCCATCAAGCCCGCATTGTTTTATGCCCATTGCAGTCGCCGGTTCGAATCTCTTCATGAGCATACGAGATCATCGCGGCTCCCGCAGCCATGACGGAACGAGGCCCAAACCTGCGGAACGCGCGGCCGGTCCAGGGGGCCGCGAGCCCCATTGCGACGAACATCACGGAGGTTCCCACGAAGACCGTCGGCAGCAAGGTCTGGAATTCTCCCGCTACCGTCGCCGCGATAACTGGCAAGACACTCACTACGCCCCAGCCGGTAATCTGGGTCAGCGAAAGAAGGAACAACACAGAGAGATGACGTTGCATTGTCCACTCGTAGAGCCCAGGTGTGACGCTCAGATAACAGTAACGGCAACACCCGCATTACTAGCTTACTCACCTCCTTATGAAATATGTTCGTTTCCCGCTTATAGCTCAGGCGGAAGCGCAAACGCATCGCGCGGAATTACAAGTTTGATCACCAGCCCGCTCGGCTTCCAGTCCCTGGATACTCGGGCATTCAGGCTCTGGACCATCATCTTTTCAAGGGTTGGTCCGAAGCCGGTTTTTCAGCCGCGCTATCGTGGCTCCCGTGTTCGCATCCTGCCATACGATCTCGAAATGATCGGCTCTGACGTCACGGTCACATCCAACCGTCCGTCCATAATTCACGGCGTTCGTAGCATATTCGTGAACCAGCAGCGCAAGGCTTGTCTCCCGGTCGGCACAAATATGCGGGTTTTCGCCGTGCAAATGCCATCGCCCTCACCGGCACATGGATGTTCTTCCATGTCAAAGATACCGATCACGAGTGGAATTTCAGCCGGCAGTCCCGTGGACGGTCCCCTTAAGATATTCGGTTTTGCTGGTAATGCAATGTTCGATCTTGGCGCGGCACTGTCATGGCGGCGGAATGAAGACAGGCAAATAGCCGACGTGTTACAGATCCGTTGACCGAAGCACATGTTGAGGCAGTCAGCGATGAGCGCGATACAAGTTATTCCATACGTTCACGCATGGAATGAACGGTTCGAAGAGGAGCGCCTCAGACTGAGTGAATTACTGGGCGATCTCCTTGACGAGATTCACCATGTCGGTAGCACGTCAGTTCACGGTCTTTCGGCAAAACCGAAAATCGATATTGATGCGGTGTTGCGCCCTGAGGCCGTGATAGCCGAAGCGGTAGGGCGGGTAAAAGCCTTTCCGGAATTCACTTTCCATGGCGATCCGTATGGCGATGGCATGTGGACGTTTACATCCGGTCGCGGTTCCTGGGGGACGCGGCTCTATCTCTGCGCACCCGGCAACGCCACCCATATCAAACGCATTTTATTTCGAGACTGGCTGCGCACCCATCCTGCGGACGCTGAAACCTATGCTGACCTGAAATCACGGTTGGCTAAAGATGCGAACGGCGATTGGAAGCTTTACACGGGCGGAAAATCGGAGTTTGTGGCCCGTATCGTTGAACAGGCAGCTGCCCGAGCCGCGGACGAGGGCTTCCAGATCGATGAGTGTTCTTCTGCCGAACCAGTCATAGTTTCTCAGTGATGTAGAGGTATCGGTCGACAAAGACGCCGCTTTCCGCGAGCCGTTTCCGATAAACTTCCTTTCTGTCGTGCACTCGTTGCGCGACTTTTTGCGATGGCTTGTTTTTCGGGCTGATGATGCTGACCACTCTCGGTAAACCGAGACAGTGAAATGCATAGTCGCGGCAGGCGATTGCTGCCTCGGTTGCGAAACCGTTTCCCCAGAAATCACGCCATAAATGATAGCCTATTTCTGGCTCGGGACCTGCAGGAGTTTCCTGCAATGTAATACCACAATCGCCGACGACTTCTCCTGAGGATGCATCAATGACGCACCAAAGGCCGAAGCCATGCCGCTCGTAGCTATCGAACGCGAGTTTTTGAAACCATGCGCGGATTTCTGAAGGTGACTTGGTTGCCGGATAAAACCGCATGCATTTGGGGTCGGCGTAAATCCTGCCAAGCGAAACCAGATCGGTTTCCTCGATTCTGCGTAGCCACAGTCGTTCCGTCTTTACAAGGAATGACAAGTGCCCCTCCATCTATTCTGCGGCATTTTACCCTCGGGAACTGACAGCGAAACCAGACAGAGTTTCAAATCGGAACGACCGCAAACTTTCATTTACCACAAGGCGGATTGTCGAATTCTGCGCCGCGTATATGTCATCTTTGCCATTATGTATCCGGCCATAACAACAACCGATGAGGTGACATGATGTCAATCAACTCGGGTCATGCTCGATATTTCCCGCGACCCATACGAACTACAGCTAACCCGTTGGAACGGGCTATCCTGCAGTTAGAGAAGATGATCGACGCGCAAAGAACGAGTGCGCTACCGGCACCGTTTGCTCTTTATAAAGCCAAACGCATTCTCGAACGATGCCATCAGGGGAGTCCGATGCCGAAATGTGCGCGTGACTGCATGCCCAACGTGGAATAAGCGATCGGACATCGGTAGCACGGGTCCGAAACAATGAGCCTTACCGGCGGTCAAAGTCTGCTCGCCTGGTCATGACGACCTTCCCCGGCTCGTGCTACATCCAATATGCTGGCGCGGCGGCGAGCGTTATTTCCACTACAGCAGCCGAAGCGTGCTCTCATCACGGACTCCTGCGTAAAACATGTCCAGTGCGGCTTGGAAAGGTGAATCCCGTCCAGCAACAGCTCCAAACAACGTCATGCTGGATCGAAATTTGAGATCATCCGGGGACCCGAGAATGTCATGCGCGCTCAGATCGGTGTGCTGCAGCATGGCGGTCGTACACTCGACGAGGCGTGGTCCAAGCATAGGATGCGTCAAATACGCCTCCGCTTCCGAACGACCCGAGATCGCGTAAAAGCGCGCAGTTTCCGAACGACCAAGGTCATGCAGTTGCGGAAAGATGAACCACATCCAGTGTGAGCGCTTCAGTCCCGCCCGCAACTCGCTGAGGGCCACCTCGTAAATGTTTTGCTGCGCCGTCACAAAGCGCTCGAGATTGAATTTCATCGTCAGCTTTCTCCGATGCCAAGCCCAGCAAAACCGGCCTTTAGCGCTCCACAGCGCGATCTCGCGGGTTAATCCTGACAACGTCGGCGCCGGCCTGCTGTTCCCGAAACCGCTTTAGACATGTCGCAGCTTGCGTCGCGTCCACGTCGAACCCCGCATGCGAACGAAGTAGCCCGTGCGCTGGCGTTTGCTGCATATACCTTGATCCAGGACATCACTCGAACGACGATGCGCTCTACGGGCGCCCGCCTGATCGACCATCGCGGTGCATTACAACAATCAGGCCTGGCGCTTTAACTGGCCGATCACGGCAAATTGGCTATGGGAACGTCGGCAGAATGCTCGCGGCCACCGAGTTGCGGTGTTCATTGACTTGCAATGAACCGCCAGTTCGCGATTGCGGCCTGGCGGTGGGGCTCGGCACGCAAAAGGTAGTCCGGATGCCTGATGATTGAAAGCAGGTCCGAAAAGCTGTCGTAGCGTATCATCACGATGTCGTCCCACTGTTCGACCTCGGTCGAGACTAACGTCATGGCCTTGGATCCGACGTAAAGACGTTCGGAGATAATCCCGAGTTTTGATGCGATCTCCTGGAAAACGCCAGCATAGCCTTCGTAATATGCTGCCCGTGACGTCTCTTTCATATCCACGAACCCGCCCGGATAGTGAGGAGTTTCGCGGAAGCGGAGAAGATTTATCATCACGACGGGATTGCCGCCGAGCCGTTCAGCCGCGTCTGCCAGGATTTGGGGCGAGAGCGTATAAAGTTCCATGATCTGACTTTCTGACAAAATTCGTTCATATGTCAAACGTTGACAGTTTTTGTTATTATGTCAAGGATCGGGAATGGAAAGATTTTCAGACCGGGAAGAGAAGGTTGCTGTCGCGGCCGAGGATGTTTTTGTGCGCTACGGCTTCGCGCGCACAACGATGGGCGACATAGCAAGAGCCGCAGGTATCTCCCGCCCCGCGCTTTATATCCTGTTCCCGGACAAAGAGGCGATTTTCAGCCGCGTCATTGAGATGATGGACGCGAGATCCCTCGCAAAGATCCAGCAGGCCGTCGACCGGATTGAGTCTGTTGATGGGAAATTGTTGCATGCCTGTACCGTTTGGGGCCTCCACGGGGTGGAGCTGGCTTCAGCCCATCCTGACGCCGCAGACCTTTTTGATTTCCGGTTTCCCGCGGTTCGGGAGGTCTACGAGCGGTTTCAACAGTTTCTGGTTCGGATTTTGGAAGAGCACGTCCCGAACTGGACGCTACCCGTTTCTCGGGCTGAGTTTGCGGCGGCGCTCACCTATGGCCTTCGCGGCCTTCGCTATGCGGCGACGGACATCGATCACATGAAACGTCTCATTGACGTTCATGTCACTATCTACGGAATGTCACTTAAACGGAACGACAGCGCCCACGGATGACAGGCGCTTCGCAGTCCCTATCTTGCAGAAGCCTGGTATTGTTTGAGAGATGCCAGCCGTGCAACGGGCGCTTTCGGATGACCGCACGAGCAAGAGACTACGGGGCGTGTGCCGCGTAGGAGCAACGCTTCCTTGGGAACATCCTTTTCATATTCCTAGTGCTCATCACCGCGAACGGGACACCGTTTCATAAGCTTTTTGATCGTCCGCCGGTCTCCCCCGAAACGATCCAGCACCTCCACCGCCTGAGGCAGGCTGACCGAGTATTCCTGTTGAAGTTCCTCGACGGTGTACGGCTTTACTTCATGGTCTGGCATAGCGCCCTCCTTCTGATGCCCAAATGCAACCGCCTCGATTCGAGTTCCGAGCAGCGGAACATCCGCGCGCCTCGAGGGTTCGCCTTGGGAAAGGAGACCATCATGAGAGATTTGAACCCGAACACCGTAGGCCGGCCGGACGACCCGAAAGCCACATGCGGCTCAACATGGCGGCCGAGAGCCAAGGACGAGGATATCATCACCAACAATGACGAAGGTGCGCCCCCCGTGCCGATCGGCCAGCCTGGCGACCGTGAGCAAGGCAGCGACAGCGACGGCCCGATGGAAGGACAGTAGGTTGCGCCAGGCCGGCTGAAGCGAGCGCTCATTTCCGATCCATTTATATGGAATGGCGTCTCCAAATACCCTTTCCCGCCGAGAGCGACGGAACCGGCAACTGGGACGGGCTGTCGAATATCTCAAGGGCGACTGTTTCTTTCCGCCGGAAACGCCGTTTAAACGGTGAGTGATCGGTAGTAGCCAGTTGAAAGGCTTCAGGGCTCTCTTGATGGGATCCGGCGCCGAAAGATCAAATCCCTTCAGTGGCAATCGCTTGAGATGCCGTCACTTGTTGACCCGGTTTGGGGCTGATCGCTGACGCTGTAAGTTCGCGGCGGCCAGATCAGCTGGGTCTTTACCGGCAATGTTGACGGTTGGCTGAGCGAAGGTGACGCCGTTCTCCTGAAATGATTTTCGAAGAGATGCGTATGCGGTACGTCGAATAAAGCTCTGCTGGCTGGTGGGCACGGTGATCATCGCGAAACTGACCACAATTCCGTACTCTGCAAAATCTTCGACACCCTTCAGCTTTAGCGGCTCAATGAAGAAGCGACCCAGTTCAGGGTCCGTAAGCAAAGTCTGGCCTATCGCCTTGCCAATCTTGCGAACTTTCTCGAGATCCGTGTCATACGGGACAGTCACGAGTATCTTGGTTTTGGACCAGTCACGGCTCATGTTTTCCACTGCACCCAGTTCGCCGAAAGGGACAGTGAAAATTGGACCCCTGTGATGTCTTAGCTTTACCGAGCGAAGGCTGAAACCTTCGACGGTTCCGCGGTAGTCCTTTGCCTGGATATACTCTCCGACGCGGAAAGCATCGTCAAACAGATAGAAAAAGCCGCTTATGATATCCCGCACCAACGCTTGTGAGCCAAAGCCGATCGCCACTCCAACGATGCCCGCTCCTGTTATGAGCGGACCTATGTCGACCCCGATCTGACCAAGGATTGTCAAGCTTGCAACACCAAGAATGGCGACCGCAAGCACATTTCGGAGGATCGGAAGCAACGTCTGCAGCCGCGTGAAATGCTCTCCTTCCCAATCAGTCGCAGGCGCAGCCGAAGAAGGGTTTTGGCGGGTAAGCAGTCGCTCTATGGCGGCTTTCGAGAGATGCCAGATGATGTCCGCGACCAGAAGGACAAGTGCGCTCCGTAACACGCCAGCGAGAGCGTCATGGACCAACGGGATGCCGTGGGCGGGGAAGGTGAGGTCAGTTTCCCAGACAAATGCTATCCAAGCGAGAGCCGATAATAATACCGACGCCCTCGCACCGCGCACCAGAAGGATGGTTCGATTACTAGTTTGAGGGATTTGAAGCGTTTTGGAAGCAAGCTCCCGGACGAATTGAGAAACTGCGCGAAGAACCGGCGGCAGGATGGCAGGATAGATGCCCAACCAGAACAGCGCCCGGGGCGTTCAGGCACCAGAGAATCCAGACGAAGGCAGCATAGAGTGATATCGCCGTCTTCATCCTGGCATCTCGACCGACCGAAACCCATGTCGTACCGATGATGACCGTCAATATCATGCAGGACGCCAGGACCTCGATTGCCAGAGCGGTGTCGGGATCGAAATCGAGAACATGGCCCAACATCATCACGCTGGCGGTAAACAGCGACAGACCCATTACCAACCTTAAATTGCGGCGAAAAGATAAAGGTGCGATCTTCTCCGCCAAAGCCGAGACAAATCGCCAGGCCACAAACAAGAGCAAGTAGCAGCCTGCAACAAGGCGTACCGACAGTGGCAAATCGACGAGGAAATAAAGTGGTGCGACGACCGCCGCAAAGACCAGCGATGGAAGATATTGTTCCGGGCCGTCCCAATGATGCAGGCGATTTCGCCGGATAAATCGCTCCGCAGTGGTGCCAGCGACAACCATAAGGACGAAAGCGGAAGAAACCGGCAGATAACCATTGTCGTTCAGGTCATCCAAAAGGACCTGCATTGCCCGTTGTGTCTCATTCGGAATTCGCGCAGCGGCGGATAGAACCTCATGAATTCTGGCGCGCGTATGTTGTTCCCAATCAAGGATCCCGGCGGCTGTCGCCCCTTCAGTTGCCGGATCGGACCCGCGCCCAACAGTTGCCGGCACTTTCTCCAATGTCGGCAGTCGCTGCTGCGAATTTCGCGACTCGTCGCCGCTGTTGCTGACCCCGAAAACGGCCAACACCGCGAAGATCGAGGCAAGCACACAGGGGAATAATGACAGCCATCTCATAACAAACCCATGCGCCTGCAAAGGTTACAGGCGCCAATTGTTCGGTTGGGAAATGATGCATGGCTTTCACGTCAGCGCACACCTGGACAAGCGTTGATATCTGTTACCGAAAAAATTGAGGCGACCTCACCAACGCGCTAGCCTTTGCAGCCGGTAGGGCTAGTTTCATACCCCGGGGCGAGCGCCAGTTTTTTGCGCCCCACAGCCACCAAAGCTATAGCAAGTCTCAACTTCCGGATAGGTTGTTTGGGTCCAGTGTGAGGTCGATCTTAAGCGTGCACTTCTCTAGGTTGGCAATTGCTTCCTATGAACTGCGCCATATCAGCTGATCTGGAGGATAATATGCTACATGCTGAACACAGTCTGTCTGGAAAGTCGCATGCACCGTTTTGCGTCAGTTTAAAGCCCGACATGCCCCCTATTCAGGAACCCTTGGCAACAGTCGTTCACGACCTCGGTAATCTTATCCAGGTTGCGACGTCTGCCATAAATGTCCTGTCCCGCAATCCCTTGGTCTCTGCCGACGTCCGGGCTTTAGACGTCATTCGCAGCGCCCGAATGTCGCTGGACTGTGCTGGCGGACTCGTTCGCCAATCCCTCCGGGCCAAGAGTAATGGCTATACGCCCGTTGAAACCGTCAATGTTGAATCTTGTCTCCTCGATGTGAAAGACTCTCTGGCCATCTGGGAGCCGGAAACACACGTCGAAGTTCAGGCAGAGCCGAACTTGCCTCGCCTGGTTTGTAACGCCATCGGATTCAAAGCAGTCCTTCTGAATCTGATCGTCAACGCCCGCGAAGCGATGCCGGACGGTGGCACGATTTTGCTGGCTGCGCGGGTACTGGTACCTGACGGCGCACCGGCTGTTGAAATCGTGGTCGCCGATGACGGTCACGGCATGACGCGCGAAACTCTCGAAAACGCGTTCATACCCTTGTTCACGACAAGATCGTCAGGCGTTGGTGGTTACGGACTTTCCGCCGCAAAAAACTTCGTTCAGGCGGCCGGCGGCCACATAAAGGTGGAAAGTGAGCCCACCGTCGGCACGCGGGTGATCATTGTCCTCCCGGCCTACGGCATCTCCTGAACGGAGACCATTCATCCATAACTGGCACTTGCCAAAGATAACGCGGACTATTATAGTCCGCGTTATGGCACATATAACGGTCGGCGTGGAATACGGTTTGCATTGTCTGTTGTGGTTGATGGGGTCTCCGGACAAGCCTCTCAGCAGCCGGGATCTTGCCGATCTGCAGGGCATTTCTCCAAGTTTTCTGGCGAAGATATTTCCGAAACTTGAGCGAGCTGGCCTGGTCGTCGCATGGGAAGGAGCGAAAGGCGGATATCGCCTGGCCAAGCAGCCGGAAAATATCAGCGTACTCGAAGTGGTGGACGCCATCGAGGGCAGGAAACCTCTCTTCGACTGCCAGGAAATTCGTGGTCGCTGCGCAGCTTTTGACGGAAAGCCCCCGCGTTGGGCAACAAAAGGCGTCTGTGCGGTCCACGCGGTGATGTTGCATGCCGAGAAGGCAATGCGGGAATCTCTGGCGAGCCAGTCACTCGCTGATATAGCCGGGGAATTTGGCCGCAAGGCACCTGCGGAATTCTACGGAGATGTCGAAAAATGGATCGAAACCAGAACCATCTCCAAATCTCGTGGACGTTCTGCGGATAAATAGCCTGGCACCTGATCGAAGCAGGGTGCCATTGCATATGGCGCACCACATCTACGATAGGGGTTTCGAATTAAGTTTGTGGAGAAGGGTCATGAGCACTTTTTCAGTTCCTGATAAAAATAACACAGCCCTGGTCGCTTGCAGCAGGGCAAGGCGATGAAGGCGGCTGCTCTCATTGCCGACAGTCCGCTCGTGATTGTTGTTGACGACGATGCCGATGTTCGGCACTCGCTGCAGGAGCTTATCGAATCTGTCGGCCTCGACGTGGTATGCTTCGCATCACCGCGCGATCTCCTGGAGGCAAGGCTTCCCGACAGGCCGGGCTGCCTTGTCCTGGATGTACGCATGCCGGGGTCCAGCGGTCTTGATCTCCAGCACCAGCTTTGCGAGCAACGACGAACCAAACCGATTGTCTTTCTCACCGGATACGGTGACATTCCGATGTCAGTGCAGGCGATGAAAGCGGGGGCAGTCGACTTCCTCACTAAACCTGTGCGGGATCAGACCCTCCTTGACGCCGTCATTGAAGGAATAAAGCGGGACGTCGAGCAGCGGAAGCGTGCCGAGTACACCCATGAACATGCGTCCCGTTTCGCAACGCTCACGCCACGCGAGAGGCAGATTCTCCACGAAGTCGCACTTGGTCGCCTCAACAAGCAAATTGCCTTCGACCTTGGTATCAGCGAAGCGACGGTCAAGCTGCACCGCAGCAACGTCATGCGGAAGATGCAGACGATCTCCGTCGGGGAACTGATCCGCGTCTGGGATGCGTTACCAGCGTCGCTGCGAGATGCCACACCGGTGTCGCTATCGTCCTGAATGGGGTTTTCAGGCCGTTTCCGATTGAAAGGCGCGGCAGACGACAGATTCAATCCAATCATGCCGTTCGCTCGTCCTGCTGCGAGGTTGGGGATCGACACAGCCAATACCCGTGAACATTCTGCCATGCGGACACGCCTGCACAACAGGCGCGTGGTTGCCTTGTTCGGTTCTACACCTCCAGTCTTTCGGCGGACCAAACCTCGCCTTTGGTTTATGTGACCTCGTCCTAGGCTCGATATTCCCGAGGGCGGCAATCGCGCAATCTCATGTCAACGGAAACGCCTGACGGAGAACTCTTGTGCGAGGCGCACTCAAAATTCTGGTTATTGCGGCCGCGGTCGGCGTCTTACCTGACGCTGCCGGCTTCGCTATGTCACCTTCCCCCAAGCCGACGATCGTCCTCGTCCATGGCGCCTTTGCAGAATCGGCGAGCTGGAACCGCATAATCGATAGGCTGAGAAGAGACGGATACAAGGCTGTTGCCGTTGCCAATCCCCTGCGCGGCGTGGCCAACGACGGTGCGGCAGTCGCCAGTTATCTCCACTCGGTACCGGGACCCGTGGTGCTTGTCGGCCATTCCTATGGAGGTCCGGTTATCACCGAGGCTGCAAATGATAGTCCCAACGTCAAGGCTCTCGTTTATGTTGCGGCTTTCGCACCAGATACTGGCGAGTCGAGCACCAGCCTGTCTTCGAAATTCCCGGGCAGTACGCTATCGAAAACGCTGAACGCGGTAGAACTGCAGGACGGAGGCCAGGACCTCTATATTCAGCCAGATATGTTCCGCGAGCAATTCGCGGCGGACGTTCCGGAAAAAACCGCCATCCAGATGGCATTCACGCAGCGGCCCATTCTGAAAGCCGCCTTTGCAGAACTGACGAAAAGACCATCCTGGAAGGTGTTGCCTTCCTACTCAATTTTCGGTTCGCGCGATCTGTGCATTCCACCGGCCGTCATGAGTTTCATGGCAAAACGCGCTCAGGCGCGCAAAACGGTCATCCTCAAAGGAGCATCTCACGCCCTGATCGTCTCTAAGCCGAGAGAGGTCGCCACGATCATCGAGGAAGCTGCGCGCGAGAGCGCAGCTGACCTGGCCGCCCGTGCCGCCAAATGAACACCGTATCAATCAACTGAAACAAGGAGAACTGACATGAAAATCGTCGTCATCGGGGGTACCGGGTTGATCGGCTCAAAAACGGTCGCAAGGCTGAAAATGCAGGGGCACGACGTTCTTGCTGCCTCGCCAAATTCCGGTGTGAACACCGTTACAGGCGAGGGGCTGGATGATGCTCTCGCGGGGGCAGAGGTTGTCATCGATCTGGCGAACTCTCCTTCATTCGAGGAAAAGGCGGCCATGGACTTTTTCGAAGCGGCAGGGCGCAATCTCTTCGCGGCCGAAAAGAACGCCGGAGTGCGCCATCATGTTGCGCTGTCGGTCGTTGGCACGGACAGGATGCAGGCTATGGGCTACTTTCGCGCAAAGTTGACCCAGGAAGAACACATCCGCAAGTCCGGCATCCCTTACACGATTGTCCATGCCACCCAGTTCTTCGAGTTTGTCGGTGCGATCGCGCAATCGGCAACTGAAGGCTCGATCGTCCGCTCACCGACGGGAGCATTCCAGCCCATCGCGGCCGATAATGTTGCCGACGCCGTGGCGAAAGTTGCGGTCGGCAAACCTTTGAATGGAACGATCGAAATCGCCGGTCCGGACCGAGCTCCCATGAACGAGTTCATCAGTCGGTTCCTGAAGGCAACCAACGATCCGCGCACCGTCATGCCCGATCCGAAAGCACGCTACTTCGAAGTCAGCATTGATGACCGGACGCTGGTTCCCGACGCAGGCGCACATCTGGGCGCTATCGGCTTTGACGAATGGCTGAAGGCCTATTCGGCGCAGCAGAAATAAGCGGCTCTCACTCAACCCGGTGCTGTCTGGAGTCGAATCGGCTAGGCAGACCTCTTCGACAAGGAGAATCATGATGATGAAATTACTCTTCTGCGGCGCCGCCTGCGCCATGTCGCTCGTCACATCCGTCGCGGCACATGAGGCCGAAGGCGAGAACGTGAAGATCGTCTACGATCAACCACTTCCGAACGTTCCCGGAAAAAGCCTGCGGGGCGTGCTCGTCGAATATGCACCGGGCGGCCACTCTCCTGCGCACACGCATCCGGCCTCGGCATTCATTTACGCGACCGTCCTGGAAGGCGCCATCACCAGCCAAGTCAACGGCGGTCCGGTCACTGTCTACCGTGCTGGCGAAAACTTTTCCGAATACCCCGGGGATCATCACGCGGTGAGCGAAAACGCAAGTAAAACCGAGCGCGCGCGTCTGCTTGCCGTGTTCGTGGTCGACACGTCAGAAACCAATCTTACAAATTACGAGAAGTAAGGCCGCTGGCATTTCGTCAACGGCTGTTCGGCGGGGCCTGCCTGAACAGCTGTAGAGGCTCAACATTGGCCATGATCCATCAGGTCACGGCCAGTATACCGGGGTGGCGCCGCCGCAGCGCCACTCCGGTTCGTATGCCGCAATAAAGGGCAGGTCCGACAATTGACCCTTGATGGCAGGAGAACGCGATGCGCATCGAAAAGCTTTACCCCATGGTCTCCGCTCGTTTGATGATTGTCAATCTGACGGATACGGTGGCGCGCGCGGCGGCGACACTCTCAAAACCTGGCGTTGGGCTCGCGGTTGTCTGCTCTGATGACGGCGTGGCAAGAGGCGTCCTCAGCAAGTCCGATCTTATTCGACATATCGCCCATCGCTCCGGACCGGGTTCGATTGAGGGGTTGATGAGCCCGAAGATCGTTGGTTGTCGCCCGACGGATGATTTGCAAACAGCGTGGCAGGCGATGGTCGATAATCGCCTCCAGAACATGCCCGTTCTTGGAGATCAGGCAAAACCACTGGGCGTTCTCGACATACGGGATGCCCTGAAGGTGCTCTACGAACAGGAGCAACTGCAGGAACACATGATGGAGAACTACATCGCCGGGTTGGCTACTGACAGCCTCTCAATGGGCATACAAGCAGTCAAAGCACCAGTCAGTTCCTGTCTGAGGACATCTACATGATGCAAGATTTCTCTGCCGATCTGGCGACCGATCCAATTGCCTGGCTGGTCTTTCTCGGAATAACGGGAATGATCGTTTGGAAGCTCATCGGTCCGGTAAGATCCAATCTCCGGCTTGTCGTCCAGATTGCTTTCTTCCTCGCCATGACGGCCGTCATCGTCTTTGGACAAGTGCCGCTTGGCCAGTCGAGCGGCGCGCCTACAGATGACGACCGAACGCTCGTCGTGATCCTTGGGCAGATGTTATGGTGGTTGCACCTCGCTTGGGCTGTGATCGGCTTTGTACGTATTTATCTTGTCCTCGAAGGCAGACCGCGAGAAGCGCGCCTCCTTCAAGACATTGTGGTCGGTGGCGTGTACTTGTGCGTCGCGCTCTCGGCTCTTGCATTCGTTTTCCGGCTGCCGGTCGGGACTTTGATTGCGACCTCGGGCGTGATCGCAATAGCGCTGGGCCTGGCCCTCCAAAACACGCTGGGTGATGTCTTCTCCGGTATCGCCCTGACGCTTGGCCGGACCTTCACGCTTGGAGACTGGATACGCCTCAATGATGGCGTGGAGGGGCGTGTGGTCGCCAGCACGTGGCGCTCGACGCAGATACTGACGATAGCCAACAACGTCGTGGTCCTACCCAATAGCGCATTGGCCAAGCTGGGGCTCACCAATGTCAGCCGACCGGAAGAAACGCACTTGCTGCAGCTGACCATCAGATTGAAGCCAACGAGGACACCGTCTGCAATTGAAGAGGTAATCACCACCGCCCTTGAAGGCTGCAACCTGATCATCAGGAATCCCGGCCCTGTGGTTGCTCTCAAAGGGATCGATGCCAACGCGATCGATGCCGATCTTTATGCAAGGGTGAAGGACCCCATACATATGATAGGAGCGAGAAACGAGATTATTGACTTGCTTCACCGCCACTGCAAAGCCGCCAACCTGCAATTTGCTCCGTCGGCATCGTCACTTCTTCTTGCGGAGCAGTCCACGACGCCTGATTCCTCGCATTCTCGCGAAAGAAGGCTGGTCGAAATCCTGCGCCAGAACAGCATTTTTGGAAACCTGGATGAGGCTTCGAAGGAGCACCTTGCCGATGCAGCCACATTGCGGGCCTACCCGGAGGGCGACACAATTGCACCGGACGACTCTCAGGTCTCGTCTGTCATCGTCATCGACTCCGGCGTTGTCGCAGTGATGCAGGATGGATTGGAGCAAAGGCGCCTCTCACCCGGCGATCTCTATGGCGGGGCGGATTTTTCGTCTCAATTTTGGAAGAACAGCTCCCTGAAGGCGGTGTCCGCCGTGAAAATCTGGGAGATCGGCCACGAACCTCTCTCAACCCTGCTCAGAAACCAGCCCGAACTTGCCAGGGAGCTTTCGATAAAGCTGTCGCTGCATGAATCGAACGCCCGTCATGCTATTAATCCCAGTGTTAGAAACGACCATACCTCGCACGCACTTTTAAGGTCGATCCGGACAATCTTCACTAACTGATAAAACCTAGCCTTCAGACGAGGTTCGCCGCCTGATTTTTCCAGTTATTATTGGGCGTCAGGTGTTGAACGCACGTCCGGTCCTGGGTTCGGACGGAGATGTTCGGGCGAAACGGAGCGTTGGTCTTGAATATCGGTAGGCACTTATTTGATGCAGCGGGCCTTCGCGGGCTGAGCGACCGGTTGCAGTCTGTTCCGGTTCGACCGCCCGACGCGCGTTATCTTGGATTTTTCTTTCTTTCCTATCTCGCTGGCTGTGGCTTAGCCCACCTGCTTGCAACCGTACAGGGCACGGGAATTTCAGTCTGGCCGCCGGGAGGCCTTTTTATTGTAACCCTTCTCTTTACCCAGAGGTGCACGTGGTTATGGTGGATCGCAACCGGATTGGGCGCTGAACTGGCAGCGAACATTCTTTGGTTTCGCAGCCCGTCCTCCGCAGCCCTGCTGATATATTTCGGCAATGCGCTGACGGCGGTGGCCGGAGCACTGGTTGTCAAGCGCGTTCTCGGACCTGCCCCCCGGTTTGACACGTTGAAAGGCGTCCTGGCCCTGCTCTTCCTCGGCGGAGGATTGGCACCGGTTATCAGTGCAACGGTCGGGAGTTTCGCCCTTGCCCGGCTTGGCATCCCGCCGCAATCCTTCGCTACCGCGTGGGCGTTCCGGTGGCTCGGCAATGCGACAGGCGTGCTTACGGCCGCGCCGCTCGTGATAGCGGTATTTCAGAGCTGGCAGGCGGACGGCGGCATCTCGACCCGACGTTTTTGTGAGGCGGGCGCGCTTGGACTGGTCCTGTTCGGCCTGACAGCATTTCTCGTGAAGGGTTATCTGCCATTCGCCTTCATCGTTGTGCCGTTGTTACTCTGGGCAGCGCTGCGATTTGCGTTGCAAGGTGCGGCGATGGCCGTTGCTGTACTTGTTGCGCTCGCTGCCCTGTCTGCGGCGCCGGCAGCCGATCCGGCCTTTGCCAGTCATTTTGCAGAAGAGCATCGACAGTTCGTCTTGCAGCTGTTTCTGGCAGTTTCTTCTTTTTCGACCGTCGTGGTTGCAGTCGTTTCAATGCAGCAAAAACGCGCTTCGCGTACACTCGAGGAAAGTCTTGATGCACTAAGGAGCAGGGAGCGGGATTTTTCACAGCTGGTTGATCTGGTGCCGAGTTACCTGTGGCGGCTCAGTGCGCGAGGTGACCCCGTATTCTTCAGCAAAAGAGTTGTCGATTTCCTTGGCGTGCAGGTTGGTGATTACGACACCGCAGATAAAAAGGGCCTGGCGGCCTTTATCGACGCTCTGGTTCATCAAGACGACAAGGACTCGTTTGCAGGTGCGTTGCAACACTCGATTGAAACGGGCGAGCCGTTCTCACTGAAGTACCGTCTGCGCGGGGCCGACGGCAATTACCGTTGGGTCCTGGGGCGAGCCGAACCCCTGCGCGACGACGACGGCGAGATCATCCAGTGGTATGGGCTTTCGCAGGATATCGAAGATCAGGTCCGGTCGGAGGCGGCTCTCCATCAAAGCAAACAGCAGCTGGAGCAAATGCTCGAAGCGGTGCCATTCAACGTATTGAGCTTCTCCCCGACCGGACAAATGACCTATGCCAGTCAGAGATACCTGAACCAGGCGGGGACGCCATCTTCTCACGTTAAGGACTTTGACGCCCTTGCTCTGGAGGTCGTCCATCCCGAGGACTTCCTCGCGATGTTTGACAGGGCCAAGCATGGGTTTGCAACGGGCGAGCCCTTCACAAATCGATTTCGCCGGATTCTCAGGGATGGATCCTACCGCTGGATCGAGGCTCGCGCACAGCCGTTGAAGGACAAAGAGGGGACTGTCCTTCAATGGTATATCGCGTCGATCGACATTGAAGAGGAGATGAAGGCCCAGGAGGCGCTGCGCGAGCGTGAACGCTTCTTGTGGCAATTGGTGGAAACATTACCGGCGATGATTGACTGCGCGGCGCCGGACGGAGAGCCGCTCTACCGCAGCCAGCAACTCAGGGAGTTCCTTGGATATAATCTGGATGCGCTGGATGGCAGCGGAAAATCCCGTCTGGACGGTACGCTTGACGCAGGTGTCCATCCCGACGATGTGGCAGGGGTTAAAGAGCAATACCGCCATTGCCTGTTGACAGGCGAGCCCTATGCCCGCCGGCATCGATTGCGCCGCCACGATGGTGAGTATCGCTGGGTAGAAACCCGCGCCGCTCCGATGCGGACCGAAACGGGAGAAATTGTTCAGTGGAATGTCATCTGTCTCGATATCGACGGAGAGGTTCGCGCCCAGGAAAACCTTCGCATGGCGCAGGACAGTCTGGCACGCGCCAGCCAGGCGGCCAGTCTCGCTGAACTCTCTGCATCCATAGCACATGAGGTTAACCAGCCACTTGCGGCCGTAATGAATTACTCAAATGCGTGCCAGCGCTGGATGACGATGAACCCTCCGAACATCGACCGCGCAAAAAAAGCGGTTGATCGCATTATTCACAGCGCTAACGCGGCCGCCGACGTCGTCAGCCGTATTCGTGCCCTGTTTAAGCAGGACAGAAACACGCGCGACTGCACTTCTCTCGACGAAATTGTGTTCGAGATGCGCGATCTTGTTTCGGTCGAAGCCGCACGACGGGGTATTCGCATCGAGCTTGATCTCGAGATCGGTTTGATGCTCAAGCCCTTCGACCGCGTCCAGATACAGCAGGTCGTCATGAATCTCGTCCGCAACGCGATGGACGCAATGGCGCCCGTCTCGACGAGGAAAACTGTGACGGTCAAGGTCTACGGAACGGGTGACGAGGTGCGGGTTTCCGTCATCGATCGGGGCCGGGGCGTTCAGTTTCCGGCCAAAATCTTTGAACCCTTTTTCACAACAAAAGATCAGGGAATGGGTATGGGCCTTTCAATATCCCGCTCGATTGTGGAAGCGCATGGCGGCCAGCTATGGGCTGAAAGAAATGAACCGCACGGCGCGAACTTCATTTTCAGCTTGCCTGCTGCACAGATCGACCTCGGTTAGTCGTGGCGGTAAGGCGTGCAAGCGAACGTTACCCGGGCAAGGGACGTTGGCTAAAAGATCGAAAGATAGCGAATACGGGAGTGCCGCGGTCTATGGAGGAGAGAATGAACCCAGGCGCGGCAGTGATTGCAGTTGTCGACGATGATCCCCAGGTCCTGGAATCCCTTCAGGAACTGCTCGAATCCGCTGAGTTCATCCCAAGAACCTTTTCGTCGGGCGCAGCACTTTTGGCCGAAGGAATGGCAGACATAGACGTCCTGATAACCGACATTGGGCTGCAAGATATGGACGGTTTCGAGTTGCAGGCATGTGTGGAGGGCAACTACCCTCATATTCCGGTATTTATGATCAGCGGGCGACACGAGAAACTCTATCGGAAATCATTCGGGCCCGAGAGGCCTGTTCTGCGAAAGCCGTTCGACGGAAATGCGTTGCTGGAGGCAATCCGGCAAGCTCTTGCGAAACGGGACCGCTCGATCCGTTCATAGATGGCATGGCCTGCAATTAAGTGCGGTGTCCTACGCGGATCGCGCGGTGCAATACGCAAAAGGCTAGGCTGACCTCATAGACCGTCCAGTCGACCGCCCCCTGACAGCCTCATAAACTGGGCGCGCAGTCTCGTGTCCATACGTTTCCTGTTCCGAAACAGGGGTTCCGGCCACAACAGCTGACTGCCGCAAAATTCCGCTTATTCCAACCAAACAGGAGACAAGCATGAACGCAAGTACCGCTTTACGCGCGAAAGTTGGAACAGAAGAACTGGTTCCGTCGCGCTATGCCGTTCAAATCGGTGAAATTGAAGTCCTGGTTATCAGCGATGGCGTTCTTCCGCTTCCGACGAAGATGCTCGGTCACAATGCCGATGCTTCCGAGCGCGCCGCCTGGCTGGACGAGATGTTTCTGCCACCAGACGCTTTCGACTGGTCGCTGAACGTCGTCCTTGTTCGTCACGGTGAGCAAACAATACTGATCGATGCAGGTCTTGGGCTCGACCCCGATCTTAACCTGCCAAGAGCAGGACAGGTGATCAGACGGCTCGAAGCGGCGGGAGTGGACCTTCGATCCGTCACCGACGTCGTTATCACGCATATGCATATGGATCATGTCGGCGGCCTTCTCGTCGAAGGTGTTAAAGAACGGCTCCGGCCGGACCTGCGCATCCATCTCGCTGCTGCTGAACTCAGCTTCTGGGAAAATCCCGATTTCACGCACGTGAACATGCCCCAGGGTTTCCCTGACGCGCTCCGTGCGACAGCGAAGAAGTTCGCCTCGGAGTATCGGGGATTCATCCAGACTTTCGTCGACGAATATGAGGTCGCGCCAGGTGTCGTAATTCACCGCACGGGCGGACACACGCCGGGACACAGTGTGGTGCGTGTTTCGTCGGGAGGTGACCGGTTGACCTTTGCGGGTGACGCGATTTTCGCCGTCGGCTTTGATCATCCCGACTGGTACAACGGTTTCGAGCACGATCCGGAGGAGGCTGCGCGCGTTCGGCTCAAACTCCTGAGGGAGTTAGCCGACAGTGGCGAGCAGCTGGTCGCCACGCATCTTCCATTTCCTTCGGTCGGACGAGTGGCGACAGACGGCGACGCGTTCCGCTGGGTCCCGGTTTTCTGGGATTACTGACCAAACAAACCGGAATGAGAGGGCCGCATGCGATCGACCTGGGCGCCGTCGCGTGCGGCCTTTTGCTGTTCAGCCAGTCGCTCAGCCACCGAGCGGTGTCACTGACCGACCGACGGGCCGCGGGAGCGGGAAGTTGCTCCCGCTGCCGCCATCCGGCGCGCGCCTTTCGCCGCCGGTGAACTCACTTCTGTTTAATGGGAAACAGAGACATGCAGCATCTGAGTGGCAAAGTCGTTGTAATAACCGGCGGTAATAGCGGGATCGGCAGGGCGACCGCTCAACTCTTCGCGGAGGAAGGCGCCGAGGTGATTATCACGGGACGGCGAGCGGACGTGGTAGAACAGGCAGTTGATGAAATCGGCCACGGTGCGGTGGGCTTCGTCGCTGACAGTGCTGATCTCGACCATCACAGGAGACTTGCCCACTTCGTCGCCGGAAAATTTGGCCGGTTGGATGTCTACATGGCCAATGCCGGTATCATCAATCTGACGACGTCAGCTGACGTGACGCCGGAGGACTATGACCGGCATTTTGCCATCAACACGCGAGGGGTGTTTTTCGGAGTACAGGCCATGTCGCCATTGATACGGGATGGTGGAAGCATCATCGTGACCAGCTCCCTTGCCGCGACCAAGGTGCTGCCCGATCACACGGTCTATGCCGGCTCCAAGGCGGCTGTCGCAGCATTTGCGCGGAACTGGGCAATCGAGCTGAAACCGAGGAGGATCCGGGTCAATATCCTGAGCCCTGGGCCCGTGGAGACAGCAATCTTGGAAAAGTTGGGCGTTCCCGAAACCCTGCTCCCGGCTTTCGAGGAGCAGATGGCGTCTCTTATTCCTGCCGGTCGCATGGGGCGACCGGAAGAACTAGCGCGTGCGGCTCTTTTTCTTGCATCGGACGCGGGAAGCTTCGTCAACGGCATCGAACTTCACGTTGACGGAGGCATGGATCGTGTCCCAGCGCGTGGTGTAGCTGGATTTCATAGCCATCGGTGATTTCCGGTAGGGTCGGGTTGCTTAGATCCAACCTGAAGGACACCACCGATGACCGACGATATGATGAACCTGCGCTCACTCGTTGAGAAGAGTGCCGACGCCGATTTGCTCCGGGATATGATCGGCTTTGCTGCCGAGAAGTTGATGGCACTGGAAGTCGGGGCGAAGACTGGCGCGGGATATGGCGAGAAGAACGGCTTTCGACTTGCCCAGCGCAACGGCTACCGCGATCGAGACTGGGAGACACGAGCAGGGACCGTCGAGCTGCGCATTCCCAAGCTTCGCACAGGCAGCTACTTCCCGAGTTTCCTGGAGCCGCGCCGGATGGCGGAGAAGGCTCTGACGGCGGTCATTCAGGAGGCTTACATCCAAGGCGTTTCGACCCGATCCGTAGATGATCTCGTCAAGGCCATGGGCATGAGCGGCATCTCCAAGAGCCAGGTATCGCGGCTCTGCGAGGAGATCGACGAGAAGGTGAAGGCCTTCCTCGACCGTCCTATCGAGGGCGAGTGGCCATACCTCTGGATCGATGCCACCTATCTGAAGGTTCGTCGCGGCGGACGCATCGTCTCTGTCGCTGTCATCATCGCTGTCGGCGTCAACACCGACGGTCGACGCGAGGTGCTCGGCATGGAGATCGGCACTTCAGAAGCAGAAGCGATCTGGACTGAGTTCCTGCGCAAGCTGACCAGGCGAGGCCTGCGCGGCGTGAAGCTTGCTGTCTCCGATGCGCATGAGGGCATCAAGGCAGCGGTGTCGAAGGTGCTGTCCGCCACATGGCAGAGGTGCCGGGTCCACTTTATGCGCAATGCGCTTGCCCATGCCGGGAAGAGCGGACGGCGTGTCGTCTCTGCCTTCATCGCCACGGCGTTTGCCCAGGATACTCCGGAGGCTGCAAGCACCCAATGGCGTAATGTCGCCGACCAGATCAGGCCGAAAGTGCCGAAACTCGCTACCCTGATGGATAGTGCCGAGCAGGATGTGCTCGCCTACATGACCTTTCCCAAGCAGCACTGGGCAAAGCTTCATTCAACAAACCCGATCGAACGTCTCAACGGCGAGATCAAGCGGCGCACCGAAGTCGTCGGTATCTTTCCGAACGACGACGCCATCGTCAGGCTCGTCGGCGCTTTGCTCCTCGAGCAAAACGACGAGTGGGCTGTTCAGCGATCCCGCTACATGACACTTGAGACCATCGCCACAATGAGCGATGATCCGCTCATCAGCCTGCCAGCCGCAAGCTGACACTCATCCGCCCCTCTGGGATGAGCCGTGGTCGTCTAAGCTACACCACTCCCCGGGACACGATCGAGGCATGACGCTCGTATGAGCCGGACTGGCTCAAAGAATTGCATTTCGCCATTCGCTCGGCGTTAGTCCCGTGTGACGTTTAAATGCGACGCTGAATGCGGTCAGCGTCGCATAGCCCAGTTGTCCCGCAACGTCTGTTATCAGCACGCGCGGGTCTCGAAGCATTCCCATCGCTTGCTCCAGCCGCCTCTCCCGCAGCCACTCATGCGGGCTCACCCCCGTACTTTTCTTGAATGCCCGGCAAAAATGGAACCGCGACAGGTTCGCTTCGGCGGCGAGCGCCCCGAGTGAGAAGTCGAGTTCGTCGTCAGATGCCAGCCGTTCAAGGACTGTTCGCAACACGTGCGGAGCAAGGCCGCCCGAGGCTCTCCCCGGATCTTCGGCCGCATGATCGGGACCCTTTAGAAGATGAACCGCGATCAGTGACGTGATCTGCTGGCGATAAAGCGCCTCCAGGAAGGAGGGATTGTCCGGCGATCCAAGCGATTTTTCCAGGAGCGCCGCCAGGAACGCGTCGGGTCGGGCCGTGATCTCGATCAGCTGGCGAGTAGATCCCGGACACTCCTGCGCGATGTGATCGAGCAGTTGGGGTGCCATATAGAGCTGGACGATATCCATCGGACCATGGATGTCCCAACGGGAACTGGAGCCAGCGGGTATGACGGTGATGGTGCCTCTACGCCCCATGGCGGAGCGGTGGTCTCTCCCGGAGACGCGTTCGAGGCGTTGCATCGCGCCGAGATAGGTCATTACGACATGGTCGGACATCGGCTTTACGACATCGTGAAACGGTTGATGTTTCCAGCGGGCTAAACGGGTCTCGAAAGGGTCATGAATATTAAGGGATTCAATCGGCGGGGTTCGCAGCACTCGCTCCATTTCCTTGTCCGCTGGAACTCCCGACACAGATTGGCCGGCGTAACTGCTCGTCGCCTCACCAGTCTCTGATTGACGGAAATTTGTCCTTAGGCGAACCACGTGCGCGTCCTTCTATCGGCTCCATGTCGAGAACGAGAAAGAACGATACGGGACAGCGCGCCGATGAGGTATCATCCAACAGCCTAGGTTCATCTCGGCGATCGTGGAGCGAGGCTATCCGGATACGAAGAGAGCTTCCCCCATTGCACGAGGTGTCCCATGTCCAATGGTGTCAGAATTGGCGTTTGCTATATGAACAGTGATATCCATTGAGATGACTGTCTGGCGCGGGGAGGCGGCGCCAGATCGCGCACCGCCTCCCGACAGTTCAGCTTTTGACAAAAGCGAGGAGGTCCGTGTTAATCAGTTGCGAGTGCGTTGTGCACATTCCATGGGGCAGACCTTCGTAAACCCTCAGGGTAGAGCGCTTCAGCAGTTTGGCGGACAGCGGAGCGGAATTGGCGAGAGGAACGATCTGGTCGTCGCCTCCATGCATAATAATTGTCGGGACAGTGATTGTTTTCAGATCCTGCGTGAAGTCGGTTTCCGAAAATGCCTTGATGCCGAGGTAGTGCGCATTCGCGGCGCCCATCATCCCCTGCCGCCACCAGTTTTGGATGATAGCATCAACGGGTTTAACGCCGTCTCTGTTGAATCCATAAAACGGGCCACTCGACAGATCAAAGTAGAACTGGGACCGATTGGCGGCAAGCTGGGCACGAAGGTCGTCAAAAGCCTCTATCGGAAGGCCTCCGGGGTTATTGCTCGTCTTGACCATTATCGGCGGTACAGCACCGATGAGAGCCAACTTCGCCACCCGACCCTGAGGCTGCCCATGTCTGGCGACGTAATGGGCGGCTTCGCCGCCGCCAGTGGAGTGACCGATGTGGATCGCGTTGCGAAGATCGAGATGCATTGCGAGCGCGGCGACGTCCGCAGCGTAATGGTCCATGTCGTGGCCGGCGCCGGTTTGGCTCGATCGTCCGTGGCCACGCCGGTCATGTGCAATCACACGATATCCCTTGCCGAGGAAGAACAGCATCTGCGCATCCCAATCGTCAGCGGAAAGCGGCCACCCGTGGTGGAAGACCAGCGGCTGACCGCCCCTGGGACCCCAGTCCTTATAAAAAATCTCGACGCCATCGGCTGTGGTCACATAATTCATTTGACGATTTCTGCCTTCGATTGCGGCGGCTGCAACGTCAACTGTCTTTGCAATTGCCGGGGCCGGCGCGGTTGCAACCAGCGGCGCGGACAGGCCCAGCAGCAGCAAGTTACGACGAAAAGGTACTGGAGGCGCAACAAGAGCGTCGTGGCAGGGTGTTCGAGTGGTGCGAAGGGTGTCATGCATGGCCATCTCCATTTGTGAGGCTGTTTACGGAGACGTTTTTAGGCGAGACAAGAATGACGCGACCTTGCCGGATTGCTGTGTGTGTTGCTTGATTGCGGAATTTGCAGCGAAAACACTCCAGCATCCGATCGCCTACGGCCCTCGCTGCCCAGGTTTCGTTCCACGGCTGTAAGGGAGCTTGGCAAAATTGCCCAAGATTCGGGTAGGACCGGTTGACGACTCGGCTTTTGACGAATTGGTGGACCTTCATCATCAGTCAAGGCGGGATGCCGCGTGGCGCGGTATCAATGACAATCTTTAGGCAAAGGAACAGGGCAGGTTTCCTGCCTGACGTTCGGCTAAACGCGTATAGCCATTCATACGGGTCGCTCGCATGTGCACTACAGCAAGAGCTGGAATCAGAACTCACCGGCGACGCCTTAGCGGGCCGATGGCTCTTAACTTGCTTCTTGTAGATATCCCGCGGGGTGTGAAAGCAGGCGCGCGCTCACAAGCGGTCGACCGTGCATTCAAAAAAAACGCCGCCCTGCGATGCGGCAGGACGGCAGGGAATCGTTATGACAGCTGTTGATCAGTAGTCCCAGGGCGCCGGCACCCAACGATACAGCTTTTCAGAAGGTGCGACCCGTCCCAGGGATGGAAATGGCAAGTGTGTCGACACAAGCCAGGACCCCGTTCCGGCCAGTTCCGCCATAAGCCGAAGGCGGACATTTGTAGCCTCCTCGGGGTCATGCTCAAATCCATTATGCCATTCAGGATGGTCAAAGGAGACAGGGAACAATGCGTCTCCTCCAAACATTAGTTTTTCGCCATTCGAAGAGATACGCACCACGCTGTGGCCCGGAGTGTGGCCGCCGGTTTTCGTGGCCACGACACCAGGCGCGATCATTGTCTCGTGTTCGAAGGTCATCAGGTTATCTGCGTAGACCGAAAGAAATTCTCTTGAGGCACTGCGCGCAAGCTCCGCAAGATCCGGCGGCATCGCAGTGCGCGAAAAGTCAGGGTTCGTCCAAAACGCGGCTTCCGCCGCGGACAGATGAACGCGAACGTCTCGTGCAAGGCGATCCCTCACACCTTGTACGAGAAGGCCGCCAACGTGATCGAAGTGCATGTGCGTCAGCACCACATCGGTCACCGATGCCAGATCGACGCCCGCCGCTTCAAGTCGCGCAACAAACTGGCCTGCCCGAGGAAAGCTGGGGTACTCTTCGCCTAAACCGCTATCGATGAGTATTGTCTGATCGCCGCTACGGACGACAACGGCGTTCAAGGCCCAGTCGAAAGCGTCGTGATCGAGAAAGCGCTCATCAAGCCAGGCATTACGGGTTTTTGGGTCCGCGTTCGTGGCCATGGACTCTGCAGGCGGCGTCAGAATGCCGTCGCTTATGATGATCACCTCGATGTCGCCAACGTTAACAACATACCGGGACGGGACTATCTCGTCTCGCGCGGTCCTAAGGTTCTTGTTGAGTATGGAATTCATTCTTTGCTCCGGTAACGGGAAGATAAATGGAAGGCTTGCGTCGCGTTCTGGACTCTGCAAGCCGCCGTCATTTTAGTCTTCCCCAAAGGAGCGTGTGAGCTCGACATGGGTATCGTTGCCTACCACCAAAGCGCTACTCGGTTTCAAGCTTGGTGATGCTGTCCGGCATTTTTCAAGGAGAAAAACCGTGGTTACTGTGCTTCTGACGTCCCCTGTTATACAGCCAGCGGGAGGGGATCGGCCTTTGGTGCCCACGCAAATTGCAGTTCAGTAGAATGCGATGCCCGGCCCGTCGGCCTGCGTTGGAAGTTATCGCGTCCGCGCACTTAGGGCATTCGTCCGCCAACCCGCCGTATCACAACCTCTCGCGGCGGATGGTCTGGTTTGTCACGGCTTCCCCGCCAGAGACATGTCGGGCCGCCACCGACAGCTATTGAGGACATTGAAAACCGCATACACCGCGGCACTCTGTGCGCGACTGCCCGTTCCTGCTGCTGAACCACAGGTCGACATCAGACGGCTACCATCGGGTCTGAAGGCGGAAGAACGCCGGTTGCGGGTCCGGCAGAAACGTCGCTGGTGCGCTGGCACTGCGGATTGTCCTTGGCACTAACTGGCGCTGATGGGTTTCGCGCCAGCAGTTTTGTCAGATGAGGCCCTCTGCAGCCATAGCTGCACCAACGTTGGGACGCCTCTTTAGCATGTCCCGATACTCGACGAGATGCGTCTCCACATCGAGCGAATAACGTTCTGCCCACAACAGCATCACAAACAGATAGAAGTCCGCGACAGTGGGATTGTCTCCAAAAAGAAACTCGCCTTTGAAGTTCCGCGACAGGAAACCGAACCTCGGTCGCAACGATGCCTCGGCACGCTCAACCTCCTCGGCACCTCGATGAGACCAGAGGGATTCGAAGCCCTGATGCAACTCCGATGAGATGAATGCGAGGGTCTCGAGCAGCCGTGTTCTTCCAAGCGGTCCGCCAACGCCCAGGCTTGGATACATTGCGGCGACCCAGTCGAGAATTGCGACATTCTCGCTGATAACGTCTCCGCTGTCCAAGACCAGCGCTGGTACGTACCCTTTCGCGTTGATCTGCCTGAAGTTTTCACCAGACGACGTCATTTTGGTTTGAAGATCAACGCGCTCGATCTGGAAATCGGCACCCGCTTCTCGGAGAGCTATATGGTCTGAAAGGCTGCATGCCCCGGGGTAGTAGTATAGTTTCAAGCGAACACTCCGCTTCGATATTAAAAGGAGCGACTCTCAAACTGGTTTGGCCGCTCCTGCACCTCGGAGACTATTGTGCCCGCCACGGTCTGGTAATTAGCCCGAAGGTTAGAGTGATGTAGTCCTGGTGTATGTACGACAGGGCAGGGAGATGGTTACGCTGCGCAGTGCGTGCTTCCCGCGATCGTCTACGGCAAACCAAGCGGGCTAGATCCCGGTGGGGCAAGACGCTTAAAGGGACTCGCTTCATCCCGCCGATCGCGCCGGCATTCTGACGTGAACCTTTTCCTCGGACGATAAGGAAGGCTTGTTGTTTCGCGATGAATGATGCCGCTGACACGCGCACAGGGAAGATCAGAACGGCACTGCAGGGAATATTGCTGCGGCGACGACGAAAACCAATGGCTCCCGAAGCGATCATGCGGTGCTTCAGTCACGACACCCCGAAAGTCAACTCCAACCGGGCGGTTCGGCCCGTCATAGAAAAATATCGACACGACCATCTCCCGGTTTGTCGATACACTACCTTTGCAGCGCAATTTCTAACGTCTCGGGTCCGAGGGCATTTTCGAGGGCTTTCACCCCGTTCTTGGGTAACCTCAGAAGTCCGTTGACCATGCCCTCTTTCCAGGCATCTCCCCTATCCCACGCTTCCTCCCATGCATCGGCCAGTTCGTCATTATGGCGCGTCTCAACCAAGGCTTGGAAGAGCAAAGCGGCCTGTGAGAGGTCTTTGTCTGCCTTCAGGCGTCCAAGAGCGTCCGATCGCCTTCGAGACGATATGATCAGCTTGTGGACAGCGTACCTCTCCGGGGCTGGGACAAGTACGTTTACGCCTTCGCGGAAGAGAAGCACCGTGCGGACGGGCTCGTAGATCAGGTAATCAAGGAATCGCAGGTTTTCCGCCGAAGCGCCACCGAGTGCAGGCATAGGCGACGGCTTACCTGTGTATTCCTCCGATCCCCGATTTCCAGTCAGGAACTCAACGCGGTAGCCCCTGGCATTCTGGAAGGCTACGATTTTGGCCCGGTCCGCCTGGTGCGGCACTGCTCGAAAATCGGGATCGACTGACTGAAGAACCTCCAGGATCGGCGGCAGGCTGTCTTTTACCTCGGCCGAAATGGCGAAGTCCTGCGCGAAATCAGCGTCGCCTGTCTGCATAACCGCCGATGGCAGGCGAACGCCGAGCATCCCGGCATAGGTGCTGAATGCCACCGACCCGATAAGAACAGCGCGCAACCGGAACAATCCAGCATCGGCCAAGGCCCGCGTGACAGCGCCCGCAAATGGGTCTGGTCCGGGCAGGCCGGAACGACGCAGAGTGCTGACCATGCGTCTGCGCTCCCGAATGTTGTCCTTGATCTCCTTGTGGGCCTTCACCCGTGCTGTAATCGCCTCGTCGGAGTGCGGGCCGACATATCTTCGTTTGTCCTTGCCTTCAGGAGTGGGGAGGTCGAAATACCAGTAGTCGCGATCTTTGACGGTTACAGTCACGAACCATCCCTCTAAGGGAAAGTCCGCCACAAATTGGGCGTCGAGCGTTCGTTGGGTCAACTCCGCAAACATTGTGCGGTAGCTGATATCAATCTCTCTCAGCATTGTTTCCTCTCGTGCCCGGAAATGCAGTTATAAGGATTTGCCAAAAACTTATAACGACGCGGACGCGTGTCAAGGTTATAAGTGTTTGCCAGAAACTTATAACGCCAGCGCTACCCTCAAGACGAACAGTCGTACGCTTTTCCAGCAACATTGCGCGGTTTGATCTGAGAGGAGACAATGCCAGTCCGGCTTAGAGCGCGAACTCCTTGCCGCCGGGGTGGCGGCTTTGGCGCGGGCGTATTTGCAAGGTCGTGAATATTGGCTGTCGATGAGGAAAGATTGCGACAACGGGACCGGCCCCGTGGATGCCGATGGAGAGCGCCTTTCGCTCCGGTACGCTGATCAGACCATCGGCCACCTACACCATAGTCTGGTATCGCACTCCCGCTCAGCGGGGCATAACTTCTTCATCGATGAGCAACGGCTGGCCCAATGAGCGATCGATTGGATCGCGCAGCTTTGCGTTTAACCCGGATCCCGTCGCAGGGCGTTGAAGGACGAGAAAAGAGTTCTCAACAACTGGGATACTCTCATTGGTATGATGATGTAGAGCGAGCATGAGCGGATGCAACCACAATGTCACAGTCCGGTCCGTCACTCCGAGGACACTCGGTTGCGAGGAGTGCCTAAAGGAGAACATGGAGTGGTTCCACTTGCGGATCTGCCGTCAATGCGGCCACGTAGGCTGCTGTGATCAGTCGGTCGGCAAGCATGCGACCTTGCACTTTCATCAGACCGGGCACCCCATCATAGAAGGTTACGATCCTCCTGAAGGCTGGGGCTGGTGCTATATCGACGAGGTATTCGTGGATCTGCCGGACCAGACGCCCCAACGCGGCCCGATTCCCCGCTATTACTGAGATTGGAACAGGTATGACCGTCGCAGGCTCACGTGAACACCAGATGTTTCCGGCACTCGATCCGCAACAGATCGCGGCGGCAAGACGTTTCGCTAATGACGAACCGAGGTACTTTCTGCCCGGAGAGATGATTTTCAATGTCGGGGAGAAGCACGCACCCGCGTGGGTGGTGCTCGAGGGATCGATTGAGGTTCTGCGCCAAGACGGCCTGTCCTCCGATGTTCCTGTAACCCGCCATACAACGGGGCAATTTTCCGGAGAGGTCAGCCAGCTATCGGGCAGGCCATCCCTTGCGAGTGGGCGTGCCGGTGCGGAAGGGTGCATGGCCGTTTCATTCGACGCCCCGCACCTTAGAGCTCTGATCGTCGGGACGGCCGATATCGGAGAGATCGTGATGCGGGCCTTTATACTTCGGCGCGTCGCCCTGATAGATCAGGGCGGTGCCGGTTCTGTACTGATAGGTCAACCGGGCAGTGCCGACTTTATCCGCCTTCAAGGCTTTCTGGCGCGAAGCGGATATCCGTATGTCGCGCTTGACGCTGAAACCGACGGACAAGGCCGCGATCTTGTCCATCGACTGGGCATCTTGAGAGAAGAACTGCCGATGATGGTGTGCCCCGGCGGAGCCATTCTGAAGAATCCGACAGACAACGAGGCCGCAGTTTGTCTGGGCGTCGCACAGGAGATCGTTTCCGGTGCCGTTTATGACGTTGCGATCATCGGCGCCGGCCCGGCCGGCCTGGCGGCCGCCGTCTACGCGGCCTCCGAAGGTTTGAGTGTCCTGGCGCTTGACGAACGATCCGCAGGCGGCCAGGCGGGAGCGTCCGCACGGATCGAAAACTACCTTGGCTTCCCTGCGGGGATTTCCGGGCAAGATCTTGCGACGCGTGCCTTCAACCAGGCGATAAAATTCGGGGTCGAGGTTGCTTTCCCCATCCCCGTTAATGAGCTGCGGGTTGTCCAATCATCATGGGGAACCGGTTCAATATTGCGGCTGGTTCTCGATGGCGAACGGGGCGTCGATGCGCGAACCGTGGTGATCGCGTGCGGGGCGCGTTATCGCCGCCCGCAGTTGGCAAATCTCGCCGAATTCGAAGGGTAGGGTGTCTCCTATTGGGCGTCTCCTATCGAGGCAAAACTATGCGAAGGTGAAGAGGTCGTACTCGTCGGAGGGGGGAACTCGGCGGGGCAGGCGATTGTCTTCCTTGCTCCCAAGGTCCGGCAGCTCCATGTTGTTGTCCGAAGACCCCTCAAAGATACGATGTCCAGCTATCTTATTGACCGTATCGGGGCGCTGTCCAATGTCGAAATCCATGTCGACAGCGAGATTGTTGCCCTCGAGGGAGACCGCTCGACTGGTCTGAGCGGGGCCGTGATGCGACACCGTCAATCCGGTGGTGAGCGAACCTTCAGGGTCCGGCATCTTTTCCTGTTCATTGGCGCTGATCCGAACACGTCATGGTTACGCTCCGGTGTGGACGTCGACGACAAAGGATTCATTCTGACGGGGAGAGCTTCTTCTGTGCGCACATCCGTTCTTCCACTTGAGACGAGTGTTCAAAACGTGTTTGCGATTGGTGACGTCAGGGCAGGGTCCACCAAGCGTGTCGCCGCCGCCGTGGGCGAGGGTGCTGCCGTAGTCTCTCAGATTCATGAGTGCCTTGGGCGGCAGCCCGGTTGAATTAACCCGGATCAATCCGTCCGGCACACTGAAGACTGATGACGTCAGACGGTTGCTTCGTTTCCTCCCTTGTCGTTGATCCGTGGGCCGCCGCGACAACACGCTTGCATCGCGCGGTGTCCTCTCCGGCCATATTCAAGAGGTTCTCAATTCTGTGTGCGGACAAAACCTGCCTTTCGCTTCGCCCGGTCTGTCCGTGGACCCAGGCAAACTCCAGCCATTTTCTGATCGCGGTGGTGCAACCGGCCATTTTTTGTTGAGCCTCCAAGCTTGATAAAGGATATATCGTGCTCCCGTAAAACGGCGACGAAGAGACTTCGCATCTGCCTGTTCCCGGGGCCATCGGCAGAGGTAAGCGCATTACCCAAATTCCGCAGCCCCGATATCATATTCCTCAATGCGAATGAGACTGCGCATTCAGGTTTGCGAGCATTGTTGCAAATTGTGAAATAAACTCGACACTATTCAATCAATTGTTGATGGGCGGCTCTCACGTCAATATCGCGTCTGTCAGACGAACACAGCGTCGGCTGAAGTTTTCAGAACGAAATCGTAGGACGCGAGATGACCACGAATATCACATCTATCACACGCCGGAACGTGTTGCTGACCGCAGGTACGGCCGTTGCCGTTACAGCGATGTCTCCCGTTTTCGGCTTCGCGGCCAATAGTGATTCCGCCACTACCGCCACCGAAGGAACCAAGAGCATGAGCACAGTAACAACCAGGGACGGAACCGAAATCTTCTATAAGGACTGGGGCCCAAAGGATGCCCAGCCGATCGTTTTCCACCATGGCTGGCCGCTCTCGTCCGATGATTGGGACGCGCAGATGCTGTTCTTCGTTTCCAAGGGCTTTCGTGTTGTCGCCCATGACCGCCGTGGTCATGGCCGTTCCGCCCAGGTTGCCGATGGTCACGACATGGACCACTACGCCGCCGACGCCTTTGCGGTCGTTGAAGCGCTCGATCTGAAGAATGCCGTCCATATCGGCCATTCCACCGGCGGCGGCGAAGTTGCGCGTTATGTCGCCAAGCATGGCGAACCCGCCGGCCGTGTCGCCAAGGCTGTTCTTGTTTCCGCCGTGCCGCCGCTGATGCTGAAGACCGAAGCCAATCCGGAAGGCCTGCCGATGGAGGTTTTCGACGGCTTCCGCTCAGCCCTTGCCGCAAACCGTGCGCAGTTCTTCCGCGACGTGCCGGCCGGCCCGTTCTACGGTTTCAGCCGCGATGGCGCTACCGTGCATGAAGGCGTGATCCAGAACTGGTGGCGTCAGGGAATGATGGGTGGTGCAAAGGCCCATTACGACGGCATCAAGGCCTTCTCGGAAACCGACCAGACCGATGACCTGAAGAATATCAGCGTTCCGACGCTTGTTCTGCACGGTGAAGACGACCAGATCGTTCCGATCGCCGACTCCGCTCACAAGTCGGTGAAGCTGCTGAAAAACGGCACGCTGAAGACCTATCCCGGCTTCTCACATGGCATGCTCACCGTCAATGCCGATGTGCTGAACGCCGATCTCCTGGCCTTCATCCGGTCCTAAACGACATCGCGGCAACTTGCCGTTTCCCCATACCCGCGGTCTCCCAAATTCAGATATCAATACGCGCGGAAAGCGCCACTTCACGATTGGAACTAATCATGTCGACCACCAAATCTCTTAGGAAAATCGTAAACCACGGCGTGGCCTGGGAGCAGGCTTTCGGATACGCGCAGGCCGTCCAGATCAAGGACACGATCTATATCTCGGGACAGCTCAGCCACGATGGCGATGGAAAGCTCGTGGCGCCCGCCACCCTTGACGCCGGAGGCCGGCCAGTCGACTTCACGCAGATGGAAGACCAGATCCGTCAGACTTACCTTAATGCCGGGAAACTGCTCGCCGAATTCGGCGCCTCTCTCAATGACGTTGTGGAAGAGACACTTTTTGTTCTCGACATCCCGAGCGCGTTCGCAGCCGGAGCCAAGGTCCGCAAGGAGATGTACGGTACAGATACGCCGCCGGTAGCAAGCAACCTGATCGGAGTGGGCGCGCTGGCCTTCCCTGAACAGATCGTGGAGATCACGTTCCGCGCGGCTGTCGACGTCCCGCCCGCGTCATAAAGGCAGCCGCCGCTCCAGACGCCACCGGTGAATTCGGCGGCGAACATCTTAGGACAGGTTTTTCGAATGCCGAGAACGTCTTCCGTCAAAACACGATCGTCAGCAAGCTTGCATCTGACCTCGGAACTCGTTGCCAAGGCGTTCAGAGTCGTCGAAGAAGAAGGCCCGGAGCCAGACTGGACACCAATTTCGCCCGAACAACTCGACGAACTTGTCCAGCGGGCAGAGAAGCAAGCTGGTGAAGAGGAAATCTGGATATTCGCCTATGGCTCACTGATGTGGAACCCCGGATTTGAAGTGGCGGGCATGGAAAACGCCGTCGTCCACGGTTGGCATCGTGCGTTCTCGCTAAGAATCGAACGGCTTCGTGCCACCTCGGACGCGCCGGGTCTGATGCTCGCCCTTCAGCCAGGGGGAAGCTGTTCCGGCGTGGTTCTCAAGCTTCCATGTGCAACAAAGAAACGAGATCTCCGGAACCTTCTTGCGCGCGAAATCCGGTATGCTGAGGTGTCTGACATGGTACGTTGGGTCACGGTCAAGACGCCGGCGGGCGCCCGTCGCGTACTAACGTTCTGGGCAAGCCCGAAGCAGTCGCCGCTGACATACAAGGTACCTCTCAATGAGGCCGCCGCGCTGATCGCCCAAGCGTGTGGACCGGCAGGGTCCTGCGCGGAATATTTGCATCGCACGGTTCTTGATCTCTCGGAGCGCAACATTTTCGATCGAAATCTCTGGCAGTTGCAAAAACTTGTCGCGGAAAGGCTTCAAGCTCTTCCGCGACATGCTCATCCCGCATGACCATATATGCCGCCCGTTTCTTGAAGCGTTTTGAGCAGGCGATACTGTGGAGCTGGATAGTAGATAGTAGAAGGTCAAAAATAAAACCAACGGCCAGTCCGTGAAAGGCATCAACAAGGGACCGCCCGCCTATGTCACTTTGATCACGTCAGCAATTAATGCCGGCGGGTAAATTAAGCGCGCGTTTTTACGCCTGTTGCTTGATTAAATGAAATACGCCCTGATTAAATAAAGACTGTCGGCCGCAAGCCGTGTCAGCATGTTCTGCTGTCGACGACGTCTTTCGTTGCAGGCCAGAGTTCGGTTTTCGTCAAGGCGCCTACACGCACCAATGGTTTCAAACGGCGTCGTTACAGTGAAGCCGAGAAAAGAAAGAAATCTGTGTTTCTGCCGCGAAAGCACCGCCACTGGCGCACTACCGACGGACGCGGTGGGCGAGTGCCAGAAGCGCATGAAAAGGTCAGAAGGCCGGTTGCCGTACGGCTCACGTTCTCCTCGCTGGTGTCAGAAGCTGCTCATTACGCGCCCTCCGTTCACGTTTGAAGCTCCGAAGACGACATCGATCTCAGCGCCGAAAAAAGGTATCGTTCGGTGAGCTCAAGCCCCGCATTCCTCGCGATTTTTATAGCGGATGTTATTTGCGATTCCAGATGACCCGTCTCGAGTTTCGTCTCAGCGGTCTGCTCAATGAGTACGACCCCGGAATAGATTGAAGGAAGATTGTCCAGGTCTCGAGAGCAGGAGCCCATACTCAGAAGAGATTTTCGACGTCCGCTGGGACACTCGATTGCATACGGCGAGACGAGTGGTTCACCCCCCAGAATGACTTCATGAATTCTAGCGGCCAGCCGTGGCCGATCTTCCTCCACGATACGTTCAAGAATAAACTCAACTGGAACACCGCGCGCGAGTTCTCCTTCGTCGATTTCATATATCTGTGCAAAAGCCTTGTCAGCAGTCAGGCTGTTTTCTCGGAGACACCATGAATAAAAGCCCGCGCCCTTCATCAGAACCTGGGCAACTTGCATATGCGGTTGCTTCATGGATTTGTACCCCCATCCATCGGCGGCACCTTGCAACACATTTATTTTCCGGGCAATGGTGCCGGGCACCAATCTCCAAACCCGTCCATCGCCTTTGGGCTCCATGTCGCCCGCCCAGCCACCTGGTTGCAGGCAAGTTCCGCGAAGGGTTTACGGTGGCGGTGAGAACCGCGGCGTTTTGACCGATGTTTCCTGATTAGCGGAAATCGGGCCTGCCGCCTCCATTTTCCTGTTGCTCCAGAGAGTGAAAAGCGTCCGCAATATCTTGTATGCCGACCTCACGCGGCCAGCATTTACTCAACAGATCAAGCAGCCCACAGCGTGTCAGTGCTGTCCAGCAACGATTTGTATCAGGGCTTAGGAACCTGCTGGTCGGATGGAATGGTCCCATCTGGCGTCAGTTCATCGACAGCTTGCGGTAGATCCTTGCTAAGACGCGCCAATATCTCTTCACGCGACAGACGTGTCTTCGCGGCCAATTCATCGAGGACCTCCGGCCCGATCGCCTCTGAGAGTTCGTCGGCGTTGATGTCGTCGTTTGCCCCTGGCTTGATCCAGGATTCCGCCTTCTGCCCGAAGCCGTTTTGTTGGAACGTCTTGAGAAGGTCGCTCAGACCACCGCTTAAAATCCCTCCTGAGGTGAGCCCGTCGAAAATGGATCCGATGCCGCCGGAGTCCCTGCCGCCACCGAGCTTGCCGAGTAGGTCGCCGCCGCCCGACCGCGGTGAGGCCGATCCTTCATCCCGGTTGGCTTCGGCGGACTGCTGCGCGTTCAACCCCCTCAGAAATTCCGCGATTTTCTCCCTATTCTGATAGCCTGCTACCGCAAGTACACCCAGCAATGCTTTCAGTTGGCCGCTCACCATGATTTTTCTCCTTGTTTTCCTGGGCCCCGAGAAAACATGGCGACGTGGCCCTCTCGCAAAAACAAAACGACTCGTCGGCAATGAGGTTCCATGAGGTCAATGGATGGAGACTGGCAGCCGCTTCTTCTGATAAACGCGCTAATGAACGGGCTGGGAGGGAGAGAAACGGATGTCCGATAGCGGCGCCATGCGGGTGGCGCCCCTAAGAGCAAGCTACCTTCCGCTCATGTCGTTCACTTCGTTCGGCGAGGTCGAGACGCCATAAGATTTTCGCCTAACTTGGATCGTCCGGCAATGACGGCAGTCCTGCACCATGCCCGGGTCGAGCGGAGGCTTTCGGGATCTTAAATGCAGGCGCGGGGAAATTTTTCATCATCGACAGGAGAGCGGCCGCGCGAAATTAGTGTCGTTCCAGGCCGCGGCTGGCCTGGTGCGATTTTGAGGATGTGCCCGCATTTTGCGCGTCATGATGAACCCATTTGAAGAACGGGTAGATGGGCATGAAAATGACAAGCAGGGTGAGGATTGAAACGAGCATCGGAATTGGACGTTAGTGACGAAAAATCCGACCTGAATCTGTGTATACCTGCGCGACGCAATGTCACGATCGCAGTTAGAGTTTATTAATTGTGCCAGGGGCGAGCGTTACTTCGCTGTCCCAACTTGCGAACCAATTTGTCTGCGCTGCAATCACTGTCATCAGCATGGCCGCAAATATTGTAGACAAGGTGACGATCATGAAAAGTTTCGGAAAATGTCAGTGTCTACGACGCGGGCGGGCGGACGCTGTACAAGCCGCGCCACATTATAATTGACGGTAATTATTAAAACTTGGTTTGCAATATTCCTTGCGTGAACGGACGGTACCGAAAGGGGATCCGGGCGAAATTGCAAGGTTTGCATGCCGAGAGACATCACGAAGGGGCAAGTGGCACTTACGGCCGACTGCTGTTCCGCTTACGAATTCTGCATACTAATTAGAGCGGGTGGAATGAAATCTCTGCCGCAGACCGTTGAATTAATTGCGGCAATTTTCTGGTGTACGAGATCTTTATCAAAGGTGGTATCGGGCGTCACTAGAGGGGCGCCACCGTGGCGCCCCTCCTGAAACTCTCACATACCATTGCCGCGATAGCGAAGCCGTTCCTGTTCGATCTGTTCGGCCTCGTAGGGCGACAGCGTTTCGTCGAAACGCGTCCATCCTTGCTTCTCGTACGCGGCGCGACGTTCTGTCGGATCGACCCAATTCGAGCGTTTGAGAATGGCTTCAGCCTCCGGCGCCAAGGCGTCATCTACCTTTGCGGTGACGAGGGTGCCACCCCGGCGGACGCCTTCCGCGTAGAAGTGGGCATCTCGTTCCGGGACGCCGGAGCTCGTCAGTGCGCCAATAATCCCGCCAGCGGCCCCACCTGCAACCGCACCGGCTGCCGCGCCCGCTGCAGTCGCTGCAAGCCAGCCAGCTGCAACGACCGGACCGACGCCCGGAATGGCCATCAAGCCAAGGCCGGTGAGCAGGCCGCCCGCGCCGCCGACGACCGCACCGATCCCCGCACCAGTTCCGGCCCCTTCTGCGGCATTCGACTCTTCGTGCCGCCGATCGCCGTTATTGGAAACGATACTGATATCGCTGGATGGTACGCCCTGAGCTTCGAGTTCACTGACGGCGGAACTTGCGTCTGCGTAATCGTCAAAAAGTCCGGTAACAGTTCTCATAACATCCTCCTAGAGGTTACTTGGCAACAACATTGCCCTGATAATCGAGAGCGATCGAAACAGTTTTGCCGTCCTTCATGCCGGTGGCATTCCAAACGCCCCTGTCGTCTTTCTTAAGATCCTTCAACCCCGTATAACCCGCTTTTTCGATCCGATCCTTTGCCTGGTCCTCAGTAAAACTGTTGGCGCCCTCCACCGGGGCCGTCGGGTTTTTCGTGTCGGGGGTCGCAATTGCCGGCGTGTTTCCGTCGCTGTTGGCCGCGGGCGCACCTTGAGCATGTGCTGTAAGGGCCGAGACACAAATGAAGGCGGCGGTGAGAACAGTGTTTTTCATGGTTTTCTCCCTAGCTCGGATCGCGTAGATTGATCCGCCTGATTAACCCTTTGATGTTGTTTTGGTTCCAGCATCGGCCGACACGCGCCTTCTTGGCATGCCGTTACAAGATCCGGTCGGTGCGGCAATTGACAACGGCGAGGATGTTTCCTCTCGCGCTGGGGGGCGTCCATCGTCGGCCGTGAGGGTGAAACGTCGCCTGGGTTCAAAGGCGACTCGGAATTCAGAAGTTTCCTTCAGTCGAATTTAACGGATGGGGAGGGGATTTCGAAAGTCCTTAGCGCGCATGGCTGCACGGGTGGTGTGGGTCGAAGACGGCGGCCTGCTGACGCTGGTCCTGGACAGCGAGATCGCGGCTCTTCGACAGGTTCGCCACGCTGTGTCCGACGCGGATATTCGCGCGTTTCCGCAGGCCTGCGCGACAGTCGTCGGATTTTGGTCTTCAGCGGACATTTTGCGGCGCTCTCATCCCTTGTTGCGCTTCGCCTCAATCGTTCCGGCTACGAAGCGATCGATCTGGCGAACCGGATGCACCAGCTCGTCTGATCGGCGGCCAATAAATGTGATGACCTCATTCGTGTCGAGAAAATGCGAGATCACGGAATACAGCATCAAGCTTCGGCCGGTGCTGCGGACCTGGCTGGTCGCGCCCGTCTTTCATAAAAACGTCGCTCTCGCCGCGCGCCATCGCTGCTACCAGAGAGTTCCAGGCCTCGGCACGCTCAACATGGGGACGCAAGATCAGTGCATCGCCCTCTTGCGTAATGTCCACACGATCGACGTGGACACGCAATTCTTTCTGCAGGCGAATCCACTGGGAGTTACCGGACTGAAATACGCGGGTGACATGGGGCATGGTTCGCTCCCTTCAGTTTTACCGCTTCTATAAAAATCATATGTCCGCGACTTAACCTAGCAACCTGCCTGTAACCGACAGAGCGTAAGAAACGCGCAAGAGCAGGCCGCCGCAATGAGCGAGGCCAAGGCTCGCCCTAGACTTGACTGGTATCGCCGTCCGCCAGTTGAGCAAGGCCCGGGAGATCGCATACGAGAAGTTTCTGCCGGCCGCCCTGTACCAGGCCCTTGCTCTCCCAGCTGGACAGGATGCGAGAAACGGTGTGGAGCGTGGTGCCGGTCATTTCCGCTATATCCTGCCGCGAGATAGGGAAGTCGATTCGAATACCGTCCACCTCCTTGCGCCCTGCCTGTTGCGAAAGGCGCAGTACGGCGTGCGCTACCCGACGCTCAACCTCCTGCGTCGACATTTCGCGGATGCGCGTATGGGCTTCCTCAAGACGTTGGCCAATGGTCTGCATGGCGGAGACGGCAAGGTGGGGGTTCTGCTCGACGAAGTGCGGCCAGAGGTCCGTCTGCCAGGAAAGGATCACGCTTTCGGCGGCCGTGGTCGCGGTACCGGGATAATCGGACCGCTGCAGCGCCCGTGCGAAACCGAAGAGATCACCGGGATGCACCACACGAACGATGATTTGCTGGCCATCGTGCGTGACCTGCGTCACCTTCAGGCGGCCATGAATGAGCAGGAAGAAATGCTTGGCTGGCTGGCCCTGCTCGAAGATGGCTTCGCCCGGCGGCACCAGCCGAGATGTGGCGTGCGTCAGCAGTCCGTCCAGCTCATCGTCGGCCATCCTGGCAAACAAGGCCAGCGACCGGATGACGCTTCGGTCAATCTTCACTTGCACCCTCTCCGGTTAACTGGCACCGCGCGCTCCCCGCCAGGAGAAACATGATGCGAGCGTTCTGTATTCTCACGACACAGCTCTACCCATCGGGCGAAGAAGAACAAATGATATAAATCAACTGGATGTTTTAAGCGACGACTATCACGTAGCCAGACCGGCTGCCCGAAGCTTTTCGACAAGCGGAGCATACCAGCGCGTATCCTTCACCAGCCGGAAGCCGAGATTGTCAGGCGGTACTCCGACAGCGCAGCCTCCGCTCTTCGGGTTTTTGACGAAGGCGCTCATGGCCGCCCGGTGTTTTCCCGACGCGACCGGGATACCGCAGGAGGCAACGCTATCGATCGCCTCACCATCCTTGCCGAGCGTCACGCGGTGGCTGCAGCTCGATGTCCATTCCCAGACGTTGCCCCCGAAATCGGCAAGGCCATATTCGTTTTCGCCAAAGCTGCCATAGGATTGCGGAACCGGGTTGCCCGAGGCTTTACGGCTGGTCTGCCGCTCGTAATCGGCCAGCCAACGCAAGGCCGGGTTTTCGCTGTCCGCGCCGACACCCAGCATCTCATCCGGAAAACGCGACCCGGCGGCGAAAGCCAGTTCAGCGTCGCTCGGCAGGCGCCAGACCTCGCCTGTCCGCTCACTCAGCCACGTCGCATAAGCGCGGGCGTCATCCTGGCTGATTCCGGTTGCCGGTATCTCGCCGCCGATCGGAGCGGCAAAGCCGGGTTCCGGCTGCTGACAGCCGCCTTCCGCTACGCAGCGCGCATAATCGCCGCTCGATACCTGATATTTCATGATCGTCAGATTTTGCCGCATCGCAACGTCGACCACCGGGCCATCGACGGCATAGCCATTGCGGAAATATTCGCCCTGCGCCCGGTAGGTGAAATGTCCTGCGGGCACCGTAACGACCTGTGGAGCCATCATGGCCGCGCGGTCACCATTGCCGCTGCGGATGATCCCGGACTGGAAACCGATGGCCGTTCCCAAAAGCGTTGCAATCGAGAGCGGGAGAAGAAGCGAGACGGCGTTTGGGAAGTGGCTGTTGCGGGGAATGCCCATGGGAACCTGCCTGCGTCGAGAAGACGCCAAATTCGGGCCTGCGTTCAGGCGCGGAGAGCAGAACCTTGAGCGCGCCCGCGGCTGTCGACGGGCGCGCTACCGTTTGTGTCAGATGCTCGACGGGGCGAGCACCGCCTGCATCAAGCTGTTGTTCCACTCGCCCGTCACCTTGAAATGGGCGGCCGCGCCCAGTTCGAAGGCTTCTATAAGGTTGTGATTGACATAGGCGTAGATGCCGGGCTGCTCGAAGGTATAGAAGGCCGCGCCCGCTGTTCCGCCGGGGATGAACCAGGTTTCCTGGTCGAGATCCGGCGGGTTGCGGAATTTACCCGTTGCCCAGACATAATCGCCATGGCCGCCGATAAGGTGCGGGCGGGTATCGCGATTGGCCTGCGAATGCACGATCAGCACCTTTTCACCCACGGCGGCCTGAAGGGCGTGTTCTCCCGTTAGCGCGCCAACCGCACCGTTGAAGACGATGTGACTCGGTGTCAGCTTGCGCATCACCTCCAGCGTGTCGGCCATGGCGTCGCCGGCGCTTTCATATTTTTTGAAATTGCCGTTCTCGTCGCGCGGGATGTAGAAGTCCTGCTCGCCGACATAATAGATCTTGTCATAAACAAGCTCCTTGCCGTGGCCATCCGTCAGGCCCTCACGCGGCAGTACCATGATCGCGCCATTCATACCCGATGTGACGTGCCACGGCACCATGCCGGGAGGTGCGCAGTGATAGACGAAGACGCCGGCCTTGGTGGCCTTGAAGCGCAGGATCGCCTTTTCACCGGGGTTGACGATGGTGAGCCCGCCGCCGCCGAGCGCGCCGGTGGCCGAGTGGAAATCGATGTTGTGCTGTAGCTCATTGGTATCGGGGTTGATGAGGGTCAGTTCGACATAGTCGTCCTGGTGCACCACCATCAGAGGCCCCGGAACCGAACCGTTGAAGGTCATGGCGTGGACCTCGGTGCCCTTGTCGTCGAGGATCATCTTCTGCTCTTTGATCGTGAGCGTGAACTCGACGATCTTCGGTCCGCCTTCGGCTTTCTGCGTGTGAGCATGCACGAAGGGCGGCTTGACGAGATCAACTTTTACGCGAGGTAGTACTCCAATCTCCGCCTTCGTCAATGGCTTGGCCGCAGCCTTTTTTTCCTCTGCCGCGCTCGCTGTCGATGGCATGATGACGGGAGCCAAAGCCCCTGCAAATGCCGCGCCTGCGAGAATATTACGCCGTGTGATGTGGAAGGTTTCCGTCATCATATTTCTCCTGTCCCTCTTGGGGCAGAGCATGCTTCGCTCTGTCACAGCATTTGTAGTGGAGGTACGGAAATACAATTTGAGATGGAGCAAACTGCGCGTCGGGCCACCTGCGACATTTTGGCAGGCGGTTACGGCTTCATGCGGACGGGTAGCACCTCCTCTTTGCCTGTTCGCAAAGAAGCGAGACGGGATTGCGTCTAGACATATGTCAAGACCAAATGAGGAGCATTACAATGAGTGGCAGCCAAACCGTTCCCACCCAGGGGCGCAGCCGGCCAAAGGGCGGCATTCCAAGGGGGCTGGCACGCACCGGCCCGGTTGTCTTTTCTTATGGCTTCCGGCCGTTTTTTCTCGGTGGCGCCCTTTGGGCCATTGTGGCGATGATGTTGTGGATCGCAGCACTTTCCGGCTTCATTGACCTTGGCGGAGATTACGGCGCGCCGAACTGGCATGCCCATGAGATGCTGTTCGGTTTCGCTTCAGCGGTGCTGGCCGGCTTTCTCTTGACGGCTGTGCCCAACTGGACGGGGCGGCTGCCCGTATCGGGCAAACCGCTGGTCTGGCTGTTTGCGCTGTGGTGCGCGGGCCGGATCTTCCTGCTCGTGCCAGACACGGTGGGTGTGGTCACCGCCGCAACCGTTGACGGACTTTTCCTGCCGGCACTTCTCACGATCTGCGCGCGCGAGGTCATTGCAGGGCGCAAGTGGAAGGACCTCAAAGTGCTGGGTGGGCTATTGGCGCTTTCCGTCGCCAACATCGTTTTCCATTTGGCGGCGGTTGAAGGCGACCTGAGCCAGATGGCGACCCGTCTTGCCGTCTCAGCCTACACCGTGCTCGTCATTATCGTCGGCGGCCGGATCGTGCCGAGTTTCACTCGCAACTGGCTGAACCGTTTCGGCCGCACGGATTTTCCTGTGCCCTATAACGGCTTCGACACCGCCGCCATCCTCACCGGCGTTGCGGCGCTGGCCACCTGGACAATGGAACCCGAGAGCATGCTGGCCGTGACAACGGCGCTTCTGGCGGCTTGCATGCATGCGGTGCGGCTCATCCGCTGGCGCGGCTGGACGACATGGCCGGACCAGGTGCTGGTGGTGCTGCATGCGGCCTATGCCTTCATCCCCGCCGGTTTCATCGCCATCGCGCTGGCGGCTCTCGATGTCATGGATACACGCTCGGTCCTGCATGTCTTCACCGTCGGCGTCATCGGCTGCATGATGCTTGCGGTGATGACCAGAGCGAGCCTCGGCCATACCGGACGAAAGCTCGCGGCTAGCAAAGTCACTATTGCCGCTTATGTGGCGCTGATCGCCTGCGCACTGCTGAGGCCGGCAGCCGAGTTCTTCCCCGGCGCGATGATGCGTCTCTACGCCTGCTCGGCGCTTCTCTGGATCGTGAGTTTCGGTCTGTTCTGCTTCGAGTACGGGCCAATCCTGATGCGCGAGCGCAAACCGCTCAAAGCCTAGAAGGCCTGCTTGCCATACCGCCAAAACAAAACGCCCCTGAAGCAATTTCAGGGGCGTTTCGTTTTCCGGGAGTTTGACTTCTGGTTCAATGCGCACCGGCACCGGCGCGGATGAAGATGCGAAACGCCGTACGCGCCTCGTCGAAATTTCCGGCCCATTGATGACCCCGGGCCAGAAGCTCCGGGTAGAGGAAGGTCGGTTCCTGCGGCATCAGCAAGAAGATCACGGAACCTAGGGGAAGACGGTCAAGTGCGGCAAGCGTACGGGTCGTTTGACCCCCGGTCGCCTCATCGCTCAGATCGAGATAGACGACCGGGTCGGGCCATATCTGCGGCTCCTCCGCGTTGCCCGCAAGCGCGGGCGACACGGAAATCTGCTCGGCTTCACTGGATCGCGGCGTGAACAGCACCTCCCAGTCGCCGCCGCCGATTTCCCGGACCTGATGGTTGAAACCGCGTTCCGCCATCACCTTGAACAGTGGACTGGGCCGGAAGGTGGCGTATAATCGCAGCGCCTCACCGGGCGCAAGCCCTGCCACGGCTTCCATGATGGCCGGAAAAGGCTCGCCGCCGCGCAGCAAAAGCGGCCGGACATCGAGTTCCCTGATCATTTCCGTCATTGCATCACCTCATCTGTCGGCTGGCGGCGGCGGGGCCGTCCGCCAGAGGAATTTTCACCATGCCGCAGGCGCTCGGGTCAATGTTCGGATCCGCAGCAGCATTCGCAGCCGGAGATATCGTCTTCCGAACCTTCGGCCTGTTCTTCCAGCCGGCCGATATCGAGACGCCAGACGTCCGGACCCTGTTCGAGATATTCCCAGCCGAACTGGCCGGGGAAATTGGTGGCGAGTTGGTAAAGCAGTGGACGGGGATCGTGATCGCTGGTGATCTGTAGCGATTGACCCTCGGTCAACGCGCCAAGTGCACCGAAAATGCGCGGATGGCGTTCGCGATGCGGAATGATGCGCACATCGATATTGGTCGCACTTTGGGCTTCGGACATAGGCTGGCTCCGTGGCCGCGGATGGAATGATGCCCGGCGGTGCGGCTGGCCGGCGGACTGGAAAAACCTATCCGCCTTGGCGTTGGGAGACATTGTCGCCGCGCAAACAAACCTGAGACTCGTCAGGTCCGTCTGCGTGACATGCGTCATCCGGCAAGGCTGCGATAGATTGCCGGCAGCGCCGATGGCAGCTTCGCTATCCTGCTGACGATGGCATAACCGTTCTGGCCGAACATTGCTGGAATATAGGATTGCGCCTTGCTGTCGACGGTCACGCCGAAGACGCTTACGCCCGAACGTCTGGCCTCGGAGACCGCACGGCGGCTGTCCTCGATGGCGAAGCGGCCCTCATAGTGGTCGACATCGTTCGGCTTCCCGTCCGTTAGCAGCAGAAGCAGCTTGCGGCGCTCCGGCCTTTCATGCAGCTTGGCGCTGGCATGGCGGATGGCGGGGCCGATACGGGTGTAAAAGCCGGGCTTCAGCGCCGCGATGCGACGCTCGACGGTGTGGCCCATCGGCTCATCGAAATCTTTCACCGTTTCCACCCGCACCCACGAACGGCGGCGGGAGGTGAAGGTCATGATGGAGTGACTGTCGCCACAGGCGGAAAGCCCGTGGGCAAGCACCACCAGGGCTTCCTTTTCCACGTCCAGCACCCGGCGATTGTCGAACCACGCATCGGTGGACAAGGACACATCGACGAGGATCATTACGGCAAGATCATGCGCCTGTGGGCGGCTTGCCATATGAATGCGGTCGCTGCCCTGTCCTCCGGCGGCGATGTCGCTTCTCGCGCGCACCACGGCGTCAAGATCGAGATCATTGCCGTCAAGCTGGGCGCGCAGCATCTCGTGGCGTGGCCGCAGCACCTCGAATTGCCGCCTGATCCGACGGATGAGGCTCTTGGTGTCCGGGTCGGGTTCCGATGCCGTTTCGGCGTCTTTCGCCGGACCGGCGATGACCCGGCAATGATCGGCGAGATAGGTACCGCTGCGATAATCCCATTCGGGATAGGTCAGCTCCGCTGTCAGCGGGGTATGGTTCAATGCTTCGGGCGGCAGGTCCAGATCGAAGCGGAAGCGGGCGGAAGGCCGTCCCTTTCTCTCGCCCAGCGTCATGTCATCCAGTTCGTCGGCTGCGCTGCCGTCGGCATCGTCGCTATCGTCACCGGGACGATCGACATTGACCATCTCCGCCATGGCGAGGATTTTTTCGAAACGGTTGAGGATGAAGGGGCTGCGTTCGGTCTGGCGGTTCTCAGTTTTTTCGCGCACGGCGATATGACGGGCGGCCTCCGCACTCTGCGGCGCTGCATTGGAGGCCGGCTGGTCCTCGCCGTGCCGGGCCTCGGATGTCTCGCGCAGCAGCGTATCCGGCCACAGCGGCACCGGCAGCATCGGCAGGTAGCGTGGCGGCGCTTTGGCCAGAAAGCCGGCGGGTGGCTCATGTCCCTCTATCCCTGCCGCATCGGCCAGCATGGAAAGCACCCGTTGTTCCACCTGCTGTTCGGCCTGCGGCAGTGGCCGCTTTTGCCGCACCGCGAGCATGGCGGCGCATAGCCGGCGATAGCGGGTCTTCATGCCGGGAAAGGTACGGGTTACGGTCTTGGCCAGCTCCGCGGCGCGGTCGAGCCGGGCAAGATCGTTGCGCAGCGGATCGGCAGCCACGACCGGTTTAAGCGGCATCATCGCCATGGCGGCGGCGAGCCAGAGATAAAGATCGCGGTTGAGGCACCGGTCGGGAAACAGATCGAGCATCGGCGGCAGCATCAGCGTGGCATGATCGCGTCCGGGTTGGGCGAGCTTCTCTTCGCCAAGGCCCATGCGCTGGCGCAGCCTCAACCGGTGGCTGGAAGTGCGCGCGCGGGCGGGAGCGATCTGCACCGCGTGTTCACCGCCAAAACCGCGGAAACAAATGGCCAGCACGGCCTGCATATCTTCCAGCTTCACGGCGTGATCCGGAAAGCGCAACCATGTGCCGGTATCGCCGATCAGCCTGTGCCAGGCGCGGCCGACGGTTTCTTCCAGTTCCAGAAAGTCCAGCATGGTTTATCCTCATGGCATCAGGCCGGAATGCGAGGGCCTCGCCGCGCATTCCGATACGGATAAAAATGCGCCCTATCGAATGATCGCATCCGCAACTTCATGCAGCGCGGCCTTCACGTCAGGCTCGTCGGTCAGCGGCTCGATCATCGCCGCGCGCACGGCCTGACGGGCGGGAAGGCCGGTATCGATGAGGCTGGCGCAATAAACGAGCAGGCGGGTGGAGACGCCTTCTTCCAGATCGTGACCTTTCAGGCCGCGCAACCGGTGGGCGAGATCGACGAGCGGCTCGACGTCGCGCGCATCGAGCCCGCTTTCATGCGAAACGACCGCAATCTCCTGCTCCTTCGGCAAAAAATCGAATTCAATGGCGACGAAGCGCTGGCGGGTGCTGGGTTTCAGGCTTTTCAGCAGGTTCTGGTAGCCGGGATTGTAGGATACGACGAGCATGAAACCCGAGGGCGCTTCCAGCACCTCGCCGGTGCGGTCCAGCGGCAGGATACGACGGTCGTCGGTGAGCGGATGCAGCACAACGGCCACATCCTTGCGCGCTTCCACAATCTCGTCGAGGTAACATATGCCGCCCTGACGCACGGATCGTGTCAGCGGGCCGTCCATCCACACGGTTTCACCGCCTTTCAGCAGGTAACGACCGGTCAGATCGGCGGCGGCAAGATCGTCGTGACATGAAACGGTCGAAAGCGGCAGGCCGAGTTTCGCCGCCATATGGCTGACGAAACGGGTCTTGCCGCAACCTGTCGGGCCTTTCAGCAGCAGCGGCAATTGCCGCACCCAGGCGCTTTCGAACAGCGTGCATTCATTGCCAAGCGGGGTATAGAACGGCGTGTCCGGCAAAGGCTGCAGCGGGGGGCGGAAAATCGTATTCATGGTCATCTCCATGGTTGGTGGTAAGGACCGGCTCTCGGGGGAAAAGGAGAGCCGGTCCGTTTCTCATTCGGCGGGCTGCACGAGGCGGGCGACGTCGCCCTGTTTCTGCTTGCCCGGCACCAGGACTGCCCAGATGAACATGACCGCCGAAATGAGAACTGCGAAACCGGAGCCGAGACGGATCCAGTAGAAGATCGCCAGCTGGTCCTGCACATCCATGAAGCTTTCGCCCATGACGCGCTGAAGCTGGATCTGCACCACGCCGGCAAAGGTCAGCGCGAAGGTCATGACCGACATGGCCGTGCACATCACCCAGAAGCTCGTCATCGAAAGCCACTGGTTGTAGGGCGCGCGGTTCTTCATTTCGGGGATGGCGTAGGCCATCATCGCAAGGTTCAGCATCACATAGGCGCCGAAGAAGGCGAGGTGGCCGTGCGCGGCGGTAAGCTGCGTGCCGTGGCTGTAATAGTTCACCGAAGACAACGTGTGCAGGAAACCCCAGACGCCGGCGCCGAAGAAGGCCATGACCGAGCAGCCGATCGACCACAGAAGCGCTGCGCGGTTCTCATGCTTGCGGCCGGCCTTCCAGGTCATAACGAAGGTGAAGATGACCATGGTGAAGAAGGGGGCCACTTCCAGCGTCGAGAAGAGCGAGCCGATCCATTGCCAATAACCGGGCGCGCCGATCCAGTAATAATGGTGGCCGGTGCCGAGAATGCCCGAAAAGAGGGCGAGGCCGACGATGACATAGAGCCATTTTTCCACCACTTCGCGGTCGATGCCGTTGAGCTTGATCATCAGGAAGGCGAGGATCGAGGCCATGATCAGTTCCCACACGCCTTCCACCCACAGATGGATGACGTACCACCAGTACATCTTGTCGAGCGCGAGGTTCATGGGGTTGTAGAAGGCGAAGAGGAAGAAGATCGCCAGACCCCAGAGGCCGAAGAGCAGGATGTTGATGACGGTGGTCTTGCGGCCCTTCAGCGCTGTCATGGTGATGTTGAACAGGAACATCAGGACGACAAGCACGATACCGACCTTGATGGCGAAAGGCTGTTCGAGGAATTCGCGGCCCTCATGGATGCGGAAGATATAACCGACCACGGCGACGGCGGCGGCCACCAGGAAGATCCAGAACTGCGAGATGGCGAGCTTGGGGCTGTAAAGCTCCGTTTCCGTTTCTTCCGGCAGAAGATAGAAGGTCGAACCCATGAAACCCATCAGCAGCCAAACCACAAGGGCATTGGTGTGGATCATGCGCACGATGTTAAAGGGAAGAAGCTCGGAAAGCGTATTGGGCAGCACGTAGATCGTCGCGGCGACGACGCCGAACAGGATCTGCGCCACGAACAGCCCGATTGCGCCGTAAAAATACAGCATGGCGACTTTTTGCGTCTGGTATTTCATCTCGTCATCTCCTTGCCGTCAGCCTCAACCCGCATCGTTCGGCGGCCAGTTCTGCGTCTTGATCCGGCTCGTCCATTCGAGAAAGTCGACGAGATCATCGAGTTCCTGTTCGGTGAGATTGAACTGCGGCATCTGGCGCCGGCCCTCGATGCCGGTGGGCTGGGCTGCCATCCAGGCCTTGATGGAATCGCGCGCCGCATCCTTGTCGTCCACGCCGCCATAGCGCTTCCAGACATTGCCGAGTTCGGGCGCGAAATAGGCGCCTTCGCCGAGCAGCGTGTGACAGTTGATGCAGGAATTTTTCTCCCACACATGTTTGCCGCGCGCGACGCTTTCCGTCAGCGTGCTTTCATCCGTCGAGGTGGTGCGCATGTAATAATGGCTATGGGCGGTCAGCCCGACAAATATGGCGAAGAAGAAGATGGAGCCGCCGTAAAAGACGTTTCGCGCTCCTGTTTTGGTCAGGCGTTCTGCCATGCCAATGGTCCTTTCCATCCGGAAGACCGCTTATGCGGACTGGCTTGATCGAACCCTCTTGCCGGGATTTGCCAGCAGGCTGGCGGAATGCGGTGGGGTCTGACGCCTTTCTAGCCGCTGGCTGCCGGCGTTCTTTGCCATTTGGCAAACAAGTGGACAGGTGGTGTGGTCCGCCTTTTCAGAGCGGCAAAATGCCCTGCAGGAATGCCCGCAAAAGGGCTGCGGCGGCAAAGATGGCCGGCCATGCCAGAAGTGCCGTGCGCAGCAGGCCCCGCTCTTCGCCAAAACCCAGAAAATCGTCGATGACGCGTCTGGATTTCAGGAGCGCGAAAAGCAGCATCAGGCAGGCGACGGCAACCGGCGGCAGAAGCGCCGCCTTCCACGAGGTGACGGCGGCCGTACTGGCGAGAACGAGAATGGCGAGCACTGCAAAACTTCTTGCAAGCTGGCGGGAGGTGCGGTGGATCATGACTGTCAAACCAGATAGACGATGGGAAAAATGACGATCCAGACCAGATCGATGACATGCCACAGCGTCGTCACCAGCGTGACGTTCTCGTTTTTCGGGAAGACTGCGACGAGAAACAGCAGCACGGCCACGAAGACGACATGCAGCAGATGGAAGCCGGTGAGCAGGAAATAAAGCTCGAAGAAAGCGCCATAGGCGGGATCGGAGGCGAAGGCGATTTCGGTGGAATATTCATAGAGTTTTACGCCGACGAAAACGAAGCCCAGCAGGCCGGCAAGCGCGAGCGCCCGCCTTCTTCCCGGCAGCGCGGTGTGGCGACTGGCCGCAACGGCCGCCTGCCAGCCGCTCGCCAGCAAAATCAGCGTATTGAGACCGGCAAGCTGCGGCTGCAGATGTTGGCGCGCGGCGGCGAAGGCCTCGGGCTTGAGGGCGAAGGCAATGATGAAGGCACCGGTCAGCGCGCCGAAAGCGGCAAGTTCGCTCCAGACCAGAATCCACAAAAGCAGGCTTCCGCTTTCCTCTTCCGTATTGATCGCCATGGTCTTGTCCGTAATTGTAAAACAGCAAGCCACGCTTAGGCGTCCTCAAACCCCGCTTCTTTGCGGTCGGTCAAAGAAGGGAGCGTGCAAAGTCCTATTGTCATGACAAAGCGCAACTCTGGAAAATGGAGCTTCCCATGAACGACGCGCAGGTCGGGCTGATTGTCGCAACCCCTATTATCGTTGGCTTTGCGGTGCTGTTCTACCGTATGGGTGTGTTGCAGCGCATGGGTGCGGTTTCCGCCGTGCTTGCCTCCGTGGCCATTGCTTCGGTGCTGTTCCTGAACCAGTAAGAAGGCAGTCACATGCTTGAACTTGTCGCCGCTCTTTCGCTTTTCGTGGCGCTGCATTCCATTCCCGCCGTACCTGCCGTGCGCGGCCGGCTGATTGCGGCCATCGGCAGGCCCGCCTATTTCGGGACTTATTCCGCCGTTTCGCTTCTGACGCTGGGCTGGGTATTTTATGCCGCGCTGTCGGTCGATTATATTCCGCTTTGGGATGTTGCGCCCTGGCAGGCGCATGTCACCTTTCTGGCAGCGCCGATTGGCCTGTTTTTCGTGCTGGCCGGCCTCCTCAGCGTCAATCCGCTTTCCATTTCCGTGCGGCAGGGAGATAGACCGGGGGCAATCGTGCGCATCACGCGGCACCCGGTACTCGTCGGCTTTCTGTTCTGGTCGTTGGGGCATGTCGTGCCGAATGGCGACCTGCGTTCCGTCATCCTGTTCGGCGGCTTTGCGCTGTTTTCGCTTGGCGGGATGGCGATGACCGAAAAACGCGCGCGGAAAAGACTGGGTAATGCATGGAGCGCGGCGGCTGCTAAAAATGCAACGATCCCTTTCGCAGCAATGCTTTCCGGCAAAACGCGCCTCGCCGTGGACGGGCCGATGCTGCTAGCCGCGGCGCTGACAGGGTTGACGGTGTGGTGGCTGCTGGCCGGTGGTCATGCCGCGCTCTTTGGTGCTGACCCGATGGCCTATCTTTGATGGCTCACGACGTCTTCACCATATGCGGCTGCCATATCGGCGCCTGTGGCGCGGGCGCGATACCGAGCTGATCGATGGCGCGAGCGGCCATCTGGTCGACAATATCGGCGACGCTTTGCGGTCTGTTGTAAAAGGCCGGCACCGGCGGCATGACGATGGCGCCGGCCTCCGTCACCGTGCACATGTTGCGCAGATGGATGAGATGCAGCGGCGTCTCGCGCGTCATCAGCACAAGTTTCCGGCGTTCCTTCAGATGCACATCGGCGGCGCGGGTGAGAAGATTGTCCGAAAACCCGGTTGCGATGGCCGTAAGTGTGCGCATGGAGCAGGGGGCGACGATCATGCCGGCCGTCGGGAAAGAGCCGCTGGCAATCGCCGCGCCGATATCGTCGACGGCATGATTGACGCCAGCGAGTGAGAACATCCGCCCCATGGCTTGCGCCCCTTCCTCATGCAACACGGTGCGTCTGGCGGATTGCGACAGGACGAGATGGATTTCGACGCTTTTCATCCCGGCAAGGCGCTCGACAATACGCAACGCAATGCCGGCACCCGAAGCGCCGGTGACGCCGACCACGACGCGGTACGGGATCATAGCCGTTCTCCAAGGCCGAGATCGCGCCACATCAGATCCACTTTCGCGATCACGTCAGGCGTCATCGACAGCACACGGCCCCATTCGCGCTCCGTCTCCGGCGGCAGCTTGCGGGTGGCGTCCAGCCCCATCTTGCCGCCGAGCCCGGCTTTCGGCGAGGCGAAGTCGAGATAATCGATGGGCGTATCGTTTATGATCATCGTATCGCGCGAGGCGTCGAAACGGGTTGAGAGCGCCCAGATGACATCTGCCCAGTTGCGCACATCAATGTCGGGATCGACCAGAATGATGAGCTTCACATAGCTGAACTGCGGCAGCATCGACCAGAGGCCCATCATCACCCGCTTTGCCTGACCGGGATAACGCTTGTCGATGGAAGCGACCATGACGCGGTAGGAACAGGCGTCCGGCGGCATCCACAGATCGACAATTTCCGCAAACTGCTTTTTCACGAGCGGCAGGAAAATGTCGAGCATGGCTTCGCCGAGAACCGAAGGCTCATCCGGCGGCCGGCCGGTATAGGTGGAAAGATAGATCGGATCGCGGCGCATGGTGATTGCCGAGAGCGTCATGACCGGGAAGGATTCGACCGAATTATAATAGCCGGTATGGTCGCCATAGGGGCCTTCGAGTGCCTTTTCCGTTACTGAGACGGTCCCTTCCAGTACGATTTCGGCATTGGCGGGCACCGGCATCGGCACGGTCAAGGCTCTGGCAATGCGGCTTTTCGAGCCGCGCAGCAGGCCGGAGAAGCCAAGCTCGCTGATATGGTCGGGAAGCGGCATGACGGCGGCGAGAATGGTGGCGGGATCGGCACCGATGGCGACGGTAACGGGCATATCCAGCCCGCGCGCTCGCCACAGCCGGTGGTGATGCGCGCCGCCGCGATGCGCCAGCCAGCGTATGATCACCCTGTCCGGGCCCAGCACCTGCATGCGATAGATGCCGACATTGATATCATCGGGATCGTCAGGCGAACGGGTGATGACCAGCGGCCAGGTGACGAGCGGGGCCGGTTCGCCCGGCCAGCACCATTGCACCGGCAGGCGGGCGAGGTCGACAGCATCGCCCGTCAGCACCCTTTCCTGCACCGGCGCGCGTGAGACGTTGCGTGTCCGCATCGAAAGTGCGGCTTTCAGCAAATGCAGCTTACCCCATGCCTCGGCCATGGATTTCGGTGGTCCCGGCTCGCGTAATTCGGCGAGCTTTTGTCCAAGTGCGGGCAGGCCGCCGGTCTCAAGCCCCAGCCCCCACTCGATACGTTGCCGCGTGCCGAAAAGATTGGTAAGCAGCGGCATGTCCCGCACCTTTGCCTCATGGTCGACGGGTTGCTCGAAAAGCAGCGCCGGCCCGCCATCGGCGAGCACGCGGCGGTGGATTTCGGTGATTTCGTGCACCAGCGAGACCGGCTGGCGAATTCGCCGCAGCTGCCCGCGTTCTTCCAGCAACCGGGCGAAACTGCGCAGATCGGCTGCGTGGGCGGGTTTAGTTTCTGTTTTCTCGTCTCTCATGCCGCCTGTTTGCCGATGGCAGTGCGGCATGTCCTTGCGCTGCCGCAAATGCGGCTTCAATGCGAACGAAGATAGTCGGCGAGAACCAGGGCGTGGTTATGTTCGATATCATGGGCGGCATAAAGCAGCGTGACGCGGCCTTTCGCCATCAGCTCCTTCATGTGCGCCACGGCATCGGGATTGGCCGAGAGTTCCTTATGATAATGCCGGGTAAATTCCTCAAAGCGAGACGGCATATGGGAGAAGTTCTTGCGCAATTCGTTGCTGGGCGCGATGTCCTTCATCCACAGGGAAAGCTTTGCCTTTTCCTTGCTCATGCCGCGCGGCCAGAGCCGGTCCACCAGAATGCGCGCGCCGTCATCGTCGCTGGCGGGTTCGTAAATCCGTTTGACCCTTAAATCGGACACGGGCGGCCTCCGTCGCTTGGCAAGTGAATGAATTATAGCGGCTTTTGTGAAGGCGCACCTGAAAATTTCCCTGTCTTTGCGTTCGCTCAAACCGCCACCCGCGCGCTGCGGTTAGGTTGCCGCCCGCAACTGAGCCGACAGGACCTTTCATGAGATCTTTTCCCGCCGCCATCGCCCGCCCCATGAATTTCCTACCCCTTGCCGTGGTGCAGCGAGCGACGGCGGCGATGCTGGCACAGATCATGAAGCGGCATCCGGATATGTTCGTCCGGCTCGGTGAACATCGTGGCAAGCGCTACGCCTTTCTGCCCGTCGATCTCCCCTTCGCCTTCATGGTCGAGCCGGCAGGTCGCGCCATCACCGTCAGCCGCAAGGCTCGCTTGGCCAAGGCGGATGCGGCGGTCGAGGGACCGCTTTTCATGCTGCTTGCGCTGATGGAGGGGCGGCAGGATGCCGATGCGCTGTTCTTTTCGCGTGATCTCAGCGTCACCGGCGACATGGAGGCGATGCTGGCGCTGCGCAATGCGCTTGATGACAGCGGCATCGATCTGCCGCGTGACCTCGGTGCATTTGCCGGGCCTTTCGCGCCCATGATAACGCGTGTCGCGAACCGCCTGCGTGGCCATGTTCTGTCCGAAACGCGGGGAGTTGACGCATGGAACTGATCTGTCCTGCGGGAACGCCTGCCGCCTTTCGCGAGGCCGTGGATGCCGGGGCGGATGCGGTCTATTGCGGTTTTCGGGATGAAACCAATGCCCGCAATTTCCCCGGCCTTAATTTTTCCCGCGAGGAACTTGCCGAGGCCATCGTTTACGCGAAAAAGCGCGGTGTCCAGACCTTCGTGGCGCTCAACACCTTCATGCGTGCTGGCAATGAGGATATCTGGTATCGCGGGGCGGCCGATGCCGTGAAGGCGGGGGCGGACGCACTTATCCTTGCCGATTTCGGCCTGATGGCGCATGTGGCGGAACATCATCCGCAGCAGCGTATCCACGTCTCCGTGCAGGCTTCCGCCTCCAATGCGGACGCGGTGAATTTCCTCGTCGATGCCTTCGGCGCGAAACGCGTGGTGCTGCCGCGCACCCTGACGATTGCCGACATCGCCCGGCTGGCGCGGCAAATCCGCTGCGAAATCGAAATCTTCGTGTTCGGAGGTCTCTGCGTCATGGCGGAAGGGCGCTGCTCGCTATCCTCCTACGCCACAGGCAAGTCACCCAACATGAACGGCGTCTGCTCGCCGGCAAGCCACGTCCGCTACCGGCAGGACGGGCAGGCGCTGGTGTCGGAACTTGGCGAATACACCATCAACCGATTTCCGGCCGGCGAGGCGGCGGGTTACCCCACGCTGTGCAAGGGCCGTTTCGAGATTGCCGATGACAAGTCCTATGCCTTCGAAGATCCGGTATCGCTTGACGTGATGGACCAGATCGATGCGCTGCGCGAGGCGGGGGTCAGCGCGCTGAAGATCGAGGGTCGCCAGCGCGGCAAGGCCTATGTGGCGGAAGTGGTTTCCACCCTGCACCGGGCGCTTTCCGCCGGTGCCGAAGAGCGCGGCAGGCTGCTCTCACGCCTGCGGCTCTTAAGCGAAGGCCAGCGCACCACCGTTGGCGCTTATGAGAAACGCTGGAGATGACGGCGATGGCAAAACCCGCAAAAACCACATTGGCGCTCGGCCCGGTCCTCTATCTCTGGCAGGGGGAGAAATGGCGCGATTTCTATTTCCGCATCGCCGATGAAGCGCCCGTCAGCCATGTTTATCTCGGTGAAACCGTCTGCTCCAAACGGTTTCATTTCACCGAGCCGCATCTGGCAGAGGTGATCGAGCGGCTGGAGAGTGCCGGAAAACAGGTGATCCTCTCGACGCTTTCGCTGGTGACGCTGGAGCGGGAAAGCCGCCACCTGCGCAGTCTGATCGCCGACAGTCCCTATCCGGTCGAGGCGAACGATCTTTCCGCGCTCGGCATGCTGCACGGCACCCCGCATGTCGTCGGGCCGATGGTGAATGTCTATAATGCCGCGACCGCGCGGTTGCTGTCGTCTCGCGGCGCGAGCGCCATCTGCCTGCCGCCGGAACTGCCGATGACCTCGGTGGAGCGCATCGTGGCGCAGACGCCTGATGTGGACTTCGAGATCTTCGCCTTCGGCCGCCTGCCGCTCGCCATTTCGGCGCGCTGCGCCCATGCCCGCGCCAAGGGCAATATCAAGGATAATTGCCAGTTCGTCTGCGGCGACGATCCGGATGGATTGCCGGTACGCACGCTTGACCGGCAGTCGTTTCTGGCGCTGAACGGCGTACAGACGGTGTCGCATACCTGCCAGTCGCTGCTTGGCGAATTGCAGGACCTAGCCGCCGCCGGCATTTCCCGCCTCCGGCTGTCGCCGCAGGACTGCGACATGGTTGCGGTGGCGCAAATCCATCACGACGTTCTGGCCGGCAGGGGGGAGGCGGAAGACGGTCTTGCACGTCTCGGGCAAATCTACCCGGACGTGCCCTTTTCCAATGGTTTCTACCACGGGCAGGAAGGGGCGGCCTGGATCGCCCGTGCCCGCAACACGGCGCATGGGGTGAATGCATGACGACGAACGGGCAAAGCGAGCAAAAGCTGCCCGCAGCGGCACCGGGCGGAGCGGATATCGCGGCGGCAATCCATCTGGTGCGCGATATTGTCTTGCAGAGCGCGCTCGATTGCAGCTGCCGCGACAAGGTGCACGACGTGCTGCGCGAGCTTGAGGATTTCGAGCGCCAGCGCAATGTCGTCAAGCTTCTGGCCGCCGCCCGCGAGGAGCGGCGCAAGATCGCGCTCCTGACCGAGATGCTCTGCGATTTCGCCGAAGACGACACGGTGGATCAAGGCGTGGTTGAAACCGCAAGCCTGATGTTTCTCGATATCGCTGCCGCCGCTCAGGAGGGCTCGCGGCTCCTGCGGGACGCGCTCTCACTCAAGATGGGTGAATAATCCCTGTTTTCGGCTCTGTTTGATCCTGCGCAAAGAGCACCCGCTTGCAAAATGTCATTTCCGGGTTGGTGACGCTTCGGGCCGCAAGGTCGGTTGTGCGGGCATCGGGGGCGCTTCCGGCGCGAACAAGGATCAGGACCATGGCCCATCATTTCACCCGTCGTCAGGCTCTTTCGGCCTTTTCCGGGCTCGCGGTGGCGACACTTGCCGCACCGCTTGTCGCGAAGGCGGAAGCGCCGCTCACCTTTTATGGCCCTCCGGCCGCGCCCTCCGCGGTGCTGGCCCATGCGGTAAAGGGCGGGTTCCTGAAGGATGTCGCACCCGGAGTATTCTTCAAAGCCTGGAAAACACCGGATGAAATGCGCGCCGCCGTTGCCTCCGGCTCCATGGGGGCGGTGGTGATGCCGAGCTGCGGCGCCGCCAATCTCCATAATCGCGGTCTCGGCCTCGGGCTGTTGAACGTGCTGACCACGGGCCTGCTCTATATCGTTTCGAAAGACGAGACGCTGAACTCCCTGAAAAGCCTTTCCGGCAAGACGCTCGCTTTGCCGTTCAAGAATGATATGCCCGATTTCGTGCTGCATCGCCTCGTTGCCGAAAACGGCTTGAAGTCCGGCGACATCAAGCTGGAATATGCCGCCTCGCCGCCGGAAGCTGTGCAATTGCTGCTGACGGGCAGGGTGGATGCGGCGCTGCTCAGCGAACCGGCCGCAACCGCCGTGCTCATCAAGGCGAAGTCGTTTTTCATGACCGTCCATCGCACCATTGATATTCAGCGGGAATGGGCGAAGGTGGCCGGCAAGGCTGAAATTCCGCAGGCTGGCCTCGCCTTGACATCGCTGGTCCGGCAAAAGCTTGGCAAGTCCGGCATAGAGGCTCTACAGGCCGCCATGGAGACGGCGCTTGCCAGCGCTATGGCCGATCCGAAGGCGGCGGCCGCTGCGGCCGCTGATGCCTTGGGTTTCCGCCCGACATCATCGCGGCCTCCTTCCCGACAAGTCATCTATGCGCCCTTAAGGCGAGCGCTGCGCGCGCCGATCTCGAGGCGTTTTACGATGAACTTGCCAAGGCAGACCCGGCAATCATCGGCGGCCGGCGGCCGGATGAAGGGTTTTATCTGGTGTAGCAGGCATGAACCGCATTCTCGAAAGTCTTGGTTGGATGGGCCGCTATCTCTGGGCGGGCTGGGCCGGGCTCTCAGGCATTTTCTGTTTTCTCGCCGCCTGGCAGGCCGGGCACGAGATTTATGGCTCCTTCATCCTGCCTTCGCCGGGGGAGACCTTCGCGGCAATGGGGCTTTTGGCGGCGCGGCCCGATTTCCTCGCTATCCTGGCGCAGAGCGCCGTCAGGGCCCTGACCGGCTTCGGTATCGCCGCCGGCATCGGCACGGTAGCGGGCGTGCTGGCGGGTTATTCCTTCGCGGCCATGCGGTTGATGAAGCCTGTCGTCACCGTTCTACTCGGCGTGCCGCCCATCGGCTGGATCGTTCTGGCGCTCATTTGGTTCGGCTCGTCCGGCGGCACGGCTGTCATGACCGTCATTATCGCCTCGGCTCCCGTGTCCTTTGCCGGCGCGCTGGAAGGTGTCGCCAAGCGGGACCGTCAGCTGGAGGTGATGGCGCAGGCCTTCGGCGGTCCTTGGTTTTACCGGCTGCGCACCGTCACCATGCCGCATGTTCTCTCCTACCTCTTCCCGGCCTGGACGACGACGGCGGGAAGCGCGTGGAAAGTAACCGTCATGGCCGAGCTCCTTTCGAATTCCGGCGGCATTGGCGGCGAACTGGCCACCGCACGCGCGCTGTTCGACATTGCGCAGGTCACCGCCTGGCTCACCATCACGGTCGGCCTTGCACTGTTAACCGATTACGGCCTGCTGCATCTGTTGCGCGAGGCGCTGGAACGCTGGCGCGCCGCCGGACTGCCATGGGGTGTCAAACGATGAGCGACCGTTCCAGCCTGCGTTTCGAACATGTCGGCCACGCCTTTCTCGGCCGCAGCCTGTTCGAGAATTTCGATCTCGGCATAGCGCCGGGGGAAACCGTGGCGCTGCTCGGCCCCTCCGGCAGCGGCAAGACGACGATTTTACAGATCGCGGCTGGTATCATCGATCCTGTTCGCGGCCGCGTGCACCGCCATTATCGCCGGCAGGGTCTGGTGTTTCAGGAGCCGAGGCTGCTGCCGTGGATGACGCTTATCGACAATATTGCCTACGGCCTTGCGGCGGCCGGCTTGCCGAGACGGGAGCGGCGCGAAAGGGCGGGCCTTTTTGCGCTGGAGGTCGGTCTGGAGGTGGCTGATTTCGGCAAATATCCGGTGGAACTCTCCGGCGGCATGCGCCAGCGCGCCGGCGTGGCGCGGGCGCTCGCCGTGGAGCCGGACATGCTGTTTCTGGATGAGCCCTTCAGCGCCGTCGATGTCGGCCTGCGCCGTCATTTGCAGGAGCTTCTGGTGGGCGCCGCCCGTCGGCGCGGTTTTTCCACCCTTCTCGTCACCCATGATCTTCATGAGGCGTTGCTGGTTGCCGACAGGCTGATCGTGCTCTCCGGCGTCGATGGCCGAGTCATTGCCGCGCATAAGCCCGCGGGTTCGCCGGGCCGGCGCATGGCGCGTACGGTTTTCGACGAAGCGGAACGCCTGTCCGAGAGCCCGGCCTTCGCCGAATTGTTTTCAGCAAGGGAGCGGGTGCGATGAGGCAGCCCCCCATCCTTTCCGAAGCCCTGCGGCTGTTTTTCCCTCTGGCCGCACTGCACGGTGCGGGCTGGCCCCTCCTGTGGATCGTCATCGGTGGTTATGCCCTGCCTTTCGTCGATGCGGTGCCTGCATCGCAATGGCACGCCCATGAAATGATCTACGGCACCTATGGCATGGCGCTTGCCGGTTTCCTTGGCTCGGCGGTGCCGGAATGGACGGACACGAAGCCGGCGCAGGGACGAACGCTGCTTCATCTCGCCGGTCTCTGGTTGCCGGGCCGCCTTATCGGCTTTCTCGGGATGGAGGCAGGGAGCCTGTTTGCAGGTTTTTTCGATCTCGCCTTTCTGCTCGCGCTCTCTGTTCTCATCGCCAGGGCGATGCTGGCGCGGCGCACGATGAAACACCTGGCGTTCCTTATCTGGCTTCTTCTGTTTACGACGGCTGAAGCCGGTGTGCGTTATGCCTGGTGGAGCGGCGATCTCGAACTTGCATCCCGCATGCTCGAGGCGGCGCTGTGCATTTTCACCGTGCTGTTTTCGCTTTCCGCCGCACGTATCAATGTGGCCGTCATCAATCTGGCGCTCGATCCCGGCGGCGAGACCACGCCTTACCGGCCGCATCCCGGCCGCCAGCATATGGCAGGCGCCATGGTGACGCTTTACATGGCGGCGAAACTTTTCTTTCCGCAGAGCGATGTCTGCGCCTGGCTTTCGCTTGCGGCCGGCGCCGCCTTTTTCGACCGGCTGGCCGAATGGTTCATCGGGCGTGCCGTCTTTAAGACCGAGGTGCTGTTGCTCGGCCTCGGCAACGCCTTTGCGGGCGTGGGTTTTCTGGCGCTCGGCGCGACACGGCTCGGTTTTTCCGTTACGCCCGCCGCAGGGCTGCATCTGCTCTCGGTCGGGGCGCTTGGATGCGCCATCATGGCGGTCTTCATCATTGCCGGGCTGCGGCATACGGGCCGCAATCTGACGCATCTTCCATGGCAGGCGCATGTGGCCGCCCTTTTGATGGCGATGGCCGGGCTGGTCCGCATCCTCCCGGAATTCGACTTTGCCGCAACATTGTCTCCCTATCACCATGGCCTCAGCGCCGTTTTGTGGGCGGTGAGCTTCGGGGTCTGGTTGCAGAGTTTCCTGCCCTTCATGCGCGCGCCTGGCATGGACGATGCAGGAGCCTGCGGATGAGAGCGAGACACTGTTTGCCCGTCTAATGTTTATTTTTTGAGCAGAAGCACAATGCGAAATCAGTGATTTAGGCGAGCCGTCTTGATGAATGTTAATTTTGATAAATAATCAATAAAATCAAGTGGTTGAATATTTCTGTCTTTTGGGGGATGATGACTCGAAACGAATAGGAAACGCGAATATGCCTAAAATAGTCGCGCCTCAACACGCAGATGAAAAGCCAGGTCGGACGAGGGAACTTGTGACCTTCGCCGTTCTGGCCTTCGGAATCTGGCCCATTCTGGCGGTCGGATTTGTTGGAGCCTATGGCTTTATCGTCTGGATGTTCCAGATCATTTACGGCCCGCCGGGGCCGCCCGGACATTGAGGGCGAGATGATGATGGAAGTCTCTCTCAGCCGGCGCGATTTCCTGCGCGGCGGGCAAAAAAATAGACCACGCATCTGTCCCCCCGGGGTCGCGTTGAGCGACCTCGCCGCGTGCAGCGGTTGCGCAAAATGCGTCGAGGCCTGTCCTACCGGCATCATCGCCATGGCGGACGGTTTGCCTTGCGTGGATTTCTCCGCCGGGGAATGCACCTTTTGCGGCAAATGTGCTGAGGCCTGTCCCGAGCCGGTCTTTGCTGCCCCCACGGCACAGCGCTTCGGTCACGTCACGGCGATCGGTGAGGGGTGTCTCGCCTTCGGCAATATCGATTGTCAGGCCTGCCGCGATGCCTGCCCGACCGAGGCCATCCGGTTTCGTCCCCGCCGCGGCGGGCCCTTCGTGCCTGAACTTATCGAACAAGCCTGCACCGGCTGCGGGGCCTGCGTGTCCGTCTGCCCGGCCAGCGTGATCGAGATCAAGGAAGCCACGGAGATGCAATATGCCTGAAAATACAGGCCGGTATCATGTTTCAAGCGCCGTGGTGGCGGTGATGCCGCAGATGCGGGACGCCGTGCTGGCAACGCTTTTAACGCTCGACAATGTCGAGGTTCATGGCGAGGGCAACGGCAAGATCGTCATCGTCATAGACGGCACGAGCACCGGCATGCTGGGCGATACGCTCACTTATATTTCGACACTCGACGGTGTGATTGCCGCCAACATGGTTTTCGAACACGTCGACACAGAGGAGACAAGCGGCGATGAGCAGCGAACTGACGCGGCGTGATCTATTGAAAGCCCATGCCGCCGGCATTGCGGCGGCAACGGCGGGCATTGCGCTGCCGGCCGCCGCCCAGCCGGTGCCAGGCGGGGTTTCCGCATTGCAGATCAAGTGGTCCAAGGCGCCCTGTCGTTTCTGCGGCACGGGCTGCGGCGTCATGGTCGGCGTCAAGGAAGGCAAGGTTGTCGCCACCCATGGCGACATGCAGGCGGAGGTCAATCGCGGCCTCAACTGCATCAAGGGCTATTTCCTGTCCAAGATCATGTATGGCAAGGACCGCCTGCAGACCCCGCTTCTGCGCAAGAGAAACGGCGTTTACGCCAAGGATGGCGAGTTCGAGCCTGTGAGCTGGGACGAGGCCTTCGACGTCATGGCCGCGCAGTGCAAGCGGGTGTTGAAGGAGAAGGGACCGACGGCCGTCGGCATGTTCGGCTCCGGCCAATGGACGATCTTCGAAGGTTACGCCGCAACCAAGCTGATGCGTGCCGGCTTCCGCTCCAACAATCTCGATCCCAATGCTCGTCACTGCATGGCGTCTGCTGCCTATGCCTTCATGCGCACCTTTGGCATGGATGAGCCGATGGGCTGTTACGACGATTTCGAACATGCCGATGCCTTCGTTCTCTGGGGCTCGAACATGGCGGAAATGCATCCCATTTTATGGACGCGTATCGCCGACCGGCGTCTGGGTTTCGACCATGTGAAGGTGGCGGTGCTTTCGACCTTCACCCATCGCAGCATGGACCTTGCCGACATCCCGATGGTCTTCAAGCCGGGCACCGATCTCGTCATCCTCAATTACATCGCCAACCACATCATCAAGACCGGGCGCGTTAACGAAGACTTCGTGAGGAACCACACGAAATTCGTGCGCGGCGTCACCGATATCGGTTATGGCCTGCGGCCCGACAATCCGGTGGAGATGAATGCCGTCAATTCCGTGGATCCGACCAAGACCGAAGCGATCGATTTCGAAACCTTCAAGGAATTCGTCTCCGAGTACACGCTGGAAAAGACCGCAGCCATGACCGGCGTTGAAGCCGGTTTTCTGGAGGAGCTGGCCGAGCTTTATGCCGACCCGAAACGCAAGGTCATGTCGCTCTGGACCATGGGTTTCAACCAGCATGTTCGCGGCGTCTGGGCCAACCAGATGGTCTATAACATCCATCTGCTGACGGGGAAGATTTCCGAGCCGGGCAACAGCCCGTTCTCGCTCACCGGCCAGCCCTCGGCCTGCGGCACGGCGCGTGAGGTGGGAACCTTCGCCCACCGCCTGCCTGCCGACATGACGGTGACCAACCCTGAGCACCGCAAACATGCCGAAGAAATCTGGCGCATCCCGCACGGCATCATCCCGGAAAAGCCGGGTTACCACGCCGTGCAGCAGGACCGCATGCTGCATGACGGCAAGCTGAATTTCTACTGGGTGCAGGTCAATAACAACGTACAGGCAGGTCCCAACACCAAGAACGAGACCTATCAGGGATATCGCAACCCGGAAAACTTCATCGTTGTTTCCGATGCCTATCCGACCATCACGGCTATGAGCGCCGACCTCATCCTGCCCGCCGCCATGTGGGTGGAAAAGGAGGGAGCCTATGGCAATGCCGAGCGGCGCACCCATGTCTGGCACCAGCTTGTCGAGGCCTCGGGTGAGGCGCGTTCCGATCTCTGGCAGCTGGTGGAATTCTCCAAGCGCTTCACCACGGATGAGGTGTGGCCGGCGGAGATACTGGAAGCCAATCCCGCCTATCGCGGAAAGACGCTGTACGAGGTGCTCTTCAAGGACAGTGATGTCGGCAAGTTCCCGCTGAGCGAGATCAACGCTGAATACGAAAACCAGGAAGCAAAACACTTCGGATTCTATCTCCAGAAGGGTCTCTTTGAGGAATATGCCGCCTTCGGGCGGGGCCACGGCCATGATCTGGCGCCCTATGATGCCTATCACGAGGTGCGCGGCATGCGCTGGCCGGTGGTGGACGGAAAGGAAACGCTGTGGCGTTACCGAGAGGGTTACGACCCTTATGTAAAGCCGGGCGAAGGCGTGAAATTCTACGGCAACAAGGACGGCAAGGCGGTCATCATTGCCGTGCCTTACGAACCGCCGGCGGAATCCCCGGATGCGGAGTTCGATACCTGGCTGGTGACGGGCCGCGTGCTGGAGCATTGGCATTCCGGTTCGATGACCATGCGTGTGCCGGAACTCTACAAGGCGTTCCCGGGCGCCCGCTGTTTCATGAATGCCGACGATGCGCGAAAGCGCGGCCTCAATCAGGGCGCAGAAATCCGCATCGTGTCGCGCCGCGGTGAAATACGTTCCCGGGTGGAAACGCGCGGCCGCAACCGCATGCCGCCAGGCGTCATCTTCGTTCCCTGGTTCGATGCCAGCCAGCTCATCAACAAGGTCACGCTCGACGCAACCGATCCCATCTCCAAGCAGACGGATTTCAAGAAATGCGCAGTCAAGATAGAGCCAGTCGCATGATCAGGAAACACGGATGGATCGCCGCCACGCTTCTGGTCGTGGCGTTGGCGACGGGGGCCGTTGCGCAGATGGTGCCGGAATTGTCCGGCCCACGCGGTGACGCCATGCAGACCGAACCCGCCAAACCCCTGCCGAAATGGGTGGTCGACGATTTTAGACGCATGCGCGCTTACCCGGAGCAGCCGCCGGTCATCCCGCATTCGATCGACGGTTACCAGCTTTCGGTCAATGCCAACCGCTGTCTTTCCTGTCACAAACGCGAGTTCACGCAGGATTCCGGCGCGCCGATGATCAGCGTCACCCACTATATGACGCGCGAAGGCCAGATGCTGGCGGACGTTTCGCCACGCCGTTATTTCTGCACCGCCTGCCATGTCCCGCAGGCTGATACCCGACCGCTTGTGCCCAGCACGTTTGAGGACATGAGCACGATGGGCGTCAAACCGGCGGGTAGCGAATGATGATTACCCGTGTGAAGAAACTTCTCGCCTGGTTATGGGCGGTTCTGACGACGCCGGCTGGCACGCTCAGCCTCGCCTTCCTGACGCTAGGCGGCTTCGTCGGTGGCGTGATGTTCTGGGGCGCCTTTAACACCGCGCTCGAGATGACCAACAAGGAAGCCTTCTGCATTTCCTGCCACGAGATGCGTGCCAATGTGTATGAGGAGCTGACTCGAACGGTGCATTTCTCCAACCGTTCCGGCGTGCGCGCCTCCTGTCCCGATTGCCACGTGCCGCATGAATGGACCGACAAGATCGCCCGCAAAATGCAGGCCTCCAAGGAAGTCTGGGGCAAGATTTTTGGCACAATCGACACCCGCAAGAAGTTTCTAGACAAGCGGCTGGAACTTGCCCAGCACGAATGGTCGCGCCTCAAGGCCAATGACAGTCTGGAATGCCGCAACTGCCACTCCTCCGTCGCCATGGACTTTACCAAACAGACACAGCGCGCCGCCGATATCCATTCCAAATATCTGCTGACGGGCAAGGCCACCTGCATCGACTGCCACAAGGGCATCGCCCATGAACTGCCGAACATGGAGGGCATCGACCCGGGTTGGAAAATGCCGCCGGCCCTCAACGATGAACCAGGACAGACGGCATCTGCGATCGATGATCTGCGGCGGGCGATGAGCGATGTGCACCGCAACGTATTCTAGGCCCCCTGGTTCCAAAGAGAGCCTTCGATCGCCGCGCCGTCTGTGCGGGCGTCGAAGCCTATGAGGCAGCCGGGCCGTGCGGTCATGCGCGATCCGTTCGAACAGGACACCGGTGACGATCGTTAAACCGGAAATCCTCCGCCAGGAGGGAAGCTGCGCGAACTATGGCCCGGAACCCGTGCTGATCTGCTCGAGGTCGGGTGCAATCGTCTTGAAAAAATAATCGTCTTTCAGGAGGACGGTAGCGGCATTCGGCTCACCATCGAGGCGATATATCCATAATAGTGATATCCAGCTCATGCGCAGGCGAGACCAGTTCGTTTTACCGGATTTCTCACAAGCAAAATCGAGGGCAGTAACAACCGTTTATCAGGACATCGCTGATGAACATGGTTCTTCGCATGAAATCCTGGTAACGCCGCTTTGCGTAAGGTCGGCGTGGGTACTTGCTGGACAAGCACATGCGGTTCGCGAATTTTCGAGAGAGACGGCAATCCATGAATTTCCAACGGGTCTCCGCCAAGACTAATCTGACGGAGCCCGGGTTAGCCGCACTTCGGAATTTTGCCGTGGTGTTAACCATACATAAAATCGCCGCTCCAAGGTCTCTTCGGTTATGTTAACAGTTGGTGAAAATCCCGATCGGGTTGGACCAACGACGTGAGCTTTGTGCTGGAGAAACACTGGGATCGGCTCCTTAAGGAGATTGCAGCGTGTGAAGTGGCGGTTCGAGAAATCGAAACCGACCTTCGACTTCGTGCTATGTCGAACGACGCCAGCGACAAGGAGTTGGCTCTCTTGCGGCGGCTGAAACATGAAAAGGCCGATTTGCTTTATCGTTGCCAAAACCTCCGAGAAGCCTTCATCGCGTTGCTGGATAAAAGCAGTATCGCGGCCGAATAGGTTCAAGGTCGGAGTTGCGGCTAACTTTGGACCTACTTTTATCGATTTTGTCAGGCGTTCGTCGTCCCGGCTTTGGAGACGTGGCCCGAAGCTCGCACTGGGTCATCCCTGCCAAGCTCTCCGGCTGGCCCTGGGCGGCTTGCAGTTTCCAAATCGGCAACCATGCCGGCGCGAGGCGGCGATGGGCCGAGGCTGGCAGCGTCTGCCCTGGAGGCTCGGCAGAACGCGCGCATAATTAATACTGCCTCATGCAAACAGTCGCGAGGCGTTCCCCATACCCGAGCCACGCTCCGCCTCGAGCCACCTGAGGATATGCCCGTGTTGCGAGCGTTTCGTGGGAAGCTGTTCATCGTAGAGCAGCGCCTTATACACACATTTGCGTGCCGTCAGCGGCTGCAGGCAGCAGCAGCCATCGTCCTGGGCTCGGTTCGATCAACACGATGCGTGCTCAGTCCGTTACTGGAGTGGGACGTTGACGCCGCAATCGTTGACGTGGAGATCCACGATCAGACACTACTGAATGTGTCGATTGTACTGGAGAGACGTCAAAATGCCGTTCGTTTTCGCGAACCGGGCCAAATCGAACGACTGCGGTTAACTCTATGACCGGCGATAGCGCGGAGCTTCGCAATTAGCCGATGCGCTTTTCGGTCCACCCGGAACGTCGTCCGCTATCACTGACAGTCGCTCGACAATCGATCGTTGTCGGAACGACGCTCAATGCCTGGGCGAGGATGAGTAGTGAATTCCCGCAAAGCGACGCCTCGCAATGTCGCGAGTAACTCTACATCGATCCTGGAGTCGGGATCGGCGCCCGGAAAATCCCGGATGACCTCGCCTATCGTTTTTTCAACAAGCCGGCTCTGCATCCGCTCGTCAGCGGTAAACCGCGCGGCCCAGCGAAAAAGGAGGCGTCGAAGTGGACATTCCTGGAAATTGGATGGTTTGGGCACGCAGCCGTCCTCCACACGATATAGGCGGGAGCACGTAGTAACCCTCAGGTGCCACCGCCTATGTATTCGGTTGGCGACAATGCAAAAAGTGTAACACGTCTCGTGGAAGAGTCGAGCGATTAGATTTCAAGGATACGGAGTTGCAGCCCTGTAGCAGGCCGTCGCTGGCGGTCTGAACCGCTTTTGAAGGCATAACTTGCTTGCGATGTGAGCAAAAGGAAACCCTCCAGAGCGGAGGGTTCGAAGGTGTGCAACCATGACAGGCTGCAAGCGCATGGACGGGGGAAAGACCATCCGCCTACCCAACCGTCGCTGTGATGATTTGTTCCTAAAAATTCGATCCTCAATTGAGGTTATTGCGGCGCTTGCAGCCGGTATGCTTGCACCACTGGTTCTCATGAATGCCCTTGCCGGCCTTACTGCTCTCAACGTTCATTGATGGGCATCTCCGATTATATCGACTGGCCCTCTCGATGTTTCCATCAGCGGCCAGCGGACCTTCTTCTTCCATTCAGTCAAGGCATCGGCGGGTGAGGTGCAGAATACCCACTCAATGAAAGCATCGGATATGTTGGGATGGTCATAGAGGAGGGCGGCGATGCCTTTCCGGTCGCTGAACAATATCTCAATCCTCGCTCCCGTCGGAATGTCGTCATCATCTGCCCAGAGTTCCATGGCGACATATCCGGAATAGGCAGTCAGGTCGGATTCCCGGTCGACTTCGGCGACCAGCCTTTGGTCGAGATTATCGTGAGTGGATTTCCGCACGCCGAAGAATTGACCATCCTCCAGAAATCTCTTGGGATAGACACCATGATTTTCGAGAATGTAAGGGTGGATATGCATCTTCCTTCTCCTCTCTCCGAACAGTTCGGCGGGTTTAGTCTCCTCACGACAGGGCTGTGGCCCAGGCAGTGGTGAGGTAATGGCCGCCGATTATAAAAGGCGTCCTTGCTCCTCCACCGGTTCTCCACTTTGCGAAACGATCGTTGATCCGTACGGTTCGCGTGACGAAATGATCAGCGCGCCATTCGGTAGCGGGCGGGCGAGCTCCTTTGCCTCATTCCACGGAGCCCGCATCCAGACTTCGGTTTCTTCCCTCGTCAGCAGCAGGACCGGCATGGCCTTTTCATGGATTGGCTTGACGAGGTCATTCGGATCGGTCGTCAGGAAACCGTATAGGTCGTCGGTTGTGAGCCCATCCCTGACCTTGCGGACGCTTTTCCATTGCGGCACGTGGACGCCGGCAAAGAACATCAGCGATTTCGCATCATCACGGGCAAACCAGGCGTTGGGCACATTGCCACCCTCCTGTTTGCTCATCGGATCCGGTTCGGCAAAGCTTGTGACCGGAACAAGGCACCTGTGCTCGACGCCGAACCATCGCGTCCAGTGAGGGAGATTGAGTTTGCGCACATTCGTCACGCCACGGTCCGGTTCCATGCGGATGAGTTCATCCATATCGACGGCCTGACCTTTGGCCTTCAGTTTTCCCGCTCTCGCTTCCGCAGCTTTCTTCTGCACAAAAATCGGCGAGGGCAGGCCCCATCGTGCATGAACCAGCTGCTTCTTGCCGTCCGTCGTGTTTCGGACGATCGGCCCCATCTGGTCGGGGTTCATCTGATAGGCCGGCATCAGGTTGATCAGGCTTTCGGCGTCCTGGGCCCACTTCGAGACCCCGTCCTTGTCTTCCATCCGATAAAGGTTGCACATGCTGGCAGTTCCCCTTGGTCCGGATGCAATGTGTTCACCGCATCACGTGCGCTTCACTAGTGGAGCATATAAACGCGGGTATTGTCATGCCGTTCCCCCATACCTGGTAGGAGCCCGTCGCACTTTTGTCGTAAGCCGTCCACAAGTGCGGCCACTGTGGCGCCGGACATAACCCAATGCGGAAGGCCCTTGCGCCTCCGTCAAGTCTGGCAAGGTCGGTCCATCCAGAACGACCATAGCAGCGACACGTGCGTAATCCACCGCACCTGGTTCTATGAAACCAGCGACGGAACGCTAGCTGGTCCTGGTGTCGCCAGGAATGAGTTGCTTCCAGATAGACAGGAGCAGGATTGCAATTGCGCCTGTCGCAATGCCGATGATTGCCTGGGCCAAAGAGGTGGCCAGCCACTTGGTGATTTGCGGAAGAACCGCCACTGTGTGTTCGATATTAGATGCAAACGTTTCAATCAGATGCTCTGGTTGATGCAATCCAAGCCCCGCCAGACTGTGCACGATGATGCTTCCACCTACCCACAGCATTGCCGCAGTCCCGACGATAGCCAATGTCTTCAAAAGCACGGGCACGCCTTTCACGAGGCCCGCTCCGACTTTGCTTGCTAAAGGGCTTCCTGCCTTTGCCAGGTGCAGTCCCACATCGTCTGCTTTGACGATGATGGCCACGACACCATATACTGCAGCGGTGATCAGGATGCCGACGGTTGCCAGCACCGCGGCTTGCGAATAGATGCTCAATGTCGAAACCCCGGCAAGCGTAAGCGCCATGATCTCGGCTGAGAGGATAAAGTCGGTCCGGATCGCGCCGGAAACTTTGCGGTTTTCGAGATCCGCCGCGTCGAGCGCCGCGTTCTGAGCCTGATCGTGCTTCGTGACGTGAGGAAAGAAGGCCTCGTGAAGCTTCTCCGCGCCTTCAAAGGACAGATAAATTCCGCCGATCATGAGCAGGGGGGTAATGAGCCATGGAGCAAAATATCCAAGCACAAGACAGATCGGCAGGAGAAAGATCAGCTTGTTTTTCAGCGATCCGAGCGCAATCTTTCCGATAATCGGAAGCTCACGTGCAGGAGCCAGGCCGATAACATAGGTCGGAGTAACGGCAGTATCGTCGATCACAACGCCCGCCGCCTTCACGCTGGCTTTCGCTGTCTGCGTTGCGATGTCGTCCAACGAGGCAGCTGCCGCCTTCGCGATGGCTGCAACGTCGTCAAGCAATGCGATCAGTCCAGTGGCCAAATCCAACTCCTTTACGGCTTCAGTGCGATGCGATTTTAGGCTGTGCGCTCGATAGTCTTGAGAGACGGGATTACACTACAGCCACCCTGTTTTTTTGAAACTGGAATACAGGATAGCGCAAAGTGTAAGAATGACACCGATTACGACATAATAGCCATATTCCGATTTCAGCTCCGGCATATGCTCAAAATTCATTCCATAAATGCCAGCTATCGCCGTAGGCACGGCGAGAATCGCGGCCCAGGCAGCAAGCTGCCGGGTGATTGTTCCCTGACGCTGCTGTTCCAGAAGGTTTGAGGCTTCGAACACGGAGGTGATGATTTCTCGCAGACCTGACATCATGAACTCGACGCGCCGAACGTGGTCGAGCACATCCCGGAAATAGGCCTTGGCATTGTCGTCGATACAGGGCAGTTCGAGGTTTGTCAGCTTGCCCACGACCTCGGCCATCGGGCCGAGGATGCGCTGAAACCGGATGACCTGTCGGCGCATGCGAAAAAGCCGTCTGATCTGCTCGCGTTCGAGAAAGGAGATCAGCATATGCTTTTCCATCTCGAGCACCTTGTCCTCCAGAGCCTCGACCATCGGAAGATAGCCGTCTACCACGAAGTCGATGATACCGTGCAGGACATAGTCGGGCCCGTGATCCAGGAGTTGTGGAGACTGTTCGAGCTGTTCCCGTAACTCCCTGTGTGAGCGCGCGGAACCATGACGAACGGAGATCACATGGTGCCGGCCGACAAAAATACAGGTCTCGCCATAGGCAATCTTGTCTCCTTCGAGATGGGCGGTCTTGATGATGACGAACAGCTGGTCGCCATAGACTTCGACTTTGGGCACCTGTTTGCCATTGAGGGCATCTTCTACCGCCAACGGATGCAGATCGAACATCGACTTGAGGCATGCCATTTCATCGGGTGTCGGGTCGGCAATGCCGATCCAGGCAAATTCGCCGTCGGTCTCTTGGAACGGGTCGCCCGTCAAGGGGAGTTTCTCAGTGCGCTCGCCGAGCCGATAGATGTAAGAGGCTATAACTGTCATGAAGGTCGCTCTCTAATGGCAATGGCTTGCGATGTGGCACCCAGCTACAGCCGTGGCAAGAGGGCGACGCAAAGTCTAAATGCCAGGACTGTGTCCATAGGGCGTCATCAGCCACTTTGCTACTGCATCGAAGCAGGGAAACGCTGCTGCAAATCTGAAGTTCGTTAAAGGGAAACCGGCTTCAAACTGATCTCGATGCGGAACAGGCACTTTAACGAGACGTTTCGACAGCGATGGAGTACGGCCAATGTCAGCTTCGTTCAGTCCCCTAAACGACGTGAGACGGGTCGCGCCCCGCAAGGTCTTCCGGTTCGAGATCCGCAGGATCGCGTTTCGTTGCCCGCAGAACCCGTTGAAAAAGAGAAATCCGGGGACATCGCGCTGTACCCAACGCCAATGTAATCGCCGCAACGTGCACTTTTCGCACTGGCGACAACCATGTCCGTCGCCGCGACAATACCGCGTGGGGTCGACAATAGGCACATGCCAAAAAAATTCTTTTGCTTCCTACGTGCTTGAATCTTTTTCGAATCTTCGATCTTGCTAATATTGGGATAATATTCCTCAACTTTGTAGTGCTTGACTCTTTTGCACTATAGGAACAAACAATGAACAGATAGCCCGTACGACATGATGTCGATCCTTTGAACACGACCTTGAAGGGAGCCGTGAACGATGACTGCTGCCCGCCCCAAGGGGGTAACAGATCTGATCTGTGACTTGCGTGACCGCATCGCCTCGATGGAGGGCGCAGCCGCGAAGCGGGCCGGAACGCTCGCCTTCGGTGTCCCAAAGATCGATGCGGCCTTGCCTGGCGGCGGGCTTGCCTATGGAGCCCTGCATGAGTTTGCGGGCGGAGGATCCGGTACGGTCGATGGCGCAGCAGCAGCGCTTTTTGTGGCGGGCATTGCCGCGCGAACCAGAGGCCCGGTCATCTGGTGTCTGACGCGACCGGATCTGTTTTTTCCGGCGCTTGCCCAGGTCGGTCTCCATCCTGACCGCGTTATTTTTGTCGAGTCCGACAGGGAAGAGGATGTTCTGGCCAATATGGAGGAGGGACTGTCGTTCGGCGGTCTCGGGGCGGTCGTCGGCGAACTTGTCCGCCTGCCGATGGTCAGTTCCCGCCGATTGCAGCTAGCCGCCGAGCGAACCGGGACGATGGCTCTTGCCGTCCGGCGATGGCGACGGCAGACCGAGGCGAATGATTTTGGCCAGCCGACGGCGTCAACAACCAGATGGCGGGTCAGTGTGATGCCATCGGAAGAGCTGCCGGTACCGGGGGTGGGCAGGCCTCAATGGTTTCTTGAATTGATGCGCGTGAAAGCGGGTGAGTGTGCTGAGTTTCTCGTGAGGGCGTGTGATGACAAGGGTCGTCTCGATCTATCTTCCGGATCTGCCGACGGATCGTATTCGGCGGGCGGATCCCTCCATTTCGCCTGAACAGCCAATTGCCGTGATCGCAAGAAGCGGGTCGAAGCGATGGGTTTCGGCTGCCGACCTGGCTGCCAGGGCGGCAGGCGTGCATGTCGGCATGCCGGCGGCAAAGGCGCAGTCGCTGTTTCATGGCCTGATGATGGTCGACGCCGATATCGAAGCCGATCGGGTAGCTCTCGAACGCATCACACTGTGGGCACTGACGATCTATTCACCAATCGTTGCCGTCGACGGGAACGATGGCATCGTGATGGATACCGAAGGCGCCGACCACCTGCAGGGCGGCGAGCTGCCAATGGTGACAAAGATCGCCAACCAGTTTCTGGGCAGGAAGCTGACTGCCCGCGTGGCGGTCGCCGATAGCTGGGGTGCAGCCCATGCCTGCGCCCGCGCCATCAACCGCGAGACGATCGTCATTCCGCCGGGTGAGACAGTGCGGGCCGTTGAAAAGCTGCCGATATCGCTCCTGCGTCTGCCGGCAAAGATTGTCAGCGATCTCCGCATTCTCGGATTTCAGACGATCGGGGAGCTTGCCAATACCCCGCGCGCGCCGCTGACGTTGCGCTTTGGACCGGAGGTTGGGCGCCGTCTCGATCAGATGCTCTGTCGCATCGCCGAGCCTATCGAGCCGATCCGCACGCCTGAGCTGGTCGAGGTTTCGAAAGCCTTCGCTGAACCGATTGGCGCTGCCGAAACGATCAACAAATATGTCGGCCGCCTCGTCGTCCAACTGGTCGATGAGCTTCAGAAGCGCGGCCTTGGGGTGCGCCGCGCCGACCTGATCGTCGAGAAGGTCGACGGCACCAGACAAGCCATTCGCGCAGGCACTGCCAAACCTGCCCGCGACGTTGCCTGGCTGACGAAACTGTTTCGGGACCGGACGGAAAAGATCGAGCCGGGTTTCGGGATCGAGAGGCTCACCCTTGTCGCCGTCATGGTAGAGCCATTGGAGGAGGCGCAGAAAGTCTCTGCTCTGGTCGAGGATGACATCACCGATGTGACACCGCTCATCGATATCTATGGAAATCGGGGCCAGCGGGTCTATCGCGTCGCGCCGGTTGCATCCGATGTGCCGGAACGTTCCGTCCGGCGGATCAGTCCCGTTGCTGAACCGATCCCTGTTGCCTGGGTGAGCCATTGGCGCCGTCCAGTCCGGCTTTTGCCACGACCCGAACTGATCGAGGCGATTGCGCTGATGCCGGACCGGCCGCCTGTTTCCATCGTCTGGCGCGGCAAGCGCCGTAAGGTCAAACGCGCCGACGGCCCGGAACGCATCTTCGGGGAGTGGTGGCAGCGCGACGCCGAAATGGACGCGGTACGGGACTACTTTGTCATCGAGGACGAGGCAGGCGAGCGCTTGTGGGTGTTCCGCTCCGGCGACGGAGTGGATCCCGAGACCGGGTCCCATCGCTGGTTCTGCCACGGGATCTTCGCATGAGCTACGCCGAGCTCCAGGTCACGACCCACTTTTCCTTTCTGCGCGGCGCCTCCTCTGCACAGGAATTGTTCGAGACGGCGAAACAGCTGGGCATCGAAGCACTCGGCGTCGTCGATCGCAATTCGCTGGCCGGGATCGTCCGCGCCCTGGAAGCATCTCGCGCCACCGGTTTGCGCCTGGTCGTCGGCTGTCGGCTCGATCTCGCGGATGGGATGTCTGTGTTGGTCTATCCCATGGACCGATCCGCCTATTCGCGCCTCACTCGCCTCATCACGCTGGGCAAATCGCGCGGCGGCAAGAACAACTGCATCCTGCACTGGGACGATATCGTCGCTTACTCCGAGGGGATGATCGGCATTCTGGTGCCGGATCTGCCGGATGATCTTTGCGCGATCCAGCTTCGAAAAATGGCTGAGGTGTTTGGTGATCGCGCTTACGTCTCTCTCTGTCTGCGTCGGCGACCGAACGACCAGCTGCGGCTGCATGAGATTTCCAACATGGCGGCTCGGTTCAAGGTCAGAACCGTCGTCACCAATGATGTGCTGTTTCATGAGCCGGGCCGGCGGCAATTGCAGGACATCGTTACCTGTATCCGGCACAACACCACGATCGACGATGTCGGTTTCGAGCGCGAACGCCACGCCGACCGCTACCTCAAGCCACCGGAGGAAATGGCACGCCTGTTTCCGCGCTACGCGCAAGCACTCGCGCGAACCCTGGAAATCGTGCATCGCTGCAAGTTCTCGCTTGAGGAGCTGACCTATCAGTACCCGGAGGAAGCCATCGTTCCGGGCAAGGATGCTCAAGGATCGCTCGAGCATTATGTCTGGGAATGTGCGCCGGACCGGTACCCGGAAGGTCTGCCGCCGGATGTGTTGAAGACCGTACGCCACGAGCTCGATCTCATCCGCACCATGAAATACGCCCCTTACTTCCTGACGGTGTTTTCGATCGTGCGCTTTGCCAGAAGCCAAGGCATTCTCTGTCAGGGAAGGGGATCGGCAGCCAACAGTGCTGTTTGCTATATTCTCGGCATCACCTCAATCGATCCCTCGACCAATGATCTGCTCTTCGAGCGTTTCGTCAGTCAGGAGCGCGACGAGCCGCCGGACATTGATGTCGACTTTGAGCATGAACGGCGCGAGGAGGTCATCCAGTGGATCTACAAGACCTACACCAAGGATAAGGCGGCCCTCTGCGCCACCGTTACGCGGTACCGCGCCAAGGGCGCGATCCGCGATGTCGGTAAGGCACTTGGCTTGCCGGAGGATGTCATCAAGGCGCTATCGTCAGGCATGTGGTCGTGGTCGGAAGAAGTACCCGACAGAAACATCCGTGAGCTCAATCTCAACCCCGACGACCGGCGCTTAGCGCTCACCCTGAAACTCGCGCAGCAGCTGATGGGTGCTCCGCGGCATCTGGGGCAGCACCCCGGCGGTTTTGTTCTTACCCATGACCGGCTGGACGATCTCGTGCCGATCGAGCCGGCGACGATGAAAGACCGGCAGATCATCGAATGGGACAAGGACGATGTCGAGGCACTGAAGTTCATGAAGGTGGACGTGTTGGCGCTCGGGATGCTCACCTGCATGGCCAAGGCCTTCGATCTGATCCGCGAACACAAGGGCGAGGATCTCGATCTGTCGAAAATCAGCCAAGAGGATGCCGCAACCTATGCGATGATCCGCAAGGCCGATACGCTCGGCACGTTCCAGATCGAAAGCCGCGCGCAGATGGCGATGCTGCCGCGGTTAAAACCGCGCACCTTCTACGATCTCGTCGTGCAGGTGGCGATCGTGCGGCCGGGTCCAATCCAGGGTGACATGGTGCATCCCTATCTCCGTCGTCGCGAAGGCAAGGAACCGGTCGAATATCCGACCCCTGAGCTGGAGGCAGTGCTCGGCAAGACACTTGGTGTGCCGCTGTTTCAGGAGAGCGCCATGCGTGTTGCCATGGTCTGTGCCGGCTTTACCGGCGGTGAGGCCGACCAGCTACGCAAATCCATGGCGACCTTCAAGTTCACCGGCGGCGTCTCGCGCTTCAAGGACAAGCTGGTGTCAGGCATGGTCAAGAACGGATATTCGGCCGAGTTCGCCGAAAAGACCTTTTCGCAGCTGGAGGGCTTTGGCTCATACGGCTTTCCGGAAAGTCATGCGGCCTCCTTTGCGTTGATTGCCTACGCTTCGAACTACATCAAGTGCCATTACCCCGACGTCTTTTGTGCAGCCCTTCTCAACAGCCAGCCAATGGGATTTTATGCTCCGGCCCAGATCGTCGGGGACGCGATCAAGCATGGCGTCGAGGTGCGGCCGGTCTGCGTCAACCGCTCGCGATGGGACTGCACGCTGGAAAGGATTGGAGGCAGCGATCGTCATGCTGTGCGCCTCGGGTTTCGGCAGGTGAAAGGGCTGGCTGTCGCGGACGCCGCACGGATCGTTGCAGCGCGCATGAACAACCCGTTCGCCTCAGTCGATGACATGTGGCGCCGATCCAGCGTGCCGACCGAAGCGCTTGTTCAACTCGCGGAGGCCGACGCCTTTCTGCCATCGCTGAAACTCGAACGACGCGCTGCGCTCTGGGCGATCAAGGCGCTGCGCGACGAGCCCTTGCCGTTGTTTGCAGCCGCAGCCGAACGCGAGGCGACGGCGATTGCCGAGCAGCAGGAGCCAGAGGTGGCGCTTCGGCAAATGACGGACGGCCATAATGTCATCGAGGACTACAGCCACATCGGGCTGACTTTGCGCCAGCATCCGGTCGCCTTTCTGCGCAAGGACCTGTCGGCACGCAACATCATCACCTGTGCTGAGGCAATGAATGCGCGGGATGGGCGTTGGGTTTATACGGCTGGCCTTGTTCTTGTGCGGCAAAAGCCGGGATCGGCCAAGGGTGTGATGTTCATCACCATCGAGGACGAGACCGGACCGGCCAACGTCGTTGTCTGGCCCACCCTGTTCGAGAAACGCAGGCGCATCGTGCTGGGATCTTCGATGATGGCGATCAACGGACGGATTCAGCGGGAAGGGGAGGTCGTCCATCTCGTCGCCCAGCAACTCTTCGATCTCTCAGGCGATCTGGTTGGCCTTGCCGATCGAGATACGGAGTTCAGGCTGCCGGCTGGTCGCGGCGATGAGTTTGCCCACGGAGGCGGCGGGCCGGATTCACGCGATCGGCCGAAGCCCGTTGTCCCGCGCGACATGTTCGTGCCTGATCTCCATATCGAAACGCTCAAGGTGAAGAGCCGGAATTTTCAATGAATTATTGCCGCGCGAAAATTTCCTGCGAACAAACCCGGCTATCGGCTGCGGCGTTTGTGCCTGAAAACCTGCTTGCAAGCTCGACGCCTGCGATGCCAACGCCGCCCATGGACACCTGTAAACGATCCTGGCGCAAAGCGATGGCGGCCTCCGTACGGGCCGCTGATTCTAAACGAAATCAGCGGCTTGGTCGCCGTCTGGACTTCTTTTTTTCCACGCAACCATTACGCTTCTTTAAAAAGTGTCGAATGCCTGCCGCCCTGACTGTTGTTGTACCACTAAGCTCACGACAGACGACGCGGAACGAGATTGTTACTCTAGGGGGATGGCAGATCGAAATGGTCAGGCCCATGCCAAACTTCGTCAGTTCATCGAACAACGATTCGCCTAAACTTCACATCAACGAGCAAACAATGGTGCGCGCTCGGTTGATCTAGACCTTCCTAGGCAGAGAATCTTGCACTACGACCGTGGTTTTTTCCGCTACGACCAATGTTTCTTTTTGAATAATTGCCTGTTGCAAAACGGCACCTAAGGAGCCGATTTTTCCTTTCGATCCTGAAAATGTTGGCGCAGACTTCTTGGGCCGGGTCATGACTGTGCTATGCGTCGTAACTGCATGCAGCCTCTGCCAGTAGTATTTTTCATAGGGCTCAAGCATTTTGTAATCATCAGTGCAGATGCGGTACGACCACAGGCGCCCTACGATAGTGGCAATCCAATCTGCAGCCTGCATGTTCTGATTAAGGTAACTCTCAACTTCAAATGGCGGACTCAAAAGCTTCCGCGTCGGAGCATTCCCGTACATAGTTTTAGCGGCAGTCTCCAATAGTTCTTTCCGAGCAGAATGCTCGTCAACGATCAAAACGAAGTTCTGTCCGATGCTCTCACAATAAGCATCGATCTGCCGTATTGCATGCGAAAATACGGTTGTGTAAAGACCATTTGCATTCACAACATCGGTATCTCTTATCTTTTCTCTGCCGTAATAAAATATTTTTCCGTCCTGGTGCTGCAAACGCGTGGGTATGCTGGACGGGTGCGCGTTACAGCCTCGCTACGGCAAACTCCGGCCGATCATATCCATGGAGCCACTCTTACCGTGTCTTGGCTGCGGCGGCGGATGATTGCCGCACGAAACGGCACGAGCTAGATTGTATATTGTGTACGTACAAAAAGCTTGCGCGGGCCGCGTAATTATTGTACGTACAGATTATGAAAATCACTTATGACGAAACGAAACGGCTGACGAATCTCGAGAAACACGGTCTCGATTTTGCCGATTTGACGATTGAGTTTTTTGCGGGCTCTATTGTCCTTCCTGCCAAGGAAAACCGCTTCATGGCCGTAGGTGAGTTTCAGGGCCGCATCATCATCGCAGTGGTGTTTCGCCCGTTAGGTTCGCAGGCTCTGTCCGTCATTTCCATGCGGCCAGCCAGCGCCAAGGAAAGGAGGCTCTAATGCCCGTAAAGTTTTCTTCGAAACGCCCCCTCACTGAGAAGGAAGAGGTGGAAATTCAGCGGATGATTGCGTCGGACCCCGACGCGCCCGAAGCCACGGATGAAGAGATGGCGCAAGCCAAGCCCTTTGGCGAAGCATTTCCCGACCTTGCCAAGAGCATCGACCGGGAGATTGCGCGCCGTGGTAGGCCGAAGGCGGACGCACCTAAAACGCCGGTTACTATCCGTCTCGACCCTGATTTGGTGGAGCATTACAAGGCGATGGGCAAGGGATGGCAATCACGCATCAATAGCGATTTGCGAAAGCTATCTGGCCTTCGCTGACGACCGAAACGCAAAAAGCCGCCCGGCGCGAACCGGACGGCTTTGACGATACTAACAGAGTTGATCAACCGGCCATGCGTCGGTCAAACCATATGGAAGAGCGCTTCGACACCACGCGGCCCGAGATAGGCCAAAAGCGCAATCAGCCCGGTTGAGGCAGGCTGACCAAGATCGGCATAGGCGGCGGCACTTTCGCCGATGACTGCCATGCCGAGAGCGACAGGCAGTTCCCAAAACAGTTCAATGCCGAAGAACTTACGGCGACCTTTCCGCGCCTCGTTGCCGTGCCACATGAAGCGACCAAACAGGGAGGCAATAATGGTGGTGAAGGCGCCGGCGGATAGCGTGCCCAGCGCCCAGGCGGAGCGATGCTTCGGCGTTTGCGCCGCCACCAGCTGCCAGACATTGCCCGCCACGCACATTAGCGAGATGGCAACTGTCATGCCGAGGCTGGTGCGGATCAGCATCAGCTTTCGGCCATAAATATCGCCAAGCCGTCCCCAGAGCGGCGCTACGAACGCGGCGGCAAAGAAGGTGGCGCCATAGGCGATGCCCGACCACTGCACGATCGCGGCCTTGTCGCTGACGCCGAGCTCCTCGACATAGAGCGGCAGGAAGGGGAGCAGGAGCGTCATCGCCACGATCGTCGTGAACGAGCCAACGAGGCAAACAATCAGATTTCGCATCCAATGCGCGGTTTCCGGCTCGGCCCGCGCTTCGGCATCCCATCTCGTCCCGGTCATTTCCCAGCATTTGCATTCAATGTGTAAAACAGGTCCCTGCTGCCCGATGCCAAGATATGCTCCTTCGCGGCAGCGATGAGATCGGCGCTGGTGAAGAGATCGGGAAGGTTCAGCCGGTCGACATCGAGCGCATAGACCGTAACGTGGTAGCTGTGGACACGCTCGTCGTTCCACGGCGGGCACGGGCCCACATAACCACCATGTGGTCCATCCTCCAGGTTGCCGCCGCCGGTGCCGTTCTGCCCGCGCCGCCCATGGGCCGTGCGCTCGAGCGGCAGGCCATTGGCGGACGGACCGTTTCCGTCCGTGCCTTCACCAAGGCTCGTGCGCGATGGAGGAATATCGGCCAGCACCCAGTGAACGAATTCCATCCGCCTGAAATCCTCCGGGATGATTTTATCCGCCCTGTTGAACAGCGAGAAATCAGCGGGTACGTCCGGGTCGACCATCGTCAACGCATAGGATCGCGTGCCCCTGGGGCCATTCGACCAGGAGACGGCAAGGCTCTTGTTGGGGCCGGGTACTGACTTGCTGGACGATGTCGAAATGCAGGAGGCATTTTCCGGCGACAGCATCGGGCCATTGCTCTTTGAAAACGTCACCTTGAGATCGGCCGACAGGGCCGGGGTGGCGATGATTGCTGCGACGACGGTGACGTTCAGAAGTATGAGCATGGATTTCATGATGTTGCCCTTTCGCGTTTGCTTCGGTGAGCTGCAAGGGCATGGTCTAACAAAGTCGTACCGGCTGGCGGTGCACGAAAACGCTCAATATGGAGCTGCAAACGCTCACGCGCTGCGAAGCCGATCGGTGAAGCGGCGCGGCGAGCGATAGCCTGTGGCGAGCGCGGCTTCCCGCAGCGACAGCCCGTCTTCTGCAAGGAGGGTCTTTGCGAGGGCCACCCGTTCGCTCGCCACAACATCTCGCAGGGAAGCACCCTCGCGTGACAGGCGGCGACGCAGCGTGGCGTTGCTCGTGCCGAGCTCCTCGGCGATCAGATCGGCGGTCCAGGCGCGATCCGGCTGCCAGCGCACCAGCGCTCGCACCGCCTCGGCGGTCGTTTCCGGCAAACCGGGCAGGGCGCCGCGTACCGCGAGCACCATCAGGATTTCGAGAAGGCGGTGCTCGAGCAGAGGGACCGGCACATTGCCGTTGGCGATGCCCTGGCCGGCGTGGTTGATGGCCGCGGCCAGTAACGGGTCGAGCGTCAACTCTGTCTGGCAAGCGATCCGGCAAGGTGGAAAAGCCTTCGCTGCCCGCCGTGTCAACTCGTTTGGGAAGGCGATGAAGATCGCCCGATAGACACCAGTCTGCGGATCGGGATCATTGACGACATCGCCGCGCCAACCGGCTGGCAGCACGAGGGCCGTGCCGGCCGAAAAGCGTCGCTGCCGTCCCATGCTCACGACTTCCTTTGACCCTTCCAGGATGGTGACGATCGAAACCTGTGAAAAGGCCGAGCCAGCGATGCGTTCGCGTTCGCGCGTGACAAAGGTAAAAAGCGTGGAATAGCTGCCGATCCCGTCGGGCGCGACGGTCGGGCGGCGATCCTTCGCCGCCAGGCGGCGCAGCTTTTCCAACATGTCGTGATGAGCCTCGGGCACTGCAACGGCTTCCTGCAATTTGTTTGCCGGAACAGTCTGGACCACCTGGGCGGCGGTGCCAAGTCCGCAAGGCGTCCTGTCGGTTCGGCCCGCTGATATTATCGACGGACTGAATGAGCTCATCGACCATGAATTCTCGCCGGCGCCCAGACAGTTCCGGGAAGTCGGGTTAAAACGGCCTTATCAGTCAGGTGATGAGCGTGAGGTACGGCGAGCTCCAGGCGGGCGGCATAGAGGGAGAGGAGGGAAGTGGGATTTGTGGCGGGTTAGGAGGCTGGAGATGGTTCCGGCCGGTCCGCCATGGAGAAACTGATATGGCACAAGCCACCCAGAAAATCACCCTTAGTGCAGCCCGGGATATTCCCTTCAACAAGCTGGTGCTCAGCCAGCAGAACGTCCGCAAGATCAAAGCGGGCATCTCGATTGAGGACCTGGCGGAAGACATCGCCCATCGCGGTCTGCTCACCAGCCTCAACGTCCGCCCCGAACTCGACGGCGATGGCAACGAGACTGGCATCTACCGCATTCCCGCCGGCGGGCGCCGGTATCGCGCCCTCGAGCGCCTGGTTGCGCAGAAGCGTTTATCCAAGACGGCAGGCGTTCCCTGCATCGTCAGCAAGGGCGAAACGCTTGAAGTCGAGGACTCCCTTGCCGAAAACGTCCAGCGCGTCAGCCTTCATCCGCTCGATCAGTTCCGCGCTTTCCAGACCTTGGGCGACCAGGGTCTCGGCGAGGAGGAGATTGCCGCGCGCTTCTTCGTCTCGGTTACCACCGTCAAGCAGCGGCTGCGGCTCGCCTCCGTCTCACCACGGCTTCTCGATCTTTATGCGGAGGACGAGATGACGCTCGAACAGATCATGGCCTTCTCGATCACCAACGACCATGTTCGCCAGGAGCAGGTCTGGGATACGGTCTCCCGCTCCCATAGCCGTGAACCTTATTATATCCGCCGATTACTGACGGAGACCGCGATCCGCGCCAGCGACCGCCGCGCAGTCTATGTCGGCATCGAATCCTACGAGGCCGCGGGCGGCGTCACCATGCGCGATCTGTTCGACCAGGATCAGGGCGGCTGGCTGCAGGATCCGGCGCTGCTCGAGCAGCTCGTGATGGAAAAGCTGAAGGCCGACGCCGAGGCGATCCGCGTGAGCGAAGGCTGGAAGTGGGTGGAGGCGGCTTTCGACTTTCCCTACGGTCACACGTCCGGCCTGCGCCGCTTCTACGGCGAGCAGGCGGAAATGACGGAAGACGAACTGGCGCGCTATGATGCCACGCGTGCCGAATACGACAAGCTCGACGCGGAATATTCGGAGGCAGATGAGTTCTCGGAAACGACCGAACAAAAGCTGGACGAGCTCGGCGCAGAGCTCGACCGGCTCAACGATCGCCCATATCTGTTCGATCCGCAAGAGATCGCCCACGGCGGTGTCTTTGTGTCGCTCGGCGCCAGTGGCGAGCTCAAGATCGAGCGAGGCTTCGTGCGGCCCGAGGACGAACTGAAGAGTGAAGCCGATCTCTCGAGTGATGTCGGTCACGATCGTGACGATCGTGGCAATGAACTCTCGGTAAGAGGCGCCGCCGGTGGCGAGGACACCCAACCAGACGACGAGGACGAAGCGATCAAGCCACTTCCCGACCGCATGGTTCTCGATCTGACGGCGGCGCGCACGGTCGCTTTGCGCAACGCGCTCGCAAACGATCCTGTCATCGCCTTCATTGCGGTCCTGCATGCCTTCGTCCTGAAGACCTTCTACGTCTACGGCTCAGATTCATGCCTGGAGGTGACGCTGCAAAGCGCTCGCTTCGCCCAGACGCCCGGCCTCGGAGATACGGTCTGGGCGAAAGAGATAGAGCAGCGGCACGAAGGCTGGGGCCAGGATCTTCCCAAGAATCCGAATGATCTCTGGGACTTCCTGATCAAGCTCGACGAGGTCAGCCGGCAAGCTCTTTTTGCCCATTGCGCTTCGCTATCGGTCAACGCGGTGATCGAACCCTGGAACAAGCGGACCCGGGCGATCGCTCATGCCGATCAACTGGCTCGCTCGATCGGTTTCGACATCGTGAGAGCCGGCTGGACTCCGACCGCCGAGAACTATCTTGGCCGCGTCACCAAGGCGCGCATCCTCCAGGCGGTCCGAGAAGCCAAGGGCGACCAGGCGGCCGAGTTGATCGGCCATCTCAAGAAGACCGACATGGCCCGCGAGGCCGAACGACTGATGACAGGTTGCGGCTGGTTACCGGAACCGCTTCGCATGACGAGTGACGACGGCATCAGCGAAAGCGATGCCCTCAGAGAGACCGTCGGTTCCGATCATGCTGAGACTGGGGAAGCTCAGGACCTACCGGCTTTCCTGCTCGACCAGCCGGAAACATCGGACGATGACACCGGCGATACCGAAAGTGGCATGGACGGCGAGCATCTCGCGGCGGCCGAGTAGGTTCACCAGCATCCATCAGCCTGACCCGATCGCGTTGCGGTCGGGTCTTCTTCCAAACAGCCCGGCCATCGCGCCGGGTTTTTCCGTTTCAGGAGGCATCTATGCCTGACTTCACGATCGAGACCACCTACCACCTGCCGGTCTTCCGGCACCGCACCTACGCGGCCGACACGCTGGAGGCGGCCTGCCGTGCCGCCATTGACGACGACAGCTGGGAGATCGCCGAGAAGGACTTCGACTCCTCCGGTCCAGTTCATGTCACCGGCATCTGGGACGGCACACATGCGGCCTATGCGGGTCCGCCGCTCCAGATCCCGCAGCAGTTCGACGAAAATGTCCAGCGCCGGGCGCGTCATTTCGAGATCCTGCTCGGACTGTTGAAGATGTTGTTGGATGACATCAGTTCGGCCCGGCCGCCATCGCTCGAATGGCTAGCTCGATCTGCCTGGGCGATTGCCCGAGGAGAAGCCATTCTCACCGAAGAACCAGATCCTGAAGAGCCGGTCGCCCGACCAACGCCTTCCCACGTCCTGGCCAGGCTTCAGGAGGCTGGCGTGCGCGACGCAATCGCCGCCCTGCTCGAAATCGATCCGGCCTTCAAAGCTCTATCACCCGAAGCGGTGACCGACGATGAAGTCCACGCCGCCTGCCTTTCCATCGCCACTACGATGGATTTTTCCGACGTCATTGGCACTGCCGAGTTCCAGGCGGCGCTCTCGGCGATCCGATCGGCGCACCACCGGCTAACGTCCGATTGATCTTTCCTCTTCCCACTTCCCTCAACCTCGCCCGGCCATCGCGCCGGGTTTCCGTTTCATGGAGACAATGCAATGACCCCACTTGCTTCCAATGCCCAACCGGCTTCCTCCAGCTTCAAGGTCGATATCTCGCGCGGTGAGCGGATCGGCCGCGTTTCCTCGGAATGGTTTTCGCGCCCTGACGACGAACGCTTCCTGTCACTCACAGATCTCTACGACACCGTTCGATCCCGCGCCGAACGGGCTCATGCTCGCACCATCGAAAGCGCTGCGATCCGTGTCGAAGCAACCCGCGACAATGCGGAGCGGCTTGAACTTCTCGTTCCCGGTCGGCGACAACCGATCGCTCCGACCCACTGGAGCTATGGCCAGCTCTGCAGCCTGGTTGGCGCACCGGCCACCTATATGCGCCAACTGCCGGCCCCGCTTGCGGCGATCAACCTGCAGCATGGCCTGCTCAATCAACGTGCCGAGCTCGTCAAGACCCTCGAGATGGACGATGGGCGCCTTGAACTGCGCGCCGTCACCGGACCGAAATACGGCCGCATCTGGGATCATGAACTGGTGTCCGCCGTGATGAGGGTAGCCGGCAATGGGACCGGTGACACCATGTGGAAAGTGCCCGGCGTCCTGGATTGGGCGAAGATGACGCACAATCCCTTCATCGACATCAGCAAGGATACGACCACGCTCTACGCCAGCGACCGAGACGTTTTCCTGTTCCTGGTGGACGACACCCATCCGATTGAAGCCGGACGACTGCCGAACGGCGAACCCGATCTCTATTTCCGCGGCTTTTATACCTGGAACTCGGAAGTTGGATCGAAGACCCTCGGCATCGCCTCCTTCTATCTGCGGGCGGTCTGCGCCAACCGCAACTTGTGGGGAACGGAAAATTTCGAGGAGATCACCATCCGACATTCAAAGTTCGCCGCCCAGCGCTTTGCGCATGAAGCAGCACCCGCGCTGACAAGCTTCGCCAAATCCTCACCCGCTCCGTTCATCGCCGGCATCAAGGCGGCGCGCGAGCGGATCGTCGCGCGCAAGGATGACGACCGTGAGAGCTTCCTGCGTCGGCGCGGCTTCTCGAAAGGCGAGACCGGCAAGGTGATCGAAATGGTCTTGTCGGAAGAGGGGAGGCCGCCGGAATCGATCTTTGATTTCGTGCAGGGTATCACCGCGCTGGCGCGCACCAAGACCAATCAGGACACGCGTCTCGAACTCGAAGGCAAAGCCAAGAAGCTGCTGGAGAGCGCCTCCTGACATGTTCATGCGCGCGCCTGGCTCAGAGCCGGCCGCGTCTGCAAAACCCATCGTCATCCCAGAGCCCGGTCAAGCGCCGGGCCTCTTTTCGTCTGGAGCACCCAATGGCTATTCCCGATCATGCCCGCGCAAATTTCGACACGCTGCTGCGCGCCGCGTCCGATGGTAATCTTGCTCTCATGGAATGCCTCGATGCCACTACACGCGAGCCGCGTTACGTGCTCTGCGGCGTCGGCCGCAGTAACGGCGAATTTTTCTTCACGCCGTTTGGTCATCTGGCCGACGGCAATCCTTACGACGCCTACCTGCCACCGGATCGAGAGAATCCCGCTGGCTTCATCGTAAACCCATCGTGCTAGGCGCGATCGCCGGCGGTTCAACCTGCCGATCCCCGACTCTTCCACGGCCGCCCCGATGTGGCCTCCGACCTAGTCGGCAGGACACCGGACCTTGCAGTTCTTTCCTCACTCCTGGAGCGTCCCCCTATGAATATCATTTCGCATCCTCAAAACGTTTCCACCTCTCCGCGTCCTATGGCCAGAACCAGCGCCGGGGCACTTATTCATGGTGCCGAACAGATCAGGTCGCTGGAGCAAGGTAAAGGCATCGCCACCGCCGACCTGAGACAGGTCATGGCGGAGGTTTTCGGCGGCAGCGACGCCGAAGGCCGCTGGCTCCGGAAGGATGCCTATAAACCAACAGAGGTCGCCCAGGTCTTGTTTCTATCCCGCTCAATCACCTCCCGGGTCCAGTCGCCTCAATCGGCGCGTGCGATGCTGATGAAGGTGGCCCGGCTCTCGCCGACCCACACGCGCCGATCCGAGGAGATGATCAGTTGGAAGCTCCGTTCCTTTGTGCCTGTCGCAGGTGATGGCACGGCGATCCTGTCGAAGCTGAATGATCGTCATCGCCTTGTCGATGTCGCACACCGGTCATGATGGAGGTCTGCCATGCACTCCGCCTCGGATCTGGCGGGCCGTCTCGCGCGGGACGCGGAGGCGGTCTGCCGGCACTATCTCTCCGCCGGCCGTCGTGCCGGCAACTACTGGCTCGTTGGCGATGTCAGCAACAGAATGGGCCGGTCGCTCTATGTGCACCTCGTCGGCCCGCGCGCCGGCCGCTGGACCGACGCGGCGACAGGCCAGTTCGGTGATCTGCTCGATCTGATCCGGGAGACTTGCGGTCTCGTCGACTTCCGGGACGTTGCAGACGAGGCGCGTCATTTCCTCAGCCTGCCTCGACCAGAGCCGGTGTCCTCTCGCGGGACCGATGCTTATGATTTCGCCCCGGTGGAACGGCGTACGGGCGTGCAGGCACAGCGGCTGTTCCGGATGACGCAGCCTCTGGCGGGCACGCTTGCCGACACCTATCTGCGCGGGCGCGGCATCTTACGGGCATCGACGCATGCGGCGCTGCGCTTCCATCCGTCCTGCTACTATCGTGATCTCGTCACGGGCCATACGAGCAGCTATCCGGCCCTGATCGCAGCGGTGACCGACCCCGCCGGCGCAATCACCGGCGTGCATCGCAGCTGGCTGGATCCCGACGGCGCCGGCAAGGCGAAGGTCAACGGTCCGCGCCGCGCACTTGGCGGGCTTCTCGGTAACGGCGTCCGCTTTGGCTTTCCGGTCAATGCGCCTGTGCCGGTGATGGCGGCAGGCGAGGGGCTCGAGACCATGCTGTCGCTCGCACACGTGATGCCCGGCATGCCGATAGTGGCGGCGCTCACGGCCAACCACCTTGCCGCCTTCCGTTTCCCGCCCGGATGCCGGCGCATCTATATCGCCGCAGACGCGGATGCCGCCGGCCGGCATGGGATCGAGGGCATGAGCCGCCGGGCGCAGGAGTGCGGGATCCTGCCACTGGTGCTGTCGCCGGAGCTCGGCGACTTCAATGAAGATCTTCGCTGGCTGGGCCCGGACCGGCTGACGGCAAACCTCAGGGCACAACTCGTCCCGGAAGACGCGATGGCTTTTCTTCCAGCCTGACGTCGGGGACAGAGGTTGGGGGAGGGCCCGGCCGCGGCACTGGCGAGGCGCAATCCATTGGCCTCATTCGGGATGGGCGCGCGCCCGCGGGCCTGCCGAGAGGCGACCCTTACCACGCGGGCCCCGGGCCTTCAGCGGGTCGGTCGGGTTTCTTCCCCTGCCAGACCGCGGGTGCGGTCCGTCATTCCGCGCGGATCAAGAAACCCTCCCTCCGCCGCCCGGCGCTTCGCTGGGCCGCGGCACTTCGCTGGCGGTTCCGGCCACGGCCCGCGTGATCGGGTTCGCCGCCAGGCCGCGAGAGGCGCGGCCCAAACCGACGGAGACCACCATGGACCTGATCCTTCACCCCGACGACAGCTTCGAGCCCCACCACGCATCCTCCCCGACCGATCGCTTCATCTACGAGATGCAGGTCTTTGGCTATCGTCGGTTCCAGGACGAGCCTGATCCGCGGCCATTGCCGGAGGAGCCGCAGGTCCGGTCTTCGATCACCACGATCTTCGATGCCTTCGCCGAGATGCTCGGCGACACCCGGCTTGAACCCGATCTCGAAGACCTGCTCTGGTCGATCCCCAATCTCTTCCACCGGGCCGGCGAGCGCATCCAGCGCGAACTCGACCGCAACGAGGAGGCGCAGCGCACAGGCCAGCGCGAGCAGGACGGCTCGGAGGTGAAGAGCGTCGAACTCGAACGCCTCATCGCCGAAGGCATCACGCTCCTGGAACGCCGCAACAGCTTCGAGTTCATGCGCGACTTCAGTGCCGACCTGTACGAGGCGCAGACCGGATCGTCCTGGCGGCCGCGCAGCGGCTCCAAGGTCAACCACGCCAACATGACGGCGGCGATGATCGACAGCCGGGACTTCCTCTCCGCCCGACGCCGCGCCGAAACCGAGGTGCTGATCCCTGCCGGAACCAAGATCGCATTCGCCGGCGGTATGGACTACAACGATCATGAGCGCATCTGGGCCAAGCTCGATCAGGCGCATGCTAAGCATCCCGACATGGTGCTCTTGCACGGCGGCTCGCCGAAAGGCGCTGAACGCATCGCCGCCTGCTGGGCGGAGGCGCGCCAAGTGACGCAGATTACCTTCAAGCCCAACTGGACCAAACATGCCAAGGCTGCGCCCTTCCGGCGCAATGACGAGATGCTTTCAGTCATGCCCGCCGGATTGATAGTCTTTCCCGGAAACGGCATCACCGGCAATATCGCCGACAAGGCACGCCAGCTCGGCATCCCGGTCTGGCAGGCTTCAGGAGACGGCGCCTGATAGCCTGTGTCAAAACGCAAGCATCTCCAAGGTGGGTCGCAGGCGTGCAGGCGCGCCCGACCCACGCCTCCGTCCGGGGTCTCGCTTCGCCAGCCATCATCCTCAGCGGGACCAAAGTCGGGGCGATCCGCCTCCTATCGGAATGAACTGCGGGGCGCTTGTCGTGATTGTTACCGCGCCTTGGTTGGCTCGGCCCCCCGCAGGGCGATTGCGATGATGTTGATCGGCTCGCTTTGAGGACGGGCGAAGGCAGGATCGCGGCACGTCGATCGGTTGTCGCCACCATTAGCGGTTGAAGCCGAAAGCGCGGCCCACACGGCAACGCCGAAACCTCTTTTCAATCGAACGCACAAAGTAAGACGAGGCGACGCTTCAGACGTATACCGCCGGCAACATCGACTATGCTCGGATCATCGCACTTGCCGGTGACGGGTCGCCCTCACTCGACCGTCCAGGGATCGATGACTTCAAGACCGGCGGCATGAAACGCGCTGGCGTCACGGGTCGCGACTGCGAAGCTCTTGGATGCAGCGATGGCCGCAATGTAGCCGTCGGGTGTCGGGAATCCCTTCCCCGATGCACGGGCCGAAGATTCGAGATTGGCATAGTGTTTGGCGGCATCGAGATCGAAGGGCAAAATTCGTCCCTCGAACAGGCCGATCCAGACATCGAGAGCCTCCGCGAGCCTCTGCTTGCGCTGACCATCGGGCATGGTGCGGATGCCGAACATGGCCTCCGCGATCGTGATACTCGAAAGATGGAGGGTCTCGGCAGCTTGCTCGTCGAGCCAGCGCTGTACCATTTGGCTCGGAAAAGGCTTCATCGTCTCCGAGACGACATTGGTGTCTAGCAGAATCATTCGAAGCTCATGGGATGGGCTGGCGTGCGATCAAAGGTCTGCTCAAGGGCATCGACGTCCTCGTTGGTGAGGCCGATGCGACGACTGGCCTCGGCGAGTGCCGTGCCGAGACGGAGACGGGTTGCGGGCCGAACGGCCATTTCCAGAATGTCGCGCATTTCGGCCTCGGCGCTGCGGCCATGCTGTGCCGCACGGATCTTGATGGCGCGATGCGTTTCCTCGGGTATGTTTCGGATTGTTACGGCGGGCATGATAGCACCTCCTGCATAACTGATAGGAATGATGTCAGTATGGAGATTTTGCCATCATATTTCAAGATCATCGTTGAAGAGGGCCTCTGAATCGTAGCCGCCATCATTATGTCTCTCAGGATCGCCCTGTGTGACCTGAAGCCGGGATCACGCATTCAGGACGCCGACGTGTTAGCTGGCATCGGCATGAAGATGCGCTCGATCGGCTGGCGCGCGGCGAAGGCTACGACGATGAGCCATGAACTTCGCCTCAGCCAGCTGACCGGTTATCCCTGTCTTCGGGAATGGCAGGATGTGCGCGGTGAAAAAGCAAGGCAGTCCGATCCTCGGCCGCTTCAGCAAGGCCTTCATGATGTGGCTGCCTTACTTCAGGCGTGGCACTTCAACCGCCTGGACTGATGTCCGTCGCGGCGCTGCCTTCAGAGCAGGCTTCATCCACGTCCCGACGGTCTAGGATCCGGGTGGGTGCAGCCGCGTGTCGAGCGCGAACGCCTCCTGGAATTCGAGAGCATAGGCACCTGCCCCGCCACCCGCTAGAAAGATCAGGTTCCAGCTGTGCGTCGAGACCGCACTGGGGACCGCGACGAACCGGTGTCGGCGCAGCAGCGCGTCTCCGAAGGCCTGTTGTCCCGCGCCGGGAATGCCCGGCCGCAGCCAGTTGGGATTGGGTACGGTCGCCGGATCAACGACGTGGACATCGGTGGGGTCGGCAACGACGGCCGCCGTTATCATGTGGGCGACCGTATCGAGTGCCCGGAATCCCTTGTGCACCGCCACCTCAAGGATCGCCGTCGCTGGATCGAGCGAGCAGTAGACCGCCCGCACGCCCTTGCTGTTCCAGCGTCCGCCAACCCGATAGGCGCCTTCGCCACTATCCCATGTCGCCGCATGGATGGCTTGATCGAGCCGCCATGCCACAAGCCTGGTTCCGCCGAGCGCAATCGGTAGAAGGGTCATGCATAGACGCCGTATTCAAGGCGGTCGAGATGATCCTCGACCAATTCGACGCCGGCGGGCGTGCCGAGAAGATCGATCGGCCGGCGCTGATCAAGCCCGATCGCTGGGCGTTCCAGCCATTGCTCGGCCTCCGCCTGCGAGCCAAAGACATCCGTCGCCTTGGCAAGGATCTCGGCGAACTTCCAGACCCGGCCGCTCTGTTCCTGGCTGAGCGGCTTGGACAGCGCGTCCTTCCGGCGCTGCCAGGTGCGCAGGCTCATGCCGACCGCTTTTTCCAGCGATTCGTTCTTGCCTAGGACAACAAGATTGCCGACAAGGTGATCGAGCGCTAAGGCAGGCAGGCCGTGCAACAGCAGCTCATGCGCATCAAGCGCACTGGTCAGCCGGCGCGCAAGCACGCGCGAACCGCCAAGCAGGGCTTCGATCTTCTGCAACTCCCCACCAGCGACCGTTGTGGAAGGGGTTTTAGCTGCGAGGGCCATCATCGTCCTCCGCGTCAAGTGTCGCGTATAATATGTCATCTGTCGTGGTGTATTTCAAGGCGGGGCGCATCCGGCCCAGCCAGACCGGGATCATGACGTTCCCTGTCGCTCCCGTCCCCTCGGCTTGGCCGGTGGCAGAGGTTCGTTGATCCGAATGCCACTCACGCATGCCACGAGCGCGGTACTTGGCGGGATCCGCAAGGGCAGCCAGGGCGAGGTCTCCCCGCCGCCGTCGCAATCAAGGACCATTCCCGTTCTTTATGTCGCCTTTCTAAGGGACCGGCCGCGATCAGCGTCAACCCCGCAAGGGGGTTCCCCTTCGCTTTGCTTCGGTGACGCCTGCGGCACAGCCCCTTCTTCGGGCGCCATCGGGAATGGTCCCGATGCAACGAAGGAGACAATCCCATGGCTACCACGATCGCAACCCTCACCGAAAAGACCGACGGCACTCTCGAAGGCGTCTTTGCCACCATCCGGGTCAACGCCCCGATCGCCCTCGTCCCGAACGCCAGCAAGGCGAGCGACGAGGCCCCTGATTACCGCATCATCCATCGCAAGACCGGCTTTGAGATCGGCGCAGGCTGGAACCGCATCTCCCGCCAGACTGGCGAGGAATACATCTCCACGAAGATCGAAGCCCCTGAGATCGGCGTGATCTTCGGCAACGTTGCCCCGGCGCCCGGCGGCGAGCCCGGCAAGAAAGTCATCCTCTGGAACAGCCCGGCCTGAACCGGACCGCCGGCCCCGAAATCGGGGCCGGCGCTCCCCGAATTCAAAGGAGGCCGCCTTGAGCCGCTACACGATTACTGTCACCCAACCGCATCCCTCCACTCAGACCCAGATGCGATCATCGGCTACGACCGCCCGCTTCAGACGTTCTTTCTCCAGGCCTTTCCGGATGCCGAAGGCGGGAATTTTGAACTCTGGCTGGGCGCTGAGCTGAAGGAATTTGAAACACTGTCGCAACTGCTGTCCGCAGCAATGGCACGCGGTTTCGACTTCATACCGTTGGCATCGAGCATTCTTCACGAGCTGCTCGACGACCATGTCCGTGAAGCGCATCACGTTATCAGCGATACGATTATCCAGGATCTTATAAACGTGACATCTGCCTGCTGATGCAAGCCTAGAACGAAACAGCCCGGCACGCTTGCCGGGCTGTTTTTTTTGCCTTGCCTTGTAAGATTACTTGTTCAGCGCATCCTTGAGAGCCTTGGCCGGCGTGAAAGCCAGTTTTTTCGCGGCGGCAACTTTGATTGTCGCGCCAGTGGCCGGATTGCGCGCCTCGCGCTCCGGAGTGTCCTTCACCTTGAATTTGCCGAAGCCGGGCAGCGACGTCTCTTTGCCGGCAACCGCGGCCTCGGTGATGGAAGCAATCACCGCCTCGACGATGGCTTTCCCCTGCGCCTTTGTAAGGCTGTGTTCGGCCGCGATCTTGTCGGCGATTTCGTTGGTCGTGGTCATATTCTGTCTCCGCATCGTGTTAGATGCAGAATCACTGCCATTGCCGACCCGACCTGTCATCGACACGCTGCGGCAATTCGTTCGGAAAGCCCCGGATCTCCACAGTTATTCAACGTATCAGTGACCCGAAGACGGGCATCGAGCCCATCTTCGGGTTCGGGTGCGATACGGAGAGGAAATGTCTGCTCAGTCCGTCTGAGGATGCCATGGCGGCATGCCGGCCTCAAGGACGAGCGGTGCCCCCAATTTTGCCTTCGCTCCGGTACCCTGCGCTCCAACAAAATCGGCTCCCCCACTCGCCGGCTCCGCCGGTCGCTGGCGCGATCCTTGACCCCGCCACGCCCCCTTGACCGCGCGCGTCGTCTTTCACAAACTCAAGGAGACGACGACGATGCTTCTGGAACAACACATTGAAGAACTGCGGGCCGAATTGCGAAACGCCGTGTACCGCGACGAACGCCGCGAAATCGAGGTCGAGCTGGAACTCGCATGCGCCGAGTTGGCGGTGATCATGGCCGAGCAGGAGGGTGTCATCGACATCGAGCCGCCCTTCTGAGGCGGCTCTTGCCCTGTCGTCTGGTCTGACGCGCCGGATCGACCGGCGGTTCAAACCCGAAGCTTCGCTTTGCATCCGCGGTCGCCGGAACGGGCCCCGTTTCCTGATTGAGGGAAGCGGTGGGATCCGCATTCGTCTTCAACGCCGGGCCATCCCGTGGGAACAGCGTCGCCCCTTGGCGCACCCTTCGCTATCTGTCAGCGATTTCAGCTTGCCGGACAGGCGGTTTCGGCCTGTATCCGCGCGACCGTCTCTTTCGCAGAAGCTGAAGAAAGAGCCTGACCGCTTCTTCCTCCCGCGCGAAATGATGCTCCCGCCTTTGACCTGCAGCACCGATCCGACCCCATCGACGAATGAGACAGGCCTCGCCGAACAGGTTGGGCTCGATCGACATGGCATAAAAGCGGGCCATGTTTTTCCTGTCGTCGATGCGTTCGACATAGATCTGGTAGGATTGTGCAATCATGAAACGGAGAATCGGACAAGGCGGACTCGGCGTCCAACGACATATTTGAATCGGTCGGCCTTGATTGATTCATGCTGATGATGGGTTTCCGGCGGATAATCTGAGCGAGCCGCCCGCGGCGATAGGTGCAAGCGGGCAATGCTCACTGAGCCCGAGAACGGTCTCCGCCCATTCGCGTCGCGTCCTTCCCGCGGTTGCGGCACAAACGGAGAAGGTTGGGCCGGTCAAGCGGACGCTGCCGCGACTTCTCCACACAAGACCGAGAGAAGGACTGTCTTTGCTGTGCCGTCATGCTCCGGCCCCGGCTTCACGCAATCCTCCCCCCTGCGGCGCGCTCGCCGTCTCCTCGTTCGCCTGCCATCGATGCCGGATCTCAACCGTCACCGACATCCGGGCAGCCCACGACCGCACCCGGTTTCATATCTCCCACCAAACCGGTCCCGCGCCTCGCTGCTGCTCCGGCGCGCATGACATGCCAAGCCTGTGTTCGCTGTTGCTTCGTCTGCCGACCCGCAACAGCATGGGCGCGTCGGGCACGGCGCCCGGACCGCTTTGGTGGGAGATGGCAGGATAGGCTATTGGTATACCAATAGCCGTTCGCCCGAGGGGCGATTGTCTCTAAGGCGAGCGGGCGACCTCTTGGATTATTGACCCCAGACGCGATCGGGAAAGCAGCTCTTCAGCGAATAGGTGAACGGGCGAAACCGCGAATGGGCAAAATGCCGATCCGCCGGTTGAACAACCGGTTGGTTGGGAGGATGGCCAATACAGCGAACAGGGTCTCAGCGCGTCGGCCTTTGAGGGACCAGGCCGCTCGGTGAATCAGCGTATCCCTGAATCAGGTAGCAGGCGTCTGTGCAAATGAGTGAATAGGTGGAGCGCCGATCCACCAAACGACGGTTTGGCTTCTGGGTAAATCGGCCTGTGAGCGAACCAATGGCTGAGCGTCTGGGTGGACGAGTGTTTGCGTAAACAGGTGGACGCGCGTAGCTGCGATTGAATGTTTCGAAGAAGCAGCGGGTGAGTAATCAGGTAAACCCGCGTCCGCGCGAACAGCGCTGATCAATTGTCGGAGTTACGAGGTGCCGGGAAGCAGCGTCACATCGAGTGTGAATATGTGATGGGCGGTCCGTCGTTCGGTACAGCCCGGCCTGTGGGCTCCCTGCACCAGCTTGAAGCCTCGAGTTCACGATGAGGCGATGATTTCGCTGATCTTTGTGCGAAGCATGGCTGATTGTCAGCCTGAAGAGGTCGGCGTTCGGAAGAAAGGATGCCACTGGATTGCTTCGAGGTTGCCGCAGTTCATCGCACTTTCCATTCTTGAGAACCTGGTATATGACTGCTCAAAATTATACTGAAGTACAAGTTTTGCAGCGGTGTCCATCCGTTGCCGGTGACATCTCTCACGTGTTGCACGGTGCCGGGCAGCGGTTCTGCGCAGATAACTGCAAGGTCTTCCGAAGCGAAACAGCAGGACGGTTTCCCACTGACGAGCCACCGCGCAACCGTCGTCATCCTTTTGTGGGCTCGCGCGAGATTTCTATCTCAAGGCTCTCGAATACGCCGGATACCAGCAGGAAACTTAGGAGGTGAGCCGTGGAAATCCTGAAAGCTCTGTTTTGGCCGTTGGCCATTGCGATCCCCTTGGCAGCGTGCGGACAACTTGAGCAGCCGCCCCGGCCGCTGCCGCCAGCGCCCTACGCCTATCTCAGTCTTGCTGCCTGCAAACACTATCCAGCGAATATTGTTGAGTGTCAGCTGGAGTACGGTACGCAGTTTGGGCGCCACCGACTCGGCCCGGTACAGCAGGTCTCACGCGATCTGAAGACGGATCTCGATCGTTCTCCCTATCAGATCTCATCTTGCTGGCCTGCTTCCAGGATCCAGCGGGAACTCCCGAATTTCACGTGCCGAATCTATCGTGCGCATTCAGGGGCCGATGCTGGCTCCTTGCTCGTCAAAGGAGGCACTGCGGTCAGACTTGCTCGTATTTTTGGCGATCGCGAGCAGATTTCTTACCGCTGGAAGCCCGATCAATGGTCACGGGTACGCAACTGAATTCATTGGGCATTTTAGTAACTCTCGGCTCATCCCACAGCAAAACTTGCACTACAGTGCTATTTTTTGATTGATTTCCCGCGCGGATTGCAGTTCAAAACTTGTACGGCAGTATAAGTTATGGACGCGTTCGAAATGGATGACAGCCCGCCTTCTTCTGTGAGCAAACCGACAGCCAGAGCGTCGCGACGGACGGTCTGGTCCGCTGTGACGTCACTGCTTCTGACGACCAGTTTTGTCTCGACTTCCGCCGAGAATGATCCACGCCGGAGAACCGAAAGCCGCGAGCTTAGCGATCGGCCCATCCGTTTTGCCCTCAACCATTCGGAAGAGCGCGCCGCGCCGGCAACACCTGTGGCGGTATCGCTTCTTGGTGTGACGCCCGAACATCTATTGCCGCCAGCCATTGATCTCGCCAATTTCGACGAACGTTATTGGGGGCGGTCCGAAATCAACGCCGCCACCGAAAATCTTTCCTTCGTCGCAAAAGCAAGGACCCGATCCCGGCTTGCCGGTCCTGAACTATCGGGACAATTGGCGCGCGACACGAGAACATTGCGGGACCGCCCCGTGTTCTCACCGATCAGCGTCTTCTCGTTTGAGCCGGGTCGATGGGAACGGGCCGGCGATCCAGCTGTTGAGGCCGGCAACGCCGCGGATCAAACATCGACGCAAGCCCGTCCCAACCTGCTTTCCGGCGTTCCTGAAGAATACGCAACACTCGCGGTGCAGATTGCGGCGGAGGAGAAGGTCGATCCGAACTGGGTGCTGTCGATCATGCGCGCTGAAAACGCGCGTTTCGATCCGGACCTGGTCAGTTCGGCTGGCGCCGTCGGCCTGATGCAGGTGATGCCAAAGATCGGTGAGGCTTTCGGCGCCGATGACCTTACTGACCCCGAACAGAATATTCGGGCAGGAACGCGTTTCCTGGGTGTGCTCATCGACAAGTATAGCAATCCGGTGCTGATCGCCTCCGCGTATAATGCCGGCGAACCCCGCGTCGATGCGCATCAATCCTTGCCGCTGATCCGCGAAACTGCGGACTATGTGACCCGTGTTGTCGGTTACTACACCGGCAAGCCGGCGATCTCCCAGCCTTCAACGCCTGGTCCAACACCTGGCCTTGAATCCAATCCGCACCGCCGCACGGGCCCGGTCGACCGGGCAAGGTCGCCGATGCTTGTCTTCTCGGCCACAAAGCCGCTCGTCTCGGACGACAGCCCGCAACAGCCAATGAAAGCGATCCAACCCGGCGGTCCCGTCAAAACCGTCAAGGAAGAGGAACTTCAATGAGCATGAAAGTCATGGCAATTCTTGTCAGCAGCGTCACCTGCCGCTCCCTGTTTAACCGAAAGTGGGCCGGCAATGTCGCTATGGTATTGCTTGCGGCCTCGATCCTGTTCGTCAGTCAATATGAGCCGGCCGCCGCGCAAAGCCTTGATGCGCTGGAGAATGCTGCAGATAGACTGGTGCAGTTCTTTACCGGCCCCTTCGGCCGTTCGGTGGGCGCGATCGCGTTCATCGGCATGTTCCTGGCTGCCGCTTTTGGTTTCTGGTCCTGGGGAGCGCTCCTGCGGGTCGGTGGAAGCCTTGCAGGCATGTTTGCCGCCGCTGAGCTCGTAGACTTCCTCGCCGGCTCCGGGTCGTGATCATGACGAACTCTGCCAACAAAGCCGCAGGCGGGGACGACTACATCGAATCTTATCCTGTCATCCTTGCCCTCACGCGTCCGCCGACAGTGATGGGGATTCCTTACACCTATTTCCTCGCTGAGTGCTTCATCTCGCTCATGGTGTTCATGGTGCTGGGCTCCATCCTGTGGTTTCCCGTCTCCTTCGTCACCCTGCACGGCATTCTCTACGTGCTGACGGTCAAACTCGACCTCTGGTTTTTCGACATCCTCGGGCGCCTTAGCATGTGCGGCGTCAATCCCCTCGGCCGCAGGTTGGGCGGGGGCATGCGAACCTACGGAGCTTGACCGATGGGCACCACGGCACGGTCGCTTAAGGGAAGCTTGTTGAAGGGCTGGGAGATCTTTGCTGATCGCGGTGTCTCGACCCATGTACCTTTCTACGTTCCGATCGAAAACGGCATCATCCGGCTGAAGAACGATTGCCTGGTATCGACCTTACGCCTTACCGGCTTCTCGTTCGAAACGGCCGATATTGAAACGATCAACATGCTGCAGCGGCAGCGCAACGCTGCATTCCGCGCCATATCCTCGATCGGCAGTTTCGCACTCTACACCCATGTTGTCAGGCGCAAGGTCGCACCGTCGTTGCCGGCGACGTTCACCGACCCTTTCATTCAGCGTCTGGACGATGTCTACCAGGCAAGCATCTCGAGGAACGAGATGTTCGTCAACGACACCTACGTCTCGCTCGTCGTGCGGCCGCTGTTCAGACAAGGGTCCGCGCTTTCCCGCATCATGGGCGTCGGAGGCAATGTCGTGCGTAAAGAGCAGCTTCGATCAATTCGAGACAAACTGGTCGAGGCGACGAAAGCACTGGAGAAGTCACTCGCGGCCTACGGTCCCAAAGTCCTGCGCGACGTGCAGCGTGTCCAGGTTGACCTTGGTAATGGCAAGACGATTTATCGCGACTTTTACGAAAACATGGAACTGGACGAGGGCGCATCCAAAGCCTGGTTTTCAGAGCAATGTGAATTTTTCTACACGCTGCTGAATGGCGCTCGTGTGCGGCCTATCCGGCTCGGCAACCTGCCCGTCGATGCGATGCTGCCAGCGCGTCGCACGTCGATCGGCAACCGCACGATCCACCTTCAGGGGGATACCGCGGGCGATGACCGCTACGCCGCAATGGTGTCCTTGAAGGAATATCCGCCCGAGACCGGCGCCGGCATGCTCGACTACATTCTCAAACTCCCATTCGAGATGGTGCTCACGCAGTCGATGTCCTTCATTGACGACGTCGCAGCAAGAAGCCGGATCGAGCGCCTCGATCGGCAGCTGTCAAAAGCCGACGAGGGCGGCTCCAGCGTTCAGGCCAGTCTCGATATTGCGCGGGACGAGTTGGCGCGCAAACGGGTGGCCTTCGCGGAGCATCATCTGACCGTCATGCCGATTGCGACATCGCCGGCCCAGCTTGACGATGCCGTTGCCCTGATCGGCAACGAACTTGGTGCGTTGGGCGCTTCCTATGTCCGCGAGGACCTGAACGCGGAGCCCGCCTATTGGGCGCAGCTCCCCGGAAATCAGGCCTACATCGCCCGGCGCGCGGTGATCTCGACGCTCAACTGCGCGGGCCTGAGCAGTTTCCACGCCTATCCCTACGGCAAGCCGGACGGCAATCACTGGGGTCCGGCGATCACCATATTCGAGACGACGTCGGGCACGCCGTTCTTCTTCAATTTCCATCAGGGGGATGTTGGACATACGACGGTATTCGGACCGACGGGTTCCGGCAAAACCGTGATCATGGCTTTTCTAATCCTCCAGGCCTACCGGGTCAGCCCGCGTCTGAAGACGATCGTGTTCGACAAGGACCGCGGTCTCGACATCATGGTTCGCGCGGCGGGTGGAACCTACCTGACGCTCGAACCCGGCGAGCCGTCAGGTTGGAACCCTTTGCTTCTTGATGATACCGAGGAAAACCGCGTTTTCCTCTATCAGCTCTTAAGCTTCATGCTGAAGCCGTCGAAGGAAGGCGAGAGCCTGACGCCGCAGGAGGAGACCATCATCCGCACGGCGATCAAGTCCGTCCTTAAGACCAAGGATCGGTCCTATCGCCGCCTGTCGTCGCTTCGCGCCCTGCTCGCCGGAACCGAACGAACCGAGGGAAGCCTGATCGCACGGCTCGATAAATGGGTCGATCATGGCCCCTATGCCTGGCTCTTCGATAACCCCGACGACAATCTCGATATCTCGCGGCCGATGATCGGCTTCGACATGACGTCGATCCTCGACGATCCACCGGTTCGCACGGCAGCACTTCTCTACATGTTCCATCGGCTGGACGAAGTCTACGACGGCAAGGCGCCGATCATCAACCTGATGGACGAAGCCTGGAAGCTGCTCGACGACGACGAGTTCAAGCGCACGATGAAGGACTACTTCAAAACCATCCGAAAGAGGAATGGTCTTGTGATCTTCGGGACGCAGTCCGCTGATGACGTGGTGCAGTCGAGCGTCAGCCGGACGATCATCGAACAGACCTCGACCAATATTTTCTTTGCCAATCCCAAGGCGGACGAAAATTCCTACATGGAGCACTTCGGCCTTTCCAGGGCCGAGTTCGACTGGGTCAAGAATGGCGACCCGGCCTCGCGCTTCATGCTGATCAAGCACGCGAAGAGCAGCGTGATCGCGCGTGTCGACATGTCCCACATGCCAGAGTTCATCAAGGTCCTTTCCGGCCGAGAAGAAACCGTCCGCGAGGTTGAGATGCTTCGCGAGGAATACGGCGACGATCCCAAGAACTGGCTTTCGAAATTCTGCGACTGGGAGGGGGATGCGTCCGATGACCAACGCAAGGCTTCCTGAACTGGCAACCGTCAGTGCCGTGGTACTGGCCAGCGTGTTCGGACCAGTCGCGGTGCTAGCGCAGGTACCGGTGAAAGACGGCGCCCGCCGCGATATCCAGCAGGAGACCGAGAACTGGTACAAGGCCTATCAGTCAGACACGCGAAGCGTGAAGGGCGCGTCGGGCGGAACCACTGACAGCGTTGCGCCCGGGCAGGGCTCTGGAGCGCCGGCCGATTGCTCGGCCGAGGGTATGGGCGGTGAAGCCGCGCCGGCCGGCCCGTTGAAGCGCACCTATAGCCAGCAGGAAGTCGCCCGATTGGTCGCGGACGAGGCGATCCGGCAGGGCGTCGATCCGAACTTTGCGCTGGCGATTGCCGAGCAGGAGTCACGCTTTCGCCAATCGGCGCGCTCACCGGTCGGCGCGACCGGCGTCATGCAGCTGATGCCGGGCACCGCGGCCGGGCTTGGTGTCAATCCTTACGACCTCCGCGACAATATTCGCGGAGGTGTGAAATACATCAAACAGCTGCAGGGCATGTTCGGTAATCGCTACGACCTCGTCGCCGCGGGCTACAATGCCGGGCCCTATCGCCAGTCGCTTGGGAGTGGCCGGATTCCCGATATTCCAGAGACCCAGGATTACGTCAAAAAGGTCTCCTCGTACTATAGCCGGAACAAGGCAGAGAACGGCGACAGACGTCCCCCAGGCGAGGGCGTCGAGACGGAAACCGTCAGTGACGTCACTGGATGCGGCGAGCAGCTGAAAAAGGCGATCGATCGCAATACTGAGGCGCAGGCCGAAAGGGGTTCGGTCTGGAACGAGCTTCTGGGGAAATCGCTGGCAGCCAACCAGCAGTATCTTCAGCGTCTGCAGGCAGGTCTCCAGTCTTCGTCGGCGGGTCTGCGTGGCTCAGGTGGCGGCAACGCCAAGGAGCACGATGGTTCCCTTGTGATGGCCGAGGTTCAGTGCCCCTCGGCGACCATCGATACCGGCAATGTCAAATGCTTTGCCGCGCCATCCACCGCTACCACCAATCAGATCAGGCGCTGGCTCGAAGACCTCCAGGACCAGGCCCGTGCCAGTGGCGATGTCGCGACCTTCTCGGTGGTGGAGGATCCGGCGCTTGGACTGGTGACGGTCGTCGATGCCCGGCCAGTGGCAAATTGAACAGGAAGAGAGAGGACAGGCAGATGAAAAAATTCGTTATCGCCGCACCGCTTGCCATCACCGCAATGTCAAACACCTTTGCGCAGGTGCCGGTCAAAGACGCAGATAATATTGCTGTTAGCAGGGAAATCGAAAAACTCTCGAAGCAGATCCAGGATGACACCTCGATCGTCAAGGATAACACGACGAAGACGCTTCAGGCGATAACTGGCGACCGATCGCAGGATGCCAGCCAATTCGCGAAACTCGCAACAGGCAACGGCTTCAGCATGGGACAGGCGCCTGATTTCAGCAGCATCCTGTCAGGAAACGAAGCGTTGTTCGGCGGCATCAGCGGTGAATTTCAGAACACTGCCGCCAAGCTGATCAACGGGCTCAATCTGGTGAAGATGGCGGTCGATACCGTCAAGGGAGGGGAGCTGTCCGGCGCCAATCAGGCCTACTCGCAAGGCATCAACGCGCTGACGACATTGACTGCCCTTACCGACGCAATGAACAGCGCCACGAAGGAGCGTCAGAACGCCTTCATGCAGGCGACGGAGCAGATCGGCACGGCACAGGATTTGAAGGGCGCGCTCGAACAGAATACCCAGATGGTGCTCCAGGGCAACCAGACCGCAAACGAAGCTGTCGGCTCCCTCAACAACCAGGTGATGTTGCTGAACCAGCAGTACAAGGCGGCACTCGCGACCTCTTCCCAAAACCTTAAGACCTTCGCGACGCTTCCGGACAACGTGATGCGCGATGGCGGCGGTGGCGCTGACGGGGCATCGGTCCGCGACCAGCTCAAGGCATTCGAGGAGCAGACCCAGTGAGGTTCGTCCCGTTGCTGATATTGGCCACTGCGACCTTGTCCGGATGCGGCGGCAAGTTTGAACAGCTGGCGAAATGTTCGGCTGACGAGAACCCCGTCCCAGCCCTCGGCTACGCGGAACAGCAGAAAGCGGCGCCGCCGCAACAGGCGCTTGCGCGGATCGTCAGCAACGATTGCGGTCCGATGCGGCCCGTTAATTCCTAAGAGGGGGGATGATGGATCCGGTCAGTTACGCGATCAACTTCTACGGCGACGCACTCCGGTATTTCGACAGGATCAACGAGGCCTCGCTGGAGAGAGCGTGGGGTCTGTTCGCCGAGAATGGCGATCTCGTCTCATCCATCCTGGCCTTGTTCCTCATCCTCTATTTTCTCTGGGCCGCGCTTGGCTTTTCGAGCGTCTCAGTTCAGGACATGGCGATCACTGCCTCAAAGCTCGCGCTTGCCTATGCGCTGGTCATGTCCTGGGCCACCTTCTACGACAATATCGGTCAGTTCATTTTGACGTCGCCTCAGGATCTGGGTGCTGCCATTTCCTCCGCGATGGGCGGGCAGTCCGCCGGCTCCGATCTTGCCGCGCAGGTCGCCAGCATGTCGCGCAAGGTCTACGACTTCGCCATGCAGCTCTTCAATTCCTACGAATCCGGATGGCTGCCGAACGTCACCGGTGCGGTTGTCGTCTTCATAGTTCTGGTCTTCGGTCTCTTGCCGATGCTGCTGATCCTGACCGGCGTAACGCTGTTTGCCAAAATGATCACCGCTGTCATGCTGGCGATCGGCCCGATCGCCATCCTCTCCTATTTCTTCCGGATCACGCGGTTCGTCTTCGACGCCTGGGTGAGGGGCATCGCCTATGGCATGTTCATGCTGCTTTTCACCTATGTCATGGCCGGACTGTCCTTCGGGTTTCTGATTGGCATGATGGACACGATAAACGGCGACATGGCGACGAGGGAAAACGCGCTAGCGATCGTGCTCGCCATGGTGCTCTATCTGGCGCTGATCTCCTATTTCATTTTTCAGGTTCCGGAATTCGCGCGAACATTCGCCTACGGCACAATGACTGCAGTCACTCCCGGCGGAGGCGGCGCCAGTGCGCTATACGGCGCTGCCCGCGAAAGATTAGGTTCCAGCACCTCGCGAGGCGGGCAGGCCGGAGCGGTGGCCCTTGCCATGCTGGCGGGTCCAAAAGGCGCGTTGACGGCGGTTTCGCTCTCGGGCCGCGGGGCAATGACGGGCGCTGGCGCGCTCGGCCGGATGCTGACAATGCGCCGGCGAAACCGCGAGTGAGGTGAGACACCCTCTGGTCATTCAGGTTTTTCATGCGGACAGCGCATCCGTTCTTCAAGCGGGCCGCAACATTAACGACGATCATGATTTTGGGGACAGAACTTGACATTGTTCAGAAGACAATTGCGATCAGAGCCGGTCGACCAGATGGCCGGTCCGGAGGATCTCTACGATCAGCACCTTTCATGGGGTGAGAAGAACCGCTCTCTCCGCACCTTGATCGGTTTCATCCTTCTGCTGTTTGCCTTGGCCGGCTGGACTGTTGCTGGCGTTCTGTCGTTCTCAGTGGCGCAGCTCTTTCCGCTGGTGCGCACTGAGGTTGTACCTCTGATCGTTGACCGGAACACCGGCTATATGGAAACGGTGACCACGCTTGATAAAGACCGTGCGACGGTCTCGGAAAACCAGGCCGTCCGCGCCGCCTTCGCCGGCAATTACGTCATCCGACGCGAAACCTACGATCCCCGTTATCTTTCCGACAATTTCGACATGATTGCGCTGTGGTCGGAACCGGGCTCGCAGGCCTTCAAGGACTACGAGGATTGGATGAACCCCTCCAATCCCCGAGGCCCCGTCAAGTTGCTTGGTGCGACCGGCGAAATCCGGCCGGAGATCCTCTCGGTCAATCCGCTCAATCCATCGACCATGTCTGTTCGTTTCGAGACACGTGAACGGCGTCGCGGTGGTGACGTCGTTACGCGTTGGTCGGCGACCATACGCTACCGGCAGATCAACCTGCCCGCCAGCAACCGCGTCCGCCTCTACAATCCACTCGGTTTTGTCGTGACCGAATATGCGAAAGTCCCCGAGACCATGCCCTCAGGGATTACGCCATGATGAGGCAGACGGTTTTTGTTTCTCTTTTTATGCTGCTGTGGCCGTTGGCCGTACATGCCGAACTGGTCGCGAGGCCAGGACGCCTCGATCCGAGAATACGATCGCTTCCTTATTCGGCCGAGCAGGTGTTCCTCGTGACAGGCACCTATGGACTGGTGACGACAATCCTCTTCGGAGCCGATGAGGAAATAACCCAGGTCGTAGCCGGTGACACAATCTCTTGGCAGATCCTCACCTCGGCTGATCAACGCTCCCTGACCCTGAAGCCGATGGAGAAGGATGCGGCCACCAATCTGTCCGTCGTCACGACGAAGCGAACCTACTCCTTCGACCTGCGTGTCAACGACACCAAAGCCATGCAAAACCAGACGTTCAAGCTGCGGTTCACCTATCCGGAGGATGCCGGACTAAAAGGTACGGCAGAGCTGTGGAAGCAGGCGCAGGACGCGCAATCAAACCCAAACATCAAAAACATCCGCCGTGACAAGGTCAATTACGACTACGGCTTCAAGGGAAGCGATGGAGCCAAACCGCTCTGGGTTTTTGACGATGGATTGAAGACCTTCATGAAATTCACTGGCGACATCCCGGCGATCTTCATTGTCGACGGCATGCGTCGCGAGAGCCTCGTGAACTACCGCCGCGAGGCCGATTACATCGTCATCGACAAGGTCTCGCGGCAATGGACGCTGCGTTTCGGCACCGAGAGCGAGACTTGCCTTTTCAATCTCCGCACCGCCCCTGCCGATATCCCGGCGCCAATTGAAGGCGCGGTATCGCCGAAGCGAATTGGCAGCGGAACATCCCACCAGCAATCGCTATCAAGATAGGAGGCGCGCCATGTCGGACCCCAACTACCATTCGATCGACACCGATACGTCCATTGGCGGGCAGGTGAGGCGCGGTGGAATAGGCCTGATGCGGCCGTTCGCAGTCGTTGCCGCTATTGCTGGCGTTGGTGTTGTCCTTTACTTCCTTCTGGCGGGTGGGGAAGAAGAACCGACAATCGACGCGACGCCCCGTGAGGAGTTCCGGCCGGTGCAGACGCCGAGAAACGAAGGCTTCAGGACCCCCTCACCACCGCCGCTGCCTACGGTCCAGGTTCCGGAAGCGCCACCGCCGCCGCCCCCGGCCCTGCGGGTGCCCGCCGCCGCCCCTGTCGCGCCTCCTGCCGAGGCCGATTGCTCCCGAGGCAAAAACCCGGACGACCCCAAATGCATTGAGCTGGAGCGAAAGGCCAAGCTGCTGGAACGCGTCCGCTCGTCTGCAATGGTATTCGATCAGTCGGACCAGACCAGAAGAACGTCCGCGACGTCGTCCGATGCATCAGCGAGTATGTTCGGTGCGAACAGCAACACTGGTCAATCAGGCGCCACGAGCGGAGATGCCGTCGATAGCGATCGTGCCTTCCTGAAGTCGATGAGTGGACAGGGTGTAGAGGTGTCGGCCGCCACGGAGAACCGCCGCACGGATGCCTGGATACCACAGGGGACGATGATCCGAGGGACGCTTGAGACAGCTATCAATTCCGATCTCGCCGGCATGGTGAAGGGGATTGTGCGGGAGGATGTCTATTCCTTCGATGGCCGCCGGATTTTGATTCCGGCTGGCTCATCACTGATCGGCGATTACAAATCCGGTGTCCAAAGGGGACAGGAGCGCATCCTGATTGTCTGGACACGAATGATCCGCGGCGACGGTGTCTCGGTGCAGCTCGGCTCCTATGGCACTGACCGTCTCGGCCGCTCGGGTATGACCGGCATAGTCGACAGAAAGAACTGGGAGCGGTTCGGGCCGCCGGCACTGATGACGCTGATAGGCGGCGCAACACAGTACATCGCGCAGCTTGGTCAGAGGCAGGATCGCGATGTTACCATTATCAACGACAATGGCAGCGTGACCCGAATTCCTCAGGACAATGGCGAGACATCCCAGGACCGCGCTCGCTCGATTGCCGCCGAAACCATCGCCTCGGGTATCCAACAAATGGCAGTAACGGCGTTTGAGGATTCCCGCAATATTCGTCCGACCATCCACATTCCTCAAGGTTCGGATATCAACGTCTTCGTGACGCGGGATCTCGATTTCGCGGGTCTCTATCCCGACCCGGTGCGCGAAGAGTTCGAGCGCCTTCGCAGGGTGAGATACGGGAAATGAACGCGCGTCCGCAGATCTCTGCCGAACAGCACTTTCTTGCTGAGGCACTCGAACCCATACGGGTCTTCCTCGACGACCCTGCTGTCGTGGAAATCTCCTGCCAGCGCAGCAATGAAATCTGGCTGGAGAAGATCGGTCAGCTTCGGATGGTGCGCCACGAGATCGGGGGCCTCGAACAGGACGTGATCCGCCACATGGCGTCTCGCGCCGCCTCCTTCACCAAGCAGACGGTCAATGCCGAGAATCCACTTCTGTCGGCCACGTTGACGGGTGGCGAGCGCGTTCAGTTTGTCCTGAGTCCGACCTCTGCGACCGGCCACGCATTCTCGATCCGCAAGCAGTTCATCCGACGGTTCGACCTCGACGACTATGAGAAGGCGGGGGCCTTCCACTTCACGAAGGTAACCGGAGACGATTATCTCGATGATGTCGATGTCGAACTCTCGCGACTGTTGCGGAAAGGGAAGGTACGAGATTTCCTGGAACAGGCAGCCGCCAACCATCGAAGCATGCTGATCTCCGGTGGCACGTCAACTGGAAAGACGACTTTCCTTAACACGATGCTGACTGCGATCCCGAACCACGAGCGCTTCGTCCTCATGCAGGATACGGCCGAGCTCGAGCCAAGCCAGGAAAACGTTGTTTCGTTGCTGGTTTCGAAGGGCGGGCAAGGCGAGGCGCGGGTGACGATGAGTGACCTTCTGGCCGCGGCCCTTCGCCTGCGGCCCGACCGCATCTTCATGGGCGAGCTGCGTGGCGACGAGGCATTCGACTTTCTGAACGCCATCAACACCGGTCACCCGGGCTCTATGTCAACAATCCATGCCAACTCGCCGCACCATGCTTTCAACCGGCTGTCGACGCTGGTTCTCAACAGCAATGTCCGCATGGAGCGTGACGACATCATCCGCTATATCCGCTCGATCATCCCGATCGTTGTCCAGTTGAAAAAGAGCGATGCCGCCGGCGGGCGCGGCGTCAGCGAGATCTATTTTGCCGACGAGGTTGACGAACATGGCCAGCGTGTACACGGACGGAGAGATTGACCGCCCGAAATGGACGAGCTTGCAGAAACTGTCGTTCCTGACACTGCCCGTCGCGCTTGCGGGCGTTGTCGTGATTTGGCTTGCCTTCTTCACCTTGATCTACGACGCCTATGCCGTCTCGTTCGGATCAACGTCGTATTTCGACTATGTCAGCCAGGTGCGCTTTGCTGACGCCCTTCGCTATACCTGGTCGATTATTCATACCCGCAACACTGCCGGATTGTCGCTTCTCGCATTCGCGCTTGCCTCACCATTCCTGTTCTTCCTGATGTGTCTCTGGATGCTGAAGGGCGGAAGGGCGCTGTCGCGCAAGATCCTCTACCTCCTGCATGTCCGGTCGATGTTCAGCCTGATCGCCTCAACGGCCCTCGTTTTTGCCGCAGCTTATGCCGCCGTCGCTGTTTATGGACTTGCGTTTTACCTCGTCGTCACCCGAGCTGGCGAACATGCGGAGATCGCCGGCTACTATGGCAGCCATCTCGCTGCAATGTACCAGGCTCCGTTCGGGGCGACCGACGTCGATGGCGTCTATCAGAAACCCACTCGACAGACCGTGCTTGCGACGCTTGCCGGTCTTGCCGCCGCCGCCGGGCTTGTCGGTTTTCCGATCGGCGCGACGATACAGAAGCGTCAACGGATGATCATGGGCACGGCCCGACTAGCGACCCTGAAGGATGCGGCGGACTTTCGCCTGCGCGACAAGCGCGGGATCGTACTTGGGCTGAAACAGGGGCTTCTTCTGCGCAATGACGGCGACCAGCATGTGATGCTGATCGGCTCGCCGGGCCAAGGGAAGTCGCGCGGCTTTGTCATCCCATCGATGATGAGTTTCGAAGGCTCGCAGGTCGTGCTCGACATGAGCGGCGAACTGTACGACGAGACTTCCGGTTTCCTAAAGGACAAGGGTTTTGAGACTTTTCTGCTGGCGCCGGGATCGAAATTTACCGACGGTTACAATCCGCTCGACCTGATCAGTCAGGATCCGCACCAGCGGATCACCGACTTGCAGAAATTGACCCAGATGTTGCTGCCGGAGCGGCTGCGCTCGGATTCATCCGACTTCTGGGAAGAAAGCGCGAGGATCTTGCTGACGGCCATGCTTGGCTTCGTGCTCGAATGCCCCGACACCCGCAAGTCTCTAAGCGAACTATACCGGATTCTCAACTCCATGTCCGACGAGCGCAAGGCGATCGTCCAGTTGCTTGAAAACTATGAAACGGTCCTGTCTGACCAGACGCGCATGCAACTCACCAAATTTGCCGGGCGTCATGAGAAGCTGGGAGAAGGGATTGCAGCCGAAATCGTCGCAAAGCTGAACTTCCTGCAAAACCCCCTGGTAGAGGCGCTGACCTCGATCACCACCATACCAATCGATCGCATTCGTCGCCGCAAGATGGTCATCTATATCCAGGCTGACTGGAACGCGATGCAGATCTATGAGCGGCTGATCTCAATGTTCATCCAGCAAATGGCCGACAAGCTGGTCCAGATGGGACCGTTGCCCAATGGCGAGCATGAGGTCATGATGATGCTTGACGAGTTCGGCAATGGCGGCCGCATCGACACAGTGCTGACGCTCGCCCCTCTGATCCGCAAAAACGGCGTGCGTTTCGTTTTCATTCTTCAGGATGGCGCCCAACTCGAGCGATTGTATCAGCGGTCTGGACAAAAGATCCTGATGGGGGCATCGACGATCAAGGTCTTCATGAATTTTCAAAATCAGGACGATGCGCTGGCCGTCTCGCTCGCAGCCGGGAAAACCACCGAATGGATCGAACAGTCATCCTACTCTTATCGCCATGGCCGCAGGCAGCGGTCGATCTCCAAGGTACCGGTGTCAGTCGATCTTCTTCCTGTGAACACGCTGATGATGATGAAGCCGGAAGAGGCGATCCTCCAGGTGACCGGCATGCCGGTGATGCGCATCATGAAACTGGATGGAGGCGGCGAGCGGATGTTTGCCAAAGTGCGACGGTTCAAGCCGGTGCCGAGGCCATGCCTGAAGCCCGTTGAGTGGACGATCGCTGACAGTGACCGCCTGGGTTTTCGCGCGCCGCCGGTGAGTGCTGCCACGCCGCGTGATAGGACGAGTGCCGTCGAACTTGGAGCTGATCTCAATCTTGCAGCGATCAAGCGCGCCCGAAAGCCACAAGATTTGAGCTTCATCGTTAAAGAAGGCGTTCGTCACGTTTATATTTCTTCCCTCGATGAGCTGCGACGCAGGTTGGACCTCGATGAGACTCGCCAATCTGGAGTGTCGGAGGAAAATGTAGGCGATCGGCAACAGCAGTCAGAGCGCAAGTCCGCGGATGGTGCGGCTGTGGGCAAAGATAGGCATGGTGGGGCCAAAATCGTACGCCCAAAAACTGCAGACAAGATTGATCTCGATGACGATGAAGAAAAGCTCGGCAGGAGCGTTTATTTCGGACCGCCGCCGACGCGTCGAAAGCATCACGACGGCTCATTCACAGGTGAGTCCCGCGACGGGTTGTCAGGTTCGCCCATTCTCCGACGGCAGGAAGTAAGAGAGGCATTCGGAAGCGACCTCCAGGCCTTGACTGACATCGTTTTTCGGCAGGCAGACCCAGATGTGATTGAGCCAGAAGCTCTGAATTCGGACATTGAGCTTATGTTAGACACTCTATCCCGCAGGCTCACCGAGGCCGAATCCAAAGCATGGCTTCGGGAGTACGCAGACACGGCAAGCGATCCGTTGCGCGAAGATGACGCCGAGTTCACAGGTAGTAAATGAACGCGAACTGGAATACGTGCCGCACTCCAGCGCGCCGGCGCGGATGACGAAGAAGGCCTTGTCGGAGTGCGCAGGAGAACTAGTGACGTGCATGCTCGAAAGGAGGATTTCTCCGTTTATCAAGGGCGTAGTTTTGGCTGTCATCAAAAAAAATATCCGCAAGCCTCGGGCGGGTTCAGAGCGTAACCGCCAGCGTCTGATGGAGTTTGCCAAAGCGGCCTTTGCGGAAAAGGGAACATCGGCAAGCCTTGACGATATCGCCCACGCCGCTGGTTTTGGTGTTGGCACGCTTTATCGCCATTTCCCGACACGGGAGGTGCTGACTGGCCAACTTTACGAGAAAGGGAGCTTGCGAGCCTTCGCGGTAGAATTTCATGATCTGCTTCCTCATCCTGAAATCGAGAAGTCCATTTCCGTGCCAAAATTAGCCCTCCAATATGCGATGGCTACCGGTGTTCATTTTCATGTTGTCGTGAGCAGAACTCAGTAATGAACCTTCGGCGCGGCGATTTGGCCCGCCTCTTCGTTTGGAAAGTCATCACGATCATCGCAAGCTCGCGCCCTTGATTGCGGTACACTCACAGCCCCATTGGCCGCAATTCGCGAATGAGGTCGATTAACAGCCGCAATCCTGTCGGCATCTGGTGTCGGCTCGAATAGTAGATGTGGAAGCCATCGCCCATCGAGGCCCAGTCCGACAGCACCAGCCGCAGCCGCCCGTCTGCGACGTAGGGCGCGACGAGGGGTTCGGGGAAGTACATGAGGCCGACACCGCCGAGGACCGCGATCAGTCCTGTCTCCGCCAGATCGACGGTGATCGACGTCGGGACAACAATCTGCAGCTCCTCACCGTGGCGCTCGAATTCCCAACGATAGACCCGGTCGTCGCCGAGCCGGTTGCTGATGCACCGATGCTGAAGCAGGTCGTTCGGATGTTCGGGAACGCCGAACCGATCGAGATAGTCGTGCGAAGCCGCCACCACCCAGCGCACGTCGGCCGACAGTCTTTGAGCGATCATATCCTCGGGGACCGTGCCGCCATATCGGATGCCAGCGTCGAACCCCGCATCCGTCACATCGACCATGCGATTGCTGGCCACGATATCGAGTTCGACGTCCGGGTAGCGTTCGACGAAAGCGGGAAGCACCGGGGCGAGCAGCAAATTCGCGGCTTCGACGGCAACGTTGAGGCGGATGCGGCCCGTCGGCGCATCCCGAAATCGGTTCAGCGTCTCCATCGCCGTGTCGATCACTTCGAACGGCTCGCCAATCGCGGCGGCAAGCGCTTCGCCCGCGGCGGTAAGCGTGACGCTCTTGGTCGTTCGGTTCAGCAACCGGACGCCGAGCCGGCTCTCCAGACCCTTCAAGGCATGGCTTAGAGCCGACGCGCTCACGCCGATTTCGATGGCGGCGCGGCTAAAACTGCGATGCCTGGCGATGGCCAGGAAGTAGGTCAGGTCCGCGATATCGGCGCGATTTGTCTGCATGCTACGCTCTTTCGTACGTGCCACTCATATTTGCATTCCCATCGTGAATTCCCTTCGACACGACGCCCGATGGAACGGACTGCCCCTTTGCAACGTGCCGCGCTTGTGATGCGACCGGACTGCGAAGCCACGAGCCGACGCCCGTTCGTTTCGCTCAGTTCAGCATGAAACACTGCTGAATTGCTCTCACAAGACCATGCAACGGAACCCTGTGACGCAAGCGCCGGTTCCGGTTTAGGGTCCGCGTCCGAGAGAGGCTCCGGTCAAGTCATACGACTTTGTGTCGGTCAACGGTGTTCAGCCAAAGAGTTTTGCCGCATCCGGCGCGTCACATGAAACGTCTCCCCAAGAATGACGAAAGGAAAACTGTTATGCAATACGCTCATTTGGGCCGTTCTGGCTTGAAGGTCAGCCGGCTGTGCCTCGGCATGATGAATTTCGGCGAAATAACCGATGAGCCGACCAGCTTACAGATTCTGAATGCGGCTGTGGAGGCCGGCATCAACTTCGTCGATACCGCCGATGTCTATGGCGGCCTGCAATCTCCCGGCATGGAGAAGGGCTTCGGTCTCTCCGAGGAGATTAGTAAGCGGCAAGGAAACCCCATCTGGCGCGGCTGATGCTGAGTAGGGTATTTCGGGCGTAGGAGTTCTCTGAATGTGAGGATCTATGTCTAGACCTGCGGCTAGCCTTGGGTTGATGCGAATGATCGAGGCGGTGCCCGATCGTCTTGACGGGTCGCCGCGACAGTTGCGACGGTTCTGGTCCGACGAATTCAAGGCCACAGCGGTTGAGCAGGCTTGTCAGCCCGGTGTGAACATGTCGGCAGTGGCGCGGCAGATCGGGATCTTGCCGTCTCAACTCTACCGCTGGCGTAGAGAATTGTTGGGCAGTGATGAGCCTGGACAAGCACCAGCGGCAGTTGATCCGCAGAGCGTCGCACCTGACCCCGACCCCGTCGTCGAAATCGTCATTGACGGTATCGTCGTGCGGGCCGGCCGGCATGTCGAAGAAGTGCATCTGCAGCGTGTCATCCGAGCGGTTCGCTCAGCATGATCCCCGCAGGTGTAAAGGTCTTCCTCGCCAGCCATCCCATCGACTTCCGCAAAGGGCCGGACAGCCTGCTGTCGCTGGTGCGCGATGCTGGCAGTGATCCGTTCAACGGCTCGCTTTATGTCTTCCGGGCCAAACGGGCCGACCGGATCAAGATCGTCTGGTGGGATGGATCCGGGGTCTGCCTCTACTCGAAGCGGTTGGAGAAGGCGCAGTTCTGCTGGCCGCGGATAGGCCACAACCGAGTCCAGCTCAACCATGCCCAGCTCATGGCGCTCGTTGACGGCATGGACTGGAAACGGGTGCGCTCGGTGGCGGTGAAGCCGCCGGAGATTGTTGGGTAAATGCCTGCGGCAAAGTGAATCACCCGCCTGAAAGGGCAGGCAAACCGGAGCAAAATATGCTCTGGTAGACGTCATGACGCCGCCCGATCTGCAGCTCCCGGATGATGTAGATACCCTGAAAGCCATGGTTCTTGCCATGGCCGAGAAGGCCGCGCGCACCGATGCTCTTGAGAGCGAGGTCGCAGACCTGAAAGCCAGAAACGCCGATGCTGATGAACGCATCGAACGACTGACCCAGATCCTGAAAGCCTTCGATCGTGCCCGCTTTGGCCGGCGATCGGAAAAGCTCGGCTCTCCAGGCATCGATGATGAGCAGCAGGCCTTTGTCTTCGAGGAAATCGAGACCGGCATCGCGGCGATCCGAGCCAAGGTGAACAAGGGTGCCGCCCATACCGAAAAGCGTCCGCCGCGACCGCGCAAGGGCTTTGCTCCTCATCTGGAGCGGGTCGAAGTGGTGATCGAGCCGGATGAACTGCCCGAACACATCGGCAAACAGAAGGTGCTGATCGGAGAAGACGTCTCGGAGCGACTGGACGTCGTGCCGGCGAAGTTCCGCGTCATCGTCACCCGCCGACCGAAGTATGCCTTCAAAGATGAAGACGGTGTCATTCAGGCAGCCGCACCCGCGCACATCATCGAGGGCGGCATTCCGACGGAAGCGCTTCTCGCCCAGATCGCGGTCTCGAAGTATGCCGATGGCCTTCCGCTCTATCGGCAGGAGGCAATCTATGCCCGCGACAAGGTCGAGCTTGACCGGAAGCTGATGGCTCAATGGATGGGCAAGCTCGGCTTTGAACTTGATATCCTGGCCGACTACATCCTCGCCGAGATCAAGAAGGCTGAGCGTATCTTCGCTGACGAGACAACGTTGCCGACACTCGCGCCCGGATCCGGATCGGCCAGGACGGCCTGGCTATGGGCTTATGCCCGGGATGACAGACCCTTTGGTGGCAGTAGCCCGCCGATGGTTGCCTATCGCTTCGAAGATAGCCGTGCTGGCGATCGGGTCGCCCGGCATCTGAGTGGCTATCGCGGTATTCTGCAGGTTGACGGACATGGTGCCTATAACAAGCTTGCCAGATCTGACGGAGGCAATGACGGCGTGATGCTGGCCTACTGCTGGTCCCATAGCAGGCGCAAGTTCTACGAGCTCCACGCCTCAGACAGCTCCAGGATCGCCACCGAGACGGTGGAACTGATGGCGAAGCTCTGGCAGGTGGAAGAAACGGCCCGCGGCCAAAGCCCTGACGCCCGTGTCGCCGCGCGCCAGGCGACATCTGCTGCGGTTGTCACGGAGCTCTTCGCCCTCTGGCAGAAGACGCTACCGCGGATCTCCGGCAAGTCGAAGCTGGCCGAGGCGATCCGCTATACCACCTCGCGTCGCTCCATCTTCGAGCGCTTTCTCACCGACGGCCGCATCGAGCTCGACAACAACATAGTTGAGCGCGCAATCAGGCCCCAGACAATTACGAGAAAGAACAGCCTCTTCGCCGGCAGCGATGGCGGCGGCAGGACATGGGCGACAATCGCGACGCTGCTGCAGACTGCAAAGATGAATTCTGTCGATCCCCAGGCCTGGCTGACGCAAACACTCGAGCGCCTCGCAAATGGCTGGCCTAGTAGCGAAATCGATGTCCTTATGCCGTGGAGCTACAAGGCCTGAACGGCCTCAGCTTGCCGCTTACGGAGATTATCGGCCGCTGGACGGCCGAGCGCGGCAGGAAACGACATCGTGCTGGCTACCAAGGTCTATCAGCCGATGGGTCTCGGCCCGAACGACCGGCGGCTGTCGACGCTGATATCCGGCGCGCCTGCGAAGATAGCCTGCGGCGCCTGAAGACGGATCACATCGATGTCTACCAGATGCACCACGTCGACCGCTTCACGCCGTGGGAAGAAATCTGCAGGCGATGGAGCTTCTGGTGCAGCAGGACAAGGTCATCTACGTCGGCAGCAGGAACTTCGCCGGATGGGACATCGCGACGGCCCAGGGCGCGGCGAGCCAGCGCAATTTCATGGGGCTCGTCGCCGAACAGAGCCTCTACAATCTCTCAGCGCGAACCGTCGAGCTTGAGGTGATCCCGGCCTGCCGCCACTACGGCCTCGGGCTCATCCCCTGGAGCCCGCTCGGCGGCGGCTTGCTGGGCGGCATTTTGAAGAAGGCGGCATCGGGACGCCGGGAGCGTCCGGCGATGAAGGAAACGATCGAGCGCTATCGCCCGAAACTGGAGGCGTATGAGGCGCTTTGCGAAGACCTCGGCGAGCAGCCGGTAGACGTCGGTCTGGCGTGCCTGCTTCACAATCCCGTCGTGACGGCCACGCTTGTCGGACCACGCACGGTCGAACAGCTCACGCAGACGCTGCGCGCCGCAGACATCTCACTCTCCGAAGACACGATGAAGTGCCTGGATGAGATCTGGCCCGGTCCCGGCGGAGAAGCGCCGCAAGCCTACGCCTGGTAATCGTTCGGCGGCCATCAAGCCCGCGCTGTTCATGACATTGGAAGTCGAATGAAGCCGGAAGGTTTCGTTTCTTCAGTATCGCGGCATGCGCGGGCTTTTGCTTTCCGATCATCTAATCAACCCGGTCTGCGCTCTCTTCGTTTAATGAGCGCTCTTCAAAGGTCCATGCAGCATTTCAAGGGTAACCGCATCGGCTCTTTCGCACTAACTTTCACAATGAAGCGTGAACAATAAAGGCGGTGCGGGATGAATCGACGCGATTTTTTGAAAGCTGAACTGGAGCTCGCCGCCTCACTTGGCAGCGGCTTGCTTACGGCCAGCCCCGCGCAGGCGCAAACTGCCAGCAAGCCGCATAGAACCGATATCAAGACGCTGCTGATCGCTTCCCACCCGTATCCCGAACGATCCGTCATGATCAAGGGATTGCAGCACGCGGCCGAAAGCATCGACGGTGTCACGGTGCGCAATCTGGAAACCATCTACGGTTTCGACACTCGCGCCATCAAGGACGACGAAGAGCGCGAACTCACCAGGTCGCATGATCGTATCGTTTTCCTGTTCCCGACCCACTGGTTCAACATCACGCCGATGATGAGAGCCTATCTGAACGACGTGTGGGGCAGCGTCGGTCCGGGCTTGTGGCAGGGCAAGGAAATGCTCGTGGTCACGACCGCAGGCGGCGGGGCCTCAACCTACGGCTCTTCGGGCAGGATCGGCATCGATCTTGCGGACGTCTTTTGGCCGATGAAAGCCAGCGCGCTGCATTGCGGCATGACCCATCTGCCGCCACTGGCGTTTCAGGCAGTCACTCCGTCGGAACTACCCCAATATCAGCAGCAATTGATCGAGCGGCTTCAAAGCTGAAGCTACGGCCTCATCGCGAGCGCCAAAACCATAACACCGGGAGACCGAATTGAAACGCTTCATCGCATCAATCTTAGGAGTCATCATCATGGCAACCACCGCACACGCACAGCAGCCCAATCCCGAAGGTCGCCACTTTTCGCCGGATCAGGTCCGGTCCGTTGCCCCGGCGCTTGAGCAATACACGCAGGACCGCCTTTACGGCGACGTCTGGAAGCGGCCCGGCCTGAACCCGCGCGACCGCAGCCTGGTCACGATTGCCGCGCTCATCGCCCGTGGCGAGGCGCCGGCACTGACCTACTATGCCGATCAGGCGCTTGAGAACGGCGTAAAGCCGGCGGAAATCTCGGAGACCATCACCCATCTCGCCTACTATTCCGGCTGGGGCAAGGCGATGGCCGCCATCGGACCGGTTAGCGAAGTCTTCACCAAGCGCGGCATCGGGACGGATCAGCTCCCGAAGGCCGATCCCACACCGCTGCGGCTCGACGAAGCCGCGGAATCCGCGCGTTCGACGAATGTTGGAAACCAGTTCGGCAAGGTCGCGCCCGGCCTCGTCCAGTACACCACCGACTATCTCTTCCGCGATCTGTGGCTGCGCCCGGACCTCGCGCCGCGCGACCGCAGCCTCGTTACCGTCGCCGCACTGATTTCGGTCGGTCAGGTAGAGCAGATCACCTTCCATCTGAACAAGGCGATGGATAACGGCCTCACCGAGGAGCAGGCGGCGGAAGTCATCACGCATCTGGCCTTCTACGCCGGTTGGCCCAACGCCATGTCAGCTCTGCCGGTGGCAAAGACAATCTTCGAGAAGCGGCGCGGCTGATGCGGCCGGGTGGCACAGCGAATCGTTGTGACACCGTGCGCCAGAGATACCCACCCTCGGAAAGGAGCAAAAGGCCATGCAATCCCTCATCGCCCCAACGCTGGTCACTATGGCCAGTATCACACCGACGCTCGCGCAGACCATCGAGATCACCCCGAACGGCTCGACCCCATCGGTCATCGGCACACCTGACCAGTTCACGGGTCAGGTCGTGATCACTCCGATGTTTCCCGCGACCGACGCCACGCGCTCAACCATGGGCGAAGTCACTTTTGCGCCGGGGGCGCGGACCGCGTGGCACACCCACCCGGCAGGCCAGTTGCTCATCGTCACATCAGGCAAAGGGTGGGTCCAGCAGCAGGACGATCCGCGCCGCGAGATGAACGCCGGCGATGCAGTCTGGATTCCTGCTGGCGTGAAGCACTGGCACGGCGCGACCGACACGACTGCAATGCGCCACATCGCGGTTAGCTATATGCATGACGGCAAGAACGTCGACTGGCTGGAGCCGGTAACGGACGATCAGTTCCGCCCATGACGGTCAGGCCGGCCTTCCGGCCAACCTTTACGGCGTGGGTTTGTGAATGCTGCTCACAACCGCATGAACATTGCGGCAGCTAATCAGCAAGGGTTTTGGTTGCTAGATTTCCGGAAATGTTTTCCGCTCATGCGTCGACACGGAACATTCTCGGGAGCAAAGCAGATGGAAGGCGCTCGCAAAGGTGACGCCATGTCGATGATCCGAAGAACCATTCCAATCGCCGCCGCCTGCCTTTTCGCCGGCGCCGCCGCTCACAGCCAGACCACACAAGAAACCATGAAGATCAAATTCACGCTCAACGGCACGCCTGTCGCCGCCGTCCTCGAGGACAACGCCACCACACGCGATTTCCTCGCCTTGCTTCCGCTCAAGGTGAAGCTCGAAGACTATGCCGCGACCGAGAAGATCGCCTATCTGCGGTCGAAGCTCAGCACGCGCGGCGCGCCCTCCGCGACCGACCCCAAAGCCGGCGACGTCACCTACTACGCGCCGTGGGGAAATCTGGCGCTGTTCCACAAGGACTTCCGTCGTTCTCCCGGCCTCGTGAAGCTCGGCCGCATCGTTGAGGGCTTCAACGCCCTCAGGGTCGCCGGCACCTCGGAAGTCACAATCGAGCGCGTCAACGCGCAATGAGCGGGCGACCGCGCGGATAAAGGAAGACCGCTATGACGACATGGCCCAGGGATGAGATCGAGCGCATCGCCGCGACCGATGACCTGCACATCGCCCCGTTTCGGGAGGACGGCAACACCTTTGGCACGCTAACCTGGATCTGGTCGGTGGTGGTCGATAGCGGCCTCTATGTGCGCGGCTACAACGGGCAGGAGTCGCGCTGGTATCAGGCCGCGATCCGGCAGCGTGCCGGGCGCATCACCGCCGCCGGCATGACGAAGGAGATCATGTTCGAGCCGGTCGAAGGCGCGATCAACGACCGGATCGATGACGCCTATCGTCAGAAATACAGCACCAGCCCCTATCTCGCGCCCATGGTCAGCGATCGAGCCCGCGCGGCGACGGTCCGGGTGATGCCGAAAGAATGAGGAGACCTGCAATGGAAAAGCGCAAACTCGGACAGGGCCTCGAAGTCTCGGCGCTCTCGCTCGGCTGCATGGGTTATGGCAAGGCCCGCGAGATACCGGACCGGCCGCAGATGATCGCGCTGCTGCGCGAAGCGGTTGATCTCGGCATGGATTTTTTCGACACCGCCGAGGTCTATGGCCCGTGGACGAATGAAGAAATGGTCGGCGAAGCCTTCGCCGGCATCCGCGACAAGGTGAAGATCGCGACCAAGTTCGGCTGGGACATCGATCAGTCAACAGGCGAGCATCGCGGCGGCGTCAACAGCAAGCCAGCCCAGATCCGCGCCGCCGTGGATGGCAGCCTGAAGCGGCTGGGGACTGATTACATTGATCTCCTCTATCAGCACCGCGTCGACCCGGAGGTGTCGATGGAAGACGTGGCCGACACGGTCAAGGACCTGATCGCGGCCGGCAAGGTGCGCTATTTCGGCCTGTCGGAGGCGAGCACGCAGTCCATCCGCCGCGCCCATGCCGTCCAGCCGGTCGCGGCCTTGCAGAGCGAATATTCGCTGTGGACCCGCGAGCCCGAGGCCGAGATCATTCCGACGCTGGAGGAGCTTGGCATCGGCTTCGTGCCCTTCAGCCCGCTCGGCAAGGGTTTTCTAACCGGCAAGATCGATGTGAACACGACGTTCAGCGACAACGACTTCCGCAACCAGATTCCGCGGTTCGCGCCGGACGCGCGCGAAACCAATCAAGCGCTCGTGGATATTATTCGCTCGGTCGGCGAGCGTATTGGCGCGACCCCGGCGCAAGTGGCGCTGGCATGGATCTTGGCGCAAAGGCCCTGGATCGCGCCGCTGTTCGGAACGCGCAGCAGCGAGCGGTTGCAGGAAAACATCGGTGCGTTGTCGCTAACACTCTCAGCCGACGACCTCAATCATCTCGACACCGGGTCGGCGGCCATCAAGATCGAAGGCGCGCGCTATCCCGAGGCGATGCTGCGGCGTTCGGGTCTGTAACGGGCGAAGACGCCCGAGGAAGAACAATGTCCATGACCATGCCCAAGCGGTCGGCCTCGCCGACCAATCGCTCCCGCTGTCCCTGATGGCGTCGGTCTTCGCCGTCTTCCTGGTCGCGGGCGCAGCACTCCCGGCTTGCCGCTGCACATCCATGACGGGCTCGGCTTCGGTCCCTTCATCGATTGCTTGTGAATTGCATGGTTTGAAGTATGATCAACGACCGGTTTATGCTTTGGACACCGGGGAGCGCAGTCGACATCGGGTGACGGAATGACCTATCGAGTTTCAACGATATTTCGAAGCGCCGTGATGGCGCGCGTTGCCGTCAATTCCTCGGCATCGCTTTCTAGACGCAGGATCGTGATTGCCGTCGGGGATAGTGGCTGATGCCTCGTGTGAAACGCCAGCCTCCGGTCGAGGCCGTCGATATTTCGACACTCGATTCTCTGTCGTTCCAAGAGAGGCTTGCCATTGGCCTCGAACGGCTGAAGGCTGAACGTAAGGTGACGAACCGTGAGTTGGCTGAGCAACTCGGGGTGCACGAAGCATACATTTCGCAGGTGACGCGAGCGATGCGAGACGTCAAGCTCTCGACGCTCGACAAGATGCAGCGAGAGTGGAATGTCCTCATCGAGGATTTGCTTAAGATCACTGAAGATGACCTCCCTCGGATAGCGGTCTGGAAAGCCCGCCGCAAGAAACAGAAAACCGCCGGGACGGACTCGTGATCGCGTGGTCAGCAGATGCCGTCCGGCAGCTGCTAGTGGTTCAAGTTGAACCAGAACCGCTCTTTTATGCCTTCGCTGTTTGGAATATCGAAATAGAAGGGATCCGCGCGGCGGGGGCGGGGAGTTGCAATCTGCTTGGTGCAGCTGTCGCCAACCCCACTCAAATTCCGATTGATCGTCAAACCCCCTGACCTGGTACCGCCGTTACGCTGGCCCGACGGCCGGCAAATATTGACGGTCTCGATGCACTGGTCAGGTTCGCTCCGCGAACTGTTGTCGCCGCCTCGTGACGAATAGCCCACTGTGGTTCCAGAAGGGCAATCCTCGTAATCCTCGTGGCCAGGCTTTCCCGCTTTTGCCTCTTGGCAAATGGGCCAGGAAAAGCCGGGTCTGGACATCGCGTCGATGAGCTTTCGCATCGGTGGAACGCAATAGGGGACACCGTGCCAGGACGGGTTTTTCGATGCGGCACATAGCAGAACTTGGCAACCCCAGTCCGCGCCCTGTGCTTTTGCAGACATCGCCGAAAGTGAGCCTATCAAACCTGTGGCCAAGAACATGACCATTTTCACAGCCGGTCTCCTTTGATTGGTCTACTGCATTTGCACCCAGGCGCCGTCGATTTTTGCAAACGACAGGGTGCCGGGCTGGGTCCCCCCCGCAAATGAGCCGCTTGTGGTGGTGATGACGCCGGTACAGGTGACACCGGGCACCGCCTGCCGAAGCCGGCATTCCGAAATCCGGATCGAACGACCAGATTTGGCGATCGCGGCGCTTGCCTCCGTGTCGCTCGGGAATTCAAACGCCCATTGTTTCTGTCCGAATTCCTTTTCGAGCCGCACGATCTCCTGCTCAAGCTCTGCTGTCCTGTCAGTCCGTTGCAGGTGGCCGACCGTGTAACCACCTGCCGATCCAACAACGAACACGATACCGACGCTCGCAAGCCATCCATGGCCCAGTTTCGTCATGGGCAATTTCAATACCCTTCGATGCCAAGCCGTTTCAGGATCGCTATGGGATTTGTTTCGCAATCCGATTTCCATTCACGTTGCTTGGCGCAGGCATAGGCGTATTGGCTAAGGTCGGCCGAAGACAGGTCTGCCAGCTTGTTGCCGACCGCTTTCCATTGCTGCACGTCCGCCGGATCGCAGCCAGCGCCGCCTGCCCCGCAAAAGTCCGGATCCCGTCGTTCGATTTGTGCTTTGGTGGCGCCGTCCTGCGCGCGGGCTGCATACGGAAGAACTGAAAGCAAGATCAGAATAATAGCCGAAGTCTGGAAAGGGCTTTTCATTTAACCTCCATGCACTCGCGTGAGGGACAAGGCGCTGTTGGGAATGACGGACAAGGGTAGGGGACGGTGCTCTTCGGAGGCCTGCGCCTGGCCGTCGGACTGCTCAACGGGCACCTGCGATACATTGTTGAGCCAGGGAGGAGATAAATCGGCCGAGGACCAGATGCCGAAGCCAAGCCCTCTCGCTCTTCTCTCAATGTCGAAATAAGCGGGGATCTGAGGCTCGTTGGGATAGTTGAAGGCGTAGCCGATCCCTTCCGCAATGGCCGTCTCCGCGAGGTTTGTCTCGCCTACAAAGCAATGGGCGATCAGATTGTTGTTGGTATCGCGACCGATTGGCGCGCAATTGACGTCCTGGCCAAGGGTTCGCAGGATCATCCACGCGCGCGTGACCTCCCCAGCCGGCCATGTTATGCCGTCGCTCGTCGCCACCTGCTTGAGACGAGGGGCTTCGAAGCCGGCCAGCCGCACGAGTTGACGGCTCTTGATGAAATCGAACGTAGTGCCGTCGATAACCTGAACCTTGCCAAATATCTGACGCGGAATGTCGGAGGAACGAGCCTGCCCCAGCGAGCCCGTTGGAGCGAGAGCGAGTAAAATCATCGAGATCGTGATAACCTTCATCGTGACACCCCGGCTTGTTGCATCAGCACCGAAACAGGGTGCGGCATGTCGGGATAGGCCCAGAGCCCTGCGCGGGCCGCACGCGCGCTTTCCTCAGCGATCCTGTAGCCAGGAACAATGAGTTGGCCGGTGATATCGACAGCGGCAAATCCCCATCCTTGCGCTATAATATAGGTCGCGAGATCATAGCGATGCGCGCCCGCCGTCGTCTGGCATGCGACCACCACATTGCTCTGGTCAATCATTTGAATGTTGGTGCAAACAGGTTTTGTGTCTCTGATCAGAGCCTGCATCATGATCACGTTCAGTTCCCCGCAGTCGCGCGAAGCCCCTGCAGACAGGGTGACGGTGGTTCCGCGCACGCATGCCTGCAAACCATAAAGGCGATACCGCTTGCTGCCGGAGATCCAGCTATCGCCGGTCTCGAACTGCGCGTGGCTCGGAAACGGCACGAACGCGGAAGATGGTGGCTGCGCCGCGTCCCTGGTCCCAGGAGAGCTATCTTGCGCCGCCTGAACGCGAACAACTGGTGGAGAAGGAGGGTGCACTTGCCGCAATTCGTTACCGGCAAGCGTCGGGAGGATGACAATACCTGTGTAGAGGCCGGAAGCTGCGATTGTGGACATAAACATCAAGGCTCCGATCCGCATCAATGCCTTGTCGGATTGGCGCGGTAACGCTCACCGTAGGGCTGGAGAAAACTGAGACTGGCCCCGATTTCGGCTTTGGTCGCCCGTGCGGCGTCTTCCACCTGCGAATAAACCGGGAAGACGGGCTGGCCGGCACTGTCACCGAAGGCGAAGGCCACGCCCTTGCTGATCAGCACTTCCGAGAGAGACCGTGCGGTATCTCCATCCATGAAAACGCATTCAGCATATGATACCATTAACCGGCCGCGGGTCCGCCCGAGCTCGTGACAGGGGAATGCGTTTCCGGCGAATTGCTGGACGTCTGAGATGGTCACAGTCATCGCTGCAAGCGAGACGATGGAGCGGGTTGCCACAAAGTCTGCGTATTCGAGCGGCTCGATTGAAAGGCCGCCCTGGACTTCGGCTAGCCTTACGATCTTTCCACCTGCTGCGAGAAATGCGCTTCCGCTGAGCGCGGCGTTTGGGATGACACTCTGAAAATCAAGTTGCGTTGCGGCCGATGACGTGTCGAGCGGTATCGGCGATGCGGGGATCGGATCACGCCCCGACACATAGGCGTTCCGATAGCTGACGAACTCAGCATTCGTGTCGGCCCAGCTTGTCTCGGATTTCAAGATCAGGGCACCAATAGGGCTGAGAATGAAGTGGCATAAGCCCCGCCATGCGTCAATTTTCATGTTCGCACCCGTCACCTGTTGACTTTTTCGAATATGCACGAAATTGTACTGCAGTGCAAGTATTGAGCGGCCGTGAAGTTTGAGGCAAGGTTGGTCACAGGCCCAATTTGCGTGTGGAGACAAGAAGATGTCGATCTATAAAAAAGCTCTCATGGCCTTCACTCTTCCAATCCGCGCCGTCTGGTTGCTGCTCCAGATCGCGTGCTTCCTCCTGGTGTCGATGGCATGCATTTTGGTTGCGGCCTTTGTCGGCTACTGGATTGTGTTGACGTTTTCCTATGCCTTTTTACCGCTGGAAACGACCGGGAGCGTCTGGCAATGGGCCAGCAACCTCTATGCTGAATCTGCGTGGTTTAGAGCCGGGACAATCACATCGTTCCTGCTGCTCGTTTTGCCAATTCTTCGATTTTGGCCGGGGAGGGATCCTGTTTCCGAGGCGGCACGAACGCTCGAAACGATGCGGCTTAATGAGGGGCTTATCGCAGCCCGGCAACAGGAGGAGGCACGGGCAAAGCTTCGTGGCCGGTGAAGGATCGTGTTCCCTCGTATGAGATGGGAGCAACGACAACTGCCAAGCTGGGTTCAGATCTTCCGCTTACGGGCGCGCAAGCGATCGCGATCCAGACGTCGGCAAAATGGGTGAGAAATGTCATGGCAGTAAAACCCCTCTCTCTCGCCATATCGACCTTCAAGGGCGGGGCCGGGAAGTCGACCCTAAACGTCAATCTCGCTGCGGAGTTTGCACAGCAAGGCCACAAGACGCTGCTGATCGATTGCGACGAACAGGAATCGTCGACGCGCTGGTACAATGTCTCCATGAAGCGGGGCCTATTGCCGGCAGACGGGTCATTGTTGCATCTGCGCGTGGCTCCTAAAGACAGGTTTCGTGAGCGGCTGGACAACGCGCCCGAGGCGGCAATCCGGATCTACGATGTCGGCGGGTACGTGCATCAGCGCGCGATCGAAGTCTACCACGAGTGTGATGCTATCCTTATTCCAGTGATTCCCGAGCCAACGGCAGCTACGTCAGCCATCAAGGTGGCTACCATATTAACGGAAATAGGTCGGAAGCGGGATCACGGGCCGATCCCTTACGCGGCGATCTGGAACTACGTGGACATGATTGCCCTCAAGCACAATCGATCGCTTCCCGAGGTTCACGCGATCTTGGCGAGCGGCCGGATACCCGTGGTCGAAACGGTCGTCCGTAAGAGCAATCATTTCAGCGACGTGGGAGCCGGTTACGGTTCCCTTTACTCGAAACTCGCCGGCATCTTGAACAACCCGGCCTTGACGCCGTCAGCCAAACGGCGGGCGTCGGAAAGCGTGCTCGACGCAATCGATCTCGTGAAAAAGATCAACAACGAGTTTATCGGTCTGCTGCAGGCGGAGGCGTAAGATGTCGAGGGAAAGAACGTCGGCCGGCAACATTCTCGCCCGTGTCCAATCAACGGAGGAAAAAGCGAAGGACATCGAGGAGGCAGCAACTTCTTACATGCCAACAAATATAGACCTCGAAACGCTGATGCCCGATGGTTCTGCTTCTGCACAGGCGAAAACCGTTCTTTCGGAGCCAGATTCTTCGAAGACCCGAATACCGGCCAGCCTTGAAAACAAGCGAGGATCGGAGTCCAAGGCGCCCAGGACAGCGGCTCGTGCGTCAGTAAAACGGAAACGGGTATCGCTTTATCTCGATGACGATGTGTTGACGAAGATTTTTTGCGTGTCCTTGGAGCAGCACGAGCAACTGTCCTCAGCGACCCATCGCTTGATTCTGGAAGCCCTTAAAGCAAGGGGGCTGTAGATCGAAATGAGAGGTCCGCCCATTATGTTCCGCCTACCCGATCATGTCCTGGGAAACGTGGAGGCTCTTGCCGGACGGCTTGATATTTCCGTTAACATCGTTGCCAAGCTGATCGTCACCAGGGAGATCATGAATGTTCCAGCCATGCTGGACGAACATGATCGTCAGTTGGCCGACATGCATCGGTTCCTACGTGAGCTGGCCTTCCGTAACGAAGAATTCCTCACAGACGAGGGAAGCCGCGCCGAGACCGTCCGTGTGATCGCGCAGAGACTGGATGACGTGATGGGCGCTCTCGACGCCATTCGCGATGCCGCCTTTGTCCGGCCATCGTCTTATATCGTCGACTTGATCAGGAGGCATGATGAGGGAGCCGTCCAGAAGTCGCTTGAACGCTAGATCCGAAGGTCGCCGGCTGCCAAGCTATTTCGATTTGATCGACGACGAGCTGCGCCGCCGTGGCGCGGGTGGCGGAGGTGGGAAGCGCGCGTCGGCCGTGAAAGATAAAGGAACACCCGCAAAGCACCCTGCTGTCTCCTCGGCGCTTAGCCGCGCGGCGGGTAACAACGCGGTCGTCGTCAAGGTTCTGTCTTATGGTGCAGGCGCCGGCTCTGTGCGCCGCGTCTTGCACTACCAGGCTAAGGAAGAAAAGGCCCACGATCAGGACGACCGGGAGGTATCGGATATCAATGAAGCCGTGCTCATGGGAGAGAGAGTTCGGCCATCGGAAGGGTAGCAGGGACGTTCTTCGTCTGACCTACGAGCTCGAGAACGCAAACCGGGGAGACATCGCTCGTGCAATTTCCTCGCTCGCAGAGGATGGTTTCCGTCGGGTCGGCGACATAGATCGAACATACGCCTTCAGTGTGAGTGATGGCGGGAAGGGACAGACAAGGCTGCACTTCGTTCTCGTCATTGCGCATGAAAAGAAGGATCGGGTGGATCGCAGCAGCAGCAACCGTACACCGGACGAACCAGACGTCGCGGATGCTATCGACCAGCGCCTGGACAAAACCTTGCGGAGAGAGGGCATCACGCCGATCTCGCGCTATCCTGTCGAGTTTTCGTCTGGCCCGAAGGGTTTGATCGCGGCCTTGCACGCCATGCAGCGCAGCGGGACGGAGGTGACGCTTTCGACAAAAGCGCGCATCGAGGAACGGCCAGGCAGAAGCGGGCGGTATTTTCGCGGTGGCGGACGCCGCGAGATCACCACGGCCGATCAAAAGCAGCTAACGGCGGAGGGAAAAATCGTGGGCGCACTTATGCAGACCCGACAGCCACGAGATTTTATGCATTTGTTGCTATCGGGACCGGCGAACGTCGATCGAGACAAGCTCCTCCTTGCTGGCCGCGACTTCCTCAGAGCGCAATTCGCTGGGCATCGCTATTCCTATGCGATCCACAATCGCAACGATCTTACTAAGCATCCACATCTGCATGTGATTGTCGCGTTGCGTGATGGTAGCGGAAAGATGCTCAATCCCAACATTCGCGACTTTACGGAATGGCGGATGCGCTTCGCCGAAATAGCGAGGGAACGTGGAATCCCAGTTGAACGACACAAACGCATCGAACGCGCCGCTCCGCCACCCGCCAAGCGTTGGGAGTGGGAAATGTTCCAGCGAATGGGAGCGACGGCGGCGCCAAACGTGATCGAGAAGGTGATGGCCAAGGTTCGCGACACACCGACGGCGCCGAAGCTTGCGGAAGCCAGAAGGCGGGTGGACCAGAGTCGGCGCTCGGTCGGACTTGTCATCAGGATGCTGGATGGGATTGCGAAGGACCGAAATGCGCCGAGCACGGCGCGCGAGTTGAGCCAGGACCTCTTAACCGGGCTGCAACGTGAGTACCGGCGGCTCGAAACGGCCGTCCACGATGGCCGCGATCCCTCCAGAGAAAAAGGAGAAGAGCATATGTTGCGATCGACCCCCATTAGCGCCGCTCAAGCCAAGACGGCGAAACAAACTCTTGCGAACACCGCCTCGACCATTGCAGCGAGGATCGCCAACCCTTCCGACCGCCTGATCTTCGAGCAAGCGTCCAAGGTAATCGGAAAAGTCGTCGGATTGCAGCTCGACGCGCGTGTCGTGAAAAACCGCAGTCGCGCCGACGAGGGCAAAAACAAGCGCAGCTCCGACAGCCTCGAAACGAAGTCGACCGCGGGGCGCGATCATGTGGCAGAGCAGGGGATCATCAACAAGACCTCGAACGACCGCTCAGTCGATATGGCGCGCATCGCCCGTTCCAATGTTGAGCGTGATCAGACGAACAATGACCGGTCCAACCGCCAGCGTGACAAAGGTCAGCAGCGCGATCGCGAAAACACGAAATCGATCAGGCTTCGTCCGCCCCGGGAGAATGGTAGGGACCGCAGTCGTTAGGGTAACCGCGCCTGTTGGTGGCGAACGTGATCCTCGCGGGCAAAAACCTTACGGATCCGCGCATAAAGGTGTTCGATCTGGACAGTCTCATGTGCCGTCGCTCGTTCCCCTTGCACGGCAGGCCAAAATGTCTGGTCGTAATGAAAGCTCGAATAGGGGACGTGGATCACGCCTGAGCTGCCGATTTCGGCCGGGCCTGTCGCGGAACTGCCTACATAAACCGTTTTTTGCCGTTCGATCCCGTACCACTCTGTCGCTATGCCAATGAAACCGGTGTCGGGAATTTGTCGATTACGGCGTGGGAGTCGATTTTCTGCTTCGTGCTTGCGGTGAAGTTCGCTGCACGCGATCCAAAAATCCGGCATAGCACCTCGTACAGTCAGCAACTGGTCGAGCAGCCTTGTCAGCGCCCGATATTCCGATTCTCCGCGCGAACCGGCGTCCATCCCTCTGTCGGATGATATAAACCCGAAGCGAAGCTCGTGTTCCCGCAGCTTCGCAAGCATGTCGACGAATCGGCTACTGACGTCACCGAGCATAAAATGCCCGGGCGGACGTTTCCGTCTCATAAGCGTGCCGTCTCTCTGGAAGACGATGAGCCCTTTCGAGCCGAGGCTTCGAAATGTGCAATGGGTGCCATGCGCATCTTTAGAGGATCGCGATTGAAAGGCTGGTAATGTCACGAGGGAATTTCCGAACGGCTGATAGCTTCCGCGATCGTTTGGGCGACGTTGGTCGTGTCCAACTTGATCCGGGCGTTTTTCAGATGGGACAGGACTGTAGTTCGTGAAATATTCAGGATCACTGCGGTCTCCCAGGCCGTCTTTCCTTTTGCGGCCCATAACAGGACCTCTTTTTCCCGGCGCGTCAGACGCGTTTCTTTGCCTATTTCCTGCATGCCACTCCGACCTCGTGAAGAAACACCTGTGCGGCTGAAAGGACCGCGTGACGATTTCCCGTCATGTCGAGAGGCAAGCGTAATGAATATACCGGCTCGGCTCCGCCCTGTTAGGGGTTGTATGATCGGCAACGGCACCTCGTGCCCGCCCACTCGACTTACGTAAGGTATGCCTTCCGAAATGGCCTGCGCAACCCGGCCTGATGTCGATTGCGTATTATAGTATGTAGCTTTTATCTGCGCACTCTAGATGGTTTCGCCTATGAAACTTACGGCTGTTTTTGCGAGAAACTTGCGGCTCCGTCGCCGCATTTCAGGCCTCTCCCAGGAGAGGCTGGCCGAATTTGCCGGCCTTGACCGGAATTACATCGGAAAGCTCGAAAGAGAGGAAAGTTCTCCGACGCTCGATACACTTGAAGCCCTGGCGACCGCACTGCAGATCGACGTTGAAAAACTCATCGCCCGTACCATGCCAACAGAGGCGCGGGACAGGACGAAGGACTAATAAAAACATAATTGGAACAAGAAGTTCAGTCGGTTTTCTTCGTCGACCGAACGAGAGATTCAATATCGACGCCGAGAGCCTCTGCCAGCTTGTAAAGCGACACGATTGTAGGGTTCCTGCGACCAGCCTCAAGTCCACTAAGATAAGCACGTGTCAAGCCTGAACGAAACGACAGCTCCTCCTGTGAAAGGCTGCGTTCGCGGCGGATCTTGAGAACATTCAACCCGACAGTTGCACGAATATCCATCCGCCGATGGTCGGCGTCCGTTCACTTTAGTGCGACACACTATAGTGAACATTCGGCTTGACATTGGAGATCAACGGCGGATTAAATGTGCACTATATGGAACAACGTTTCTATTAACGGAACAGCAGATGACCAGCAACCAGTCACTCGAAAATGGGCTCCATATCTTGAGCCTTCTCAAGGACGCCAGAGAACCGCTTGGCGTACGCGAAGTCGCGCGCCGGCTTGATCTCAGTCCGGCGGTCGCGCAAAGACTTCTTAATACTCTTTCCTCGCAAGGCTATGTGGAACACGCCGACAGCAGTCGCCGCTATCAGATCGGTTATGCGGTACTGGGTCTTGCCCAGCACGTCTTCCAGAGAGGCAGATTGCTCGCACTCGCCGAATCCGAGTTGCAGGCAATGGCGGCAGATGGCTGCTTTAATGGCTTCCTCGGTGTCCGAAGAGGTTCATCCGGGATTTACGTCCTTGCGGTGCAGTCGCAAAGCCCGGTGGTCATTCGTGCGCATGCGGGTGAAGCTATGCCATTGCATTCGACTGCGCTGGGAAAAGCGCTTCTGTTCGACCTGTCCGACGAGACGATTGCCGGCTTGCTCGGGACCGGGCCTTACAAACGACTTACCGATCGCACGGTCGTTGATGCTGCCAAGCTTGCCGAGCAACTCCACGTCGCCCGCTCCCTAGGTTACGCGACTGCTATTTCGGAAAACGTCGAGGGTGTCATTTCTGTCGGCGCTCCGATCTATGACGCCAGTGGCACGATTAGTGCAGCCATAAGTGTTGCCTTCCCCCGTGCCGTCTACCCGAAAGTGAAGATTACCGATGTTGCGCAACGAGTCATCGCGGCAGCCAGCCGCATCTCGAAGGGGCTCGGTTTTGAAGCACCCACCGAACAAACGAAGAGAGAACTCGGCAATGTTGTTGAATAGCCCGCGACTGAACGATGCAATGACGACGTACGACTTGGCCGCGATGGTGGCTGTGGCTCCGGAAAACGTGCTTTACACCAGCGGTTTCTGGTGCCTTTCGCAATGGATTCGACGTGGCCCGCAGGCATTTGTCGTTGTCCCGGCCTCTTCGCAAGGTGAGCCGGTCGTCATCACCAGCACGTCCACTCTCGATCTGGTCGCCGATCAAGGCGTGACCGCCCGCGTCAGGCGTTACGGTGGATTCATCGTCGATACCGATCGGTCTACCGTCCTGGATTCCGTCAGCGCCCGCCAGGCCGAACTCTACGGGCTTCTGGCAGACGATAGTGCGGTTAGCGGGCTTGTCGCGGAGATCAGGGCTGCCGGCTTGGCCAATTCGCGCATCGGTATCGATGAAGTGGGGTTGCTACCCGGCGATATTGAAGCGCTGAAAAGTGCACTTCCGGAGGTGACCTGGGTCAGCGCCTCATCGGTGTTTCGATGGGTCCGCGCCGTGAAAACAGCCGCAGAAATCGCGAGGCTGAAAGCGATCGGCGAAATAACCGAAAGATCGATCTCTGCCGCACTTGCAATTGCAAAAGAAGGGGTGACCGAGTTCGACATGGCCCGAGTTTTTCATAGCCACACCGTCGGTGAGGATGCCTTCCCCGTGCTTGGCTGTATCGGTTTTGGCGAGCGTAGTGCGCTGCCGAATGTCCAGCCATCGGATCGCGCTCTAAGAAAGGGTGATGTCATTCGCTTCGATGTCGGCGGACATTTCCGCAATTACCGGGCGGACATCGCGCGCAATGCGTATTTTGGAAAGCCGTCCCGTGACATAGAGATCAAGTACAATGCCCTCAACGAAGGCGTAAAACGCGGGATCGAGCATGTGCGCCCGGGCGTGTCTGCGTCCGAAATCTTCAGGGTCGTGGTCGAGGCCGTGCGTGAGGCGGGCATTCCTCACTACCAGCGCAGTCACGTCGGGCATGGCATCGGGTTGGATGGATACGATTGCCCTCTTCTCTCCGCGTCCAGCGAGGACGTTCTCGACGACGGAATGGTGCTTTGTGTCGAGACACCCTACTATGAGCTCGGGCGGGTCGGCCTCCAGGTTGAGGACATGGTGGTGGTTCGGCCGGACGGTGCTGAAATGCTGACAAACAACGGCGACAGCCTCGTGGTGATTGACCAATGAGAAATGTTGCCGGCTATCGCTGTTACCGTTGTGGCGGGTTCCTCCCGATCGGTCACGCCATCGATTCCCGCGGCTGCCCGTCATGTATCGATGTGGCTCCCTCGAACCTTCACATTGCATATTGCGCTAACACGGACTTGGCGGTCGCGCCGCAGACTACAGTGTCGCTGCCCTCTCTGTGGCGATACGCCAAGCGGCTGCCATTCGATGCGCCGGAGGCTGTTTCCCTGGGGGAGGGCTTGACGCCACTTCTCCCGGCCGAGAGGCTCGCAGCGCAACTTGGTGTCTTCCGGCTCTTCATCAAGAATGAAGGCTATAATCCAACCTGGTCTCACAAGGATCGCTTTTCGACTGTCGCCGTTACGGCAGCCCGAGAGTTGAGCGCCGGCGTTGTAGCGACGAGCTCCACGGGAAATGCCGGAGCCTCCCTTGCCGCTTACGCCGCCAAAGCGGGCCTGACCTGTGTGGTGGCAACCTTGGCTGGTTCGGCGGGCCCAATGCTGGCCCAGATTCGCAAATATGGCGCACAGGTCGTGCCCTTCGACAAAAAGTCCGATCGATGGGCGTTTCTGGAGGAAGGCGTCAAGCGGTTCGGCTGGTACGTGACCTCGCCCTATCGCCATCCTGTCGTTGGTAGTCATCCGGTCGGAATCGAGGGCTACAAGACGATCGCCTTCGAAATTGTCGAGCAAATGCACGGTGCGGTGCCCGACTGGTGTGTGCTTCCCGTCTGCTATGGTGACGCGCTGGCTGGGGTCTGGCTGGGCTTTCGCGAACTGTTGAGCAGCGGGGAGATTGATCGCATTCCACGCCTTCTGGCGGCAGAGGTTCATGGGTCACTACAGAGGGCCCTGGAGCAGCAAACGGACAGCATACCGGACATGCCGGCTTTGTATGAGACGCTCGCCGTATCAGTGGGTGCGACACGTAGCACGTTCCAGGCGCTCAAGGCTCTTCGCGAGACGCGAGGAGTTGCCGTTTCGGTTCCTAATGAGGGCCTGATCGCGCTTCAGGAGCAAGTCGCCGCGACGGAAGGAATGTTCCTCGAGCTGTCCTCGGCGACGTGTATTGCCGCGATTAAAACGGCCCGACGACAAGGAATCATTGAAAAGCACGAATCCGTGGTGGCGGTCGTGACTGCCTCTGGTCTCAAGGACGTGGATCGGTCGTCGTTAACCGGCTCATACAAGACATTTGCTGACGTCGCGGCTGCGCTCGGAGAGTTCGAAGTTCAGGGAGGAGCCCACCCGGTCCATGGACCGCTTTATCTTGGAACCTGAATAATAAGGGAACGATATGAAAAGAAGGACATTCTTGACGGCCACCGCTCTGCTTGCGGCGGCTGCACCCCGTTTTGCGCGGTCGGGACAGGCCGCCTATCCCGCTGGCAATCCCACGATCGTCGTTGGATTTGCTGCGGGCGGTGCGGGTGACATCGCTTCGCGTGTCGTCGCAAATTTTGTAAAAGAGGCCCGCGGTCTTGTGGCTACACCCGACTTCAGGCCGGGAGCTGGCGGTACGATTGCAGCGGATCAGGTACGTCGGGCTGAAGCCGACGGATCCGTCCTTTCGCTCTATTCGGTGAGTCCACTGCTCGTGGCGCCGCATCTCCAGGAGGTACCTTACAATCCCCTGCAGGACTTTACCTATATCGCAAGCTATGCCGGAATCTCCGTGCCCTGCTTCGTGCGCAGCGACAGCCCGTTTGAGAGTTGGGACGCCCTTCTCGAGTATGAGCGGCGGCAACCCTCTAAACTACGCTGGGCGACGGCCGCTCCGCGTGGCCTCGCCCACATTGCGACTGATGCCGCCTTTCGTCGCGAGGGAGTGAGCGCGACGTTCGTACCTTTTCGTGGTGGAGCGGATGCCGTGACCGCGCTGCTCGGAGGGCATATCGACATGGTGGCCTCTTCGGACTTTGGACCCCACCTTGCTGCGGGCACGGTGCGCCTGCTTGCCGAGACGAGTCCCAATTCACAGGCAAACCGTCCCGGCGTGGTAAGTTTCTCCGAGCGGGGATATCCGCTTGCGATTTCGGCATCTTACGGCCTGTTTGGTCCCGCAGGAATGCCGAAGGACGTTGTCATATGGTGGGAGGACGCCATCCGGGATATGACGGGGAGCGCGATGTATGCCGATTTCCTGAAAGTCATCAACGGCTACCGGATGTTTCAGGCGAGCGACGAGTTCACGGCCGTGACGAAACAGGCCTATACCGACATCGCCGCGCAGATCGATGAAATGGGGATACGCCCATGACCACAATCATCCGTCTTGTGCCCTATCTGCTGACCTCAATCGGTCTTGGTGCGGCTGCGCAGGCCCTGCGGCTCGGTCTCTGGGCTTATGGCGAGCCCGCCGCGGGTCTCTTCCCGTTCATTGGAGGTGTGCTGCTGATCTTGACAAGCCTCGTTTGCGCAAGAGAAACGGAGCCGGTGTGGGAGCCGGTCGATCTCACCAGGTTGATGGCCTATTGTGTCGCTCTTGTCATCTTCTGTGTCATGCTTGAGCTGATCGGCTTTGCATTCGCTGCATTTTTGTTTTTGGCCGTCGTTCTCTTGGCCATTGAGCGAATGAAGACGACGACGGCGATTATGATCGCCACTGCCTTCGCCTTTTCTACCTGGGGTCTCTTTGAAGGACTGCTGTCAGTGCCGCTCCCGCGCGGTGTATGGGGTGTGTGATGTTCGATTCCTTTTCGCAACTCTTCATGGGCCTCGGGATCGCCCTTGAACCCACCAACCTTGCGGTTGCCCTGCTTGGTGTGATTTTGGGAACTGCCGTTGGCGTCCTTCCTGGCCTCGGACCGTCGGCCACAGTCAGCCTGTTGTTACCTGTCACCATGGTGCTCGATCAGACGAGCGCGATCATCCTGCTGTCAGGAATTTACTACGGCTCGCAATATGGTGGCTCGATAACATCGGTCCTGATGCGCGTGCCGGGCGAAGCATCAAGCGTCATGACATGCTTCGATGGTTATCCGATGGCGCGGCAGGGCCGGGCAGGCGTCGCTCTCGGTATCAGTGCCTTCGGCAGCTTTATCGCCGGGATCGCCGCGACGCTAGCGATCGCAGTCGTTGGCCCGGCTTTTACCTCGGTGGCATTGGCGTTCGGACCGGTAGAGAAAGCGTCGATCGTCTTGCTCGGCCTGGTGCTGGCGGCAAGCGTCGGGGATGGGTCGCGAGCCCGGGCGTGGGCGATGGTTGCGCTCGGTCTGCTGCTCTCGACCGTTGGCGTCGACCTGATTTCGGGACAAGAACGTTTCGCGTTCGGGGTAAGCTATCTGCGCGACGGCTTTAATATCGCCGTACTGGCAATGGGACTTTTTGGTGTTAGTGAGATGCTGATGCTGATCGAACGCAAGGTAACGGAGGAACAGCCACGGATGCCGTCCTACCGTCTTCGGGACTTGCTGCCTGGTGCAAAGGACTGGAAAGATTCGCGCGGGCCGATCGCGCGCGGAACAGTGCTCGGGTTTTTCCTCGGTCTGTTGCCGGGCGGCGGCGCACTTGTGGCCGGTTTTGCGAGCTATATGCTGGAAAAAAAGCTGTCGCGATCACCGGAGCGTTTTGGAAAAGGCGCAATTGAGGGGGTCGCCGGGCCGGAAAGTGCCAACAATGCCGCCGCCCAAGCCAGTTTCATCCCGATGCTATGCCTTGGCATTCCCGCGAATGCCGTCATCGGCATCATCATGGGCGCCTTGCTAATGCAAAACGTCGTGCCGGGGCCGCAAATCCTGACCGAGCATCCCCAGCTCTTCTGGGGGGTAGTCGCAAGCATGCTTGTCGGCAACGCAATGTTAATCATTCTCAATGTACCGCTGATCCGGGTCTTCGTGATGCTCCTAAAGATTCCCGAATTTATCATGGCGCCGCTCATCGTTCTGTTCTGCGTGATCGGAGCATTCAGCATGAACAACAGCCTGTTCGACGTCGGTGTCGTGCTCGTGTGCGGTTTTGTGGCTTATGGTTTGCGAAAGGCAGGCTTTGACATGGCACCGCTGCTTTTGGCATTCCTGCTCGGGTCACTGCTGGAAGAAAATATTCGGCAGGCGCTTGTTCTTGGTCTCGGAAGCCCCCTGGTTTTTGCGCAAAGTCCCATCAGTCTCACCGTCCTGCTTTTTACGGCCGTGATTATGCTGGTGCCGGTTGTAAAGCGGTTGGGAGCAGGGATGACTGAAAAAAGGTACTGAAACCGACGGGCGCGGTATCATTAAGGCGCCGCGCCCGCAGGACGCCCAAAGTTCGCGTCCGCGGTAAAGCCGTCCTAACGTGATGACGTCAGTGAATGGGGCTTAGACGCACGCTTGCGGTGAATTACGTTGGCCATGGCACGTGTTGCTGACCCTCGGAGAGTATTCCCCGCCTCATCTGGAGGCGGCAGGATTCCGGCAGCGAGGAACCGGATGCAAACCAATCGCTATCCGGTTTGACGTTCCAGGGCAGGGACGGGCATGCATCGGGTCTTTCAGGATGCCGTTCGAAGCTGAGGTTCGCTGATCGTCTCGATCACCTCGCTCGATAGAATGAAACCTCCCAGATCGCCATCAAGGCCGTTGAAGAGATCGACCAGCGCACTCAGTGTGACCGAGCGTGTGCGAAGACGGACAATCTTCATGTCCCGCAACGGTTCTTTGCGCTCTTTTTCCTGAAGGAGCACAATTCTCAGGTTTAACAGGTCACGGCGGGCGTCCTCCGCCGTCTCATAAAACCGCCGGGCATATGTTTGGAGGTCATCGTGGTAGCTATAGGTATAGAAGGTGAAGCCATGTGCGGCTTTTCTTTCGACGTCGGCCATTTCACGGTTTCCACGAAGAGCATCCGCGGTTCGCCCCCGCGCTCATGCTCATTGACCCCTTGGTGATCGGGGAGTTCGAAACCGTGTACCCACAGCCCTGCGGCCTTTAGTTCGGGTGAACCTGTTGCATACGCCACAGGCTCCCCGACCATAAGGTCAAGGAGGTGGGCCTTTCTGGTAGGCCCATACCTTCGGGTACAGGGGTTTCGACGCCCCAGGTAGCGCGTTACTACCTTATGTTCACTTTAGTATGCCAGTAATCGATTGTCTCGCCCTTTCTTCAAATAACTATAACCTTCAACAGGGTAGCTTGACGTGTCATCTCAGTTACACGAGTCCGGCGCCTCATTTCGAATGGTCAACGAGCACAGGAATAGGCGCAGCGAATCGCTAGCGCCATCCTCATCTTCTCTCAGCATCACGCAGAGGTCTGCGGTATCATGAATGAAGGACGCCTTCCGCCGCACAGCGGCAAGAGTTAAGCACGGATGGAGAAGCACGGCACGAGCAGCTGTTTGGTACCCTCCGAAGCACTCACCATCGGATACCAGATCTTCGCCATCTTTGGCGGTCGCCAGCCATTTGTTGCGGCTGTTTATATACTCGAAAATAATTCGTTCGAGTTGTTCCAAGTTAGTATCGGACATCGGCCGCCTTTCACATTGGATTGCGGACTTCCCCAATTGTGAGTTACGTATAATCGGTGAGACGAGCCACGTCAAACTAAAAGGCACATATAATATACTAAAAGTGACAAAATGATTGATTCAGCGCAGATTAAAGCGGCACGTGCCTTGGTTGGTATGACACAAGATGAGATAGCCAAAGCCACAGGGCTCTCTGTGCAAACCATCAAGCGAATGGAAACAGCGGGAACGTTACGTAGTACGGTGGCTAATGTTCTTGAGGTGCAAAGGGCTCTCGAAGCCGCAGGAGTGATTTTCATTCCAGAAAATGGCGGCGGTGCAGGCGTCCGGTTGGCAAAACCAAAAGGTCAAAACCAGTAGAGAGATGCCGACCGCTCGTCACCGATGCTGTCGGCTATTGGAGTCGTGGAGCTTAATTAGAAGCCCGCCGTGACCATTCCAGATAAGTCCAGTCGTCTTCACCGGCTGGCTCATTCTTCAAAAGTTTGATGGGGTCCGTAACTGGGCCAAGTGGTCGCTTCGCTTGAGTTTTCAACCAGTCGTCCGAATAGACCGTAGATTGATAGCGGTATCCTGTGTCGGGCATGATAACCACAATTGTTTCATCTGGATAAGTCCTGGCGTACCAACCGCCCACCAGTGCCGCTGCGCCGCTGGTAGGACCGGCGAAAATTGCATGGCGGCGGTAAAGGTCTCTCGTCGCGGCGAATGCCTGAAAAGCACCGACCCAATGCACGTCGTCTACAAGCGAATGGTCAAGGTTTTTTGGAATGATGCTGTTTCCGAGACCTCGCAAAAGACGGGGGCCGACCGGATGGCCGAACAGAACGCTGTTGTTGGTATCGACGGCGACCGCGCGCATGTTGGGAAAAAGAGAGCGGAGATAGCGAGTTGTGCCGGTGAGCGAGCCACCTGAACCAACGCAGCCGACAATACAGTCAATACGGCCAAGCTTTTCGACGATGATCTCTGCCAGGCGCGCATAGGAAGCAGGATTATCGGGATTGTCATATTGGGCCGGCCAGAATGACTCGGGGCGGGCCTTCATAACGCGGCGCAATTCGATAAGGCGGCCTTCCTGATTCCCTGTGCGGTCCTCGTCCTCCACGAGAATGACGGTAGCGCCGAGTTGCTCGAGCCGCGTTTTAAAGGGAGCGTCCATCAGGCTTGTTGCGCTGACGATGGTGAGTTCATAGCCGCGCACAGCCGACAGCATGGCAAGCGCCATAGCGAACGTACCGGAACTCGTTTCCACAATATGCCCGCCGGGCCTCAGCGCACCCCGTTCCTCCGCTCGGTCCAACATGAATCGTGCTGGAAGAAGTTTCATGAGTTGGAATATGGCCGCATGACAATTGGGGGTGAGCGAAGCCAGCCGCGGCGTTTCGAAGTCGGTTAGGAAGGAAAAGCTGACCATGGTCAACTCCATGCCGGGGTGCCATCGACATTCACAGCAAAACTGACAATGTTGGTAAAGCCGAGATCGCGAGCGGAGGCTGCGATGACCGCTGTCCGCCTCATCGCGTCGCTCGCCTTGGCGTCGACCAGCACACCCATTAACGGACCCGTGTGCGCAACCTGCACGCCGCAGCCACCACTATCGTCGCATATCTGTCGTAATACCCCAAAATGCCGTTTTGGCAGATAGCGCTGATTAATGGTGGCGCTCGCTGTACTGACCCGTCCCAAGAGCGGGGCGTTCTGTTCGCGAATGGCTCTGCGAATAAGTCCGCGCAGGACGCGGAATGTCTCGATCTCCGTGCTTTCGTAGCGCACGGGAGCCATACCCAGCGTGTCGATGGGGGTATCATCATTCGATCTGAAGCCGACAACATAAAGAGGGGGAAAGTCTCCCGGCAGATATTCGATAACTCGGCCTTCGCGCTGGGCGAAAATGACGGCTTGCTCATCGAAGACCAAAGCGTCACTTGCTGTTTCCGCAGCTACAGCGAGGCGGCAGATTGATGAACGATGGAGTACTGAGTTGCTTGCAGCAGCAGCCGCGCGTATCGCGGCTACCACATCGGCCGTCGATGAGCCATAACCGTAACCCATCGGAATAGATGTCTCTATGGTAAGACAACCCGTTGCCTGTGAGCAACCAAGTTCCTGAAATGCAAGCCGTGCTGCATATGCTGCCTTGCTGCGGTTTGCCGGCCGCGTTCGGATGTCTTCGCCATTGTCGGGCCAGAACGTGGCGATGGATTCGACCTGGGGTAGGGGGAGCGTAACCAGGCCGCGGTGGAGTCGTCCTGCGTCATCAGTAAAGACGCCTTGCAGAAGTTCCCCGTGATGGGCGATTGCGCGCCCGACACCTACACATAGTGGGCGAGAGGCGCGCGTCTTTTGAGTATGACTGGCAAATGGAGATGGAAGAGAAAAAGACATGCCTTGCACCGGAATTTGTTGCACTGCACACTAATCTGCAAGAACTGATAGGCTTTAGTCTCTCCTAATTTTTAAGGATAACAGCACTGATGGAGGATCACCCGGAGAGCCTCCTCAGGCGCTTTACCTCGCAGCAAAAATCCGTCATTGCAAAGGCTCGGAGCGTTTGCGGCGGGCCGAAGCAACTGAATGCGACGAGGCAACTCGCCGCGTTCAGTTGTGCCGGCGCAATCAAGGTGATCTGTTTAGGTTGACTTATCGCGGCTATCCTCCGGGTTGGTTTTAAGTGGCAGGGCAGCGCCCAATCGCTTATCTCTCTTTATCCTCCAGTCAGTTCTGGCGTCACCGGTCGGTTAATGCCCATGACCAAAGACCCACGTCGTGAATTGGCGCTCATCCTGATTTTTATTCATCGATTTGAAGCCACCGTCGTCGGGAGCGGCTTCGTGATCTGTTGATACCTGGAGCTCCGCTTGTTGCATCTTGACGAAACGTCGGTTGCAGCAACGGCGTGGCACTGCCCTGCAGGATGATGCGTACCGGTTTACGAAAAACGACAAAGCGTTTTAAATTGCCGGCAGAAAATGCATGGCGACACTCGAATTTGCTATCCGACTTTGGATAACTTCACGTCCGACCTTGGTCTGACCGAAGGGAGACGAAAGTTATTTCGCGTGTCTGCTGAAGTCCCGTCAAACCTTTTGTCACATATTTGGACTTGACGCTCCAAGGTGTAGTGACGACTTGTACGGGCTTAAAGTTTTGCCTATCGGTGCGGTCTGATTTTCGCATCCTTGGCATACAGATCGAACCCGAAGGAGGCTGGAGGTGTTTCCACGCCGCAAACTGATCGCCATTTTCCCGTGTCTGCTCTTGACCCTCTTTAACACGGCTCTTCCCTATACGATTAAAATTCACGGTTTCTCCGCTGCATTTCACGAGCAGATGGCTGAGGCCGGAAACGGGAATGGTGGTGGCAACGGAAATGGCGGCGGTGGAGGCAGCGGGGGAGGTGGCGGCGGCAATGGAGGGGGCAGCGGAAACGGAGGCAGTAACGGTAACAGTGGCGGCAATGGCAATGGTAATTCGGGCGGCAAGGGAAACAATAACAGCCAGTCGTCAGGCACCGGAAACGCTGCGAAAACCCAGGCCGATGTCGACGACGCGGCGAATGCAGGTCGCGGTACTTTGACTGTCCGCCACAAGGATGGCATCAGCGAAGGCGTTCAGCGCGGCCGATACGTGATGAAGGATGCAAAGGGCAGAACAATCGTCAATCGCGATGCAACATTCTCTGACGAGCAGCGGCTTAGGGCCTTCCTCCGCTAACGGCGCCGGTCAATCTCGTCACGAAATGCCATCGCGGCTTCCGTCCGGTTGCTCACGCCGAGCTTGGTAAAGATCTGTGTCATGTGATGTTTTATCGTCTTTTCGTGCAAATCCAGTTTCAGCCCAATATGCTTGTTGCTTAACCCTGCAGATGCCAGCTCGAGCACTTCCCGTTCCCGCTCCGTGAGTGCGACAAAGGGATTGGCTCGGGCACCTGATCCGGTTTGGGAAATCAGACGTGCCGACAGCGTCGGAGCGACGTAACTGTCACCTGCCGCGACGGTTCGAATGATATCAGCCAGTGCACGGGACCCGACTCCTTTCAGGACGTAACCCTTGGCCCCGCTCCTTAGAGCTGTCATGACGTCATCGCCTGCCTCGGAAACCGTCAGCATCACGATCTTCTGGGCCGGGACCTGTTCAAGTATGAGCGGGACAGCTTCCAGCCCGCCTCCAGGCATGGAGATATCGAGCAGCAGGATGTCCGGTCGGTGCTCCGCGGCTATGCGCAGCGCATCGTCCCTGTTGCTACCCTCGCCAACGATCTTGAATTCGTCCATTTCGGTCAGGCTTCGGATAACCCCTTCCCTGAAGAGAGGGTGATCGTCCACAACTGCCAGACTGATCTGCTCCGCGGTCATGCCTGTTCCATTTCCTCGATGTTAAGCGACATCCGCACGATGGTCCCACGATCGGATGAAAAGAGATGGAAGACTCCGCCCAGGCTTTCAACGCGGTCCCTAAGACCGGCGAGGCCGAGTTTCTCGGGTGAAACGTCGCTCATTCTGAAACCGTGCCCTTCGTCCGCTACTTCGACGGTAACCTGGCTGCCTTCGGATGATTGTGTAACCTTTTGTCCAATGCCGCCCGCATGGCGATAGCCATTGTTCAGGGCCTCCTGAACAAAACGATAGATACAGATCTTTGCAGCCCTGGAAAGATACGCAGGTGTTTCGTTGAGTAAGAGGTCGACAGTGACGCCCGTGCGCTGCTCATGGGCAACAATCGCGCGCTTCAGCAGCGCGGCGAGGCTGTCCGTTTCTATGTGCGGTAACATCAGCCCGCTGCAAATGCCCCTGATTTCTGCCATGGCGTCATCGAGGCTTGTCTTGATGTTCGTCAAGGATGCTTCCCGCTCCTCAGCAGGTGTACGAGGATCGGCGAGCTTCGGACTGTCAAGGCGCAAGGATGCATAGGCGACCAATTGTGCGGGACCGTCGTGCAGGTCGGCACCGATGCGGCGCAAGTAACTCTCGTTGAGGGACGTGGCCCTTTGTGTCGCACGTTGAACACGCGCGCGTAAGGCCTCGTTCTGCCGCAGCAGGGCGGAGAGTTCATCGATGCGGTCATTGAGGGCCCTGCGCTGGCTGTCGATGGTTCGGCTTCCACGAAGGACAATAATCGACAAGAGGCCAAAAAATATGGTCGTGAACGCCGCGACCGCGAGCCAGCTCAGGAGGCGGGCCTGTTTAAGACTCCATTCGAATTCATCGGCGACCTCAAAAAATTCAGAGACGGCAACGACCTTGCCCGACCACGGCTGCAAGACCGGATTGTAGATTTGCAGAAGTGGCTTTTCGCTATCGCGTTCTGCGTCGCTCTCCACGCCGTCGATCCGATTGAACCTCGCTGTCATCTGGCCGGTAAAGGCCGTTTTAAGGTCGCCGGACAGTGGGAGCTGCTTGCCGGAAAGGCTTTTTTCGCTGGAATAGAGAATAGTACCGTCGCTGCGCCAGAGCTGAAACGAAAACAGCCGTTTTCCAAGTGCGCCTTGGCCAAGTGTCTCATCCAGCGCCCGTGTTATCGAATCGTCCAGGCTCTGGGTGGTTTGCATGTCAGGCAATAGAGGAGCAATCACGCTGTCGACGTAAAGCGCGGTCGTTGCCGCGGAGTTACGTGTCACGGCGTTTTCGATCAGACTGGCAACGAAATAGCCCACGACCACCATTGCGCAGATCGCGACAAAACCGCCCGCAAGCAGGAACTGCCGTGCGAGTGATTGGGAATTCCAGCGTGCCACCGGGCTCGTTATCGGCGCCTCGTAGTTAGGGCCTGTCCGCAGAATGCGCATTATCAGCACTCATCTCCCAATCCTTTATAGCTACCCGTCAACGCAAGGTGTCCACCATGCCCGCGGGAGGCACCGGTTTCCCCGATGTGAGCTCGTCGTCCGGTCCATACAATCAGCGACCATCGGTCGCGATCAATCGGACTATGGTCCGAATGCCCAGGGCATAGGTCGGAGTGGAGTAGAAACCCGAGATTTCGGCAATATTGTAGTGCGTAACGATTTGCTGGCACCGCGGCTCTGCGCAAGCGGTGACCGACTTTGAGAAAGGACCCGCACATGAAAATCTCCTCGCTGATCGGTACCGCAAGCCTTGGGCTCGTCCTGGCCCTTGCCCCCATGGCGGGAGACACTCCCGGCTTCACGCACGCAGCATTTGCGAAGGACGGGAAGGGCGGTGGTAACGGCGGCGGCAATGGCGGTGGTAATGGAGGAGGAAACGGCGGTGGCAACGGGGGAGGCCATGGCGGAGGGAAATCTGGCGCCGGCGAAAGCCGGGCGTCCTCGAATTCATCCGCGCACAAGGGCTCTTCGGTATCATTGAAATCGCATCACCCCGACAAAACTTCAAAATCTCACGCCGAGAAATCCAAAACGCACAGCGCAAAGCCTGGCACTGGCAGCCTCAACTCGATGAAGAGAAACTACCATGCCTATCTGAATTCCCAGGACCCCAAGATGGCGGCGCTTGCAGCCTACGTGAAGTCATATGCGAAATTCGAAATTCAGTACGGGGTGGGGGCCGTGCCCACGGATCCCGCGCTTAGCGAAGCTGCCCTTGTCTCGGCGCTGGAACAGTTGGCAAACAGGCCGGTCACCGACGGGGAGCTTGCCGAAGCGAAGAGCATTTTAGGCGCTGGAACAGATACAGGGAAAATCGCAGAGGTTCGCGACGCTCTCGAACAAGAAGACGGAAACTGAGAGACACCCGTAAAGGGGTGGCACGCCTGGACCGGCCTTCGTGTGCGATCAGGAACTCACCTACGGCTGCAAGTTTTCTGTTCTGCGCCTTGAGAGTTTGGTGTCGGTCAACCTCATTTAATTGCCGGAGTAATGACCGGCACTATCGCCGGATCAAGTTGCCCGCCGCGAGCTTGATCCGGCGAGATCGTGTCCCGGGGAGTGGTGTAGCTTAGACGACCACGGCTCATCCCAGAGGGGCGGATGAGTGTCAGCTTGCGGCTGGCAGGCTGATGAGCGGATCATCGCTCATTGTGGCGATGGTCTCAAGTGTCATGTAGCGGGATCGCTGAACAGCCCACTCGTCGTTTTGCTCGAGGAGCAAAGCGCCGACGAGCCTGACGATGGCGTCGTCGTTCGGAAAGATACCGACGACTTCGGTGCGCCGCTTGATCTCGCCGTTGAGACGTTCGATCGGGTTTGTTGAATGAAGCTTTGCCCAGTGCTGCTTGGGAAAGGTCATGTAGGCGAGCACATCCTGCTCGGCACTATCCATCAGGGTAGCGAGTTTCGGCACTTTCGGCCTGATCTGGTCGGCGACATTACGCCATTGGGTGCTTGCAGCCTCCGGAGTATCCTGGGCAAACGCCGTGGCGATGAAGGCAGAGACGACACGCCGTCCGCTCTTCCCGGCATGGGCAAGCGCATTGCGCATAAAGTGGACCCGGCACCTCTGCCATGTGGCGGACAGCACCTTCGACACCGCTGCCTTGATGCCCTCATGCGCATCGGAGACAGCAAGCTTCACGCCGCGCAGGCCTCGCCTGGTCAGCTTGCGCAGGAACTCAGTCCAGATCGCTTCTGCTTCTGAAGTGCCGATCTCCATGCCGAGCACCTCGCGTCGACCGTCGGTGTTGACGCCGACAGCGATGATGACAGCGACAGAGACGATGCGTCCGCCGCGACGAACCTTCAGATAGGTGGCATCGATCCAGAGGTATGGCCACTCGCCCTCGATAGGACGGTCGAGGAAGGCCTTCACCTTCTCGTCGATCTCCTCGCAGAGCCGCGATACCTGGCTCTTGGAGATGCCGCTCATGCCCATGGCCTTGACGAGATCATCTACGGATCGGGTCGAAACGCCTTGGATGTAAGCCTCCTGAATGACCGCCGTCAGAGCCTTCTCCGCCATCCGGCGCGGCTCCAGGAAACTCGGGAAGTAGCTGCCTGTGCGAAGCTTGGGAATGCGCAGCTCGACGGTCCCTGCTCGTGTCTCCCAGTCTCGATCGCGGTAGCCGTTGCGCTGGGCAAGTCGAAAGCCGTTCTTCTCGCCATATCCCGCGCCAGTCTTCGCCCCGACTTCCAGTGCCATCAACTTCTCGGCAGCAAAGCCGATCATATCCCGGAGCAAATCGGCGTCGGCACTCTTCTCAACGAGTGAGCGCAGGTTCATCATATCGTCGGTCATCGGTGGTGTCCTTCAGGTTGGATCTAAGCAACCCGACCCTACCGGAAATCACCGATGGCTATGAAATCCAGCTACACCACGCGCTGGGACACGATCTCCGGCGATGTCATGTAGGCGACCCATTTGCCGTGAATATCTAATAATCAGTTGGCCGCTGCTAACATGCGCAAGCTCACGATAACGATCGGCGACAATGGAGTTCTCGTGCGTGGTTACGGCCACTTAAGGCCGATAGCCGGAGATCAGCCCCTGGCCGAAGCGGTCAAATGTGACTGGGCTGGTCTTTTCAGAAGCGTTACGCTCTCTGACACTCGCAAGTCGTCGCATCGCATATCCCATTTTCTCTCGGCTATCCGAAACGATGACGCGTTATCTTCATCGATTCCGTCGGTTCGCTAGAGCAACTGCTCCAGGCGCTGCGCCCGAACGGCAGGAACGATCCCTCGGTCAACCGCGCCCGGCGAGCGTCACGCGTGTTTCGATTAACACTTTCCAATCCCCGTCAGTCCTGCGTTGGGAACTCCTTTTGAAGCCGACCCACGTCCGAGAATGGATGTCGGTTCACGGCCCCTCTTTAGGTTCACAAAAGGGGCGCATCAGCGGACAGATTATCTTCTTCAAAGGTGCGCCGCCACAACCGGCCGCTTCTATGATCGATCAACTGTAGGCGGCCTGTCTGCCGTTGGCCCTTTATGAGGATCATTCCAGGTAAACGGCCTCGCATCTGCAATCTTGACCACCACGTCTGCCTTTCTGGCAGGCTCGGACCGGGTCGATCATTGCAAACCGATCCTGCGTGAGTTAGTTAGCGTCATCCACAAGGACCCGGTGAAACTCCGGGTGGCTCTTCTGGCCGCCGATCCGCCAGACAACACAGCAACGCAACCTATACCATATTCGAGGACCGAGTTTCGCTCGGCCCGTTGCCTCAACTGTGAAAAATATTCCTATGCAAACTCTTTCAAACTACCGTCAGGAGTGGTTCTCCAACATCCGTGGCGACGTACTTTCGGGTATTGTCGTCGCTCTCGCGCTTATCCCGGAAGCGATAGGCTTCTCCGTGATTGCGGGTGTCGATCCCAAGGTCGGCCTCTACGCTTCCTTCGCAATCGCCTGCGTGACGGCCTTCGTAGGCGGCCGGCCGGGCATGATCTCTGCCGCCACGGCGGCGACTGCTGTCGTCATGATCTCGCTGGTCAAGGACCACGGTCTTCAGTATCTCTTCGCCGCCACCATCCTGATGGGCATCATCCAGATCGCTGCGGGATGGCTGAGGCTGGGCCGCGTGATGCGCTTCGTTTCCCGTTCTGTCATCACAGGCTTCGTCAATGCGCTTGCGATCCTGATCTTCATGGCCCAGTTACCCGAACTCCTTGGGGTCCCGACCCTCACCTACATGATGATTGCAGGCGGTCTTGCCATCATCTACCTCTTTCCATACGTGACCAAGGCGATCCCATCGCCGCTTGTGGCCATCGTGGTCCTCACCGCCATGGCGTGGTGGTTCGGCATGGACCTGCGCACCGTCGGCGACCTTGGCGAACTTCCCTCTTCGATCCCATTCATGATGCTTCCTCAGGTTCCGTTGACCTGGGAGACGCTGCAGATCATCTTCCCATACTCGGTAACACTTGCTGCTGTTGGCCTGCTGGAATCGCTGCTTACCGCGCAGATCGTCGACGATATGACGGACACGCCCAGCAACAAGAGCCAGGAATGCGTTGGACAGGGCGCGGGGAATATCGCCTCGGCACTGATCGGCGGCATGAGCGGATGCGCCATGATCGGACAATCGGTCATCAACGTAACATCTGGTGGTCGAGGACGTCTTTCAACGTTCGTGGCTGGTTCTTTCCTGCTGTTTCTGATCGTCGTCCTCAACGATCTCGTCCGGATCATCCCCATGGCCGCGCTTGTTGCGGTTATGATTATGGTTTCAATCGGCACTTTCTCCTGGAGGTCGATCCTCGACCTGAGACGCCATCCGCTTCCGTCATCCGTCGTCATGCTGGCGACGGTCATCACTGTCGTCGCAACACATGATCTGGCGAAAGGCGTGATCGTTGGCGTCCTGCTGTCCGGCATCTTTTTCGCTGGCAAGGTAGCTCGTCTTTTCAAGGTCACGCGTCAGGAGAATCCCGAACAGAATAGTGTCACCTATGAAGTAGTGGGGCAGGTCTTTTTTGCGTCGGCAGAAGCCTTTATCCACGCGTTCGACTTCACCGATAAGGGCAAACGGATCATCATCGATCTCGCCAAGGCTCATCTCTGGGACATCACCGCAATTGGCGCATTGGACAAGGTCGTGCTGAAGTTCCGTCAGGCGGGCGACGAGGTCGAGGTTCTCGGATTCAACGAAGCGAGTGCTGATATGGTTGATCGCTTCGCGCTGCACGACAAGGATGAGCGGCACGCGGCAAGCGCCGCACTACACTGACCGCCTGCATCCGTGCGCCTTGATGTTGTGGGCGAGCGTCATGAATCGAACCGATGGCGCCGTTTACGGCGGACGTTAAGGCGTCGATGGGCGCCGTTGCGTTGCTTTTGCTGTTAGGGTTGCACCCGGGCCTGATGGCTGGCGCATCGACCTGCGCCGATCAAACCGCCCTGACGGCCCCAGATTGAAGGAAGGGAGACTGGTCTTGTTGCCGCTCGAGGAATGCCGGTAGCACGGTCAGGCAAGAAGGTTTAAGAGTGACATTGCGGCAAGATGATCGAGATGGAAACTGACCCTGGCGAGGTCGCAACAGATCACGCGTACTCCTCACAGCGGTCAACGATTGCAGCGCTGTTCAGAAAACAAATGGCTGGTCACTTTTACGCGTGCCGCTTACTTTTTGGAACGTGATTCAGGGTGGAAAAAAGCGCAACCCGGGACAACCACATAATGCGTCTGGCTTATTGCTCATGTCGACAGCTGACACTAACGGCGAATGGCGAACCGGTGAAGGTATCAATTTGCCACTGCCGGGCATGCCAGCGCCGTACCGGCTCCGCGTTCGGCGTTGCCGTGTTTTACGAGGCCGGCCAGGTGACCGCAGCCGGCAACCATAAGGCATTTCTACGCTGGGGCGAAAGCGGAAAGAAGTTGGAGTTCCGCTTTTGTCCTTGCTGCGGATCTACGGTATATTGGCTCCCGGAATTCCGGCCAAACCTCGTCGCGATTGCCCTTGGCTGTTTTGAGGATCCATCAGGCATCGAACCGACACAGAGCGTTTATGACGCAATGCAATTACCTTGGGTCTCTTTGTGTTTGCGAAGTGAGGGATCCCATTGACCGGCCACGTTTGCGACCGCAAGCCTCTACCATCACTCCGGCGCCACGTTAGCTTCCGGCCCTCGTCGCCTGCAGGTATTATCATAACCTAGTTTTTGTGGTTTCCCGAAAATGCGGCCGTCAATCCGAGGCCGATGTAGATGGACCCGCTGACCCAGCGTTCAGCTTTAAGGTAGACCGGGCTGCGCTTCAGCCAATTACCCGCCGTCCCGGCAGCGAGTGCATAGGCGCCGTCCGTGAGCACTCCGATCACTGTGTAAAGAACCCCGAGGAACGCAACCTGCATTGCCACATGGCCACGCTGGGGCTCAACAAATTGCGGCAGAAAGGCGAGGAAGAACAACGCTGTTTTCGGATTGAGGAGGTTGACCAGGAAACCCTCGCGGAAAATGCGTCCGCGACTGCGCGGCTGGTCTGCGCCGTTAAAATCGGGAATGCTCGCGGGACCGAAAAGCTTCTTGAAGCCCAACCAAATCAGGTAGGCCGCGCCGGCATACTTCACCACGCTGAAGGCGATCGCGGAAGACGCCAGGAGCGCCGACAGCCCTGCAGCAGCCGCGGCGACATGCACGAGTGTGGCCGCGTGAATGCCCAGAATCGAGACGAGGCCAGCAGAACGGCCCTGCTCGACCGAGCGGGCGAAGATGTAAAGAACCGCCGGCCCAGGCACGAGAAGCAGAACAAGCGTGGCGCTGACGAACAGGCTGAGATTGGCCGCGCCGGGAATTATCGAATCCATGATCGTGTCACTCCCCTCTGTGGCGATAGCAATAGCATTGAAAAGCGTTCGGTGCGAGACCGGCTTGTTGTGCCGCCATCCAATGGTTCAGTGGGTATGGAGTTCGCACGTCACGTTGATGTCGTCGAAAGAACCAGCTTCAGTGGCGGCTTGAACTACTATGGCAACCTCGATGTGAACCGGTACCTGTGACGCTCGTTCCACGGTTTAAACGTGGGCCTTCCGGCTGTTTATATCGTGGGAGAGCGGTACCCTCGCTTCAATATGCCCGGCCCGCGGCGAGTCATCGACAAATGCCGAAACTGGTACCCAACCTGACGCGGAGCTACGTAATACCGGATTGTGGACATTGGGCGCCGCGGAAAAAACCCGCGGCGTTAGACGCAATGATCACCTTTTCGAGGTCTATATGGGCTTGCGAGTGAGACAGTCGCACAGCAAAATCGCGCGAACCATCGTTAGTTTGTTCCGGCCGGATCACCCTCTTTGCTAGGCTCTGGTCCAGTTGAAACAGCCGAGGGGCAGAGCGGCGTTGCTTACCAACAGTGCACCGTGGCGATAGAGCTCCAAGGGATTTCCATCCGCCGGCATATCCACTGCCCACAATTGGCCCGACGCGTCAGAGGCAATTATCCTGCCGTTTACCGCGGCAATGGCAGCAAACGCATCCAGCTCGTTTGTGCCGGGTGAAAAAAGCACCGCCACCTGTGATTGATCGGACGGCGGCAGCAAAGCGAGCGGCCCCGCGGTCAGTGCCGCCACGACGAGTAAAAACGGCGATCTGGGCACACCACTCCCCCTTTTTGACCCGCTTCGGCGCATTATCCAGCCAATAGTCAGAGGGATAAGTCCAAACATGGCAAACCAGAGCAAATCCCAAAAAAGCGGGTTATCCACGTCCATACGGACCCGGTGAATTCCCAGCAGCCAGTGTGACACAATACTGTCAAGGACATGCCATCCACCGAAGCCGACAACGGCATTGGCAAACATAAGACGATCCGCTCCCGGTGCCGGGAATTCGTTACGGGCTCGCCAGAGCAAGCAAAGTCCAATGATGGCGATGAGGTACATCAGCGCATGAAAAATACCATCCCAGAGAATGAGAAGGCGAATATCCAGGCGTGCCTGCTCAAGACCACTTAAAAGATGGTGCCATTGCAACAACTGGTGCAACACAATTCCATCGAAGAACCCGCCGAGACCAAAGCCCAGCATATAACCGGCCCATCGAAACTCTCCGGAAAAGCGCCGGAGGCTCGTCTCAGCTTTTATGTCTGTCATTGATTTCCCTCCACTCCATCGCCATTCCAACCTCAGGAACGGGCCAATGTTCCACAGCGCCCGTAGTTGACGCGAGCCGGTCGCACGGGCTTTGGAACTGCGGCTGCTTACGCATGAGGAGGCAATCGCAAGGATCAAAACGGGGAGCGGCAAGCGGCTGACTTTGGTCGCGGAAGTGCTTTACACAACACGTGTGCGTAACGGTGCGAATGATCGGAGGCGTCCACAACAAAAAGGTCAAGCCGTTCCATGAATCAGGCGCAGCAAGCGACAGATCGGGCGAGGGTGCTTTGCGACGTTCGCTTCCCCTTGAAGCCGCTTCAGGTGACTAACGGTCGGGGGCGGGCCTACCCGGATCAATGACTTCGGCCGCGTCTAATGACAAGCCAGACGCAAGCGAGCTGCTCCAGGTTGCGAGTAAAGGAGAATCGAATGTCTGCAATCGACCGGATTGGCGGAGCCGCCGCGATTTACACACGTTTACGGCCGCAGGAGGCCACTCACACAGGCCCCGGCCAGGCTGCTGAGCGGCCGGTTGCAACTTCTTTCGGGGGCGCCCCCGCGCCCCTCTCCTCCAATCTTGCAAATGTACTCTGGTCACTCCAGGGAGAACCGGCCGGACACATTGATGAGGCGCCCCTGCAAGACAGCGGGCCAAGCCCGGAGGAAGAACTGAGCAAATGGGCGCATATGAGCCTCGGCGAAAAAATCAGGGCGCAGTATCTGGAGGCGCGCGGATTGACGGAAAGCGATCTTGCCGCAATGTCGCCCGACGAGCGGAAGGCAATCGAAGACGAGATCAAGAACGCGATCGTGGCTGCGATGAACGAGAATAGCAACGATGACGAAAGCCGGCCGGCTGAAATCTAGCCCCCGACGAATTGACAGCATCAACGCCGCGATAACCAAGGTATCGGCCGGCCATGCGCTGTTCATGACCCAGCCGGCTGTTCTCGCCGATACAATCGAACCGGCGGTAAAGTCGGTTTCCACAAAACGGAAATGAACCACTCAGCGCCCTCGGCGGGAACCAGGCACCTGCCGAGGGCCAAACGGTTGGCGTTGCCGTGGGCGTCGTATCGGCGCCCTCAACCCGCCGCTAAAAATGACCAACAAAGAACCGGGGCCCAGAACGACTTGCGATCAATTTTTGATTTATCGCACCACAGCGGCCGAAAAGGCGGATTTGATAAGTGTTCTGGTGTATTCAGCCGCCGGTCGGTTGAAGATGGCGAACACCGACCGCAATCGAAATCTGACCGCCAAGCATGACGCGCGCAAGCATGTCGCGGCCGTTGGAATCTGTACCGAAGAAAAAGTATTCGCGGTTGACGTCGCCTTCCAGCTTCAGCGTGCGTCCGTCGTCTTCGGTCGCAATCACCTTGGTATTTTTGAATTCATTGGCACGGTCGAAGTAGCGTGTTGCGCGCGGATCGATTGCGCTGCTGGAGGCGATGGTCGCCGTGAAAGTCTGGCCTTCAACGGCAAATTCCTTCAGCTCGACGCGGGCCCGGCTCGCAACACCCTCCATCACGTCCTGAAGGTTATTCACATCCGGGCGTGGCTCGAGACTGGGCGCTACCGAGACATAGGAGGAAAACACCTGATCATAGGTATGCGCCAGGAAATGAGGCCCGACGAACGAGAACAGAGTGATAAGGAGCAACATGACGGAACCCGCCATGGCCGCCTTGTTGCGTCTGAAACGCAGGGCTGCCAGCTGGAACAGGCTGCGGCTTTTGATTTGTTGCGAATGAGGGTTAGTGCCGGGGCTATCAGTCATGTCTGACCCTCGGATCAAGAAGGCCGTAGAGAATATCGACGACTAGATTGAACAGGATGACGAAAATGGCGACGAGAACAACGGTTCCCATCACCAGCGTATAGTCACGATTGATGGCGCCGAGAACGAAGTAGCGGCCGACACCGGGAATGGTGAAGATCGTTTCGATGACTGCCGAGCCAGTCAAAAGCGCGGCGGCGCAGGGAGCGAGATAGGAAACGACCGGCAGCATTGCCGCGCGCATGGCGTGGAAAACGACGACGCTGCGCGCGGGAAGGCCATAGGCCTTGGCCGTGCGGATGTGGTCCATTTGCAGTGCCTCGATCATGGCACCGCGCGTCAGCCGGGCAATGACCGCAAGCTGCGGCAGCGCAAGTGCGATCATCGGAAGAATGAGGTAGCGTAGCGACCCGTCACCCCAGCTGCCTGCCGGAAGAAGCCCGAGCAGCACGGCAAATACAAGCGTGAGAACAGGGGCCACGACGAAGTTCGGGACGGTGACGCCCACTGTCGAGATTGACATGATCGAGAAATCGAAAGCGCTGTTTTGCCTGAGTGCTGCGAGCGTGCCGGCGAGCACGCCGCCCACCAGAGCCAGCAACAGAGCATAACAACCCAGTTCGAGCGAATAGGGCAGGCCCTTGCCGATCAGCTGCGCGACGGTGTTGTCCTTATAGATGTAGCTTGGGCCAAAATCGCCGGTGACGGCATTGCCGAGATAGATGAGATACTGGCGCCATAGTGGCTCATCCAGATGATAGGTTCTCATCAGATTTTCCATGGTCTGCGGGGGGAGGGGACGTTCGAGATTGAACGGACCACCGGGCGCAAAACGCATCAGGAAAAACGAGATCGTGACGACGATAAACAACGTCGGCACGGCGCTCGCCAAACGGCGCAGAATAAACGAGATCATGTTTTTGGGCTCCGGCATGGCACGGTGGCGGGGCCACCGTGCCAGTGCTGCTTATTCGGAAACGCTCAGGAAGCGGCTGAGGTGTTGATTGGCAGCGTTGTCCACCCAACCCTTGACGCGGTTGGACACTAGCCAAAGATCGGCCTGCGTCAGAAGCGGCGCTACCGGCTGTTCCTTCATGAGGATCGTTTCGGCCTCGTGCAGCAGCTTGGAGCGAGCTGCCAGGAAGCGCATCCGAGACGAATTCACCAGGGAAAATTGCCACCTGAGAGCTGAGGGTGAGAAACGGCTGGCAACCCGATTGTAGCTCGTGCCCGAGCGGTTGGTGGCCTTCGCGGCACGAGCACGGCGTCTACAGAGACTGAGTTTGCACCTTTTAAACCTGCCGACGATAACGACCAGCTTGCCAGGGTGGCTGGAAACGCCCAAAATGCGCTGAAGCAGAACCGGGAAGGGCTTCATGAGCGTGTACAACCTGTCCATGGGACTCGGTGTCGTAGTGTTGATCGGCGTAGTCCTCAAAGGCTTTTGGGGATGCACCAGGATCAAGTCTGTTGAGCAGCTCGACAACCCACAAAGCGACGGCGTTGCGCCGAACTAAGCGGACGTCTGCAAGGCCGCAATGGCTTTCCAACGTGAGGGCCAGCGTGGCCTGTAGTGACAAACTCAGCCAGAGGAACGCCCCTCCAATTAAGTTTTGCGGACTGGACAGCTTGTCGTCGGCTCATCACAGGCGGAAACATATTTCGCCATTAGCACCCGAGGAGAGATGCAGTTCAGTCTTTTCTCCACACCTTGGGAACAAAATCGGGAGTGGCCCATTTCACCGGCGTACAATCCTCAGGGCGCTGAATGATCGACAACCAGAACTCCGGGCAGGACGCCAAAGACGCCGGTGAGCGTCTTGTGTCAGCGCATGCATCAGAAGATCCGTTTGCGGCGGCGATCAAGGCCACCCGCATGCCGATGCTGATTACGGACCCACGGCAGCCGGACAATCCCATCATTTTCTGCAACAAGGCGTTCTGCACCCTCACCGGCTACGAGGTTGGCGAGCTAATTGGACGCAACTGCCGACTCCTGCAGGGACCACAGACCGATCCGGACGCCGTCACCAAACTTCGTGACGCCGTTGCATCGCAAAAAGACATTGCCGTCGATATCCTCAACTACAGGAAAGATGGGTCCAAATTTTGGAATGCACTTTTCGTAAGCCCGGTGCGCGACGTGTCCGGAGCCGTGATCTACTTTTTCGCCTCGCAGCTAGACTTCACCAATATCAAGAGTAAAGAAGCCGAACTCGCCCGCGCCCGGCACATTGCCGAGGAAGAAGTGGCGCTCAGAACGGCCGATCTGACCGAGGCCTTGCGCGCAAAAACCGCGCTCGTGCATGAGGTCGACCACCGCGTGAAAAACAATCTTCTGACGATCGCTTCCATCGTCAAGCTCCAGGCACGAATGACAGATAACGAGGTCGTCGAGCGGACACTGATGTCCGTGCTGAACCGCGTCGAAGCACTGAGCACCGTTCAGCGCAAACTTCTGAACGATGAGGATGTTGGCCATTTCGACGTGGCGGACTTCGCCAACACCCTGATGCTGGACAAGATCGGTGCCTTGAAACGGACCGATATCAGTCTCACGACAGACCTTCACGAGGTCGTGGTTCCAGCAACCAAGGCATCTCCTCTGGCCTTGATCATCAACGAACTCATTGGAGACGCGATTGGCCGGGGACTGAAAGAAGGCGGTGGTGAACTGCATCTGGAAGTGAAGCGACTCAACGGTCACTTCCTCATCCGGGTCGTTGACACCGTTGTCCCGGTGGAAGTGGATAGCGAACAAGCCGCCTTCAGCAAGAAGATGCTGGAAGCGTCACTAAAGCAGTTGCGTGCAACGATCGTAAGGACCGTCGATGGTCGCCGTACTGACGTGCGGGTCACGCTCTCTGTAAAAGACTGAAAGGATATCGCGTGAAAATCTTGATTGTTGAAGACGAGGCTTTGCTGGCTATGGAGCTTGAGAGCGAGGTCGAAGAGGCCCTTGCTCCCAACGTTGGCGTTGACCAGCGCGTCGAGAGGCGAGACTGTCGCATCTCTAACTGGCCCAACTGTCGCATTACTAAATGGGCGTTGGAGAATCTAACCGAAGTGCATCATGCCTGTTTTTGAGGGTAGGGGATCAGGTCTCTCCTTGCAAATGTTCCATGAACGCTTCGGTTGGCGTCTTGTAGCCTAGGCACTTTCTGGGTTGGTTGTTGAGTATGCGTGTGATCTGGTTCAGCATCGCTTGTGACATCTGGCTGAGGTCCGTGTTCGATGGCAAGAATCGGCGGATGCGCTTGTTAGCGTTTTCCACCGCACCTTTTTGCCAGGGCGCGCTTGGATCACAGAACCAGCTTCGTGCGCCGATCCCATCTTCCAAAGCCCGAAATGCTGCAAACTCTGTGCCGCGATCGAACGTAAAGCTCTGACGTGCGAAAGCGGGCAAGGAGGAGAAGGCACGCACGATCTTGTCCATGATCGGTCGCGAATGTCGGCTCGGGTTTTTGATTAACACCGTGTAGCGGCTCTTGCGCTCAACAAGTGACGTTACATTGGCATGCCCAAACGGACGCTCGAAGATGATGAGGTCACCCTCCCAGTGCCCAAACCGCGATCTGTTTCCAATAAAATCAGGCCTTTGCGAGATGCGATGGCTCGCCGGGAATACACCGTCGCGAGGCTTCCTTGAACCCAATGGGCGACGTTTGCGGCGCGCTTCCGGCAGGTATCTATAGAGGCCGAGTTCGTAATCTTCCTTGCTGTAGATGAACCGGTAGATCGTTTCGGCAGACACGCGAACGGGGCTTATTCTTTCCGACAGTAGACGTCCGGCGATCTGCTCTGGAGACCACCGAGCCTCCAGTTGACTGATAACTTCAGCACGAAGATCTGGATGGCGTCGTAGCTTTCGCAGACGCCGCCGACGTTCGCGAGTAATCTCATCAGCAATGGTCGGAAAGTAGCCGCTGTATTCAGGAAGTTCCTGATCGCGGAACGTGTTTCGACGGATCTCCCGATAGATCGTCGATCGGTGGCGTCCTAGCCGACGGGCCATTTCGTTGACAGCAAGTTTCTGCTCTACGAAGCGATGAAGAAGACGACGATCGGCGAGGGTCAGTTGCTGATAACATTCAGACATGCCAAAATCTCCAAGTGAAGCCATTGAAATTATTGGCATGTCGCACTTGGAAATAGAATGTACCCGGCTACATACAATGTGGCAGCAGAGTTGAATTGTCGCGGATTGCGCAAAGTTAAAATGTCATCTGTCGCTCTACCGGCCGGTTAGAAATGCGACACTGACCGCCTCCTTGCTCTGACGGTCAGCCCCCGACCGGACCGGCTGGGCCGGGTTGCAAGGGTAGGGAGGGGGCGGGTGATAACGCTCCCTTTTGGCTTTAGCTTCCTTCGATCGTCACCCCAGAGGGAGACAATAGAGGAAGTAACCACGCTGCCGTATAAGGCATAGACTTGCGCGATCTTTTTGACAAACCGTGCTTTTCTATCTGAGAACTCGCACCGCCATTTAACGGTCCACGACCGCTCGGAACGTGATCTCAACGAGCTGTTGGGGAAAGGCGAGGCGCGTCACACCAATGATGTTGCTAGCCAGCTGAGGGAGTTCGGAACCGTAGACTTTTTTCCGGATTTCAGAGGCGGGGCCGAAGGCTGCATCGACGTCCAGTACGTAAAGTGTCTCTTCAACGACGTCATCGAAAGTTGCGCCGAATTGTTGTAGGAGGACGCGGGCATTCTCATAAGTTTGGCGAATCTGAGCTTCCATGGTGTCGAACGAAACTGGCTTTCCAGTGGCATCGATTTCGGCAGGTGCGACCAAATTCCCTTGGCTATCGTGGCTCAGCTGACCGGAAACATAGATCGTATCCTTAACCTTGACCGCTTGTGCGTAGCCAAATGCTTTTTCCCAGGCAACACCGTGGTTTGCAGATTCAACGCGTGGTGTGTTTGCTTTGTTCGTCATCGTTGGCTCCTTCGAGAAATGTTTAGAACCCGAAACTGAACGAGTTTGACCGTCTCGTAAATTGCAATAAATCTGACGAGTGTATTGCGTTTGACGCAATGAACGGAGCCGTCTTTGTTGACCACACGATATGGTGGGCGATGCGCTATTCCTGCGGATTGCTCGTCCGGCCACATATGATGGTCTCTCCAACAATCTTGATTACGACGTCTTATGACAGCAATGGGCCAGCTGCAGTCGTCCGCTTTTGGCCGGAAGTGGATCATTCAGCCGCATCTATTTGAGCAAGAGCCTTTTGCCGTCTCGCAATGACGTCCGGATCATTCATGAAATCCGTGCGCGGACCGGGTTTGCGGCCTCTCGGCTTGTAGCCGATCTTCTCACTGTTGGTCTTTGGCGCAGGTGCGTGGTCTCGATCTTGCTGCTCTTTGATATAGGCCAGCACTTCGCCGAGACGCTTGTTCTCGACCACAGCCGCATGGGTCACGCGCTGGTCCTTATCGAATATCTTGTAAGGCAACGAGTGACCTTTCCATCGAATATCCAGTCGACCATCAGCGTAAGCGTATGTCTCGACATACTTTCCAACTAGGCCGCGCGTGACGTCGTTCTCCTCAAGCATGATGCGTTTGCGCTCATAGGAGAATGAAAGCTGTGCGCCGACGTGTCTTTGCTCGCGTTTGCAAAGCACGTCATTCAGCCTGCTTGGCGCCAGATTGACAGGCCGATGGAGGTTGTCGGGGCGGGTAGGGGTCACCGCAAAGCGGTCATTGTATCGCTCGATGAAGGCTGGCAGAAACGCATTGCCGGTCTCCATGTCACTGATATTGGCAAGCCTCAATTCCTTGACCAGCCGATCCTGCAATGTCCTGTTCATACGCTCGACGCGTCCCTTGGCCTGGCTGGAATTGGCACAAAGGATCTCGATGTGCAGCTCCGATAGCGCGCGACCAAACTGCGTCATGCCTTGCCCGCCCTTGGCGTCTTTCTTTGCCACCCGAAAGACCGAATGCTTGTCGGAATAGAAGGCAATCGGTGCGCCATGCTCTTTGAGGTAAAGCGCCAATGCCTCGAAGTAGGTAAAGGCGCTCTCAGATCGAACAAACCGAAGCTGCATCAGCTTACCGGTAGCGTCGTCAACGAATACCAGTAGAGAGCAGGCCGGACCACGATCCTCGAACCAGCGATGCTCCGACCCGTCGATCTGCACCAACTCGCCATAGGCCTCACGCCGCAACCGCGGCTGATGAAACGTTCGCCGCTGCTTTCTCGAAAGCCATATGCCGGCATCCTGCATCCATTTGCGCAGCGTCTCACGCGAGACTGTGACGCCATGCTCTTCCTGAAGCTTCTCGGCCGCGAACGTAGGTCCGAAATCAAGGTAGCGTTCACGCACCAGCATCAAAACGTAATCACGGACGCCGCTGGCAATTTTATTGTTGGACGGTCGACCGATCGCTTTATGTCTGATCGAGCCAGCGCCGGTATGCTCAATTCGATCGACCAACCTTTGGACGTGGCGCGTGCTGATCGCCAGTACATGGGCTGCTGCAACAATGCTCATGCGGCCATCCACGACTTTGGACAGCACCTCGATTCTTTGCAGGTCGCGCTCGCTCATCGTAATCAATCCCATCCGCAATCTCCCAGATGCCAATCAGACCTGGGGAGTGTGACATTCCAACTTTGCAGAAACAGGACACTTTAACTTTGCGGCTACATACAACAATCGCATAAGATATATTATGGAACTAATTGCTGTTTCATTTCAGGTGAGACGCCGGCTTGCCGATATTTAGGCGGAAGTTCTGCGCTAGGCAGATCGTCGGCCTTAAACTGCTTACCAGTGGACCAGGGAAGCATGTTAAGTACCACACCAAGTCCCGCGATGATTGCAGCAACTACGGGCCTGGTTCCGAATTTGTTCAACCCAAACAATTTGAAGCCAGAAACAAGGGCACCGAGCGGTTTAATGATCAAGAACGGTATGAACAAGAATGGCAGAGAGACGAGAAAGAGTACGCCAGGGATCGCCGCCTCCAGCATAGGGTCGCCGCCGTATCGGAGCCGAATATGCGGGTTACGAGCGATCGCAAAAAGAATAAGTTCTTCCATGAAGCGAACGTAATCGGCTGATTGATCAGTTCGTGTCTCTCCCCGCCAATGCAGTGAGGATATCTCCCTCGATGAGAAGAGCATTCGTAAACGCGCGCTGTAGACGGGAAATCCAGTGGAGCCGACCCCGCTCGTTACGTGAACGTGTAGGAACCGAATAGAGGTCCACGGGATGAGACGGGAGGATCCCGCCCGCGTCACCAAAAGGCCTTTGGCGTCGACGACGTAAGCGGTTGTGATCATTGTGGATCCCACGCGAGGCATCACGACTTGCGCGGTAAAGCTGTAGGAAGGAGGTTCGTTCGCCTGCAATGGGGAGCTCTCGTGCGTTTTAGATTTCTTTGATCGTCAGAACGGCCATGAGCCGGCGATGACCAAATAGCAAGATTGCCGATGGACCCGCGAGATTCAAGACTGACTGGATCATCTCCATCTACTCTGGAGAGATGGCTGCAAGGTTTGGATGGAAGACATATTGTCGTCCTCTCGTTGGGCGAGAGTAACCGACCCTCACCCAGCAGTGCCCTTGACACCGCTACTGACACTTTACAGTGCGCCGAATAGTCCAGACGCAAGCGATTACAGTTCTGGAAGAGCCCCAAGCGAAGCTCACCCCCCAGTCACTCGCCATCATTGAGCAGTGGCTGCATTCCAGGGCATGGAATTCCCTTGCTGATGAATCTCAAAACGCGCAGGCTAATTTCTTCGATAGATTTCTAAAGGGCGTTACCGCTCCAAGGTGAAATTCCTCGGCCCCAACGAAAGGATGTCTTCCGCACAAGAACAAGGCCTGATTTCGTCTCGCGGTCTCAATATGCTGCAGTCCCTGTTGGCAGATGCCTGATTTGAAACCGGCGCGTGCCCGGATGACGACCGGTCATTCAACAAGACCTTTTGCAGAGTGATCGATCATTTCGGGCACTGAACCTTGCTATCTCGGCGATGAGCAATGCCGGGGGCGGAAAACGCACAATTCTCCCGACGCAAGGGGAGCTTCGCGCACGACACCGCACCATATCTTGGCGCCACCAAAAAAAGGCACGGTGGCCACCGATACGGCTAACGAAAAAATTTGTGCGACGCTGGAACAATGCGACGCGTCGCGCGTTAGCAAACAGCCTTTTCGTCCGGGGGGATGCACAGACGGGAAACGGCGAATGGGAATCTCAATGTCGAATGCCGAAAATGATACAGATCTACAGTTGAGTGAATACGAGGCTATCATCGCCGGTGGCGGAGCTCTACTGGATGCAGTTCCCGCGGCGGTGTACGTGTGCGACAGGAACGGGCTCCTGATCTCATACAACGCTGAGGCCGCACGCCTTTGGGGTAGATATCCTCGAATACGAGATCCACGAGACCGCTTCTGCGGATCGCTCCACCTTTATCTGCTTGACGGGTCAAGCCTTCCCCATGACAGCTGCCCGGTTGCCGAAGCTGTCCGTTCAGGCAAGGAAACGCGTAACGGCGAAGTGGTCATGGAGCGGCCCGACGGCTCGCGTTTTGAAGCATTGGTAAATGTACGCGCACTGCGGGACCGGGATGGACGCATCGAAGGGGCAATAAACTGCTTTCAGGACATCTCTTCACAGAAGGCTCTTGAACGGCAAGCAAATCGACACGCCGCCGACCTTGAGGACTTTTTTGAAAACGCTGCCGTCGGGCTCCATATCGTCAGCAACGAAGGAATCATTCTGCGGGCAAACAAGGCCGAGCTTGAGTTGCTGGGTTACACTGCGGAGGAATATGTCGGCAAACATATCGCCTCCTTTCATGTGGACGCCCGGGCGATCGCCGATATACTGGACAAGCTGAGCTGCGGCAGAGACCTCGATAGGTACCCAGCCAGACTTCGCGCCAAGAACGGGCAGATCAAGCATGTGTTGATCACTTCGAACAGTCGCTTCGAGGACGGACGTTTTATAAATACGCGCTGCTTTACCACTGATGTCACTGATGTGCATCAGGCAGAACTCGCACGTCTCGAAAGCGAAGAACGTCTTGCGGCAACCTATCAGGCTGCGACGATCGGTATCGCAGAGGCAGATTCAGCTGGACGCCTTCTGCGGGTAAACGACGCGCTTTGTCGGATGCTCGGACGCTCTGAGGACGAACTCCTCGCGATGACATTTCTTGATTACACGCATGCCGAAGACAAAAAGCAAGACGCAGAGCGTTACGCGCAGCAAGTCGAGGGTAAAATCGACAGCTACGTATTGCGCAAGCAGGCGATCAAACCGGATGGCACGTCCGTGTACCTCGACGTTCATAGCTCGTCGGTACGGGACGCCAAAGGAGAGTTTCGTTACGGCGTGCGCGTCCTCATCGACGTCACCAAAGCCAAACGGATGGAAGACCGAATACGAGAGAACGAGAGGAACCTGCGTGACCTTCTCGAGGCGTTACCGGCCGCGGTCTACACTACCGATGCTGACGGTCGCATCACGTTCTTCAACCGTGCGGCGGTAGAGATGGCGGGCCGCGTTCCGGCGTTGGGCGATGAGTGGTGCGTCACCTGGCGGCTCTTCCGAACGGACGGGACCTTTCTGCCGCACGACCAGTGTCCGATGGCGGTCGCGATTAAAGAGGACCGGCCAATTCGCGGAGAAGAGGCGGTTGCTGAAAGGCCGGATGGGACGCGCGTTCCGTTCATCCCCTACCCCACTCCGTTGCATGACAGCGAGGGTAGACTGACGGGCGCCATAAACATGCTGGTCGACATTTCGGACCGGAAGAAAGCCGAAGAGTTTGCGGAGCGGTTGGCCGCGATTGTCACCTTCTCGGACGACGCGATCGTCAGCAAAGACACCCAAGGCATAATCCAGACGTGGAACAAGGGTGCCGAACGACTTTTCGGATACACGGCCGCGGACGTGATCGGAAAACCGATTACGATCCTCATCCCCCCCGAACGGCAGGACGAGGAGCCGGAAATCCTTGCGCGCATCTGCAGGGGCGAGCACATCGAGCACTACGAAACCGTGCGCATGAAAAAAGACGGAAGCCTGATCGACGTCTCGCTCACGGTTTCTCCCTTGAAAGATGGCAAAGGGCAGATCATCGGAGCGTCGAAAATCGCACGGGATATAACGGAGAAGCGCCAGGAGGAGCGGCGCCATCTGTTGCTCATTAACGAGCTGAATCACAGGGTAAAAAACACCTTGGCCACGGTGCAGTCCCTCGCTTCCCAGACCTTCCGCGGCGAACGGGACAATCACGCCTTCCGGCAATTTGAGAGCCGCCTTGTGGCGCTTGCCCGAGCCCATGACCTTCTCACGCAAGAAAGCTGGCAGGGCGCGGATTTGCACGAGATTCTAACCAGATCGCTCCAGGCAGTATGCCTCGATCCGGGGCGCCAGCTCGAGGTATCGGGACCACCCTGCCGGTTGAATCCCAAACTCGCTCTCTCCCTGTCGATGGCCTTCCACGAACTTGGCGCCAATGCAACGAAACATGGGGCTCTCTCGGTCGATGGAGGCAAAGTCGCGGTTCACTGGAGTATTGATGGGAGCGGGGAAGGCAAAACGCTTCATCTCACATGGAGAGAGCTACATGGTCCCAGCGTCACGGCTGCCGAAAAAAGAGGATTTGGCAGCCGTCTTCTTGAACAGGCACTGGCTCGTGAACTGGATGCGCAGGTTCTCCTGTCGTTTCCCGAGTCTGGCGTCAACTTCAGTTTGACCGCGCCCCTGCCCGCCTCACATCCTGACGAACGGAATAAACACTGATGACTATCCCTGAAAGGAAGCTCCGCATTTTCATCGTCGAGGATGAAGCACTTGTGGCGATGCTGATGGAAGATATCGTAACGGATCTTGGCCACGAGGTGATCACGATTGCGTCACGCGTGCAGCAGGGTTGTGAAATCGCGCGTGGCGGAGACTTTGATGTCGCTATTCTTGATGTCAATCTCGATGGACAAACGAGTTATCCGATAGCGGAAATTCTGCGGGAACAACGCATCCCGTTCGCGTTCGCGTCGGGCTATGGTGCCAAGGGACTGGACCGTTCATATGCCGACGTGCCGACACTTTCAAAGCCCTACGTCACAGAGGACGTCGAGCGCCTGATAGCTGGGCTAATTCGTTAGCAATCTGTAAGACGACAAGCAGGTGTGGCGCTACCGGCTCCCTACAAAACCAATGCAAGTGGCACAGTGCGGTGGCCGCGATGTTGGTCGGTAGTGCCCGCGCGTGGAAACAAACCGATAGTTCCTGCGTTTCGGCGAGGGACCAGTAAATGACGGCGACGCTGAGGCCCATTCAACCGGAGCGACCAAATGCCTTATCTTGTTGAGATCCTGCTTCCTGTCACTCCCGCTTTGTCTGACCGCGCGCTTGAAACGGTCCGTTTCGAACTGACCAACCGTTTCGGCGGTGTGATGGTTCATGATCCCGTCCCGGCCGACGGCTTATGGAAGGATGGCAGGAAGGTTGAACAGGACCGTATACTTCTGCTCGAGGTCATGACCGACGAACTCGATCGCCACTGGTGGGCGCAGTATCGCCAAAGTCTTGAGACCCATCTTTCCCAAGATGAAATCATCGTACGCGCATTGTCCATTGAAAGACTGTAGCACAGGAGCCAGGACATGATCATTGGATACCACGCGTCTCACGAGCAATTCGCACCCGCCGAGTTGCTGTCATTCGTCAAACAAGCCGAGCGAGCGGGTTTCGATGCTGTCATGACCTCTGACCATATTACCCCGTGGAGTGAGCGCCAAGGCAACTCCGGCAACAACTGGACCTGGCTGGGAGCTGCCATGGCGGTCACGACGCTGCCCTTTGGCAGCCTCGCCATTCCCGGTGGCTTGCGCTATCACCCGGTTACGCTTGCGCACCTGATTGCTACTCTGTCGGAAATGTTTCCCGACCGGCTGCGCTGGATCGCAGTCGGAAGCGGCGAGGCTGTAAACGAACATGTCGTTGGCAAGGGCTGGCCGAACAAGCACGAACGCGATCAGCGTCTGCAGGCAGGGGCCGACATTATGCGAGGGCTTATGAAGGGTGAGACAGTGTCCCGCGTATTGCCATGGTTCTCAGTCGACAATGCGAAGCTCTGGTCGCTCCCCAGGCGGCCTCCGGCCGTGTTCGGCGCTGCACTGTCAGCGGAGACCGCTGCTTGGATGGGGGTCTGGACGGATGGTCTCCTGACGGTGCACAAGCCGGCTCGGGAGCTGGCGGACATTTTTGATCGGTACCGAGCGACGGGCGGCATTGAAAAGCCGCTCGCGCTCCAGCTGCAGCTCAGTTGGGGGACTACACGGGACGAAGCACGTATCGCTGCCTGGGACCAGTGGCGAACGGCAGCCGCACCGGCAGATCTCCTCGCGGACCTTGCAAGTCCGGCAGATTTTGACAACGTGACGCGCGAGATCCCGCCGGAGGAGATGGACCAGTGCGTCCCCCTTGTGAGCACTGCAGGCGACGTCCTTCGGCTGCTCGATGAATGCCGTTCCTGCGGCGTGGGCGAAGTTTACATTCACAACGTCTCTCGCGATCAGCCCGGCTTCATTCGATTCATGGCGCGCGAGGTGCTCCCGAAATTAGTGCAACGCCGTTAAAGTCATCTCTGTATTCAGGTGACCCGGAAACGGACTGGGAAAAGGAATTCTGTGCCTCATGGACAGCGGTCTGCTCGTTGGTTATCTCGCATCAATATGCTCCGTGGCGAGTTTCATCCCTCAAGTCTGGAAGGTGATGAGGTCAGGCGACACGGAAGCGATTTCAGTGCGCATGTATGTGTTGACTGTGACCGGATTTGCACTTTGGACGACGTTCGGTTTTCTTCGAGGCGAATGGCCCATCATTCTCACCAACTCCGTCTGTTTTTGCCTGTCCGGTATCGTCCTTCTCCAAAAACTCCGCACGCGCCACTCGCCTGAACGCCCATCGTAACGGGGCCACAAACGATGCCAGCTCGGCGAACCGCCGTCCTGGCTTCTCCCACACAAGCTATTTGTGGCACGAGCCGCGAATTTACCCGTAAATTTACCGTTACGTACTTTCCCGGCGCCTCACTATTCTGATTGCTTCTGAGTGAGAAGCTCGACGCGGTCCATGTTAAACGATGAGGCGACCAATGAAGTTTAGTCGACGTACCGGTTTGAAGATGCTCGCTGCGTTATCTGCTTTGGGCGTGACAGGTGTTTCAGGCTTTGCTGGGACGGACGCCCGAAAGCCAAGCGACGAAACGATCGGAGATGCCTACGTGTACCTGCTTGGGCGTGTGCTGGTTTTACGACAGGAGCAGATCGACAGGGGTGGCGACGGATTTACCTACAATCAGATCAAAATACAATCCGCTTGGCTCCGCCGACTTCGTCAATCCCAACTTCGACGTTGCCTATCTTGAGGCATGGATCGCTGTGGACGAACGCACTCCGGTTATCCTGGAAGTGCCTGAAATCACGGGCCGCTATTACACGGCTCAAATCCTGGACGAGTGGGGAGAAGTTGTCAGCAACATCAACGAGCGAACATTTCCATCAATGCCATTCGGAAAATTTGCCCTGGTTCCCCCAGGTTGGCAAGGGATCCTACCCTCGGACACGGCCCGCATCGAGTTGCACTCGCATAAGGCGAAGATGCTCGGGCGGGTCGAGCTCAGAGGCGAGCCGGAAGGTGCTCTGAACCTGCAAAGAAAATTTAAGGTGACCGCGATGGGCAATCCCGTTATAGCACCGCCGCCGTTCGTCCCCATGTTCGACAACAGGTCTCTGATTGGTGCGGAGATTTTCGACGATGCTGAAACGAAGCTGAGCAGCGCGTTTGACGTTTCTCCGGTCGCTGCCAATATGCAGCAGCAGGTACGCTTTGTCGCCGCCTATGTCGCGTCTTCTGCAGAAGCGCGTGCCTCCGTCGACAAGCTCTTGCGCGAGAAGGTCATCCCGCAATTTATCGAATACGCCTTCACAAAAAGCGCACCCTATCGTAATCATTGGGTGGGCGGTGGCCAGACTGGCAACTACGGAAGCAATTACTCACTTCGAACCGTCGTCAATTTTGCGGGCATATGGGCTAATACCAGTGACGAGGTAATTTATTTCGTTGCTACCCGCGACGTAACCGAGAAACCGCTCGATGGCTCAAAAAGCTACGTCATCCATTTTCCCGCCGACAAATTGCCCGACTTAGTGGTCGATGCCTATTGGTCCGTGATCCTCGTCGGCGTTCCTGACTACCGCGTCGTCGCCAACGACCTCAAACGCTACAATTTCAACAGCTATTCTGACCTCAAAAAGGAGAAGGACGGCTCGTTGAAGATTGCCATCGGCCCCCACCCCGTTCGTGGTATTCCGGAATCGAACTGGCTGCCATCTCCCGAAGGTAGACCGTTTTCACTGACGTTCCGAACATACGTTCCGAAAGAAGCCGTTCGGCACGGGGACTGGGCACCTTCTGCTGTCACCCAGTTCGTCCAATGATCCACGCGGGAGCACGAACCGTGGTGCGAGCTCACGCTCCGGGTCCCGTCGAAAGGCCGTTTGAGAACGCGCAGACTCCCCCGGCGGCGGCTGAGGGTGAATAGCGCGGATCTGGTCCGCGCTGTCTTGCTCGACCTCTGGGAAGCGGGAAGGGACCGCGACAAACATCTATGTTTCGGGCACCGTCAGTTCGACAGTGACTCCGTCAGGATGCCTACAATCATCACGAGCTCGAGTACGCCACCAGCCACAAACAGAGCAGACATTACGACCGTAGAATAACCACCGCTTGGCCTTGGCGGGCTACTGTAGCTGACGGCGTTCAACACACCGCCGAAGAGCCAGATTACCAAGCCGGCGACCCCTACCAGCACCCATGTTCCCGATAAAGCTTCCACTGCCATCACTTTTTCCTCTGCGCGCCACCCGCCTCCTGGGAGGCGGGCATTTTGGGTGGAAAGATGCTCACATCTGTTCCTTCTGCGCCCCGCCGCCCGGCTTGGCAGGACCGAGCTCCGGTTTCTGCCCTAGGGGCTCGGAAATCTTTGTCGAGAAATCCCCTCTTCCATCAATGGAGGCTCCTGTGCTCCAGCGGCCCTGAGCCGGCTCGCTCCCATCGTACTGGAAGCCCAGATAGGCGTAGCTGAACTCCTGCTGTTCCAGCTCTTGCGGAAAGCTGTTGGGAATGGGAAAGACACTTTTTGCCCCGCCCAACTCCTCCAGCGCGGCAAGCCACTGGTTTTGATGCATCGTGTCCCTGGCAATGAGGAACGACAGCATGTCCTTCATACCCGGGTCGTTGGTCATGTTGTACAGCCGCACAGCAAGCACCCGGCCTGTCGATTCCGCAGCAACATTGGCGGTCATGTCGGCAGCAATGTTTCCGCTGGCATAAATATGCGACATGTCAAAAGGCACGCCGTCTGAATCGACGGGCATAGCGGCGAGCCCGGACGATAGTATGTTCTTCAGATTGACGCCATTCAGCACGGCTCCTCCCACCGCATCGCCAGAGATTTCCTCCCGCAGCTCAAGGGGCGCGCCTTCAAGATTGAGGGCAACGGCGGTGGCGAGCATTTCGATATGACTGAGTTCTTCCGTGGCCGTGTTCATGAGAAGGTCGCGAAATTTCGGATTCCCGCGCGCGCCGCACGCCTGGAAAAAATATTGCATGGCGACCCGGATTTCTCCTTCCACGCCGCCAATTGCCTGCTGAAGCGCTCTTGCAAACAGCGGGTCTGGTGTCTCCACTCTCACTGGGTACTGCAGCTTGTTGTCGGTATAAAACATTTGATTTCTCCTCGTTTCATCGCCGCCCAACCGGGCGCCGCGGGGATTGTTCCGGCCCATAACGCAGAACGAGCACAACACGCAACGAGCCAGCGCGTGCCCGGATATCGGCGGGAACTTCCGTGGCGAACAACGGTTGGGGGCGCTCAACAAGGAGGATGAAGAATGACAACCGACGTGCGCGAAATTTTTGTGACCGGACTGCGTAATGCCCACGCCATGGAAAACCAGGCTCTGTCGATCATGAAACCGCAGATTTCAAGGATCGAGAATTATCCGGAGGTGAAGGCCCGACTGGAACTTCACTATCGAGAGACGGAGGGACAGATCGCCCGCCTTGAGGAAATCCTCAATGGACTGTCGGAATCGGCCTCGACAATAAAGGACACGGCGCTTTCCATGACAGGCTCTCTCGCAAGCCTCGGGCATACAGTTGCCGGAGATGAGATCATAAAGAACAGCCTCGCGAATTTTGCCTTCGAAAATTACGAAATTGCTGCCTACAAATCTCTGCTGACCCTCAGCGACCATGGAGGCTATCAGGCAGCTTATTCTGCACTCCGAAGCAACCTCGAAGAGGAGGAGAACATGGCGCGGTGGCTGGAAGACAATCTGGATAAAGTGACCCTCGAATTTGTGGCACTCAGTGAACAGGGTCAGACCGCCAAGGTCTGACCTTTCGCTTCGGACCAATCGATGAGTCACGCGGAATTTCATGATATCCGGCGGAGGGGCACGTTGCATTCTGACAACTTCGACAAAGGCGACATCTTGTGCTGCGTTTTTCTTCCTTTTGTAAACGAGGTACGCCGCGTGGCTCATCATCCCGGGCGGATCGAAACAAAACGCCGGCTTGCCGAAAAAGCGGTGGCTTATCTTGATCTGCTCGAACCGGCCTTCAGCCAGCACGGGGGCCTCGCCGTCAGGCAACGGCAAGCAGTGCGCAAGTTCCGCACCTCGCCCGACTCAGTCGGCAAGTCGGAAGCCGATATGGATGAGCTGCTGCGCGAGGCCACGCAGCAAATCGAAGCCATGGTTCTCCTGATGGATGTAAGACCTGGGTAACCTTGGGTAACACGTGTTGATAAAGCGGCGATGTTGTCGTGCTCGCCTTGCGACCCTTCTTCGCAGAGGGACACACATGGGCGGCACCTCGTCAGAGGCGGCAATGCGCGCCGGTCGTGTCACGCTGGACCTGTGTTTCGGGGGCAGGAGAGAGGTTTTCGTCTCCAGTGATCTATATCACGCCCCATAGAATCCTGCGCGCAGGTATGGGTGACTGCGGATACCGGAGAGGCGATATAACTTGGGTCCCTGCACTTGCCACTGCGTCGTCTTCACTATCACGGCAATCGCCGGTGTCGCCAAAGGCATGAACGAGAGCGCAGAAGCTTAAACTCCCGCTACCCGGTCGCGGCACTGCGATTTTCGGACCGTCGAGCATACAGGCAGAAAGGGCGGTGACGGGACGGCTTGTCGCACCGTGGCTTCCTATAGAGGTATTCGTGAGGCCGATCCGTATTGGTGATGCTGCGCAGGCGGCCCCAGCCGGTGATCTGATGCTAAAACGGCACTGTGCCGAACTGTGCGGCTGTGGTTCATCCGCGTGGCAGGTGATCGCCGAACCCTGGACGGGACGCTGTCCGGCCTAGAGTGCGAGATTGTCGGCGTGGACAAAGCATAGCTTGTTGCCTTCCGGATCGCGGCAATAGGCGGCGTAGAAGTCCGCGGCGTAGCGTGGCCGTATGCCGGGAGAGCCTTCACTGATACCACCCATACGGATTGCTGCGTCCCAGGCGTCGTTAACAGCAGATCGCGAAGGCGCAGCGAAGCTGATCTGGACTCCGTTTCCCCAAGTTGCCGGAAGTCCATTGATCGGTTTGCGAAGGGCAAACTGCGGCCACCTCCTGTCACCGCTTTTCCAGATGACGCCTGCGTCCACGCCGGTTTCGGTCTGGAAATCACGTTGCAATGCCAGGGGTGCCAGGACGCAGTCGTAGAAGTCGACCATTTTTTCGAGGTCCCTCGCGCCTAGCATAATATGACTGAACATTCTTTCTCCTCGCTGACCAACATCACGCCTGCCCTTCCCGCGCAAGACATCGTATGCGCTACCTATGTTCATTCGTCTGGTATCGATCGTCGCGCCAAGCGCCGCGCATCGAATGATAAGGTTCCGCTATCAGATGCGACGCGCCGCGCGTCCATTGCACCGGTCGATTAGGCTTCCAGGCCGAAATCGCGCTCCTTGACCTCCGCAAGTGCCGCGTCAATGCGCGATCCATCAGAGATTGCGGCTGCGTTTCCCTCGCATCTGGCGGTTCAGCGCCACGAACTACGCCCGCGACACCTGCGTTGAGAAGTACTTAGACCGTCAAGACTTCGCTGTTCAGTCATAACCCTGAAGCTCGAATGGATGTTCCGGCGAGAATGTTGGATGGTGCGGCAGTTCCCCATGCTCGCAATCGCTCTCCGAAAATTTTGCCGCAAGCGCATAAACTCCTTTGACCGCGACGAGATTAGTTTCCGGCAGTGAGCCCTTTGCTGGATCGTTTATCCAATCGTTGCTGACGCCAATCGGAGCTACATCGAGTGGCTGGCATTTTGCGTTGGCGTCTATTGCCTCCGGACGATGGACGCAATCTGCCACCCCGAACATGTCATGATGGAAGCTGCTTCTCGGATAAAAAGAGGCCCGCAGTGGGCTGGGGTAAACTGCGGGCCTCTGTCAGGCCGCCTGACGCGACCGTACACAGGGTGGCTCGTGATGAATGAACGCCAGATGAACAAACGCGCGCTGGAGGGGGCGAGAACCAACCCGCAAAAAACAGGATCAGTAGCCGAGCACGAGGCTTGCTGCGCCGACTGACGCCGGTCGTATATGTCGCGTGGCCGGACCGCGGCGTCTGGCGGTCAGTCTGCGTGCGCAGGCCGTATAATTTCTACTCCTCAAATCTCAGAGTGGACTCCCTCAAAGATTGCACTAGTGTCTGGCCAATGCATCCGCGCGGTCGCGTCTCGTTCCGAAGCTCGTATACGTCCAGCGCCAGGAGGATAGCATGAAACGACCTGCACAAATCGAAGGCTGCTTGCTGCAGCGAACTCTCGGAAAATGGGCTGCGTGTTTCACGCCCCACCACGCCTTGCAAGTGAAGCTCGTAGAAGACACAATCACCGAGACGTTGAAAACACTGTCTTCACGAGGTGACGAGGCTGCAATTGATGCAGAACTTTTTCTGACGATGCGGCGTCTGGCGTTACGCGCTTTTGGCTCGGCTTATGCGCTGCCGGAAAACTATCCACTGCGCAACAGTTTTCCTCCTGACGAAAACATCTCAGCCAAGCGTTGATGATGGACAGGGGCGTCAATGAGTGCCCGGGATCTCAAGCTTCCTCCCGCCACGCAAGGACCAGCCGCCTCTCGCGCCTGCGATCCCTCTCCAGCGTGGCACAGCGCCGATAATCGGCACTCCGACAGCACCCGTGCGCGCGCGACACGGTAAGGATCGACAGCGCACCGTCACCTTCAGCTTTGCCGCTCAACCCATTTAGTTCCCCGAATCTTTTGGGGTTGCTGTATCGCAAGATGACCGGGCAGCCGCATGTATCTTGCAAGTGCCAGGCTACTGGCGTGTTACGATGCGGTGACCGAAGTCATTTTTGATGATGGCTGGCTCACTGATAACCAGCCAGAGCAGGTAGCCTAACCCACCCAGAAAGGTGGCGCAGCCGACGAGGAGGAACGCGATACCGAGATACAATAGTGCCAGATGTCTTATGCTCATGTTCGCTGACAGCGGGGTTGGGTAGCTGCTAGGATCCGTGGGGCGCAACTACTGGCCAGCCAAGGCCGTCATATCCATTATCAAGCAGTGCAAATTCGTCAAGAAATCCCGGCACCACGCCGCGGAGCACTCAAAATGCGGAACGCCGGATTCCCCGGTGCTGTGGGGATCGAAATCAGAGGTGCCTGGTTTCGGACCTGCGCTCGGACCCTCGCGACAACGATGACGATGGTGCCCGCGTCCCGGGCGGCCTAGGCCGGCAACTGGGCTCGCATGTCCGGTACCGCGGAAGGGAGCCGAGCCGGAACCGGATTCCATCTAGTTGGTTTGGTCGAGCGGAGGGTGAAATGTCAAAGCCCGTCATAAAGCAGCAGACCGTTTCCAGCCGGCTTGACCGTAACATCGCAGCCCTGCTCGAGCGGCGGCGGCAGGAGGCAGCGACGGCTTCGCTTCAGGAGAAGGCGGCGGCAGCCATCACCCGTTTCGCTGGCTCGATGATATTTGTCTACATTCATGCATTGGTGTTTGGAGGGTGGATCGTGATTAATGTTGGTCTGCTTCCCATCCTTCCGGCGTTTGATCCATCGATGGTTGTTCTGGCCATGGTCGCTTCCGTAGAAGCTATTTTCATCTCGACATTCGTTATGATCAGTCAGAACAGGATGGCAGAGGCCGACGACAAGCGCGCGGACCTCAATCTCCAGATATCGCTTCTTGCAGAGCACGAGACCACGCAACTTCTATCGATCGTGACCGCGATAGCGGAAAAACTCGGTCTCGACCTTGCTCAGAAGCAGGAAATTGCACAACTGCAAGAGGACGTTACGCCGGAGGGCGTTCTGGACACCATTGAAAAGATCTCGGGTGGAGAGGACGGCCAGTCTGAGGGAAGAGGACCGCTCGGCAATGTTTAGACGTACCGATCGCAATTTGCTGCTGATGGTTGGGTCCACATGTTGATACGCATTGATCGTCCGCTGACTCAGGCCTCTGGCCGATAACCATTACCCGGCGGTTCACCGCGACATGGCGGATACGACCGCCAAACCGAGCCGCCTCACGGTGCAAAATTGCAAACAGTTACTGGCGGAACAGCAGATCTGGTGTAAGCGCGGCAGTCGTGCATCCGTTCGTCGGCGCAACGGGATGTCGCGCCCGGACTGCGAGTGATTTTTGACCGGCTGTGCCATTTGAATTGCCCCCTGTCAGATTGGGCGCGGCCGGCCTTTGACAACCACGATCCGCCGGAAACACGTCCTCCTCCGACGCTACCGATTCACATCTGCATCCCTCTCACCACCGGCCGCCAGCCGGCTCGCCTCAGGCAAGGCCGGATGTCGTGGCTCGTCATGCATTTGGTGTCTGTGACCTCATGCGTTCGGACATCATTGCCTGGAAATTTGACATCAGAATTATGCATCCGCCGATAACGACCCAGACGTCTATACCTTCTCCGTAGGCGTAGAACCCGACGAGTGCAGCCATGGGCACCCGCAGGAAGTCGACGGGCATGATGACAGAGGCATCGACGCGCTTCAACGCCTGTGCCTGGCAGTAGTGTGCACTCAACGCACCAACGCCGGCAACCATCATCCATGGAACATCGGACAGGCGCAGGCCGGTGTCTGTGGAAAACCGCCCGGCCAAGGCATGTGGGACTGCTTGATGTTAACGATGACGGCTGAACCCCATTCCCTGGTGGTGACAGGCCTTTCCGCGTCCGCTAAGTTTCGCCCCCTCGTTGATGGTGTCGTCTTGGCACATTCACTCTGGAGCTTTCCGTTACGGCCGGCTGCCGGTCAACACGACGACGCGACAGTTGAAGAACCCTTCACCGGGGTCAGTGAAAATGGCGGGGCCGTTCGGCTGCTCGGCGTCCCTTGGTGCGTACCAGACCAGCAAGCGTCACAATCCTGATCCTGCCCGAGCGCCAGGACGGGGGCCTCAGACCCTCGCACCAATCTTCGGGCTCACCATTTCGAACATGTGGAACCGGGGCGCCGGAGGAGGATCGGCTCGTGGCGTCGCGACCGGCGCAATAGGTCCGCATCGTCGGAAAAAAGGCCGCGTCTAGTCCGGCAGTTTTGCAGGTTTTAACTGCGAAACTGGTCCGGCAATGCGACAGCGAAATCCCTGCGTGCCAAACTGCAGTTCAGGCGCTGTACCGAATAATGAGCCTAAAGCTGATCGAATATAGCGCGTCCCGTATCCTTGACGACTGGGGGCGACCGCGGGTGGGCCGCCTCGTTCAACCCAGTGCATGCTGAACAGGGGGTCATTTCCGTCGGTTATTTCCCAAACCACTTCCACGCTACCCTCAGGAACAGAAAGCGCGCCGTATTTAATGGCATTGGTCGTCAATTCATGAATACAAAGCGCGATGGTAGTCCCCGCATCCCGACCGACAACAATATCTGGACCGGAAACCGCGATTCGCGTCCAGCCATCACCGTTATAGGGAGCTATGGTCGTGGCCACAATCAAAGAGAGGCCAACCTCCTCCCCGCCCGCCTCGAAGACTGCCGAATGAACGCCCGAAAGGGCCTGAAGCCGCGCGCCGAAATCACCCGCCAGTTCGTCCACGGTCGTAGCGCGTTTTCGCGTCATCTGGAAAATGGAGGTGACAGTGGCAAGGATGTTCTTCACGCGATGGTTCAGTTCCAAACGCAGTTCTCTCTCCCGTTCGATTGAATTGCGAACTTGCCGCTGCCGTAACCGCACCAGAAGGTTCAACTGAATAGCGTTGACCAGTTCTAGCGGCGCGATCGGACGCACATGGAACAGAAGACGGGATTTCGGCCATGCTGCCTGCAATCGATCCCGGATGCTTTGCACCGGTGCAGCCTTCTCAAGGAGGACGATAATCGGTATTTCTGACCAATCGGGTTGGGATTTCAAGTGATCGGAAACCTTCGTCAGGACAGAAGGGGTGAGCGCTTCGTGCGTGATGGTAATAATGCCGGGTGACGAACAAAGAAGATCTTCAAGGCCATCATCCATTCTGGCCGAGACCGCAGCCACCTGTTGGTCTTGCAAAAG
>NZ_JAVIYR010000002.1:2407500-2782564 GCF_031453135.1 Agrobacterium sp. SORGH_AS_0440 | reverse complement strand
AATCCATCACCTCAAACAAGTCAACACACCTACCGTCAAAAAACTGACATTTTTGGTAAGTCGTTGAAATATATGAGGATAATTAGCCATTTATGCGAAAACCCACAGAATGCGCCAAATCCCGCGAGCGTTTTGCTGCGCACCGGCCATCTGCGCCTTTTAAAACGTCCGAGCCTTCCCGCGGCGACCGCCACTTTGCCGGTGGCATATCTTCGAAAGCGGCGTGGCCGGCTGTCAAACCGTCGTGTCGTGCATTAAAACAACAAGAAGACGCTCATATGCTACCCTAATACCAGGCTCCTTTGCATGACCAGAACACCAGCGCCAATAAAGACCGACTTACCTGAACTTCCCGTCAGCGCTGTTCTCGCGGAAATCGCAGGTGCCTTGTCGGGGGCGAGACGTGCGGTTCTCTCGGCCCCTCCCGGGGCGGGCAAAACGACGCTGGTGCCGCTTTATCTCCTACAGCAGAGGTGGCGGGGCGACGGAAAGATCATTCTTCTCGAGCCACGCCGGCTTGCGGCCCGCGCAGCGGCGGGACGCATGGCCGATCTCCTGCATGAAGATGTCGGTGACACCGTCGGATACCGCATGCGGCTCGACAATCGTATTTCATCAAAAACCCGGATCGAGGTGGTAACGGAAGGCGTATTTGCGCGGATGGTTCTGGATGATCCCGAGCTTTCCGATGTCTCGACGGTGATATTCGACGAATTTCATGAGCGCTCGCTTGACGGAGATTTCGGGCTGGCGCTGGCCCTCGACGTCCAGGCCGGTTTGCGTGAGGACCTGCGGATCCTCGTCATGTCCGCAACTCTCGACGTTGAACGCATCAGTGCGCTTATGGGTGGCGCTCCGGTCATTCAAAGTCTTGGAAGGACCTTTCCGATCGACATTCGTTACGAGGAACGCTGGCAGGGCATGCCGGTCGATGAAAAGGTGGCAAGGGCGATTAGGGAAGCCCATGCATCGGAAACAGGGTCCATTCTGGCCTTCCTGCCCGGACAGTCGGAAATTACCCGGACGGCTGCAAGGCTGGAAGGACATTTCCCCGACGATACGGATATCATCCCGCTTTACGGCAATCTTTCTCAGAAGGAGCAGGACGCCGCGATCAAGCCAGCAGCCTCCGGGCGACGGAAGATTGTCCTTGCAACATCGATAGCGGAGACCTCGATAACCATCGATGGTGTGAGAGTCGTGGTCGATAGCGGTCTGCAGCGGTTGCCGGTTTTCGAACCGGCGACCGGCATCACCAGGCTTGAGACCGTGCGGGCATCACGCGCATCGGCCGATCAGCGCGCCGGGCGGGGCGGCCGAACCGAGCCCGGTGTTGCCATTCGCCTCTGGCATCAGGGGCAGACGGCAGCACTCAGTGCATTTACGCCGCCGCAAATTTTGGCGAGCGATCTTGCCGGCCTTGCGCTCGATCTTGCCCATTGGGGTGTTCATGACCCCTCGTCTCTCGCCTTTCTGGACGCACCACCTGAGGCTGCCCTCAAAGAATCGGTCGCACTCCTGAAAAATCTTGGCGCCCTTGATGAAAGCGGCGCACTGACGCCGCAGGGCCGCCTGATGCGAGGCCTCTCCCTGCCGCCGAGGCTCGCAGCGATGGTGATTGCCGCCGCAGGCGAAGGCTCGGGAAAAAAGGCGGCGATGCTTGCGGTCATGCTGACGGAACAGGGCCTGGGCGGAAATGATATCGATCTCGATGACAGACTGCGGCGCTTTCTTGCCGATAGAGGTGAAAGGGCGCAGGCGGCGCGCAAGCTGGCTTTCCGCCTTCTCGACACAGTCGGTGATATGCCGGCGGCAAACGACCTGCCGAGCGAGGCGGGACCGCTTCTGCTGCACGCATATCCGGACAGGATCGCGCTTCAGCGCGGCGCGCGCGGGCGGTATGTCATGGCGAATGGCCGCGGGGCTGAACTGGCTGAAACGGAGCGGCTGGCGGCGAGCCGAATGCTTGTTGTCGCTGACATTACGGGACGGGCCGCGCAGCCGCGCATCCTTGCGGCGGCTGGCATCGACAGGGCCGATATAGAAGAGCGTATGCCACATCTTATCGTTCAGCAGGATCAGCTGCTGTTCGACAAGGCGAGCGGACAGGCGCGGGCGCGCCGGGTAGTGCGTCTGGGCGCCATCATTCTGGACGAAACGCCCCTGCCCCGTCCCGACGGTGAGCAGGCAGCGCACGCGCTCGCCAACGGCGTTCGGGATTTCGGCATCGGCATACTTCCTTTTTCGAAAGAGACCGCGCAATTGCGCGATCGGATCGGATTTCTGAATGCCAGCATCGGAGAGCCCTGGCCGGATGTCAGCGACGAGGCGTTGCTTTCGCGGCTAGACGAATGGTTCATCCCTTTTCAGCATGGCGTCCGGAGCCTTCAGGACATCCGGCCCGGCAGTCTTTCGGAAGGGATTCTGTCCCTGGTGCCACATGAGGTCGCCCGAGATCTCGGGAGGCTGGCGCCGACCCATTTCGAAGCGCCGACGGGCCAGCGGCATCCCATCCGCTATGACGCCAGCGAGCCGACGCTTTCCATTCGCGTGCAGGAGCTTTTCGGGCTGAAGGCGCACCCGGCCATTGCGCAGGGGCGGTTGCCGCTGCTCCTGGAATTGACGTCGCCGGCGCACAGGCCGATACAGACGACGCGTGACCTTCCCGGCTTCTGGGCGGGATCGTGGAAGGACGTGCGGGCAGATATGCGTGGTCGCTATCCGCGTCATCCGTGGCCGGAGGATCCCGCCGATGCCCTGCCGACCAGCCGTGCGAAACCGCGCGGAACGTGATGATGACAAGGGTAAAGGAGACGAAGGTGGCTGGCCATCCGATCGAAACCACCAGGCTTGGCCGCGCCAGCCGCAGGATAAGGTTGCAGACCATTGTGTGGCTTCGCTGGCTGGCGGTTGCGGGACAGACGGCGACAATCCTGCTTGTCGCCTTCGGGCTGAATTTTCCGCTGCCACTTTTGGCCTGCGGCCTTTTGATCGCGGCGCTGGCGCTCGCCAACCTTTTTCTCACGGCCCGTTTTCCCTCCACCTACCGGCTGGAGCCGTGGGAAGCGACATTGCTGCTGGCCTTTGACCTTTTGCAATTGACGGCGCTGATCTATATCACAGGCGGACTTTCCAATCCTTTCGCGCCGCTGATCTGCGTGCAGGTCATCATTGCCTTTGCCTCCCAACCGTTGCGGCATTCCCTCATTCTCCTCGGCTTTGCCGTCATCTGCTCGACGGCGATCGCCTTTTCGCCCTTTCCGGTTCCCTGGTATCCCGGTGAGGTCTTGCCGATCCAGCTTCTGCTGCATGTCGGCACCTGGGTGGCGATCATTGCCACCACGTCTTTCGCAGCTTTTTATGCCTATCGCGTTTCCCACGAAGCCAATCAGCTCGCGGATGCGCTGGCTGCGACCGAACTGGTGCTGGAACGGGAAAAACATCTTTCACAGCTCGACGGCCTGGCGGCCGCCGCAGCGCACGAGCTGGGTACGCCCCTTGCGACGATCAGCGTCGTCGCCAAGGAGATGGAGCGGGAACTTGGGGATGATGAGAAATATGGAGAGGACATAGCGCTGCTGCGCAGCCAGAGCGAAAGATGCCGCGACATTCTGCGTCGTCTCACCTCCCTGTCCGCCGACAATGAGGAGCACATGCGCCGCCTGCCGCTTTCATCGCTGATCGAGGAGGTAATGGCGCCGCATCGCGAATTCGGCATTCGTCTGGAACTGGTTGAAAAGAACAATCGCGCCGACGAGCCGGTCGGAATCCGCAATGCCGGCATCATCTACGGCCTTGGCAACCTCATTGAAAATGGCGTGGATTATGCGCGCGAAAAAGTCACCGTAACGGTGGATTACGATCATCAGAACGTTGCAGTCATCATTGAAGACGATGGGCCAGGTTATGCCCATGACGTGCTTGCCCGTATCGGCGAGCCCTATGTGACCGAACGTCACAATGACACACGTGCAGGTGGGCTCGGGCTCGGGCTCTTTATCGCCAAGACCTTGCTGGAGCGCTCCGGCGCCACCGTCGCGTTCGAAAATCGCGGCACAACCGGAACCGGCGCGCGGGTCACAATCGTCTGGCCTCGGGCGCTCATGGAGGATAAAAGAAGCCGTTGACTTTACCATTCACGCTGAAGCGGCAATAAGAACAAGAAAAGCCGATGACGTTGCCGGAAGGCCGGAGACATGAAGACAGAAGACCAGACCTCATCCACAAGCGCGCCGGCGGACGATATCGATCCTATCGGACCTGACAAATCTCTGCTGATCGTTGATGACGATGGCCCTTTCCTGCGGCGGCTTGCCCGGGCCATGGAGACACGTGGCTTTATTGTCGACACTGCCGAGACCGTGAGCGAAGGCATCGCGCGTTCCAAGGCTGCGCCGCCGAAATATGCGGTTGTCGATCTGCGGCTTGCGGATGGCAACGGGCTGGAAGTGATCGAAGCCATCAGGCAGAACCGCGACGACACGCAGATCGTCGTTCTGACCGGCTACGGCAATATCGCCACCGCTGTTACCGCCGTAAAACTGGGGGCGCTGGACTATCTGGCCAAGCCTGCCGATGCCGACGACGTGTTCAACGCCCTGACGCAGCGCAAGGGTGAAAAGACGGAAGTGCCCGAAAACCCGATGTCAGCCGACCGGGTTCGGTGGGAGCACATTCAGCGCGTTTATGAAATGTGCGAGCGCAACGTCTCGGAAACGGCGCGGCGACTGAACATGCACCGAAGGACGCTGCAGCGTATTCTCGCGAAGCGCGCGCCCAAATAAGCGCCTATTCGCCAAAGCTGCGCCCGGTGGTCCATTCCGCCAGCATAAGCCGGGTCGCAGCGGTTCTGGAAAAATCCAGCATGACAGATTTGCGGGTCGCCGGCGGCAATTTATGTTCCGGCGCGTCGCGAAGCATGTGAGCGCCATACCCATCCGACAGTATCAATCCGCATTCCTCCGGGAATATATCGGTTGGAACTTCCGGATGGGTGGCAAAAAACAATCGATCGCAATGCAGGCGGTATTCCGGCCATTTGCGATCGACGCGGAAATCCTCGATAGAGGATTTGATCTCGATGATCCAGATTTCACCCTTGACCGACAGGCTGATGAGATCTGCCCTTCGCCCGCTTGCAAGCGGCAGTTCCGGCAAGACCGAGTGGCGCATTTCGTGCAAGAGCACCTGCACGCCGCGGCGCACCAGCATCGCCTTGTCCGACTGGCGGCCGTCGATTAACGGATTATTGTTGGTAACGGAAAGAATAGTCATGGATAAAGGCTGCTGAAGCGTTTGGCCTATTGTTGCAAAAAAGGCAATCAACCGGCAATTTTAAATGCGGTGCCGTTTCGCGGCTGCACAACGGCTTGCCAAGAGCGGCTGAATGGAAAATAACCGATTTATCCTATTAAGCCTACTCCTTCGCACAATTTGGCGAATTTTCCGCGAGAACGACATGCGCATCCGTACCCCATTGACCATACTCGGTCTGACGGCAGCACTGGCACTGGCCGGCTGCGCCGAAACTACCTCCCAATCCGCCACTCCAACATCAGGCAAGATCGCAGCCTCCGTACCGGTTGCTGATCCCGTTCCGGCGAAAGTCGAGACGGTGCAGATCTTCAATGATGTTTATGGTCCGGTGACCGATGCGGGCTATGCGCTGCCGGCCATTCCGATCAACCGTGTGAATGAGAAGTACCGTCGCCAGATCGTCGAGTTCCAGACCAACGAGCGTCCCGGCACGATCATCGTCAATACGCGCGATCGTTTCCTTTATTATATCCTCTCCGGCAACCGCGCCGTGCGTTACGGCATCGGCGTCGGCAAGGCTGGTTTCGCCTGGGCCGGTGAAGCCTATGTGGCCTGGAAGCAGGAATGGCCGATGTGGCATCCGCCAAAGGAAATGGCAGACCGCAAGCCGGAAGTGGCGAAATATGTCGAGGCCGGCATGGGCCCCGGCCTTTCCAACCCGCTCGGCGCGCGCGCCATGTATCTCTTTAACGAAAAGGGACAGGATACGCTGTTCCGTATCCACGGTTCGCCCGAATGGGCCTCGATCGGCACCGCCGCTTCTTCCGGCTGCATCCGCATGATCAACCAGGATGTGATCGATCTTTACAGCCGCGTCCGCCCAGGCCGCAGCACCAAGGTCGTCGTGATCCAGTAAGGGCCGCAACAGCAGATCAAGAAAAAGCCGCCGGGAAACGTCCCGGCGGCTTTTTTACTGGTGAAAAGGGCGGAGATTACGCCGCCTGCTTTGCCTTCAGCTCGAGGCGGCGGCGGTGCAGGACCGGTTCAGTGTAGCCGTTCGGTTGCTCCCGGCCCTTCAACACCAGTTCGACAGCAGCCTGAAAGGCTACCGATCCTTCAAAGTCAGACGCCATCGGCAGATAGGCCGGATCGCCTGCATTCTGCGCGTCGACCACAGCCGCCATGCGCTTCATGGTCTCGACGATCTGCGCCTCTGTCACGACGCCGTGGCGCAGCCAGTTCGCCATGTGCTGCGCTGAAATGCGAAGCGTCGCGCGATCCTCCATCAGACCGATATTGTTGATGTCTGGTACCTTGGAGCATCCGACACCCTGATCGACCCAGCGCACGACATAGCCTAGAATACCCTGCGCATTGTTGTCGAGTTCACGCTGGATTTCTTCCGGCGTCCAGTTGGGACGCGGCGCAACCGGCACTGACAGAATGTCGGAAAGCTTCGCACGGCCGCGGCTTTTCAGCTCTTGCTGAACAGCGGCGACATCGACCTTGTGATAATGCGTGGCATGCAGCGTCGCAGCGGTCGGCGACGGCACCCATGCGGTGTTGGCGCCGGCCTTCGGATGCGCAATCTTCTGCTCCAACATCGCCGCCATCAGGTCGGGCATGGCCCACATGCCTTTGCCGATCTGCGCATGGCCGGAAAGACCGCATTCTAGCCCGATATCGACGTTCCAGTTTTCATAAGCGGCGATCCAGGCGGCCTGCTTCATGTCGCCCTTGCGGATCATCGGACCCGCTTCCATGGAGGTATGGATTTCGTCGCCGGTACGGTCGAGGAAGCCTGTATTGATGAAGACCACACGATCCTTCGCTGCGCGAATGCTTTCCTTGAGGTTAACAGTGGTGCGGCGCTCCTCATCCATGATGCCCATCTTCATGGTGTTTGGCTGCATGCCGACAAGCTCTTCGACCCGCGTGAAAATCTCGTTGGCGAAGGCCACTTCTTCCGGCCCATGCATCTTCGGCTTCACCACATACATGGAGCCGGCCCGAGAATTCTGGCGTCGCCCGGAAGGGCCGACGTCATAGAGTGCAATGAGCGCCGTGACGACGGCATCCATGATGCCCTCGGGTACTTCACGCCCATCCCGGTCAAGGATTGCCGGATTGGTCATGAGATGACCGACATTGCGCACCAGCATCAGCGACCGGCCCGGCAGCGTCAGCGCGGAGCCATTGGGCGCTGTATAATAGCGATCCGGGTTGAGGCGGCGTGTGAAAGTGTGGCCACCCTTCGAGACCTCTTCCGTCAGGTCTCCACGCATCAGGCCGAGCCAGTTACCGTAGACCAGAACCTTGTCCTCGGCATCGACGGCGGCAACCGAATCTTCGCAATCCATGATGGTCGTCAGGGCAGATTCAAGAATGACATCAGAGATGCCCGCCCTGTCGCCCTTGCCGATTTCGGTCGAGGGATCGATCACGATTTCGGTATGCAGACCGTTCTTGCCGAGCAGGATTGTCGCGGGCTTTGCCGCTTCCCCGGTGAAACCCTTGAATTGCGTTTCGTCCTTGAGACCGGTTCCGCCATTGCTGGCAACAAGCTGCAGAAGCCCATCGACGATCTCGAAACCGGTGACATCAGACCAGCTGCCGCTCAAAAGCGGAGCGGTTTCATCGAGGAAGTTGCGCGCCCAGGCGATGACCTTTTCACCGCGCTTCGGGTTATAGGCCCTGCCCTTCTCGGCACCATCGGCATCGGAAATGGCATCCGTGCCGTAAAGTGCATCGTAAAGCGAACCCCAACGGGCATTGGCGGCGTTCAGCGCATAACGGGCATTCATGACGGGAACAACGAGCTGCGGACCGGCGACGGCAGCAATTTCCGGATCGACGTTGCTGGTTTCCACCTTGAAATCAGGACCTTCCGGCAAAAGGTATCCGATTTCCCTCAGGAATGCCTCGTATACATCGAAATCCGAGGGGGCACCGTTCTCTCGGTACCAGCCGTCGATTTTTTCCTGCAACGCATCGCGCTTGGCGAGCAGTTCACGGTTCTTCGGAGAAAGCTCGTGAACAATGGCCGAAAAGCCTTCGAAGAACGCCTCGCTGTTTAGACCCGTGCCCGGCAGGACATCTTCAGTCAAAAAGGCATAAAGCCTGTCATCGATGGAAAGGCCGAATTTATTCGTGCGGCTCACATGCGCCTCCTCTATTCTGGAAACACAGATTGGACGCGGAGGCGGGCGCTCGTCAATTGCGGCAGCCAGCCAAATATTATTTCCTTTTTGGAAACAATGCAGCCGATAGTCGCCGTTTTCTACAAAAGCGCCTGGAGATCCTTGATGCGGTCATTCACCAGCCAGCCGTAATAATTTTCCTCCGGCAACAGTGGCTGTTCCCCGCCTGCGGCGCGCTGGCGGTTCTTTTGGGCCAGAATGGCAGCGCGCTGTTGCGACCCACCGACATTATAAAGCGTGGAGGTCACGCCCGGATTCTTCGAAATGTCCATATCGGCAATCAACCGGTAATCATCGATCGATCTGCGGATAGAGGCCGCCATGAAAGCCAGCGAGCGGTCGGGGTCCATGATGGCGGTGTAGACCGCGGTGGCGTCGTTCTCGTCCAGCTTCTCATAACCCGACGTTCTCGCCACCATGTCGGACAGCATCAGCGCCGTCAGCGGATTTATTTGGCCGAGGCCGAAGGTCTGGCCGGCATAAAAGGGCTGGAAGAACACAGCACTGAAACGGTTGTTCGGATAGGTCACGCCATCGACGGTCTTGCCGCGGAAACTGTCATCCCATACATCTTCCCGGCAGTTCCAGAGACTGTAAGAATCCTTCTTCGACTGGCATTTGGAAAATTGCGAATGCGTCAGAAACTGCGCAATCGTTTCATCCTTATAGCCGAAACGGAAGCTGCTACCCGCGTAAGAAGCTGCCTTGACGTAATAAGACTGCAGCCGGTCATAGGCATCGACATTATAAGTGTGTTCGCCAACGATCGCGCCGATCATATGGATCGGATCAATCCCGTAACGCCCGGCCGTCGACTTGATCTTGGCGATCAGCGCCTTGTCAGAAGACAAAAGATCGATGACCTTCTGGTATTTGCGCTCAAAAGACGTGTTGGACGCCTTGGTTCTTTTGGCGGAAGCACCGGGAACGCCCGGTTGCTCGGCATTGCGATTGCCCGGCGGCACGACCGTTGCGGCCTCCACATAAGAAGACGCGGTGACGGTGAACGTCAAAGCAGCGGCAAATGCCAGAAGAGTTTTGCGCACGAGCGAATGCCTTTTCTCAAGCCTGCGGCTTCTGCCAGCGAAAGGTGCTGGAAAACCTGATCATTCCACTAAAACGGTTCCAACCGGAATGCAGCCCTTCCCATAAACAAAATGCGGGCTGAATGCGAGATGAGGCAGATAAAATAAAAGAGTGCGGCAAATATGGCCGCACTCTTCTTTCCTCGATCCCTGAAGTCTTCAGAGAATATAGCGCGAGAGGTCCGTATCGGCGGCGAGGTCGCCGACATGTTTACGGACATATTCCTGGTCGATCTTGACGGCGGAACCGCCACGATCCGGCGCGTTGAAGGAAATTTCGTCCAAAACACGCTCCATTACCGTCTGCAGACGGCGGGCACCGATATTTTCGACCGACGAGTTGAGATGAACGGCCACATCAGCCAGAGCATCGATGGCGTCGTCGGTGAAGTCGAGATCCAGTTCTTCCGTCGCCATCAGCGCCTTGTACTGGCGGATGAGGCTTGCTTCCGTCTCCGTCAGGATACGGCGGAAATCTTCCCTCGTCAGTGGCTTCAGCTCAACGCGGATCGGCAGGCGGCCCTGAAGCTCAGGCAGGAGATCCGACGGCTTCGCCACATGGAAGGCGCCCGATGCGATGAACAGGATATGGTCGGTCTTGACCGGCCCATATTTGGTCGAAACCGTCGTGCCTTCGACGAGCGGCAGCAGGTCGCGCTGCACGCCTTCGCGCGAGACGCCGGCGCCCATGCCGCCATCGCGGGCCGCAATCTTGTCGATCTCGTCAAGGAAGACGATGCCGTCATTTTCCACCGACTTGACCGCTTCGCGCTGGATCATCTCATTGTCCAGCAGCTTGTCGGATTCGTCGCGGATAAGGTCGGCATAGGATTTCGACACCGTCGTGCGCACCTTCTTGGTGCGTCCGCCCATGGCCTTGCCGAACATTTCCGACAAGTTGAGCACGCCAATATTGGCGCCCGGCATGCCCGGGATTTCGAAACCGGGCATGCCCGATCCGCTATCGGCCACCTCGATGTCAATTTCCTTGTCGTCCAATTCACCATCGCGCAGCTTCTTGCGGAAGCTCTCGCGCGTGCCCGGTGACGCGGTTGAGCCGACCAACGCGTCGAGCACGCGCTCTTCGGCGCTCTGATGCGCCTTGGCCTGCACTTCGGCGCGCTTCTTTTCGCGCACGAGGCCGATACCAATCTCGACAAGGTCACGAATGATCTGCTCGACATCGCGGCCGACATAACCGACTTCGGTGAACTTGGTGGCTTCAACCTTGATGAAAGGCGCGCCGGCCAACTTGGCGAGGCGGCGCGAGATTTCCGTCTTGCCGACACCGGTCGGCCCGATCATGAGAATATTTTTCGGCATGACTTCGTCGCGCAGGCTCTCATCGAGCTGCTGGCGACGCCAGCGATTGCGCAGCGCAATCGCGACCGCCCGTTTTGCATCGTGCTGACCGATGATGTGGCGGTCCAGTTCCGAGACGATTTCCCGGGGAGAAAAAGTGGTCATTCTGTCCTCTCGGCTTTCCTGCTCCGGCCGGCCATTCGGCCCGGCCCACAGGACCCATTGGTGAGAAATACGCTTACTCGGCGTCGAGCGTTTCCACGACGAGATTGTGATTGGTATAAACGCAGATATCGGCGGCGATATCGAGCGCCTGCCGGGCCACGTCTTCGGCCGACTTGTCGGTATCCATCATGGCGCGGGCGGCGGCGAAAGCATAATTGCCGCCGGAACCGATGGCGATTGCGCCGTGCTCGGGCTCCAGCACATCGCCATTGCCGGTAATGGCAAGCGTGGTGGATTTATCGGCGACCAGCATCATCGCTTCGAGATTGCGCAGATATTTATCCGTGCGCCAGTCTTTTGCGAGTTCCACGGCGGCGCGCATGAGCTGGCCGGGATATTGCTCGAGTTTCTTCTCGAGGCGGTCAAGCAAAGTAAAAGCATCGGCCGTCGCGCCTGCGAAACCGGCAATCACTTCACCCTTGCCGATGCGGCGAACCTTGCGGGCGTTGCCCTTCATGACGGTCTGGCCGAGGCTCACCTGCCCGTCGCCAGCCATGACGACCTTGCCGCCCTTTCTGACTGTAATGATTGTTGTCATCAAACACCTGTCTGCCCTGCCGGGCCTGGAGTTAACGGGCCGGGTTGCGGCCCTTTTCGGGTTCTATGTAAGTCTGGTTTTTGCGATTGCAATCATCGGGATCACACCGGGTTTTCCGCAGGTCAGCCAAGACGATGGAACAACTGGATATTTGTGTCCCGTGCTGATAAGGAACGGCGACATTTTCACGGAGCGGCCAAAATGGCAGAACGTAAAGGCGAGATTATCCGCAAGACCAACGAAACCTCGGTTTCGGTGCGTGTGGATATCGACGGCACCGGCAAATCGAAAATTTCCACCGGCGTGGGATTTTTCGACCATATGCTGGACCAGCTGAGCCGCCATTCGCTGATCGACATGGAGATCGAGGTTCAGGGCGACCTGCACATCGATGATCATCACACCGTGGAAGATACTGGCATCGCCATTGGCCAGGCGATCGCGAAGGCACTTGGCGACCGGCGCGGTATTGCCCGCTACGCCTCGCTCGACCTTGCCATGGACGAGACGATGACCAAGGCCGCCGTCGATATTTCCGGCCGGCCGTTCCTCGTCTGGAACGTCAATTTTTCCGCGCCAAAGATCGGCACCTTCGACACGGAACTGGTGCGCGAATTCTTTCAGGCGCTCGCCCAGAATGCCGGCATCACGCTGCATATCCTGAACCATTACGGCGCCAACAACCATCATATCGCCGAAACATGCTTCAAGGCCGTTGCCCGCGTTCTTCGCACGGCAACCGAGATCGACCCCCGGCAGGCAGGCCGCGTTCCCTCGACAAAGGGCATGCTGGCCTGACGCCAAAGCTGTCAGGAAGCCCATGACAAGCTATCTCGTTCTGGAAGCCCCCAACGGGCCGGACAGGGACCACAAGACGACCCGATTGATTGCCGATCGTTTCGTCTGGCTGGCTCTCTTTGCGCCATGGTTATGGCTTGCGATCAACCGGCTGTGGCTGGCGACGGCTATCGTTGTCATCGCACTCGTTGCGGCCGGACAACTCTCGATGTTAGCCGGATTCGAACCTGCCGGAATTCTTGTTGGTTTCACAATTGGGCTCATAACAGCGCTGGAGGGACGCAATTTTCTCGTCCGGCACCTGATCCGCAAGGGTTGGACGCTGAAGTCAGTCGTTTCCGCCCCTGATCTTTCGAGCGCCGAAGACATATATTTCTCCGGTCTCTCCGAAAACGCTGACGCGGAAGAACAGCTGTCGCACCCGGTCTGGGCCCCTTCGCCGCGAAAGAGCGGCGGCAAAAACTTCGTCAACGATCCCGCCGGATCGTTTCTTTTCGACTTGAATGGAAGGCGCTGACATGCGTGTCGCGATCATCGACTACGGTTCGGGCAATCTGCGTTCGGCCACCAAAGCTTTCGAGCGTGCCGCGCGTGAAGCCGGCATGAACGCAACCATCGATTTGACAGACAAGCCGGATCACGTCGCCTCGGCGGACCGCATCGTGCTGCCGGGTGTCGGTGCTTATGCCGACTGCCGCGCCGGTCTGGATGCCGTTCCCGGAATGCATGAGGCGCTCCTTGAAGCCGTCGAGAAAAAGGCGCATCCCTTCCTCGGCATCTGCGTCGGCATGCAGCTCATGTCCTCGCGCGGGCTGGAAAAGACTGTTAGCACCGGGCTCGGCTGGATCGAGGGTGATGTGGTGGAAATGACGCCTGCCGATAAGAACCTGAAGATTCCGCAGATCGGCTGGAACACACTGGAAATCCGCCACGCCCACCCCCTGTTCGACGGCATCAAGACCGGCGCGGATGGCTTACACGCCTATTTCGTGCATTCCTATCATCTGGCGGCCAAGCACGCGACGGATGTCATCGCCACCACAAATTACGGTGGCGCGATGACGGCTTTCGTCGGTCGCGACAATATGGCCGGCGCGCAATTCCACCCGGAAAAAAGCCAGACGCTCGGCCTTGCCCTGATCTCCAATTTCCTGCGCTGGAAGCCCTGACATGATTCTTTTTCCCGCAATCGACCTTAAAGACGGCCAGTGCGTTCGCCTGAAACTCGGCGATATGGACCAGGCCACCGTCTATAATACCGACCCCGGCGCACAGGCGAAAGCTTTCGAGGATCAAGGCTTTGAATGGCTGCATGTCGTTGATCTCAACGGTGCGTTCGCCGGCCAGACGGTCAATGGCGCGGCGGTTGATGCCATTCTGAAGGCGACGAAAAACCCGGTGCAGCTGGGCGGCGGCATCCGCACGCTCGATCATATCGAGGCCTGGCTGAGCCGTGGGCTTGCTCGCGTCATTCTCGGCACCGTGGCGGTGCGCGATCCGGTTCTGGTCATTGAAGCCTGCAAGCGTTTTCCCGGCCAGGTCGCCGTCGGCATTGATGCCAAGGGCGGCAAGGTTGCGGTGGAAGGCTGGGCGGAAGCCTCCGAACTCAGCGTGATCGAGCTTGCCAAACGTTTCGAAGGCGCTGGTGTTGCCGCGATCATCTATACCGATATCGATCGTGACGGCATTCTGGCCGGTATAAATTGGGCCTCAACGCTGGAACTGGCCGACGCCGTCTCCATCCCGGTCATCGCGTCTGGTGGTCTCGCCTCCATCGACGACATCAAGCGCATGTTGCAGCCGGATGCGGCAAAGCTTGAGGGCGCGATTTCCGGCCGCGCGCTTTATGACGGCCGTATCGATCCGGCGGAGGCGCTCGCCCTCATCAAGGCCGCAAAGGAGGTACGCGTATGACCCTAAAAGCTCGCGTTATTCCCTGCCTGGATGTGAAAGACGGCCGTGTCGTCAAGGGCGTGAACTTCGTAGACCTGATCGACGCAGGCGACCCGGTCGAGGCGGCGAAAGCCTATGATGCGGCAGGGGCGGACGAACTCTGCTTCCTGGACATTACCGCCTCTTCGGATAATCGCGACACGATCTTCGATGTCGTTTCACGCACCGCCGATCATTGCTTCATGCCACTGACCGTCGGTGGCGGCGTTCGCGCCGTCGCCGACATCCGCAAGCTGCTTCTGTGCGGGGCAGACAAGGTCTCGATCAATTCCGCAGCGGTCAAGGATCCCGACTTCGTGGCGCAGGCGGCCGACAAGTTCGGCAACCAGTGCATCGTCGTTTCCATCGACGCCAAGCGGGTTTCGAAGGATGGGGAAGAAGGCCGCTGGGAAATATTCACCCATGGCGGACGCCAGCCAACCGGGATTGACGCCGTGGAATTCGCCATCAAGATGGTCGAACGCGGCGCCGGCGAATTGCTTGTCACCTCGATGGATCGCGACGGCACCAAAAGCGGATACGATATCGGCCTGACGCGCAGCATTGCCGATCAGGTTCGAGTCCCCGTCATCGCTTCGGGGGGCGTCGGCACGCTGGATGATCTGGTGGCAGGCGTTCGTGATGGCCATGCGACTGCGGTGCTTGCCGCTTCGATCTTCCACTTCGGCACTTATTCGATCGGTGAAGCCAAGAACTACATGGCCGAGCATGGCATCGCCATGCGTCTCGACTGATTGCAGGATTCCCCCATGAGCGCATTTTCCCTTTCCGATCTGGAGCGCATCGTCGCAACCCGCGCCGCTGCCTCTCCTGACGAATCCTGGACGGCCAAGCTGGTTGCGGCTGGCCAGGAGCGTGCGGCGAAGAAACTCGGCGAAGAAGCCGTGGAAGCCGTCATTGCGGCCATCGCAAAAGACCGCGACGGGCTGAAGAACGAAGTGGCGGACCTGCTTTACCATCTGCTGGTGGTTTTGAAGATCGCCGACATCCCGCTGAATGAGGTTTTCGCCGAGCTGGAGCGCAGGACCGGGCAAACCGGTCTTGCGGAAAAGGCAGCGAGGCCGACATCATGAAGATCGAGGCAGGCAGCGGGGAGAGAGGCATGCCGAGCACACTCGATCATTTCCGACCGGATGAATATTCGCCCTACCACTTCTTCAGTTCGGAAGAATGGTCGAAGTTTCGTGCCGACACGCCATTGACGCTTTCTGCCGACGAGGTCAAACGGCTGCGTTCGCTGGATGATCCGATCGATCTGGATGAGGTGCGGCGCATCTACCTGTCTCTGTCGCGCCTGCTGTCCTCCCATGTGGAAGCATCGCAGCTGTTGTTCGAGCAGCGCAACCGCTTCCTCAACATGGCTGACGTCAACAAGACGCCCTTCGTCATCGGCATCGCCGGCTCCGTTGCCGTTGGCAAATCCACGACGGCACGTATTCTGAAAGAGCTTCTGGCGCGCTGGCCTTCCAGTCCCAAGGTCGACCTCATCACCACTGACGGATTTCTCTATCCGAACGAGGTATTGCGGCGCGAGAATCTGATGGAGCGTAAAGGCTTCCCGGAGAGCTACGATATCGGCGCGCTCCTGCGTTTCCTGTCGGCCATCAAGGCAGGCCAGCCCAATGTCAAGGCGCCGCGTTATTCGCACCTGACCTATGACGTGCTGCCGAACGAGTTCACTGTCATCGACCAGCCGGATATTCTCATCTTCGAAGGCATCAACGTGCTGCAATCGCGCGACCTGCCGGCAGGCGGGAGGATCGTGCCGATCGTTTCCGACTTCTTCGATTTCTCGATCTATATCGACGCTGATGAAGGCCTTATTCACAACTGGTATGTGAACCGGTTCATGAATCTGAGAAAAACCGCCTTCCGCGATCCCAATTCATTCTTCAACCGTTATGCCTCGATCAGCGAAGAAGCGGCGCTCAGCATTGCTGAAGGCCTCTGGCAGAACATCAACTTGAAGAACCTGCGGCAGAACATCGTGCCGACCCGCCCGCGCGCCGACCTTATTTTGCGCAAGGGCAAAAACCACCTGATCGACACGGTCGCGCTTCGCAAATTGTGAAAGATGCCGCGAAGGCGGCATCTCCGTCGCAGCGATTACAAGGCGTTATCAGGCAAGGTCTGGAATGCGCAGAACCTGGCCGGGATAAATCTTGTCGGGGTGCGTCAGCATCGGCTTGTTGGCTTCGAAGATGATGTTATTCTTCGCGCCATTGGCCTTGCCATATTGCGCTTCCGCAATCTTCCAGAGATTGTCACCCTTTTTGACCGTATAGAAGACCGGTTCTTTCGCCGGCGCTTCGGCCACTTTCAACTCGCCGGCCTCGACCTTGGAAATGCCGAGCGTGTTGCCGACCGCGATGACCGCCTTTTCGAAAATCGATTGATCGGCCACTTCGCCCTTCAGGACAACCTTGTCATCCACCACCTCGACCTGAACCTTGTCGGTGCCGAGATCGTGGGAAGCGAGTTCCTTCTTGACCGCGTCGACATCCGGCGCGTCGTCGCCGCCGATACCAAGCTTCTTTCCCGCTTCCTTGATGAAATTGAACAGACCCATAGCACCCTCCTTGGTTGTATGGAGGCTTACCAGACGATATTTGAAGCTCCATGACAAGGGCGAAAGATTCGTCGTCTGATCGTCGCTTATTCGCCCGAAGGTTTGCCGCGCATCTTCTTGATATCGGAGCGACCGGACTTCGCCTTGAGGCGGCGCTCGACGGAGCCCTTGGTGGGTTTGGTAGCCTTGCGCACCGGCGGCGGGGGGGCGGCGGCTTCGAGGATCAGTTCCTTCAGGCGCTCGCGCGCATCCTCACGATTGCGCTCCTGGCTGCGAAACCGGCTCGCTTCGATCATCAGCACGCCTTCTTTTGATACGCGCCTGCCACCGAGCCGCAACGCATTGACCTTCACCCTTTCCGGAAGGGAGGGTGAATTCGCAATGTCGAAAAATAGCTGAACCGCTGTCGAAACCTTGTTGACGTTCTGGCCGCCCGGCCCGCCGGCCAGCACGAATTGCTCCGTCAGCTCCCAGCCGGCAATGGTGATGCGGTTATTGATGTAAAGCGGGTCGCTGGCCATGTTTTCTCTCCGCGCCGGTGATGCCACAGATCGTGAAAAATGAAAACAAGGACAAAACGAAAGAACCCGGCAAAAAGAAACCCGGCACTTGGGCCGGGTTCCCCTCCTCCTCATAAACGAGGCTTATTCATTCTGCCGCGAGCAAAAGGCCCGGCGCTGCGTCACGAACCTTGCTGTCGACGTGGTCTTCGAACTTGGTGAAGTTCGTGACGAACATCGACACCAGCTTCTTGGCTTGCGCGTCATAAGCTGCGCCATCGGCCCAGGTGGAACGCGGATCGAGGATCGCGCTGTCAACACCTTCAAGCGACTGAGGGACGGCGAAGCCGAAATTCGCATCGGTGCGGAACTGTGCGTTCTTCAGATCCCCAGTGAGAGCGGCGGTCAGAAGCGCGCGGGTGGCCTTGATGGGCATACGCTTGCCGATGCCGTAAGCGCCGCCGGTCCAGCCGGTATTGACCAGCCAGCAATCCACACCGTGCTTGCCGATCAGCTCACGCAGCAGGTTGCCATATTCGGCTGGATGGCGCGGCATGAAGGGGGCGCCAAAGCAGGTAGAGAATGTCGCTTCCGGCTCGGTCACGCCCTTTTCCGTACCGGCGACCTTGGCGGTGTAACCGGAGAGGAAGTGGTACATGGCCTGCTCCGGTGTCAGCCGGGCAATTGGCGGCAGCACGCCGAAGGCGTCAGCCGTCAGCATGATGATCGTCTTCGGATGACCGGCAATGCCAGTCTCCGATGCATTCGGAATGAAGTGCAGCGGATACGCACTGCGGGTGTTTTCCGTCAGCGAATTGTCGTTGAAATCAGGAACGCGGTTTTCATCCAGCACGACGTTCTCGAGAACCGTGCCGAAACGGCGGGTTGCGGCGTAGATTTCCGGCTCGGCCTCGGCCGAAAGCTTGATCGCCTTGGCGTAGCAGCCGCCTTCGAAATTGAAGATGCCGTGTTCGCCCCAGCCATGTTCGTCATCGCCGATCAGCGTGCGCGACGGATCAGCCGACAGCGTGGTCTTGCCGGTGCCGGAGAGGCCGAAGAAAACGGCGGAATCACCTTGCGGACCGACATTGGCCGAGCAATGCATGGGCATGACACCCTTGGCCGGCAGCAGGTAGTTCAGCACCGTGAAGACCGATTTCTTGTTTTCACCGGCATAGGACGTGCCGCCGATGAGAACGAGGCCGTTGGTCAGATCGCAGGCGATGACTGTTTCCGAACGGACACCATGACGGGCCGGATCTGCCTTGAAGCTCGGCAGGTTGATGATGGTGAGCTTCTGCTTGAAGCCCGCCAGTTTGTCCTGCTTCGGACGGATCAGCAGATTGCGGATGAACAGCGAATGCCAGGCGAGCTCGCTGACGACGCGTGTCGGCAACGCATTTTCCTCATCGGCGCCGCCGATCAGGTCCTGAACATAGAGCGTCTTTCCGGCGGCATGGGCCAACATGTCCTGGCGCAACAACTCGAAGTTTTCCGGCGACAGCGGCTTGTTGTTGTCCCACCAGATGGTGTTCTCGGTGGACGCGTCGCGCACGACGAATTTGTCCTTCGGAGAACGACCCGTGTGCTGGCCGGTGACGGCGCGCAGCGCACCATCGATGGTCAGCTCGGCCTCGCCGTTGCGGATTGCCTCTTCGTATAGTTCGCTCTCATTGAGGTTATAAAAGACGCGGGAAGCCTTGCCCAATCCGAGTTCTGCAACTCCGTTGGCAGGATTATGAACCCCAATCTCGGTCATGACGCGTTCCTTGTTAATGACGATAAGGCCGTTGAAATTTTCACGGAAAATACGTGGCACCTCTTGGAAACGCAAGAGCCGAAGTTTAAAAAACTTAGTAATTTCAATATATTAATCGATTTAAAAGATTTTATTTCTTTTTAAATCGGTTGAAGACGCATTAAAATTCAGCTGCGGCGTCTCTACGAAATCTCCTCGTCCTACCCTTGCGATTTTGGGGTGAGTTTTCCTTTGCCACAATTTGTTCCACCTTTATACTCAAGAGAGTGGCTCGCGGCGCACAACCTGGCTGGGTGAATGTCGGGAGTTACGAGAAAATGACGATGGAGACCAACTACATGCAAACGATCGCGCTTGTCGACGATGACCGGAATATTCTCACTTCGGTATCGATCGCGCTCGAAGCCGAAGGCTACCGGGTCGAAACGTATACGGACGGCGCTTCCGCGCTTGACGGGTTGATCGCCCGTCCGCCGCAGCTCGCCATTTTCGATATTAAGATGCCCCGCATGGATGGCATGGAGCTTTTGCGGCGCCTTCGCCAGAAGTCGGATCTGCCGGTCATCTTCCTCACCTCGAAGGATGAAGAGATCGACGAATTGTTCGGCCTGAAGATGGGCGCGGACGACTTCATCACCAAGCCGTTCTCGCAACGCCTTCTGGTGGAACGCGTCAAAGCCATCCTGCGCCGCGCCAGCAGCCGCGAAGCATCCGCCGCAACCGGCAACGTTCTGAAGCCGACGGCAGACCAACAGGCGCGCACACTGGAGCGCGGGCAGCTCGCCATGGATCAGGAACGCCACACCTGCACCTGGAAGGGCGAACCGGTAACACTGACGGTGACCGAATTCCTCATCCTGCATTCGCTGGCACAACGTCCAGGTGTCGTGAAAAGCCGCGACGCGCTGATGGATGCCGCTTATGACGAGCAGGTCTATGTGGACGACCGCACCATCGACAGCCACATCAAGCGTCTTCGCAAGAAGTTCAAACTGGTCGATGGCGACTTCGATATGATTGAAACGCTTTATGGCGTAGGATATCGCTTCCGCGAAGCGGCTTGAACGAGCCGACTCACGCAGAAGGGACCGCCCGGTATGGGGTGGTAAGGACTTGAATACGTGTTGAAAAAAACGCCGGAAACCGTCTCGGACAGTGACGATGCCGAAGAACGCGGCAGCGAACGCCGCCATCGTATCCATCCGCTGACGATCATCCGGCGTATTTTCGGCAATGCGGTGTTTTCCAGCCTCACGCGCCGCATCCTGTTCTTCAACGTCGCCGCGACGGTGGTTCTGGTCGGCGGCATTCTCTATCTCAACCAGTTCCGTGAGGGGCTGATCGATGCGCGCGTGGAAAGCCTGCTGACGCAGGGCGAAATCATAGCCGGCGCGGTTTCCGCTTCCGCCTCTGTCGATACCAACTCGATCACCATCAATCCGGAAAAGCTGCTCGAATTGCAGGCGGGCCAGAGCATCACGCCCGCACCGAACGATGAGGATTTGAGTTTCCCGATCAATCCCGAACGGGTGGCACCAGTGCTGCGGCGGCTGATTTCGCCGACGCGCACCCGCGCGCGGCTGTTCGATGCCGATGCCAATCTGCTGCTCGATTCCCGACATCTTTATTCGCGCGGTCAGGTGCTGCGCTTCGACCTGCCGCCAGTAACGCCCGAGACGCAGACCTGGGGCGACTGGTTCACCAGCATGTTCAACCGCATGCTGCAGCCGAGCAGCCTGCCGCAATACAAGGAAGCGCCCGGCGGCGATGGCTCTATCTATCCGGAAGTGATGAACGCGCTGACCGGCGTGCGCGGCGCGGTCGTGCGTGTCACGGAAAAGGGTGAGCTGATTGTTTCCGTGGCCGTACCGGTACAGCGCTTCCGGGCCGTGCTCGGCGTTCTGCTGCTTTCGACACAAGCGGGCGATATCGACAAGATCGTGCATGCCGAGCGCCTCGCCATCATGCGCGTCTTTGGCATCGCCACGCTGGTCAACATCGTGCTGTCGCTGCTCCTCTCCTCCACCATCGCCACGCCGCTGCGGCGGCTGTCGGCGGCCGCTATCCGCGTGCGCCGCGGGGCGAGAACCCGTGAGGAAATACCGGATTTCTCGGCGCGCCAGGATGAGATCGGCAACCTCTCTATTGCGCTGCGTGAAATGACGACGGCGCTTTACGACCGTATCGATGCGATCGAAAGTTTCGCCGCCGATGTCAGCCACGAGCTCAAGAACCCGCTGACCTCGCTGCGCAGCGCCGTGGAAACCCTGCCGCGCGCCAAGACCGAAGAGTCCAAACAGCGCCTGACCGAGATCATCTTCCACGATGTGCGCCGTCTCGACCGCCTGATCAGCGATATTTCGGACGCCTCACGGCTAGATGCCGAACTGGCGCGCGCCGACGCCGCGCCGCTCGATCTTGATGTGCTGATGAAGGGTCTGGTGGATATATCCCGCCAGATAAGCACCAAGAAGAAAAGCGTGACGATCGACTATGTTGTCGACCGGAAAGCGGGCGCAAAGACCTCCTTCGTGGTGAATGGCCACGATCTGCGTATCGGCCAGATCGTCACCAACCTCATCGAGAATGCGCGCTCCTTCGTTGCCGAAGAAAGCGGCCGCATCACGGTACGCCTCTCCCGTCACAAGGATCGTTGCATCGTGCAGGTAGAGGACAACGGGCCCGGCATTCAGGCCGAAGATATCGACCGGATTTTTGAGCGTTTCTACACCGACCGGCCGGCGAGCGAAGGTTTCGGACAGAACTCCGGCCTTGGCCTTTCCATCAGCCGCCAGATCGCGGAAGCCCATGGCGGCAGCCTGCGGGCAGAGAACGTCGTCGACAAATATGGCGTGATATCAGGCGCGCGCTTCACCCTGTCGCTGCCGGCGGCCGAAACCCATGAACGCTGAACGCTTCAACCTGCATGCAACCGCCATCGTTGTTCAAAACACCGGCATCCTATTCACGGGGCCGTCGGGCAGCGGCAAAAGCGAGCTTGCCTTCAGCTTCCTGACGGAAGCGGAACGGTGCGGATTGCCGGCCGCATTGATCGCGGACGATCAGATTTTCGTGTATCGCGATGGCGAGACCATCATCGCCGAACGGCCGGAAGCCATCGCCGGCCTGTTGGAATTACGCGGCAGCGGCATTGTTTCGCTTAAAAACATTGCGCGCGCGCCACTACATTTCGCCGTCACGACAGTTGTTTCACCCGAAAATCCAAGACTTCCCGAAGATGACGAGATGTTATCGCTGCCGTGTGGCGGGCATCTTCCGCTTCTGCGTATTCCGCTTTCAAGTCTCACGCCCTATGGAAAATTTGCTGCACTTGCTCAGAATCTTTTCAAAACGAATGTGAAGTGACGATGATTCGGGCGATTTTAGGCTTGCGATTCGCATTTTCCTCATCAAGATGAAATCCCACCGATGGACAGGATTGCCGCGTTGCGATAGTCGGCAATGAGAGTGCGTGTGCAAGGGAGCATTTCATGATCGGACTAGTGCTTGTCACCCATGGCAAGCTGGCTGAGGAGTTTCGTCATGCGTTGGAGCATGTCGTCGGTCCCCAGAAATTGATCGAGACGGTCTGTATCGGTCCCGAAGACGACATGGATCAGCGCCGGCAGGATATCATCGACGCTGTCGCGCGCGCCAATGACGGCAATGGCGTCATCATCCTGACGGACATGTTTGGCGGCACGCCTTCCAATCTTGCGATTTCGGTCATGAATAACGGCAATGTCGAAGTCATCGCCGGGGTTAACCTGCCGATGCTGATCAAACTTGCCGGCGTTCGCAGCGAAGACAATATGGACAAGGCCCTTCAGGACGCATCCGATGCCGGCCGCAAATATATCAACGTCGCCAGCCGCGTTTTAAGCGGCAAATAAGAAGTCAGCCCATGTCGCCACTCTCCCGGGAACTACCGATCATCAACAAACGCGGTCTCCATGCCCGGGCATCAGCGAAATTCGTGCAGATGGTTGAAGGCTTCGACGCGACCATTACGGTTTCAAAGGACGGCATGACCGTCGGCGGCACCTCGATCATGGGTCTCATGATGCTGGCGGCCAGCCCCGGATGCAGTGTCTATGTCGAGGCGAGCGGCAATCAGGCCGAAGAGGCGCTCGCCGCACTTGAGGCCCTTGTCGCCGACCGGTTCGGCGAAGAAGCCTGAGCCGGCGCCATATAAAGACATAAAGACTTCTTTATATCATTATTGCCAGATCGTTCGTGGCCTGCTAAACCGCTGCTACGTAAAAAGCCGGGCCGCAATGTGCGGCGCTTCTGATCTGGAGAATCTCATGAGCCTTGAGAAGGACTACATCGTCGCCGATATCAACCTTGCCGCATTCGGCCGCAAGGAACTCGACATCGCCGAAACCGAAATGCCGGGCCTGATGTCCTGCCGCAAGGAGTTCGGTGAAAGCAAGCCGCTGAAGGGCGCCCGCATTTCCGGTTCGCTTCACATGACGATCCAGACCGGCGTTCTCATCGAGACGCTGAAGGAACTCGGTGCAGACATTCGCTGGGCCTCCTGCAACATCTTCTCGACCCAGGACCATGCTGCAGCGGCCATTGCGGCAGCCGGCATTCCGGTCTTTGCCGTCAAGGGTGAGAGCCTGACGGAATATTGGGAATATACCGACAAGATCTTCCAGTGGACCGATGGCGGTCTCTCCAACATGATCCTCGACGATGGCGGCGATGCCACCATGTACATCCTGCTGGGCGCACGCGCGGAAGCGGGCGAAGACGTGCTCTCCAATCCCGGCTCCGAAGAAGAAGAAATTCTCTTCGCGCAGATCAACAAGCGCCTCAAGGCTTCGCCCGGCTGGTTCACCAAGCAGCGCGACGCCCTGAAGGGTGTCACCGAAGAAACGACGACCGGCGTGCACCGTCTCTACGACCTCAGCAAGAAGGGCCTGCTGCCTTTCCCGGCGATCAACGTCAATGACAGCGTCACCAAGTCCAAGTTCGACAACAAATACGGTTGTAAAGAATCACTGGTTGACGGCATTCGCCGTGCAACCGACGTGATGATGGCCGGCAAGGTTGCCGTGGTCTGCGGATACGGCGATGTTGGCAAGGGTTCGGCCGCTTCGCTGCAGGGCGCCGGCGCCCGCGTGAAGGTGACCGAAATCGACCCGATCTGCGCACTGCAGGCCGCCATGGACGGTTTCGAAGTCGTTCGCCTGGAGGACGTTGTTTCCTCCGCCGATATCTTCATCACCACGACAGGCAACAAGGACGTCATCCGCATCGAGCACATGCGCGAGATGAAGGACATGGCGATCGTCGGCAATATCGGCCACTTCGACAACGAGATTCAGGTCGCATCGCTGCGTAACCTGAAGTGGACGAACATCAAGCCGCAGGTCGACATGATCGAGTTCCCGAAGGGCAACCGCATCATCCTGCTGTCCGAAGGCCGTCTTCTGAACCTAGGCAACGCCACCGGTCACCCCTCCTTCGTCATGTCGGCCTCCTTCACCAACCAGGTTTTGGGCCAGATCGAACTCTTCACCAAGCAGGGCGAATACAAGAATGACGTTTACGTGCTGCCGAAGCACCTCGATGAGAAGGTCGCACGCCTCCATCTCGAGAAGCTTGGTGTGCGCCTGACTGAACTTTCCGACGTTCAGGCAGATTATATCGGCGTCTCGAAGCAGGGCCCGTTCAAGGCAGACCACTACAGATATTAATTTCATAGTTAATATCCACTGAAATTACACAATATCTAGATGCCGCGCGCTTGACAAAGCGCGCGGCATCTTTTTTGCGCGCTCCCTTTTCGCAGATTTATGAAGGCGGTATTGTCATCAGACTTGATTCGGACGCACCACAGGGCGGTGCGGACGAAATGGGATGTCTTGTCGAAGATGCGGCACATAGGACGGAGACAGACCGGGGATGTCGGTTCAAAATTCGGATCTGCGCAAGCAGACAGTTCAACGCGTTGAAAACACGCAAGCGGGCGTGGCATTGAGCGCACAGACTCTGGTGCGTTTTGGCGCATCTGCGGACGGAAAACCGGTGTTCACTTTTCCTGGAAACGCTCTGGCACGTTGCCGGCTAGCAATCCGTGCGATCCGGACCGGCTTTTCACGGCTTCCCTTCCTGCTTTCCGGCACGTTTTTGGCCGGTTCAGCCACCGTGGTGCTGGCGCAGGATGGACTTGCGGCCAAAGCCGGCGCTCGGCTGTTTTCATCAGGTGAAACCATAACCTATTCGCTTTTCGTGGGTATGCTTTCCGCGACGCTGTTTTCAGTCGTCTGGCTGGTGCGCCAGCGCGGCAATATAGAGGCGGAGAGCAGCGAATTTCGCCAGGCGCTTGCCCAGTCCCACCACAAGATCGCCAAATACGAGGCGCTGATTTCCGACAAGAGCCGCCGCATCGTCATCTGGGATGGCGCAGAAAATCGTCCGGAATTTCTGGGGCAGCTGCCGGCCGAGACAGGCGTGCCGCAGGCGGACCAGGATTTTCTGGCCTTTGGCCGCTGGCTGAAACCGGCATCCGCCAGTCAGCTTGAGAAATCCATTGAAAAACTTCGTAGCCACGCACAGAGTTTCGATCTCACCATCGAAACGCATCGCGGCGAAGTTATCGAGGTTCAGGGCCGGGTTTCCGGCGGCAATGCCTTTGCACGCTTCATCGCCCTCAACAATCTGCGTGCGGAGCTCGCCGAACTGCAGGTGGAGCGTGAACGGCTGATCGCTTCCGTCTCGACTTTTCAGGAACTTCTCGATTCCATTGAGCAGCCCGTCTGGCGTCGCAATGGCGAAGGCGAACTTATCTGGGTGAACCATGCCTATGCACAGGCAGTGGATGCGCGGAATGCGGAACAGGCCATTCAGGAGAAACGAGAACTTCTGAACACGGTTACCCGGCAGAAGATACGCGCGGCCGCGACCCCGGAATCGCCCTATCACGACCGTATTTCCACGGTGGTTGCGGGTAATCGCAGCTTCTTCGATGTCGTCGACATCAAAACGGCGGGCGGGTCTGCCGGTATCGCCATCGATGCCACCGAGGCCGAAACCATCAGCGAGGAACTGAAGCGGGTTCTGAAGAGCCACGCCGAAACGCTGGATCATCTGGCAACGCCCGTCGCCATTTTCGATGGCCGGCAGCGGCTGCAATTCTATAATCAGGCTTTTGCGACCCTGTGGGGCCTCGACCTAGTGTTCCTCGAATCCGGGCCTGACAATTCAGAGCTTCTCGACAGGTTGCGCACCGCCGGCAAATTGCCCGAGCAGCTCAACTGGAAGAACTGGAAGGAGACGGCGCTCTCCGTATACCGTTCGCTCGATACCAAGACCGATCTCTGGCACCTGCCCAACGGCCAGACACTGCGGGTGATTGCGACGGCCCATCCGCAGGGTGGCGCAACCTGGGTTTTCGAAAACCTGACCGAGCAGGTCGATCTGCAAATGCGCTACAACACATTGGTGAAAGTGCAGGGCGAAACCATCGACCATCTGGCCGAGGGGGTCGCCGTGTTCGGTGCGGACGGTCGTATTCGCCTGTCGAACCCGGCATTCCGGGCGCTGTGGGGCGTGACTGCCGAACAGGCCGAAACCGGAACGCACATCCGCGCCATCGAAACCGCCTGCGCACCATCCTACGACGGGCCGGACGGCTGGCGCGCCTTCAGCCAGTTCATAACCAGTTTCGATGATGAGCGGCCATCCCGGCAAGGCACACTGGAACTGCTTTCCGGCCTCGTCCTCGATTATGCGATCATTCCGTTGCCGGATGCGCAGACCATGCTGACCTTTGTCAACATGACGGACAGCGTACGGGCTGAGCGCGCCCTTATGGAAAAGAACGACGCTCTTCTCAAGGCAGATGAGCTGAAGAATGATTTTGTGCAGCATGTTTCCTATGAGCTGCGTTCGCCGCTGACAAACATTATCGGCTTCACCGATCTCCTGAAGACCCCGGGCCTTGGGGAATTGACGGAGCGGCAGGCGGAATATCTCGACCATATTTCCACATCCTCCTCGGTCCTTCTGACGATCGTCAATGATATTCTCGATCTTGCGACCGTCGATGCCGGCATCATGCAACTCAATTATTCGGATAATGACCTGAACGAATTGCTCGAAGATGTTTCGGTGCAGATCGCGGACCGGCTGCAGGAAAGCGGCATTTCACTTCAGATCGTCGCCCCGGCTCATCTCGGCAGCCTAGTGGCAGACCACCAGCGCCTGAAGCAGATCCTCATCAAGCTCCTGACCAATGCGATCAATTTCGCGCCGGAAGGGTCTTCAGTTACGCTTTCCTGCCAGCGCAGCGAAGGTGACTTCATATTCTCTGTGGCGGACAAGGGACCGGGCATCCCGGAAGACATGCTGAAAACGGTCTTCGATCGTTTTTCGACCCGCGGCAATGGCGGCCGGCGAACCGGCGCCGGGCTTGGCCTTTCCATTGTCGAAAGTTTCGTCAGTCTCCACCACGGAACGGTTAGCATAGACAGCCGGCCCGGCAACGGCACCACCGTCACCTGCCGCATTCCTTCCGCCACGCGTCCGCATTCCATTGCCGCAGAATGAGCGAAAATGTCTTGCCGATCACCATTCCTCTTGCGGGGGAAAAGGACACCATCAGGCTCGGTGAAGACCTCGCGCTGGCGCTGAAGCCCGGCGATTGTCTGGCGTTGGTCGGCGACCTTGGCGCCGGTAAATCGACGCTTGCCCGCGCCTTCATCCGGGCGATGGCAGACGAGCCGGATCTTGAGGTTCCGAGCCCCACCTTCACCATCATCCAAACCTATGCCACCCGCATTCCGGTCGCCCATCTCGACCTCTACCGGCTTTCGGATGTTTCCGAACTGGATGAGCTCGGCATCGATGAGATGCTGGAGGATGGCATCTGCCTGATCGAATGGCCGGATATAGCAGGAGAGATTCTGCCACCCGGCCAGACCGTAACCCTGACGTTGACGCATTCCGGTGAAGGGCGGATCGCCTCCATCGAGGCTCCGGCAAAACCGAAAGCGCGGCTTGAGCGGGTTTTTGCCATCCGGGAATTCCTCGCTAGAAATGGCAGAGGTGACGCGGTCCGCCGCTTTCTGAGCGGCGATGCTTCCACCCGTGCCTATGAGACCATTTCCACCGATGGCCCGGACCTTATCCTGATGGATTGGCGGCGCCCCTTGAAAGGCGCCATCGTCGCCGACGGCAAGACCTATGCGGAGATTGCCCATCTCGCCCAGGATGCCCGTTCCTTCGTGGCGATCGGTAATTATCTGCGGCATCGCGGCTTTTGCGCGCCGGAGATCATCGCGGCGGACATCGACCAAGGCATTCTCCTGTTGCAGGATCTGGGGCGAGATGGAGTGTTAGCCGCCGATGGCGCCCCAATCGAGGAGCGCTATCTGGAAAGCGTTGCCTTTCTGGCGGCACTTCATCAAGCGTCACAACCCGGTCCCCTGCCCGTGGGTGATGGCAGCACCTATGAGGTTCCACCCTTTGACCGGCAGGCGATGAAGATCGAGGTCTCGCTGCTGGTGGAATGGTATCTGCCCTATAAGGGCGGCAGGCCACTGTCCGATGGCGAGAAGCAGGAATATTACGCCATCTGGGACGCTCTGATCGACTCGCTTGCAGATTGCGAAAACGGGCTGCTGCTGCGCGACTTCCATTCGCCAAATATCCTCTGGCAACAGCAGAATGCCGGCATACGACACGTCGGCCTGATCGATTTTCAGGACGCGATGATTGGCCCGACCGCCTATGATCTCGCTTCCATTGTTCAGGATGCCCGGGTTACAATCGAGCCCGGATTGCAGGCACGCCTGCTTTCGCATTATCTCGAGAGCAGGCGACACACGCCTTCTTTCGATGAGGCCGCTTTTCTCAAGGCCTTCTCCATCATGTCGGCGCAGCGCAACTGCAAGCTTGCCGGTATCTGGGTCAGGCTGATGGAACGGGATGGCAAACCCGGTTATATGAAGCATATGCCGCGGACGTTCCGCTATCTCGCCGCAGCGCTTTCGCATCCGGAACTTGCGCCGCTCAGAGACTGGTGCCTGCGCATGGGCATGGACTTTAACGACTGAAAGACGGTTGACCACGATGACGATCACAAACGCGATGGTGCTGGCCGCCGGGCTCGGTACTCGGATGCGCCCGATCACCGATACAATCCCGAAGCCACTCGTACAGATCGCCGGCAAGCCAATGATCGATTACGTGCTCGACGCTCTTGTGGAAGCCGGTGCCGAAAGAATTGTCGTCAATGTGCACCACCACGCCGAGCAGATGGTCGCCCATCTTCAGCGCCGCGCCGATGCCGAAATCCTGATTTCCGACGAACGCTCCCAGCTGATGAATTCCGGCGGCGGTCTCGCCAAGGGTCTGAAGCTTCTGGAACCCGGCCCGGTCTTCGTCATGAATGCCGATCTCTTCTGGATCGGTGAGCAGCTGCACGTGGCCAGCAATCTGCGCAAGCTCGCACAGTTCTTCGATCCCGGTCGGATGGACATGGCACTGCTCTGTGTCGACATGGATCGGACCACCGGCCACAATGGCAAGAGGGATTTCAACCTCGCCGCGGACGGAAGACTGACCCGCCATCACGAGGGCGACACGAACCCCGTCGTCTATGCCGGCGCCATCGCCATGGACTCGCGGCTGCTTGACGACGCACCCGCGGCCGCTTTCAACCTGAATATTTACTTCGATCGCGCGATTGAAAAGGCCCGGCTTTACGGGCTGCCGCTGGATGGTCACTGGATTACCGTCGGCACGCCGGACGCCATAGACGATGCTGAGAACATCATCCGGCAATTCAGGGAAAAACGCTCTGCATGACGGGCTCCCACCACGCAAAGCGCGTTCTGACGATCGCCGCGGGAACACCGTTCCTCAAAACGCTTGCGGAAACGCTGTGCGACGGAAGACTGGCGGCAGGCTATCGATATGACCCGGCCGATCCCCTGTCGCTTGCCAAGGTGACGATATATGTGCCGACGCGGCGTTCGGCCCGCGTGCTGCGCTCGGAATTCGTCGATCTTCTTGGCGGCCGTTCCGCCATTCTGCCGCTCATCCGGCCCCTTGGCGAAACGGATGACGACAGCGGTTTCTTCGATGTCGAAAACCCTGAAATATTGGATCTCGCGCCGCCGATTTCCGGCACCGGCCGACTGATCGAACTCGCGCGTCTCATCCTTGCATGGCGCAACAGCCTGCCGGACGCCATCCGGGCGATCCATTCCGATTCGCCGCTGGTCGCCCCCGCCAGCCCGGCCGACGCGATATGGCTCGCGCGTGCGCTGGCAGAGGTGATCGACGCAATGGATACGGAAGAAAAAGATTGGGAAGCGCTTCAGCATCTCGATACCGGTGATCACGCTCAATGGTGGCAGCTCACGGCCGATTTTCTAAAGATCGCCAGCATCTTCTGGCCCGCCCGGCTCGCCGAACTCAACAGATCTTCGGCCGGACGGCACCGCAACGCCATCCTCCGGGCAGAAGCGAACCGAATTGCCACATTGCCGGACACCGGTCCGATCATCGTCGCTGGCTCGACAGGCTCCATTCCGGCCGCCGCCGATCTCATCGCCGCGGTTGCAGCTTTACCGCAAGGCGTGGTGGTGCTTCCGGGGCTTGATCTTGCCATGCCGGAAGAGCAATGGCAGGCGATTGCCGAGGACCCCACCGATCCTTCGAGCCGCACTCACTCGCAATACGGGCTTTATGTCCTGCTGCAGAAACTGGGCATCCTGCGAGACGATGTGGTTCCGATCGGTGTCCTCGATAACGATCTGGAAAAGCGCGCCGCGGTATTTTCGGCAGCGCTCGCGCCGGCCAAATCCACCAGTGACTGGAACCGATGGCGTGAAGACCGGGATTCTGCAATTTTTAACGATGCCTTTGCAGCGGCCACGCTGATTGAAGCTGCCAACGAGCGCGAAGAGGCCACCGCCATCGCAGTGGCGCTCAGGCTTGCGCTCGAAGCACCAGCCTCGGAACGGCCTTCGCAGGCGGCCCTGATAACACCCGACCGCGGGCTGGCGCGGCGCGTGGCAACGGAGTTGCGACGCTTCGGCATCGAAGCCGACGATTCCGCCGGCACGCCGCTTTCGGCAACGGCCCAGGCCGGCCTCACGCAACTCGCGCTGGAGGCGATCCTGAGACCCGGAGACCCGGTGCCGATCATTTCCCTTCTGAAACACCCGCTCGCCCGTTTCGGGCTCTCGAGCGAAGCTTTCACCAGAGCTTCGAAGGCGCTTGAGCTGATTGCGCTGCGAGGCGGCCGCGTCGAAACTGAAGTGGGCAATCTGGAAACGGTTCTTGACACCCAACTCCTTGCGCAACGCGAGGACAGACATCCGCCCGCCTGGCGGCTGGCCCTGCCTGACGGAAGCGTTGACGCCGCGCGCGATCTGGCGCGACGGATTGCAATGGCCACAGAGCCGCTGCGCTCCGCCTTCGTCCGCCGCGACCGATCTGGCCGGGCCTTTACCGACAGGTTGCCTCTTTCCGACTGGGCAGAACGGACCGGCCGCGTGATGGAAGCCATCTGTGGGGATGAAAATACAGATCTTGCCGCTCTCTGGTCCGGCGAGGCCGGAGACAAGCTTTCCAGCCTCTTTGCCGAACTGATGGAAAGCGGAGATATTCTCGACGCGGACGGTCCGCAATGGATCGATATATTCGCGGCGCTTGTGGCAGGGGAATCAATCAAGCCAAGATCGATGCGCCATCCGCGCATCTTCATCTTCGGCGCGCTGGAAGCGCGGCTGCAAAGTGTCGATACGGTCATCATCGGCGGTCTCAATGAAGGCCTCTGGCCGGGCCAAACGGCGAATAATCCGTTTCTTTCCCGCACCATGAAGACTGCGATCGGGCTGGAGCCGCCGGAACGGCGTATCGGCCAGCTCGCGCATGACTTTGAGATGGCCAACGGCACGCGACACATTTTCTACACCCGGGCGCTCAGGCAGGGCTCCACGCCTGCCGTCGCCTCACGCTGGCTGCAAAGGCTGCTGGCCCTGGGCGGCGAGGATTTTGCCAAAGTCCTTAAAAAACGTGGTGAGACATATCGTCATTGGGCGGGTCTGATGGACGAGAGCATCGAGCAGGAGGCGGCAAAGCGCCCTTCCCCGAAACCGCCAGCTGAATTGCAGCCGACGCGTTACTCCTTCAGCGAAGTGGGCCGCCTGCGCCGCGACCCCTATTCGATCTATGCGCGGCGCATCCTGAAGCTGGACCCGCTCGACCCGTTCAACCGCGATCCGAACGCCGCCGATCGCGGCACGCTCTATCACGCGATCATCGAGCGCTATTCCCGTGAGGGACATGTTCCCGGCACACCGGCCTCGCTTTCGGCCATGCAGCGCATTCTCGACGAATTTTTCGATGCGGAAAACCTGCCTCCCCATGTGGATGTGATCTGGCGGCCGCGTTTTGCAGCGGTAGCGCGCGCCTTCATCGACTGGGAAAAAGAACGTCATCCATCCATTCGCCACAGCTTCTACGAGGCTCGCGCCGGACAGGAAATCGTCGAGGCGGGTATAAGGCTGACGGGGATCGCCGACCGCATCGATATCAAGACCAACGGTCAGGCGGATATTATCGACTACAAGACGGGGCTCGCGCCTTCCGTCAACCAGGCGCGGGCGCTGCTTGATCCACAGCTTGCGCTGGAGGCGGCAGCATTGATGCGCGGCGCCTTTCGCGAAGCCGGTTCACCCACGCCGGAAAACCTCATCTATGTTCGCCTGCGGCCGGGCGAGCGTTTTTTCGCCGATCAGGTTAATAACGAACATTCCAGCCGAAGCGGGAAAAGACCGCCAAAATCGGCAATTGAGCTCGCGACGGAATCGATAGAACAGCTCACCAAATTCGTTCATTCGCTACGCAACGGGAAAAACGGCTTCGCCTCGCGCCTGGTGCCGGAAGAACAGCAATCCTATGGCGGGGAATATGATCATCTCGCCCGCGTTTCGGAATGGTCGACGGCAGAACCGGGAGACGGCGATGACGATTGATCCCTTCGATGCCGGCCCTGCCGCCGACACACCTGAAAGCTGGATCGACTGGACCAGCGCCCGGCAGCGGCTTGCTTCCGATCCCGCCAGTTCCGCCTGGGTGTCGGCCAATGCCGGTTCCGGCAAGACCCACGTACTGACCCAGCGCGTCATCCGCCTGCTTCTGGCCGGCTGCCGGCCTTCGGCGATCCTCTGCCTCACCTATACCAAGGCTGCAGCGTCGGAAATGTCGAGCCGCGTCTTCGACCGTCTGGCGGAATGGGCTACTTTGCCGGATTCCGATCTCAAGGACCGCATCGCCGCCATCGAAGGCAAGGCGCCGGATCGCATCAAGCTCGCCGAGGCGCGCAGGCTCTTCGCCAAGGCGCTGGAAACACCGGGCGGTTTGAAAATCCAGACAATCCACGCCTTCTGCGAGGCATTGCTGCACCAGTTTCCGCTGGAAGCCAATGTCGCCGGCCATTTCTCCGTTCTCGACGACCGCGCCGCAACCACGCTGCTGGCTGAGGCCCGCCGTTCGCTCCTGACCGCGGTTTCGACGGAAAGCGATGCGGACCTGGCGCAGGCGCTGGCCTATGTTCTCGATCTCGCAGATGAAAGCGGGTTGGAAGCGCTGCTCTCCGCCATCATCGCCAATCGCAGTGCCCTGCGGGCCTTCCTTCTGGATGCCAAACAGTCAGGCGGCATCGATGCCCGGTTGCGGCAGGCGATGCAGATTGCAGATGGAGAGACCGAAGAAACTGCCGCAGCCGCCTTCTGGCCCCTGCCCGCCCTCTCCGGCCTCGCGCTCGATACGTACCTCACCCTTGCCGACGAGGTGGGTGGATCACGCGTCATCGATGTCGCCTATGCACTCAGGGAAGCAAAACGACAACCAGACCCCGTGCGGCGGATGGCATTCATCGAAGCCGCCCTGCTGACGGCCAAGGGCGAAAAGAAATCCGATGCCTATGTCATCAACAAGGGCATGCAGAAATCCGCCCCCGAACTTCTCGACGCGCTGACGCTGGCGCGGGACCATGTCGTTGCCTGCCGCAACCGTTATCGTCTGGTGCGGATGCTGGCGGCGACCAAATGCGCCCTTGTTCTGGCGGAAAGGCTGATCGGTGATTTCGAAGACCTGAAGAAACAGCGAAGCCAGCTCGATTTCGAAGACCTGATCGAGCGCGCGGCCAACCTCCTCAACCGCGATACGGCGGGTGCGTGGGTGCATTACAAGCTGGATCAGGGCATCGACCATATTCTGGTCGATGAGGCGCAGGACACGAGCCCGGTGCAATGGTCGATCATCCAGTCGCTTGCGGCGGATTTCTTCACCGGCGAGAGCGCCCGCATGGGGCGGCGTACGCTGTTTGCCGTGGGCGATGAAAAACAGTCGATCTATTCATTCCAGGGCGCGCGGCCGGAACGGTTTTCGCAGGAGCGCGAAGAGACCAAGAGACGGGTCGATTCGGTCGAACAGGCCTTTCACCGCATTCGCCTGCCGCTATCCTTCCGATCCACGGAGGATGTGCTGGCGGCTGTCGACCAGGTGTTTTCGGACCCGAATAACGCAAGCGGCCTCAGTGCCGATAACGAGCCGGTGGAGCACCGGTCCAACCGCGCTGGCCATCCCGGCACCGTGGAAGTGTGGGATATGGTGGCACCGGAAACCACCGAGGACGAAGAGGATTGGACAGCCCCCTTCGATGCGCTGCGGGAAAGCGCGCCGGCCACCATAATTGCCCGCCGGATCGCCGCGCGCATCGCCGATATGATCGGACGCGAGACCATCATCGAAAAAGGCGTGGAGCGCGCCATCGAACCGGGCGACATTCTGGTGCTTGTCAGAAAACGTCATGCCTTCGTCAATGCACTGACCCGGGAGCTGAAACGGCGCAAGAACATACCCGTTGCCGGCGCTGACCGCCTTCGTTTGACCGACCACATTGCCGTGCAGGACCTTCTGGCGCTCGGTCATTTCGTTGTCCTGCCCGAAGACGACCTTTCCCTTGCCGCACTTTTGAAAAGTCCACTCTTCAACCTGACGGAAGACGACGTTTTCGACATTGCCGCCATGCGATCGGAAACGGAGAGCGTCTGGAAACGGCTGCAAATCCTTGCGCAGGAAGATAATAGCCATCTTTCCAGCGTTACCGCCAAGCTGGAAGGTTTTATCGCGCTTTCTAAAACGGCCACCGTACATGATTTCTTCGCAGCGGTGCTTACACTGCATGACGGACGCAAAAAATTTCTCGGCAGGCTTGGCAACGAGGCAAGCGACGTTCTGGATGAATTCCTGTCCTTCGCGCTGGATCACGAAAGGACCGGCCTGCCCGGCCTGCAGGCCTTTCTCTCCGTCCTGGAAACTGACTCACCGGAGGTGAAGCGGGAGCAGGACAAGGATCGCGGCGAAGTTCGCATCATGACCGTGCACGCCTCCAAGGGGTTGGAAGCACCCGTCGTTTTTGTCGTCGATGGCGGTTCGAAGGCCTTCAATCACAGCCATGTGCCTAAACTGCGTTTTGTCGAAGCAGGTGAAGACGCCTTCCCGGTCTGGTTGCCCGGCAGCGGATTTTCAAACCACCTTATCCGATCGGACGAAGAGCGGCTGAAGACCGCCGCCGAAGATGAATATCGGCGGCTGCTTTATGTGGCCATGACGCGCGCCGCCGATCACCTCGTCGTCTGCGGTTATCGCGGCCAGAAGGAAAATCCCGAATGCTGGCATGCCATCGTCAAAAAGGCGCTTGCCAACAACGAAGACCATTGCAAGCCCCAGCTTTTCACGGCGGATGGTGAGGAATGGCAGGGGCTTGTCTGGCGCAAATCCGAACCGCGCTCGACACCTGCCCCACTAAGGCCACCGGAAACGCCGCAGCAGGAAGACTATGCCCTTCCGGCGGGACTTCTTACCCCTTTGCCGGCCCTGCCCTCTCTACCGAGACCGCTCAGCCCTTCCGGCGCGGGCACCATCATCGATGACGGTGCGGATGATCTCGCCGTGCGCTCACCACTGTTCGGGGGGAAAGCCGAGGTCTCTTCATTGGCGCTGCAGCGCGGACGGTTGGTGCATCGCATGCTTCAGGCGCTGCCCGATTTTCCGGCGGTCGAACGGGAAGAGGCGGCGCGCCGTTATGCTGAACGCGCGGCGCGGTTCTGGCCTGTTACCGAGCGCGAGCAATTGGTACGGGCCGTTTTGCGTGTCATGTCCGAACCCGCGGTTCAGCCGGCCTTCTCTGCCAACAGTCGCGCGGAAGTGTCGATCATGGGCACGATGGCCCTCGGCCGGCAGCAATATGCCGTCTCCGGCCGCATCGACCGGCTGGCGGTCGAGGGAGATCGCGTCATCCTGATCGATTACAAGACCAACCGAGTGCCGCCCCGCGAAGCGCGTGAAATACCCTTCTCCCATACGGCGCAGCTTGCCATTTATCGGGAAATTCTGGCACCGCTTTATCCCGGCAAGGAATTTGTCTGTGCGCTGATTTATACGGAAAATGCTGCCTTTATAACGGTTGGCGACGATGCGATGAGAGAGGCCCTTGCCGCAATAAAGACAAAGTGAGATACCGGGGCATTGAAATTTCGACGCGCCCGCATCACATCGATAGTGGAAAAGATTTACTGAAAGGAGAGCCAGATATGGCTACCGTAAAAGTCGATGCCGCCAACTTCCAGTCCGAAGTCCTTGAATCCTCCGAACCCGTCGTGGTGGATTTCTGGGCCGAATGGTGCGGCCCGTGCAAGATGATCGCGCCGAGCCTTGAGGAAATTTCCTCCGAGCTGGCCGGCAAGGTCAAGGTCGCAAAGCTGAATATCGACGAAAACCCGGAACTGGCCGCTCAGTTCGGCGTTCGCTCCATCCCGACGCTCGCCATTTTCAAAAGCGGTGAAGTGGCTGACATCAAGGTTGGCGCTGCTCCCAAGACAGCGCTTTCGGCCTGGATTTCCGGCGCCGCATAAGCATTATCAATGGAATGAAAGAAGCCCGGCAGCGATGCCGGGCTTTTTTATTGCGGCACTGTGCCGTTCAGGGCAAGTGCATTGCCCGCAAGGTAAAGCGAACCGCCGATCAGGATGCGCGGTGCCGGTCCTTCAGGGTCGAAGCGGCGCGACAACTCTTCCAGAGCATGTGTCAGAGACGATGTTGGCGCTGCAACGAGGCCAGCATCGAAGGCGGCATGGGCGAGTACCACAGGGTCGATCGCTGCATCCGTGCCGCCGATCGGCACGGTAAAGACATATTCGGCGATATCGGCAAAGGCCTTGAAATAGCCCACCGGATCCTTGGTGTTGATGAGGCCAGCGATGATGAAGAGCGGCCGCGGCGTCTTTTCCTCAAAACCCGCCATTGCCTCTGCAATCACTTCACCCGCACCGGGGTTATGGCCACCGTCGATCCAGATTTCCGCATCTTTCGGCGCCATTTCAGCGATTTTTCCAGTCAGGATGCGCTGAAGACGACCGGGCCATTCCACTGTGGTCATGGCCTTTTCGATCATCCGCTCCGTCACCTCAAAACCGGCAGCCTTGACGGCGCGGATCGCGGCGGCGGCATTGGCAAGCTGGTGACGGCCCGGGAGCCGTGGCAGCGGCGCATCCGTCAGTCCGAACTCGTCCTGATAGACCATGCGGCCGAATTCTTCATGGGCGGAAAAATCCTGGCCATAGACGGACGCCGGGCAACCGAGACGCTCCGCCGTGGCGACAAGTGTTTCGAGCGCCGCATCATATTCCTGATGGCCAATGACGACGGGTGAGCCCTTTTTCATGATTCCCGCCTTTTCGGCGGCAATCAGTTCCACGCGATCGCCGAGATAAGCCTGGTGATCAAGCGAAATCGGCATGATGACGGAAACCGCCGGGTTATTGATGACATTGGTCGCATCGAAACGGCCGCCCAAGCCAACCTCAACGATCGCGGCATCGGCGGGCTGTTCCGCAAAAAGCACGAACATAGCCGCAGTCAGGATTTCGAAAACCGTGATTGTCTGACCTGCGTTGGCAGTTTCAATGCGGCGCAGCGCGTCCGCAAATATCTCGTCTTTGACGTAACGGCCTTTATCGCCCGCCACGCCTATACGGTATCGTTCGTGCCAATTTACCAGATGCGGTGAGGTGTGAACGTGGACGGAGAGTCCTGCAGCCTCGAGGAGGGCACGGCAAAAGGCAGTAACCGAACCCTTGCCATTGGTGCCGGCTACATGGATCACCGGTGGCATTCTGTTTTGTGGATTGCCGAGTTTTTCGAGAAGACGGGAAATTCTGTCGAGTGAAAGATCAAAGCCCTTGGGGTGGAGCTGCATCAGCTCTTCAATGATCTTTTCTGCCTCACCGATCGCGGGCTTCGTCATGTCTTCCGTTCGCCTTTCAGGCGTTTTGCTTGTCATTTGTCCGCCGCCCCAAAAATGAAATCAGGCAACGTATAACATCATCCCGGAGGCAATTTATGCCTCCGGGCGACATATTTTTTTTCTCAGGCCGAAACGGCCAGGGGGACGACGGCGTTTGCGTTGTCAGCGGGCGCCTTGGTCATGATTTTGAGCAGATTAGCCAGCGTGTCCGGGATTTCGCGACGATCAATGACCATATCCACCATGCCGTGCTCCAGCAGGTATTCCGAGGTCTGGAAGCCTTCCGGCAGCTTTTCGCGAATGGTCTGCTCGATGACGCGCTTGCCGGCGAAGCAGATTTCAGCGCCCGGTTCGGCAATATGCACGTCGCCGAGCATGGCGTAGGAGGCCGTGACACCGCCCGTGGTCGGGTTGGTCAGAACCACGATGTAAGGCATGCCAGCTTCCTTCAGCATGTTTACCGCAACCGTGGTGCGGGGCAGCTGCATCAGAGAAAGAATGCCTTCCTGCATGCGGGCGCCACCGGAGGCCGGGAACATGACAAGCGGGCAGCGCTCGGAAATGGCGCGCTCAAAGGCCTTGACGATGGCTTCACCGGCGGCGATTCCGAGCGAACCGCCCATGAACTGGAATTCATGCACGACGGCCACGATCTTCAGGCCCTTCAGCAGGCCAACGCCGGCGAGGATCGTATCTTCCTGCTCGGTCTTCGCGCGGCTATCACGCAGGCGATCGGTGTATTTCTTGGAATCGCGGAACTTCAGTGGGTCCTGCGCCACCTTCGGCTGCGGCAGAGCCTCATAAACGCCGCCATCGAAAAGATCCGCAAGACGCGCCTTGGCCGGCATCTTCATATGATAGCCGGACGCCGGAATGACCCACTTGTTGTCTTCCAGATCCTTGTGGAAGACCATTTCGCCCGTTTCCGGGCACTTGATCCACAGGTTTTCCGGAACCTCCGGGCGGCGGCCGAGCATGGAATTGATCCGCGGCCGAACGTAATTGGTGATCCAGTTCAACTGTCTACTCCTGACTGGGCCGCGCGCTTATTCTGCAGCGGCGAGGCGCGATGCACGTACGCCCGTTGAAAGTCCTTTTACCAGCGTCGTAACCGCCGGCACGGTATCTGCGGTCGCCTGCCCGTCCTTGGTCAGGCTGCCGGCAATCTGGTTGACAATGGCGGAACCCACCACCACACCATCCGCCACGGCACCGATTGCCTTGGCATGATCAGCCGTCTTGACACCGAAACCGACACAGACCGGCAGTTCCGTATGCGCCTTGATACGACCGACAGCGCCCGATATCAACGACGGATCGGGAAGCGCTGAACCGGTGATACCGTTCATCGAGACGTAATACACGAAACCTGAGGTATTTTTAAGGACGGTTGGCAGGCGTTTGCCATCGGTGGTCGGCGTTGCAAGACGGATGAAGTTGACGCCGCGCGCAAGCGCCGGAATGCAGAGCTCATCGTCCATTTCCGGCGGCAGGTCGACGACGATCAGGCCATCGATACCGGCCGCCAGCGCATCGTCCAGAAATGTTTCGACGCCATAGATATAGATCGGGTTATAATAACCCATCAGCACGATCGGCGTTGTATCATCTTCCTTGCGGAACTCCCGAGCAAGATCGAGCGTGGTTTTCAGCGTCTGTCCGCCCTTCAGCGCGCGCTGGCCAGCGAGCTGAATGGCCGGGCCGTCCGCCATGGGGTCGGAAAACGGCATACCGAGTTCGATAACGTCGGCACCGGCTTCCGGCAGCGCCTTCATGATGCCAAGCGAGGTCTGGAAATCCGGGTCGCCGCCCATGAAATAGGTAATCAGGGCCGGGCGATTTTCCGCGCGCAGATCGGCGAAGCGCTTGTCCATACGTGCAGTCATGATCTTATACATCCATTCCAAGGAACTTGCTGACGGTGTGGACATCCTTGTCGCCGCGGCCGGAGAGATTCATCAGGATGATCTCGTCCTTGCCCATTTTCGGCGCACGCTTGATGACCTCGGCCAATGCATGGCTCGGCTCCAGAGCCGGAATGATGCCTTCAAGGCGGGTCAGCATCTGGAAGGCATCCAGCGCCTCATGGTCCATGATCGGCACATATTCGACGCGGCCGATGTCGTTCAGCCAGGAATGTTCAGGGCCGATACCGGGATAATCGAGGCCTGCGGAGATAGAATGGCCTTCCTTGATCTGACCATCCGCATCCTGCAGCAGATAGGTGCGGTTGCCATGCAGCACGCCCGGCGACCCGGCAGTGATAGAAGCGCAATGCTCTTCGCCCGAAAGGCCCTTTCCACCCGCCTCGACGCCAACGATGCGGACGCTCTTGTCATCAAGGAAAGGATGGAAGATGCCGATGGCGTTAGAGCCGCCGCCAACTGCCGCAATGACCATATCCGGCAGACGGCCTTCCGCTTCCAGCATCTGCGCCTTGGCTTCCTCGCCTATAACGGCCTGGAAATCGCGGACCATTTCCGGATAGGGGTGCGGGCCCGCGGCAGTACCAATCAGGTAATAAGTGTCGTCGACATTGGTGACCCAGTCACGCAGTGCCTCGTTCATGGCATCCTTCAGCGTGCCGTGGCCGGCCGTGACCGGCTTTACCTCGGCGCCGAGAAGCTTCATACGGAACACGTTCGGGGCCTGACGCGCGACGTCCGTCGCGCCCATGTAAACGACGCAGGGCAGACCGAAACGTGCCGCCACCGTGGCCGAAGCAACGCCGTGCTGGCCGGCACCGGTCTCCGCGATGATGCGGGTCTTGCCCATGCGCTTGGCAAGCAGGATCTGGCCGAGGCAATTGTTGATCTTGTGTGAACCCGTGTGGTTCAGTTCTTCGCGCTTGAAGTAAATCTTCGCGCCGCCAAGTTCCGCCGTCAGCCGCTCCGCAAAATAAAGCGGGCTCGGACGACCGGTATAGTGCGCGCCGAGATGCTTGAGTTCCGCCTGGAACGCGGGATCGGTTTTGGCCTTGTCCCATTCCGCCTGCAAATCCAGAATGAGTGGCATCAGCGTTTCAGCAACGAAGCGACCTCCGTAAATGCCGAAACGTCCGTCCTCATCAGGACCAGCGCGAAAAGAATTGGGTGTTGGCGCGTCGTTCACTTCAAGCTCCCTTTGGGCCTTTCGACCAATCATTCACCACATCGAAAAAAGCGTCGATCATGGACAGATCCTTGACGCCCGGCGCGCTTTCGACGCCAGATGACAAATCTAGTCCGCTCGCCCGGGTTTCTGCCAGAGCCTCGGCGACATTGTCCTTGTTCAGTCCCCCGGAAAGCATGTAATCGATGCTTCCGTCAAGGGAGCGCAGGATGGTCCAGTCGAAGGAAACACCGTTGCCGCCCGGAAGCTCCGAACCAGCGGGCGCCTTGGCATCCAGCAGAAAACGATCGGCTATCCCGTTATAAGGACCAATTTTAGCAAGATCAGCGGCATCGCGAATGGAAATCGCCTTCATGACCGGCAGGCCGTAAAGCGCCTTGATGGTCAACAGCCGCTCCGGGCTTTCACTGCCGTGCAGCTGCAGAATGTCAGGTTTTACGAGATCGACGATTTCATCGAGATAATCATTATCGGCATTGACGGTGACGGCGACCACCTTGGCTGCGCCACGGGCGGCTTCGGCAAGCTTACCGGCTAAATCGGGCTCGATGTTGCGTGGACTTTTTTCAAAGAAAATAAAACCGACATGCGACGCGCCGCGCCTGATGGCGCGCTCCAGCGCTTCCGGTGTCTTCAATCCGCAAATCTTGATATCCGGTTTCATATCCGCGACCTGACACGAAATGCGACGAGAGTCGAGCCAAATCGCATCCGTTATTGATGGAATGTTTCACGTGAATCCAGATGGCGATTGACGCCCTAAGTTTCAATCGAAATCGATGGCGTGGAGTTTGGAGCCATTACGTTTCAGCCAGTCCTTGGCTTCATCGGTGTGCGGGCAGAGTTTTTCGCACAAAGCCCAGAATTTCGGTCCGTGGTTCATTTCCCTCAAATGCGCGACCTCGTGGGCGGCGAGATAATCGATGACCTTTTCCGGAGCCATGACTATGCGCCAGGAAAAGCTCAGATTACCATCATGGGAACAGGAACCCCAGCGGCTGCGTGTATCCTTCATGCTGATCGATCGCACCGGCCGGCCGGCCGCTCTGGCATGAACGGCCACAAGCCGCTCGAGGTCGGCCTTCGCCTCCTTTTTCAGGAAGGCCGCTATCCGCCGTCTCAGATGCTCGGGCGCGCCGCTGACTTTGAGAACGGGCGCGCCATCGGCGTCTTTCACGACGTGCGTCAGGCCGCGCAGGCTGCCCGTATGGTCAATACGGTGGGCTATGCCCCTGATATCGATGGTCGTGCCGGAACGCAGACCGTCATCAGGACTGAACTTCGGAAGTTTGCCTTCCAGCCAGCCCTGATGTCTCTCGAGAAAATCATCCACCTGGCGATGATGCAGACCCATCGGGATCGTCAGCTTCAGCGCCCGGCCGCCCGGCTCGATGCGCAAGGTAATGCGCGTCGCCCGCGGGTTCTCCCTGACCGTGATCGGCACCTGCCGGCCTGCCACCGAGACGGTGCGCTGGCTCGGCACGACCTTCTTTGGCGCCGGGGACTTCAGGGATTTTCTGAGGAGCGAAAACATGAAGCCTTCATAACCGATTCGTCCATCCCTTGGCCACGCAAATGCGCGGCGTCACCTACCGTTCTGCCGTTAGGTCGTCTTGTGTTTGGCAATGAAATCCAGCATACGCGGCACGATTTCCTTGCGGAAGCGCGAACCGTTGAAGACACCGTAATGCCCTACATCCGGCTGCATGTAGTGCGCGCGTTTATCTTCAGGGATGTTGCGGCAGAGATCGTGCGCTGCCCTTGTCTGGCCGACGCCGGAAATATCGTCATTCTCCCCTTCGACAGTGAATAATGCGACCTTGCGGATGGCCGCGGGATCGACCGCCCAGCCCCGATGCAGCATGTTTCCCTTCGGAAGCGCATGGTCGATGAAGACGGTTTCCACCGTCTGCAGATAAAATTCCGCCGTCAGGTCCATGACGGCCAGATATTCATCGTAAAATTCGCGGTGTTTTTCGGCGGAGTCGCCGTCATTCTTGACCAGGTTGAGGTAAAAATCCTTGTGCGCCGTCATGTGCCTGTCGAGGTTCATGGACATGAAACCCGACAGCTGCAGGAAGCCCGGATAGACGTTTCGGCCGAAGGCTGGCTGCGGCCACGGCACCTGCATGACGACATTGTCGCGGAACCATTCGATCGGCTTGGCCTTGGCGAGACCGTTGACGGCGGTGGGGTTGATGCGCGTATCGATCGGCCCGCCCATCAGCGTCATGGAAGCGGGTGCAAACGCGTCACCATCCGCCTCCATCAGGGAAACGGCAGCCAAAACAGGCACGGACGGCTGGCAGACAGCAACCACATGTGCGCCCGGCCCGATCTCGCGCAGCATCTCGATGATATAGCTGATATAATCGTCGAGATCGAAAGTTCCTTCGCTCACCGGCACCGTACGGGCATCGGCCCAATCGGTGATATAGATATCCGCAGATGGCAGCAGGGCCTCCACTGTCCCCCGCAACAGGGTGGCGTAGTGACCGGACATCGGAGCCACCAGCAGTATCTTCGGATCGGACTGACGGGGCGCATCGAACTTTCTTTCGAAATGAAGAAGATTGCAAAACGGACGAGACCAGACGACCTCTTGAGCAACATTTATGCTCTGGCCATCGACAATCGTGTTGCCGAGACCGAATTCCGGCTTCGCATAACGGCGCGTCAGCCGTTCGAAAACCTCGAAACTGGCATCGAGGCTTCTGCCGAAGGCCGTACTGGACAGCGGATTAAGAGGATTGTTGCAGGCCTGGCGCATCATATCGGCACCGGCACGCAGCGGCGCCATGGCCGCATGGTTCATTTCATAGAGATGGTAGAACACTGATGACGCCTCCCTCGCGATCACGCTCTTTTTTTCAACCATAGCAGCTTTTCGCAGGTGCACAAAATTTAAGGCGCCGGCGGTTTCCCGCCAGCGCCTCACTTTCCGTTGAACGCCGTATAATCAGATGTCGGCGACGAAGGTCTGCTTCTGGGAACCGAGACCCTCGATACCGAGTTCCACGACATCGCCAGCCTTCAGGTAACGCGGCGGCTTCAGGCCCATGCCGACGCCGGGAGGCGTGCCGGTGGAAATGACATCGCCGGGGTGCAGCGACATGAACTGGCTGAGATAGGAGACAACGTGGGCCACGCCGTAAACCATCGTCTTGCTGGAACCGTCCTGCATGGTCTGGCCGTTGACCTTCAGCCACATTCCGAGGTTCTGCGGATCGGTGATTTCGTCCTTCGTCACCAGCCACGGGCCGATGGGGCCGAAAGTGTCGCAGGACTTGCCCTTGGTCCACTGACCGGCGCGCTCCGTCTGGAAGGCGCGCTCGGAAACATCGTGCGAAACGCAATAACCGGCGACATAATCGAGAGCATCCGCTTCGGAGACATATTTGGCGGTCTTGCCGATGACGACGCCAAGCTCGACTTCCCAGTCGGTCTTTTCCGAACCGCGCGGGATGACGACATTGTCATTCGGACCAACGATGGCCGAGGTGGCCTTCATGAAAATGACCGGTTCCGGCGGTACGGTGGCACCCGTTTCAGCGGCATGGTCGGAGAAGTTAAGGCCGATGCAGATGAATTTGCCCGTTCCCGCAACGCAGGCGCCGATGCGCTCTTCGTTCAGCACCGGAAGTGTGCCGACATCGATCGCGGCGATCTTCTTGAGGCCCTCGGGAGAAATGGCTTCGCCGCCGATATCTTTGACATGGGCGGACAGATCGCGGACTTTTCCTTCCGCGTCGAGGATTGCAGGTTTTTCCTGGCCGGGCTGGCCGACACGCATCAATTTCATGGAACTCTCTCCCGGTTGTCAGACAAGGTGATGCATATATGAACGATGCATTCATAGTTGTCACCCCTTGACTGCGCCGAGTTTCGAAAAATACCTTTTCCTTCCCGTCAATCAAAAGGACATGGCCCGTGACGAACAGCAATAACCGGCAATCAGAATACCCCGTTGATCCCCTCTTCCTCGATCGCTGGTCTCCGCGCGCCTTCGATGGTCGCGCCATGCCGGCGCAGCATCTGATGACCATTCTGGATGCGGCGCACTGGGCGCCCTCCGCCTCCAATCATCAGCCGTGGCGGTTTGTCTATGCACACAAGGATAGTAAAGACTGGCCGCTCTTCGTGGAACTGCTGATGGAGGGAAACCAGCGCTGGGCAAAAAACGCCTCAGTACTGCTTTTCGTCATTTCCCGGGACCACAATATCTCGCATGACGGCGAGAAGAAACCGTCAGCAACCCATTCCTTCGATGCCGGCGCCGCCTGGTTTTCACTTGCCATGCAGGCGCACCTGCTCGGTTACCACGCGCACGGCATGGCCGGCATATTCAAGGACAAGATCGTCGAAAAACTGAATATACCGGAAGGCTACAAGGTGGAGGCAGGGGTCGCCATCGGCACGCTCACCGACAAGTCCGTTCTTCCTGATGATCTGGCGGAACGGGAGGTGCCAAGCAAACGCCTGCCCCTTTCCGATGTTGCCTTTGAAGGTCGCTTCACCGGCAAGGCTGACTGATCTCCATTATCCGCACAAAATCAAAAGGCCCGGCGGAGATTACCGCCGGGCCTTTTGTTAAAGTTTCGTTTCACGTGAATCGTTACGCGAAACATTCCCAAAATTTAAATATCCAGGTTAGCGACGCTGAGTGCATTTTCCTGGATGAAGTCGCGGCGTGGTTCGACTTCGTCACCCATGAGGCGGGCAAACAGGCCGTCAGCATCAGTCGCGTCACTTACTCTTACCTGCAGCAGCGAGCGAACGTTGGCATCGAGTGTGGTTTCCCAAAGCTGCTCGGCATTCATTTCGCCAAGACCCTTGTAGCGCTGCATGGAGAGACCCTTGCGTCCGGCAGCGAAAATCGCATCCAGAAGCGCGCGCGGGCCGGCCAGCTCCATCGTGCCATCCTTGCGTTGCAGAACCGGCGGCGTGGCGTAGATATCACGCGTGCGGGCTGCAAGCTGATCAATATGCCGGGCATCGGCCGAACCAAGCAGGCCCATATCCAGCGTCGAGACTTCCTTGACGCCGCGCACCATGCGTTCGAAGCGCAAACCGCCGTCTTGCAGCACAGTGCCGGACCAGCCGCGTTCGGTCTCTTCAGCAATCATGTCGAGACGCCGGGCCACTTCGGCAACAGTTTCCTCCGCACGCGCTGCGTCGGCGGAAAGCTCGGGGTTGAGTGCGCCGGCAATGGCCGCCTGCTCCACGATGGAGCGGCTGTAACGGGAATGCAGCCCGTCGATCAGCGAGCGCATGCGCAGCGCATCCAGAATGACTTCGCGAAGATCGGCGCCAACACGCACTTCGCCAGAGCCGAGCGTCAAAGATGCTTCCTCGATACCCATGGAAATCAGGTACTCTTCCAGAGCTTTCTCGTCCTTCAGGTACTGAACGGATTTACCGCGCGTCACCTTATAAAGCGGCGGCTGGGCGATATAGAGATGGCCGCGTTCGATCAGTTCCGGCATCTGGCGGAAGAAGAAGGTCAATAGCAGTGTACGGATGTGGGCGCCATCGACGTCAGCATCCGTCATGATGATGATCTTATGGTAACGCAGCTTATCGGCGTTGAACTCGTCCTTGCCGATGGAGGTGCCGAGCGCCGTAATCAGCGTGCCGATTTCCTGGCTGGACAACATCTTGTCGAAACGGGCGCGTTCGACATTGAGGATCTTGCCGCGTAGCGGCAGGATCGCCTGGGTTTCGCGCGAGCGGCCCTGCTTGGCCGAACCGCCGGCGGAGTCACCCTCGACGAGGAACAGTTCTGATTTTGCCGGATCGCGCTCGGAGCAGTCGGCGAGCTTGCCGGGCAGAGAGGCAATATCGAGCGCTCCTTTGCGGCGTGTCAATTCGCGCGCCTTGCGGGCGGCTTCTCGGGCGACAGCGGCTTCAACCACCTTGCCAACGAGGATTCTCGCGTCGGATGGATGTTCTTCGAGCCAAGTGGAGAGTGCTTCGTTGACGAGGCTTTCGACAACCGGACGCACTTCAGACGACACAAGCTTGTCTTTCGTCTGCGAGGAAAACTTGGGGTCTGGCACCTTGACGGAAAGGATGGCCGTCAGACCTTCACGGCAGTCCTCGCCCTGAAGGCTTACCTTTTCCTTTTTCAGGATGCCGGAGGTTTCGGCATAGGAGGTGACCTGGCGGGTCAGAGCCGCGCGGAAACCTGCCATATGGGTGCCACCATCGCGCTGCGGAATGTTGTTGGTGAAGCAAAGCACGTTCTCGTGGTAGCTATCGTTCCACCAGAGTGCGACCTCGACCGTAATGCCATCCTTTTCACCCTTGATGGCGACCGGCTTATCAACCAGCGGCTTCTTGGCGCGGTCGAGATAACGGACGAAGGCCTCGAGGCCACCATCATACAGCAGTTCTTCCTGCTTGACGTCGGAATGGCGCTTGTCGGTAAGCAGGATGCGCACGCCGGAGTTAAGGAATGCGAGTTCGCGCAGGCGATGCTCCAGCGTTCCATAATCATAGTCGGTCATGGTGAAGGTTTCAGGGCTTGCCAGGAAGGTGACTTCCGTGCCCGAACGGCCTTCATATTCGCCGATAACGGAAAGCGGCGCGTCGGCGACACCATGGGTAAAGCCAATCTCGTGCACCTTGCCATTGCGGCGAATGCGGAGCTTCAGCCAGACGGAGAGCGCGTTGACCACCGAAACGCCGACACCGTGCAGACCGCCCGACACCTTGTAAGAATTCTGGTCGAACTTCCCGCCCGCATGCAGCTGGGTCATGATGACCTCGGCGGCAGAAACGCCCTCGGAGGAATGGATGTCAGTCGGAATGCCGCGTCCGTTATCGGTCACCGTCACGGAGCCGTCGGCATTCAGGGTCACCGTCACCAGGTCGGCGTGGCCCGCAAGCGCCTCATCGATGGCGTTGTCGACGACTTCGTAGACCATGTGATGCAGGCCGGAACCGTCATCGGTATCGCCGATATACATGCCGGGCCGTTTGCGCACGGCATCAAGGCCCTTGAGGACCTTGATCGAATCGGCTCCATATTCCGCGTTCGCGCCGACTTCGCTTGACGATGTTTCGGTCATAAGTACTCTTTCCAAAGTTTTCCTGGCCAGGTTTCCAGTGAGAGGGCCTGAAGCCAGCGAATCACTCAAATCCGACATGCGACTATAGAAATTCTATACCCAATCCCAAAGGCCGCATGCTTCAGGATGCTGCATAAAGCAGGGGATAGAGGGGTTTCAATCGCAAGAACGGCTTTTTTGCAGCACGGCTGACAGTTCCTCTACCACACTCGGCGGCAGCTTGCGAATATCCCGTGCCAGCCGGTTGGCGAAAGCCGTATATTGCGGCGGCAGGCCGACTGTGTCGATCACCACCTTCGGGTCGGATGAGCCGGCAAGGAAGAACAGTTCCTCGGCCTCGTCCCAGATGATGTTGAAATATCCGGCAATGCGCTGGAGGAGATCGAAGCTCGGCTTGCCGCGCTTGCCATGCTCAAGCGCTGAAAGGTATGCCGGCGAGACGCCGATGGCGGCGGCCATTTGCTTCTGCGTCACACCCTTGCGCTCACGAAGCTGCCGCACGGCCAGCGCAAAGGGCGTCATGACTTTTCGCCTCGCCGGCGCGAAAGCCGCACATAAAGCGCGCCATCGCCGCCGTGATTGGCCGACGCATCCTCATAGGAGGAAATCAGGTGGCGATATTCGGGTTTGGAAAACCACATGGGCACCGCCCTTTTCAAAGCCCCGTCACTGCCAATCGATCGACCTTTGCCGGTAATGACCAGCACATGTCTTAGACCCCGCTCATGTGCGCGCAACAGAAAATCGAGCAGTACGGCGTGGGCCTCACTCTGGAACATGCCGTGCAGATCGATCCGTCCTTCCAATGGCAGGCGGCCGCGGGTCAGCTTACGCTTGACCGGTTTTTCCATCGGCTGGTGGATTTTCGGCTTTTTATCCGGAGCTGGAGGGGGCGGCTCAGCCGGCTCCGCAAGCATGCGCGGAAAGGTGCTTTTACCGGTCAGAGAAACATCTGGTTCCCCCGCAGGGTCCTCCACGTCATCGAAAGCCAGCAAGTCTTCGAGCCTGCCGGAGATCGGCCGTGTGGTTTTTGCGACCTTTCCCCACAGAACGCGTTCTTCCTTGCCGAGCTTGCGACTGTTCTTCATCGCCGATACCTCTGCGCAGCAACCCGCGGTACCAGTATATAAAAATCTGCCTCATTGCGCACCGTGCCGGCAAGTTCTCCGGCTTCGAAACCCGAACCGGTAAAGATATCGCCGCGGGCGGGGCCAATGATGGCCGACCCGGTATCGAGCGCCAGCATCAGCCGCGCAAAAGGCTTTCCATCATCGAGATGGGTAAGCGACGGCGAATGGATGAAGAAGGGAAGCCCGAACGTGTGGATGAGCCTGTCCACAGCAAGCGAGCGCCCAGCGACGAGCGGTACTTTTGCGGCGGCGACCGGTCCCATATCCTCGTCGGCAACATCCGCCTCCCGGAAAAAAATGTAGGAGCGGTTATGCCATAGTACTCCATCCACCTGATCGGGATGGTCAGCGAGCCACTTGCGGATCGTCTGCATCGACACGGTTTTCGGATCGAGTTCTCCGCGATCGAGAAGCAGACGTCCGATCGGTGAAAAAGCATGGCCTGCCTTGGCCGCATAGGTAATGCGCTTTATCGCACCATCGGGAAAAACCAGACGTGCCGCGCCCTGCACATGGGCAAAAAACAGATCGACCTTCGATTTCGCCCAGGCGATCTCAAGCCCCCTGCCCTCCAGATAGCCTTCATCGATCGCGCGGCGATCGGGGAAACAGGAAATCCCGTCTTCATCCTGCCTGCCGAAAGCATAGGATGTATCGAAGCCGACGGGCCGATTGGTATCGTCGATATCCACCAATTCGGGTGGTCGGCGGTAAATGGGATAACGCCAGATGTCGTCAGGTTCAGACGAGACTTCCAGTTCAGGCTCGTAGAAGGCGGTCACAAAACCGCTTTTTCCCTGCGACGGAAAAATCCTGAAAGGAACACAGTTGGTTTCAAAGAACCGGCGTGCCTGTTCGGGACTGTCTGTCTCGCATTTCTCAGCGACCTCCAGCAGCGAAACCAGTTCCGCCGCCGTGACGCCGAGTGCGCCGGTGCGATAGGGTTTTGCGCTCCGAAGATGCGACAGAATTGCGGTCATCGCCGGAAAAAGGCTAGCGGGATCGTCTTGCCGCCACCCGGGCAGGTCGCTGAAAGAAACTTCTTCGATCGAAAAGGGCGCGGTCATTGCTCGGATTCGGTGGCGATCAGCTTCCAGTTCGGATCGCGTGAGCGGATATCGCGCGAGAAGGTCCAGATGTCATCCACCTCCGCAACCGCATCCGGATCACCATCGACCAGCTTGCCATCCTTGTCATAGGTCGCCGAGATGAGCTGGCTGACGATCCGGAGCGTTATCTGCACCTCGGAATCGCGAATACCCGCCTGGGTGATATCGGCTTTCTCTATGCCAACAAAAGTCGATTTCACGACCTCGCCGCGGCCTTCCCTTTCGGAAATCGCTGCGTCGAAACCTTCAAACACCTCTTTGGATAGCAGGTTCTTGAGCGTCTTGCGGTCGCCATCGGCAAAACCCATCACGATCATCTCGTAGGCCATGCGGGCGCCGTTCAGGAATTCCTTCGGGCGGAAGGACGGATCCTTCGTCATCACCTCACGCAGGGAGGCATTGAGTGCGCTGTCTGCAGGCGCCAGTGCATCCACCTCGGCGAAGCGGTTTTCATCTTCCGCCTCGGCGCGCTTCGGCAGTGTCACGACCTTGTTATCATCCGTGACGGGACCCTTCGCGACATCGCGCGGGCTATAAGGATCAAAAGGCGGCTTTTCATTGCCCGTGCGACGGCCAAGGACGCTGCGCAGCTGAAAGAAGATCAGCACCGCTGCAACGAGAAAAAACAATGTGATAAAGTCGCTGAAGCCCATCTTTTACCAAAACCGCCATTTAAATTCGAAAACCACACCATCATATAGTCTGCATCTTACCATCATTCAAATATGCAGATTCAATCATCGGTGTCCCGGGAACCGGCAATCTGCCAGAGATGCACACGCAAGGCTAGAAGATGCGTTTTTCCTTTCTCCCCATCATCGTGCTGATGATGCCCATCCTTGAAATTGCCGGTTTCATTATTGTCGGCAAGGCAATAGGCCTGTGGCTGACACTGGCTCTCGTCCTGTTCACGTCTTTCCTGGGATTGCTCATATTGCGCCTGGGCGGTCTCGGCATGGTGAGAAATCTTCAGGATGCGGGCCGCACGGGCGCACAGCCTGCGGACGAACTCGTCAATGGCGCGATGCGCGTCGTGGCGGGCATCCTGTTGTTCATTCCGGGTTTCATCACCGACATTCTCGGCCTCCTGCTTCTGTCGCCGGCCATTCGCCGGTTTTTCTGGAAAGCCTTCGGACCGCGCGTCGTCGTGACTGGTTCATTCAGACAGCCCGGCGCCCGGCCGGGCGATTATTCCGGTTTCAGCAATGGCCCGGGATCTCATGGCAATTCGAAGGTGGTGGATCTGGATGAAGAGGAGTTTCACCGCGACGGGCCGAAAGACTCTCCCTGGTCGAACAGGCCCGATGATCGCGACCTGCCCAAGCCCTGACGCCGCGTCGAACGCATGTCGACGACCCGATTACGAAGGGTTGTAAGCCCGGAGTCGAAATGATAGACCGCCTTCCACGAATTCACGCCGCGAGGAACCGTAATGACCGCTGAAAATGGCGCACAGGGCGCAGCTAGCCCTTCTCTCAACATTCTTGCCCAGTACATCAAGGACCTTTCCTTTGAAAATCCGGGTGCTCCTCGTTCGCTGCAGGCCCGTGAGAATGCGCCGTCGATCAACATCAATGTCAACGTCAATGCTAATCCGATTTCCGGTTCGGATTTTGATGTCGTGCTGACACTGAATGCCGAAGCCAAGGATGGCGATAAGGTTCTGTTTGCGGCCGAGCTGGTCTATGGCGGTGTCTTCCGCATCGCCGGCTTCCCGCAGGAACACATGCTGCCGGTGCTCTTCATCGAGTGCCCGCGCCTGCTCTTCCCCTTCGCCCGCCAGATCATTGCCGACGTTACCCGCAACGGCGGTTTCCCGCCGCTCATGATCGATCCGATCGATTTTGCGCAGATGTTTGCGCAGCGCGTTGCCGAGGAACAGGCAAAAGCTCAGGTTCAGGCTGTCCCGAACTAAGCAGCGGCCATCTTCCATTACAGACAAACAAAACCCGGGTTCTTGGCCCGGGTTTTTCTTTACGCAGATTTGCGATTTAAGTATCTGAGCAGGCTTCAGTTCTGGTACCGGTTCCAGATCGCCTTGTCCCCCATGCCGAGAACGAGTTTGCCGTGGGCGGCGACCGTCTCCGCATCCAGCCGCGACGGCAGGGGGCGGGGCCGTCGCAGGGGCTCCAGCGGAATGTCTTCCTCAATGACAATGGTTTCCTGCCTGGCGGCAGAGCCGAAGCCGAGCGCGGTCTGGCGGCCGCCGATCATTTCGATATAGACTTCGGCCAGAAGCTCGGAGTCAAGAAGCGCGCCATGCTTGGTGCGATGGGAATTGTCTATTCCATAACGGCGGCAAAGCGCGTCCAGCGAATTCGGTCCCATCGGGTGCTTGCGGCGGGCAAGCGACAGCGTATCCGTCACCAGATCAGCGGCGACCGGTTCGATCCCGAGACGGGCGAATTCCGCGTTGATGAACCCCATATCGAATGTTGCATTGTGCGCCACCCAGCGCGCACCTTCGAAGAAATCCCGAATCTGGTCGACAACTTCAGCGAATTTGGGCTTATCCTGCAGGAACTCGTCGGTAATGCCGTGAACGGCAAGCGCATCGGGATGAACCTTGCGATCTTCGGGATTGATATAAAGATGCAGGGTGCGGCCAGTCGGGAAGTGGTTGATCAGTTCCACGCCGCCGATTTCGATGATCCGGTCCAGCTTCGACTCCAGACCTGTGGTTTCCGTATCGAAAATGATCTCACGCATGCATCTCTCCACGGCGCGACTCAACGGTCAGCTTCTGCAAAATGTCTCTTACCTGATCCCGGGCCGCTTCGACACCATTTCCGGAATCGATGATAAAATCGGCACGTCTACGCTTCTCCGCATCGGGCATCTGCCGGGCAAGGATCATTTCCAATTTTTCTTCGGTCATTCCTGGTCGTGACAGGACTCTCTCGCGCTGGATCTCTGGTGCACAACTCACCACCACGACTTTGTCGACACGGCTTTCCGCACCCGTTTCGAACAGCAGCGGAATATCCAGAAGCGCAAATTTCCGGCTGTTTTTCCTTGCTTCGGACAGAAAGGTTTCCTGTTTTTTCCGAACCAGTGGATGGACGATTTCTTCAAGCCTTCTGAAATTAGCCGGATTCTTTCTCAAGATGTCACCGAGTTTTTCCCGGTCCACGACACCGGAAACCGTAGTGCCCGGAAAAGCTGCCTCGATCTGGCCTACGGCCTCCGCCCGATAAAGACCGTGAACGACCTCGTCCGAATCCAGAACCGGAACGCCTTCTTCGGCAAACAATTTCGCGGTTGTCGTTTTTCCCATTCCAATCGAGCCGGTGAGACCGATGACAATCATCAATGTTTCTCCATGTCCGCGATGATCAGAGCACGCAGGGTCTCATCCACCTCCGGCATTTTGCCGAACCATCGCCTGAACCCTGGTTTTGCCTGATGAAGCAACATGCCGAGACCATCGACGGTCGTGATACCCTGCTCTTCCGCCATCTGAAGGATCGGTGTTCGTAATGGCACGTAGACGATATCGGTCACCACCGCCTTGGCAGCGAGCTGCGAAAAATCGAGATGCGGTGCCTCAGCGCCATCCATACCGAGCGATGTCGTATTCACGAACAGCCCGGCGCCCTGCATGACCTCCTGCAGCGCTGCCTGGGGATGGGAAAAGACGCGTGGGCCAAAACGATCAGCGAGTTCGCGAGCACGTTCGAGGGTCCTATTCAGGACGTGAATTTCCGCGATGCCCCGGTCGCGCAGCGACTGAATGACGGCACGGCTTGCGCCGCCGGCACCAAAAACGACCGCCCGGTCCGTTTTGTCCCAACCGGGATGCCGCTCATCCAGGTTAGACACGAACCCGTAACCATCGGTATTGGTGGCATGGAGTTTACCCTCCTCCATCCAGATGGTGTTGGCGGCACCCAGTTCTTCCGCCAGAGCATCAGGACGATCCGCCAACCGGTAAGCGGCCTCTTTGTGAGGGATGGTGACGTTGCCGCCCACGGCCGTACCGGGCTTACCTTCCTTCACGGTTGCAATGAAATTCGCAAAATCGTCCGATGCGACCTCGACTGCCTCGTAGTTACCGGTGATACCGAATTTCTTGAGCCAGTAAGAATGAATGATCGGCGACCGGGAATGCTTGATCGGGTAACCAACAACGAAAGCTTTTATGGTTAATGTTTCACGTGAATCAGCCATCGATGACATCCAGGTCGCGCAGTTTCGATAAAAGCGGCAGAAGCGGCAGGCCGAGGATCGTGAAATAATCGCCTTCAATCGAAGTGAATAGCTGGATTCCCTCTCCCTCGAGCTGATAGGCACCCACGCTGCTTAGAGCTTTTTCACCCACTCTCTGGAGGTGACGGGAGACAAATTCGGGGCTCAATGTTCGCACGGCAAGTTCAGCACTGGAAACCACCTTCCATATCACCTCCCCGCCGCGAACGAGGACAGCCGCGCTGTTCAAGCGGTGAACCTTACCGGACAATGACAGCAGATGTGCTTCTGCCTCGGCCATGGTCTTCGGCTTGTGATAGACCCGCGCACCGAGTGCCATGGTCTGATCGCAGCCCAGAACCAGTGCGTCCGGATGAAGCGAACCGACGGCAAGAGCCTTGGCAGTCGCGAGTTGTTGTGCGACTTCCTCCGGGCTGGCGCCCGTACGTTCCAGCCGCTCATCGAGCGCGCGCTCATCAATATCCGCTGGTATCGCCGAAAATGTCAGCCCCGCATTGCGCATCAGCATCTGGCGGGATGCGCTGGACGAGGCGAGGATCAACTCTTGTTTCATCGGCTGTCTGCTCCTGATGGTGCGATCGGATTATCGCGTCCTCGGGCGAAGGGCAAGGATGGCAGCAGCCGTTTCCTCAATGGAACGGCGTGTGACGTCAATCAGAGGCCAATTGTTGCGGGCGCAGAGCGCACGCGCATATTTCAGCTCTTCCATGATCGTGGCGCGATCCGTGTAACGGCGGCTGTCAAATCCGCCGGTTGCGCCCAGTTCGCGGTTCTCGCGAACCTGCGATATGCGATCCGACGTCGCCACGAGACCGACAATCAGAGGCCGGGTGGCGGCATAGAGACTTTCGGGCAAAGGCACGTTGGGCACAACCGGAATGTTTGCGGCCTTTATACCCCTGTTGGCGAGATAGATGCTGGTCGGAGTTTTCGACGTGCGGCTGATGCCAATGATAACGACATCCGCCTCGTCATAGGTCTCCGGCATCTGTCCGTCATCGTGATCCATTGCAAAATTGAGCGCTTCGATCCGCGCGAAATAATCCGCATTGAGGGCGTGTTGCGCACCGACCCGCCGTCTTGATGGCGCGCCTAGATAAGTCTGAAAGATGCCGATAATGGGTTCAAGCACGTTGACACAGGGCACGCCGATCGCGTGACAGCGCAAATCCAGGAATTCTGCCAGTTGCTGATCGACGATGGTGTAGAGGACAATGCCCGGTTCCTTGTCGATGAGGTCAATGACCTGCGCAAGCTGCTTCTGGTTGCGGATCATCGGATAGACGTGTTCCACCGGCATGGATGCGTGAAACTGTGCCGAGACCGCGCGGCCGGCAGACATGAGAGTCTCACCTGTTGAGTCCGAAATCAGGTGCAGATGGAAGAAGCTTTTTTTGTTCTCCACGCTGTTTTTCTCCCGCTGTTGATAACCCGGGACAAATGTCCGAACGAGCCTGCGGGTCGAACCGCGCCGTGAATAAAGTGGTGTTTTTCCACAATCCGCAAGTGGCTTTCACCATGCCCCGGGCAGCCTGTGAATTGCTGGAAGAGTTGACACTTGTCCAACCCGATTCACAGCCTGTCCACAGGTCAAGAACTTTCCAATAAGAATATAATCCATTGAAAATTCGAGATAAATTACGATTTTTTCAGGTTTTTCAAGATCGCTGCCGAAATTTATCCTACCACCGTGCTGAAAAGATGCGGCTGCGGCATTTCGACTGGAATGATTTTAATCCTTGCTACCCACAGACTCTAAGAAATAGAAAATCTTTTAAATCTCTTTGATTTTATTTTTTTAGAAGTTGGGTGTGATGAGCGAACGCAAGGTTATGACTGTTTTGAACGGGAAGACGGTCACGCCGCCGCCCATATGGCTGATGCGTCAGGCTGGACGCTATCTTCCGGAGTACCGGGAAACGCGGAAGAGCGCCGGAAGTTTCCTGGATCTCTGTTATAATCCCGAGTTGGCAACCGAGGTGACGCTTCAGCCTATTCGCAGGTTCGGGCTGGATGCAGCGATTCTTTTTTCCGACATTCTGGTGATACCCGACGCGCTTCACCGCAATGTGTCCTTCACCGAAGGCAGGGGCCCCGCCATGGACCCGATCGATGTCAGCGGTATTGAAGAACTCGATGCGTCTGATGTCATGGCGCATCTTTCGCCTGTCTTCGAAACGGTGTCGCGCCTACGCAGTTCATTGCCGGATGAAACGACGCTTCTTGGCTTTTGTGGCGCACCGTGGACGGTCGCGACCTATATGATTGCCGGTCACGGAACGCCCGACCAGGCGCCGGCGCGGCTATTCGGTTATCGGGAGCCCGCCGCGATGGAAAAGCTTTTGGCTTTTCTCGCTGAGGTTTCCGCGGATTATCTCGTGGCGCAGATCGATGCGGGGGCCGATGCCGTGCAGATCTTCGATTCCTGGGCGGGCGTGCTCGGCGAAAAGGAGTTCGAGAATTACGCAGTAAAACCGGTTGCCCGTATTATTGCTTCGGTGCGCGCGCGGCGTCCCTCCGCCAAAATAATCGCTTTCGCGAAGGGGGCGGGTTATCTTCTCAAGGACTATCGTCGTAAGACCGGTGCCGACGCGATCGGGCTGGATTGGTCCGTGCCGCTCAGCTTCGCCACGGATTTGCAGAAGGAAGGGCCCGTGCAGGGCAATCTCGACCCAATGCTGATGGTGGCGGGCGGGAGGGCTCTGCAGGATGGTATCGACGCCGTGCTGCAGGCCCTTGGGCAGGGTCCGTTGATCTTCAATCTCGGTCACGGCATCACGCCGCAGGCTGATCCGGACAATGTCACCCGGCTGGTCGAGCGGGTGCGTGCGGGTGGGACCGTGCCATGAATGACGAAAAACAGACTTCTGCGCGATCAGGAAACAGGGCCGCCCTGCGGGCTGGCGTCGGGCTGGGCGTGTTCCTCGCAGTCGTCGCCCTGTTCTTTTACGTGGATCCTGCCGATCTCTATCTCTGGATCAAGGCGTTTCACATTATTGCTGTGATCTCATGGATGGCGGCGATCTTTTATCTGCCAAGGCTCTTCATCTATCATACCGATGCGCCGGCAGGTTCGCAGCAATCCGAAACTTTCAAGGTGATGGAGCAGCGGCTGATCAAGGTCATCATGAACCCGGCGATGATGATAAGCTGGGCGCTCGGACTTTATCTCGCCTGGTCGGCCTACGGTTTTTCTGGTGGCTGGCTGCACGCAAAAATCGCTATGGTCGTGCTTTTGACTGCGACCCATGTTTATTTCACGCGTAGTGCGAAACGGTTCGCGCGAGATGAAAATACCAGGCCTGCCCGTCACTGGCGGTTGATGAATGAGGTTCCAACGTTGCTGATGATCCTCATCGTCATACTTGTGGTTGTGAAACCCTTCGGTTAGAGCGGTGTAACGATAAATTTCGCGGAATTCGTGCTTTCCTCTTGCAGCAGCGATGTTCAATCGCTATTTTCGGGCCACTCATCTTCGTGGCATGTGAATTATTCAGTCATCTGCGGTCTTCCCACAGCATCTGATTCGCGAACACGCCCTCCCCCGACATTACATTATAAAACGGTCTTCTCTTCATGGCTGAAATGAAGCTTCAGGAACTTAAGAGCAAATCGCCTACCGACTTGCTGACTTTTGCCGAATCCCTGGAAGTTGAAAATGCGAGCACCATGCGCAAGCAGGAGCTCATGTTCGCAATCCTCAAGGTTCTCGCGAGCCAGGACATCGAAATCATCGGCGAAGGCGTCGTTGAAGTCCTGCAGGACGGTTTCGGGTTCCTGCGATCCGCAAACGCAAACTATCTGCCGGGTCCGGACGATATTTACATCTCTCCCTCGCAGATCCGTCGGTTTTCGCTGAAGACCGGCGATACGGTTGAAGGACCGATCCGCGGTCCCAAGGAAGGTGAGCGCTACTTCGCCCTTCTGAAGGTCAACACGATCAATTTCGACGATCCCGAAAAGATCCGCCACAAGGTCCATTTCGATAATCTGACGCCGCTCTATCCGAACGAGCGGTTCAAGATGGAGCTTGATGTTCCGACATCCAAGGATCTGTCGTCGCGGGTTATCGATCTCGTCGCACCGCTCGGCAAGGGCCAGCGTGGCTTGATCGTTGCACCGCCACGGACCGGTAAAACGGTTCTGCTGCAGAACATTGCCCATTCGATCACGGCAAATCACCCGGAATGTTACCTCATCGTTCTTTTGATCGACGAGCGTCCGGAAGAAGTCACCGACATGCAGCGTTCGGTCAAGGGAGAGGTGGTATCCTCCACCTTCGATGAACCAGCGGTACGCCACGTACAGGTCGCTGAAATGGTCATCGAAAAGGCGAAGCGCCTCGTTGAACATGGCCGCGACGTCGTCATTCTGCTTGATTCCATAACCCGTCTTGGTCGCGCCTATAACACCGTCGTTCCCTCTTCCGGCAAGGTTCTGACCGGTGGTGTGGACGCCAACGCCCTGCAGCGGCCGAAGCGCTTCTTTGGCGCCGCCCGTAATATCGAAGAAGGCGGCTCGCTGACGATCATTGCGACCGCGCTGATCGACACCGGCAGCCGTATGGATGAAGTCATCTTCGAAGAGTTCAAGGGTACGGGTAACTCGGAAATCGTGCTTGACCGGAAGGTAGCAGACAAGCGTATCTTCCCGGCGCTGGATATTCTGAAATCTGGTACCCGTAAGGAAGACCTTCTGGTGCCGCGCCAGGATTTGCAGAAGATTTTTGTCCTTCGCCGTATTCTCGCGCCGATGGGAACGATGGACGCCATCGAGTTCCTCATCGATAAGCTGAAGCAGACTAAAAACAATTCGGATTTCTTCGAATCGATGAACACCTGAACCGGAAATTAGCCGGATTCATCTGAGGTCGTTAAAGCCGCATTCGTTTATTCGAATGCGGCTTGACTGTTTTGATCGAGGTGCGCCATGCCTTCCCCTGATACGATATATGCACTTTCGAGCGGTGCCCTCCCGGCGGGGGTGGCCGTCGTGAGGATCAGCGGACCCATGTCTTTCGCCATGCTGACAGAATTGACCGGACGAGAGCTTCCGGCACCACGAAAAGCCAGGCTGAGTTTGATTCGGAATCGAAACAATGAGACCATCGACCAGGCGCTCGTAATGTCTTTCCCGGCACCACATTCCTTCACAGGTGAGGACTGCGTTGAAATCCAATGCCATGGAAGCCGCGCAGTCATTGCCTCGATTTTTGCTGAGTTCGAGCGGTTCCCGGATGTGCGTCCTGCGGAGGCCGGGGAGTTTTCGCGCAGGGCCTTCGAGAATGGCAAGATGGACCTGCTTGAAATCGAAGGTTTGGCTGACCTGCTCCAGGCTGAAACAGAGATGCAGCGTCGCTTGGCTGTCGAACAGAGTACAGGCAATCTCTCGGCTCTTTATGATGGCTGGGCTCAGCGCCTGACCCGTGCGCGTGCGTTGATCGAGGCGGAGCTCGACTTCGCCGACGAGGAGGACGTCCCAGATTCCGTATCTGGACAGGTATGGGAGGCGATGAGACAGCTGAGAGCGGAAATTGCCTCCCATCTAGAGGCCGGCGGAAACGGCGAGATTATTCGGGATGGTTTCAAGGTGGCGCTCATCGGAGAACCCAATGCCGGGAAATCCACCCTGCTGAATTCGTTAGCTGGCCGGGATATCGCCATCGTCACCGACATTGCCGGTACGACCAGGGACGTATTGAGCGTGGACATTAACCTTGAGGGCTATCTGGTACGAGTATTCGATACGGCGGGCCTGAGGGAAACGTATGATGTGGTGGAACAGGAGGGTGTGCGGCGCGCTGTTTTGACAGCGGAGACTGCGGATCTCATTCTGGTGCTGCAGGATAACGATTCGTTTCCGAAACAAACCATCGCATCACTGTCTGCAAAGACGCATCTGCGCGTCAGGACCAAGGCGGCGTTGTCGTCGTCGACGCCTAGAGCTGAGTTCGATCTGTCGATCTCGGCGAAAGAAGGGATTGGTCTCGATGAATTGCGGTTCTTGATAAAGCGGGAGATTGAATCGCGATTGCAAGGGGTCCATACTTTGATGCCCGCCCGGGCGCGCCATAAAAAACGACTTGAAGAGACGCTTAACTATGTTAGTTGTGCGCTCGATTCTGAAGCCATGGACCTTGCTATAAGGTCGGAATATTTGCGGCTCGCAGCGACATCGCTTGGTCGTATTACAGGACGCGTCGATGTTGAAGATTTGCTGGGCGTCATCTTTTCAGAATTCTGCATAGGAAAATGATTCACGTGAAACATGGGCCGCGGACGCGCGGCTAGATCAGAACAGGGCGCAGATAGATGCACCAGTCATTTGATGTCGTTATTATAGGTGGTGGACATGCCGGCAGTGAAGCGGCCGCGGCTGCGGCTCGCCATGGTGCAAAAACCGCGCTCGTGACCCATAAACGCGACACCATCGGTGTCATGTCCTGCAATCCAGCAATCGGCGGGCTTGGAAAGGGTCATCTCGTTCGCGAGATCGACGCCCTGGATGGTTTGATGGGGCGGGTAGCTGACGCTGCCGGTATTCAGTTTCGCATGCTCAATCGCAAAAAGGGTCCGGCAGTGCGCGGTCCCCGCACCCAGGCGGATCGCCGTCTTTACCGCGAAGCGATGCAGGGTGAAATTGCAAATATCGAGAATCTTACCATTATTGAGGGCGACGCTTTTGATATTGAGATGACGAATGAGCGAGTGGCTGCTGTCGTCATGGCGAATGGTAGCCGGATTCCCTGCGGTGCCGTGGTACTGACAAGTGGTACTTTCTTGCGTGGCCTTATTCATATCGGCTCCGAAAAGGTACCGGCAGGCCGTGTGGGTGAAGAACCGTCAATCGGCCTTTCCAATACTCTGTCGCGGCTTGGCCTTCGCATGGGCAGACTTAAGACCGGCACGCCTGCCCGTCTGGACGGGCGAACAATTGACTGGAGCGGTGTTGATCGACAAGGCGCAGACGAAGATCCTGTGCCTTTCTCCTTCATGACCGACAATATCGTGAATCCGCAAATCGAATGTGGAGTTACCAGAACCACATCAGCCGGACACAGGGTCATTCAAGAGAATATCCATCTTTCAGCAATGTATTCGGGTCAGATCGAAGGCGTCGGTCCGCGTTATTGTCCGTCGATTGAAGACAAGATCACCCGGTTTGGCGAGCGTGATGGTCATCAGATATTTCTGGAGCCCGAGGGACTGGATGATCATACAATCTACCCTAACGGAATTTCCACGTCACTTCCGGCGTCTGTCCAGGAACAGTTCATCCACACCATACCGGGTCTCGAGCGGGTTGCGATCTTGCAGCCGGGTTACGCGATCGAATATGACTATGTCGACCCGCGAGAACTCAAGCCCTCCCTCGAGTGTCGCAAGATTACGGGACTATTCCTCGCGGGGCAGATCAACGGCACAACCGGATATGAAGAAGCAGCTGCTCAGGGGCTCGTCGCCGGCCTCAATGCCTCTCTTTATGCAAGCAACAGCAATCCGCATTATTTCAGCCGGACGGAATCCTACATCGGCGTCATGATCGATGATCTGACATCCAAGGGTGTCAGCGAACCCTACCGAATGTTTACGTCAAGAGCGGAATACAGGCTGTCGTTACGGGTCGATAATGCCGATCTGCGGCTAACTCCAGTCGGTCAGCGGGCGGGAATCATCGGTTGTCACCGTCAAAAGCGATTCGATAATTTTATAGAAGAACTCGGTCGGGGTCGTGACTTGCTGAAGACCCTCACGATCAGCCCTTCGCAGGCAGCAAAACAGGGATTAAAGCTCAATCAGGACGGACAACGCCGCTCCGTTTATGAATTGCTTGCCTATCCTGATATGTCGCTTGATGTCCTCAAACAGCACTGGCCCGAGTTGGGTGGGCTTCCCGAGGAAAATTGCGGATGTGCTGCAAATCGAGGCTGGTTACGCTGTGTATATGCAGCGCCAGAGCGCCGACATCGTGGACATCAAACGCGACGAAGACCGAAAGATTCCTGACGATTTCGATTTTCAAAGCCTGTCCGGCCTTTCCAATGAGTTGAAACAAAAGTTGGAAAAGGCCCGTCCAGAAAACATTGCCCAGGCCGCACGTGTTGACGGTATGACGCCGGCTGCGATATCGCTGCTTCTCGCCCTTCTGCGGAAAAACTCTTCTACGCAGAATGAAAAATTGCGTCTGCACCAATAGCGAGTCGGATTATGAAGATAAACGGCCAGAGTGTTTCACGTGAAACACAGGAGAAGCTCGAGCATTTTGTCGATCTCTTCAAGAAGTGGAATAAGACCACCAATCTGGTGGCCCCCTCCACTCTTACAGAACTCTGGAGCCGCCACATTGCCGACAGTGCCCAGATATTTCATCTCTCTCCTCATCCGCAAAGATGGGTGGATCTGGGCAGCGGTGGGGGTTTTCCCGGTGTCGTCACTGCCATATTCCTCTCTGAAATTGGCGGCGGCTGGGTCGATCTGGTGGAAAGTAACAATAAGAAGGCCGCATTTCTCCGGATAGCGCTAAAGGAAACCGGCGCGCGTGGAGCGGTTCATCCCGTGCGAATTGAGAAAGCACCTGCCATTCTCGAGACGTGCGATTCTGTGTCGGCCCGCGCACTGGCGGAGCTGGATTTGCTTTTCGACTATATTCATCCTTGGGCCACAAAAAATCCGGATCTCAAGGCATATTTCAATAAAGGCCGGGATTATGAATCCGAAGTGCAGAAAGCACATGGTCGCTGGCAATTTGATCTGGTAAAACATCGGAGTGCCATTGAGGCAGATTCTGTTGTTCTTGAAATCAGCAACCTCGCTCTGAGGCGCTGACAAGCTGGCCAGGTGCGGCATGACTTTGGAAAAAAACCGGATTATCGCAGTAGCAAACCAGAAGGGTGGTGTCGGTAAAACAACGACTGCTATCAATCTGGCCACAGCGCTGGCAGCCATTGGTGAGCGGGTATTGATAGTTGATCTGGACCCGCAGGGTAACGCCAGTACCGGGCTGGGGATTGACCGGCGAGAGCGGAAGCTCTCCTCTTATGATCTCCTGGTCGGTGATCACAATATTGCGGAAGTCGCTGTCCCAACCGCCGTTCCAAATCTCGATATCGTGCCGTCGACGATGGATCTGCTTGGTTTCGAGATGCAGGTTGCTACCGTTGCCAATCGAGTCTTTCTTCTGCGTGAAGCGATGGAGACGACAGAGGCTAGAGGCTATTCTTATATTCTTGTCGACTGCCCCCCGTCCTTCAACCTCCTGACGATGAACGCAATGACGGCCGCGCACTCCGTGCTGGTGCCATTGCAATGCGAGTTTTTTGCGCTGGAAGGCCTTAGCCAGTTGCTCGATACGGTCAGCCAGATAAGAGGGTCGGTCAATCCGCAGCTCGATATCCAAGGGATTGTTCTGACGATGTTCGATGCGCGCAATAATCTGGCGCAACAGGTTGTCTCGGATGTCAGGACGCATCTCGGAGAAAAGGTTTACCATACGCTCATTCCGCGCAATGTTCGCGTTTCCGAGGCCCCATCTTATGGTAAGCCGGCAATTCTTTATGATTTGAAATGTGCTGGTAGTCAGGCCTATCTGCAACTCGCATCGGAAGTGATCCAGAGAGAGCGTTTGCGTAAAGCCGCCTGACGTCTGCCGCAATCTACGGAGTGATATCTTATGAGTGATGATCTTTCCAAGCGCCGGCTGGGACGTGGTCTCGCGGCCTTGATCGGTGAAATGGACCAGCCTGTGCCCGTGGGTGAACCCCAGCGTACTGTCAGCGCTGATCGCACCATTCCGATAGAGTTCATTGCTCGTAGCCAACGGAACCCACGTCGTCACTTCGATGAAAATGAGCTGCAGGATCTGGCCGCGTCCATCCGGCAGCATGGCATTGTTCAGCCTGTGGTAGTGCGGACGGTCGGGGTGAATCGATACGAGATTATTGCCGGTGAAAGGCGCTGGCGCGCTGCGCAGCTGGCCGGTTTTACCGACGTGCCTGTTATCGTTCGTGATGTGGATGATCGAACGGCGCTCGAGTTGGCCATCGTTGAGAACGTCCAGCGCTCAGACCTCAATCCGCTGGAAGAGGCGATGGGTTATGAGCAGCTGATCGCGGAACACGGTTACACTCAGAACGATCTCGGTGAGATTATCGGCAAGAGCCGAAGCCACGTCGCCAACAGCCTTCGGCTATTGAAGCTTCCGGACCCGGTACGCGACATGCTCGCGGATGGGTCGCTTTCCGCAGGTCATGCGCGGGCGCTTGTTTCCACTTCCGATCCGGCGAATCTCGCACGCATGATTGTTTCCAAGGGCTTGTCGGTCCGTGATGCCGAGAGGTTGGCTCAGAACGACATCAAATCGCAGGGCGAAGCTACGGAAAAGCGCCCTGCCGCGGAAAAAGATTCAGATACAGTCGCACTGGAGCGCAGTATTTCTGATGCCCTCGGTCTCGACGTAAAGATTAACCACAAGGGGGGATCCGGGCAAATCCGTATCGCTTACCGCACGCTCGAGCAACTTGAGGCAGTGTGTCGCTTGTTGGAAAATAAACAATAAGTACTTGTTTTAGTTGAAAAATACCCGCCTTTGGCGGGTATTATCGTTATGGCGACCGCCTAAAAATCTATTGCGCGGCCCTTTATTTCGTAGTCGCCGAAACGAACCGGTTCGGCGCCGCCGCGGCCACCGGTTTCCGGCGGTAACTGTAGATCTGCCTGTTGTTTGCGCCGTTCTTCTGCTTCTTTCAGGGCCCGCTCAGCCGCGGGCGATAGCCGCCTCCGCTGCTCCGCGCCGTTGTCGTTATCCGCATCCTGCATGAGAAACCCTCCCTATAACGGGATATTGAAATATGTTTGCCGTTTCCCAGATTATATACCCATAGGGATTTTTTAAACCCCGGAATAATCCGGCGATGAGAATTCCGGCCACGACAGGGAGATTTCAGCGGATGAACATGATGCGCACGGCAATGCTTCTGGCCTTCATGACGGCATTGTTCATAGGCGTCGGTTTTCTGATCGGGGGCAAGGGCGGCATGATGATTGCTCTCGTCATGGCTGCCGGCATGAATCTTTTTTCCTACTGGAATTCAGATAAGATGGTTCTCTCGGCCTATCATGCCCGGGAAATCGATGAGGCGAATGCGCCTGAGTTCTTCCACATGATCCGCGATCTCTCACATAATGCCGGCCTGCCCATGCCGAAGGTCTATATTTATGACAGCCCGCAGCCAAACGCCTTTGCGACGGGAAGGAACCCGCAAAACGCCGCTGTTGCTGCTTCAACGGGTCTGCTGGAGCGTTTGACGCCCGAGGAAGTGGCCGGTGTGATGGCGCATGAACTGGCGCATGTGCAAAACCGGGATACGCTGACAATGACAATTACCGCTACGCTGGCCGGTGCGATTTCCATGCTCGGCAACTTCGCGTTCTTCTTTGGCGGCAATCGAGAAAACAATAATAACCCTCTCGGATTCATCGGCGTCCTGGTTGCGATGATCGTCGCACCGCTTGCCGCAATGCTGGTCCAGATGGCGATCAGCCGAACTCGCGAATATTCCGCCGACCGGCGTGGCGCTGAAATCTGTGGCAATCCTCTCTGGCTTGCATCGGCGTTGCAAAAGATTTCCGGCATGGCGCAGCGCATCCACAATGACGACGCGGAGCGCAATCCCGCAACAGCGCATATGTTCATCATCAACCCGCTCTCGGGTGAACGTATGGACAATCTCTTTTCCACGCACCCGAATACGGAAAACCGGGTGGCGGCGTTGCATGCGATGGCACAGGAGTTTTCCCCGCGAGGATCGACGCCGCCGCCATCGGGTGATAGACCTCAGCGCAAATCGGGTTCGGTTCCCAAGACAGGCTGGGGACGGGGCAATGAAAATGAGCGCAAGGGACCTTGGTCTTGACATCAGATATTCAAAATAGGCCGTCACGGTCCAAAAAACCGAGGTTGGCGCAAGGCAGGGGCCGTGAAGACGGCCCTTCGTCTTTCCAGGACAAACCCGGACTTCCTGCACGCATAGCTGCCGCCCGCATATTGGCCGCCGTTCTGGAAAAGAAAACCTCGCTGGACGGTATGCTGGACAGCGAAAATGGCAATCCTGTTTATCGCGCGCTGTCGCCCGCGGACAGAGCGCTGGTGAGAGCCATCGTCAATAGCGCGCTTCGTCACCTCCCTCGGATCGAAACGGCGCTGTCAATGCTGCTGGATGGCCCGTTGCCACAGGGTGCGCGGTCATTGCACCACATTCTCGTCGTTGGCGCGGCGCAGATGCTCTACCTTGATGTCCCTGATCACTCGGCCGTCGATCTCGCTGTCGAGCAGGCGCATCGTGATCCACGCAACAGGCGCTTCGTAAAGCTGGTCAACGCGGTTCTGCGACGGCTGGGTCGTGAGAAGGCCGAAATCGAAATGGCCGTCGCCAGTGTGTCGGTCCTGCCGGACTGGTTCTACGCAAGGCTGGTTTCGGCCTATGGGCATGAGGTGGCGCAACGCATCTCTGCCGCGCAGCTCACACCCTCTTCCATCGACCTCACCGTCAAGGCCGATCCTGCCCTCTGGGCTGAGAAGCTGGGCGGAACCGTCATGCCGAATGGCAGCGTGCGCCTGGGTGAATTTGAAGGCCAGATACCTTCTCTCGAAGGTTTTGCGGAAGGCGCCTGGTGGGTGCAGGATCTTGCGGCCAGCATGCCCGTGCGATTACTCGGAGATATCTCAGGCAAGCGTGTTGCCGATCTCTGCGCCGCTCCGGGCGGCAAGACGGCCCAGCTTGCACTTGCGGGTGCGAAAGTGACGGCGCTGGATCAGTCTGGCAATCGTCTTCGTCGCCTGAGGGAAAATCTCGACCGGCTTGGCCTTCAGGCTGAAACGGTTGAGGTCAATATGTTGAAGTATCAGCCGGAGCAGCTTTTTGACGCTGTTCTTCTCGACGCACCCTGCTCTTCAACCGGGACATTACGCAAACATCCCGATGTTTGCTGGACGAAGGACGAGGCCGATATTGCCAAGCTGGCTGCTCTGCAGGGCCAGATGTTGCGGCACGCGCTGACGCTGGTTGCATCAGGCGGTATCGTGGTGTTTTCCAATTGCTCGCTCGATCCTTCCGAAGGTGAGGCGATGATTGCCGAAGTCCTGGCGGAAAATCCCGATGTAGAACGTGTCGCCGTCCACAGTGAGGATTGGCCGGGAATGGAAGCGGCGATCAACGCCGAGGGTGACCTTCGCACCACGCCCGACATGTTCGGGGGTGTCGATGGGTTTTTTAGCAGTGTCTTGCGTAAGAAGTAGAAAAAAGCCAAGCTTTCGCGAATCATTGGATAATTGTCGATAACGTTCCGGTCATCACGGTTCACTGATAAAAACAAAACATGTGAAACGGGAAACACAGCTTGTTAGGGTCCTTTGCAGGCAGCATGAATGCCGCCGGTCTTCTTTCGCGGATGGCGTATCGCCATCTGTGTGTCGGCCTCACGCCGTTACGTCTGCATGTTTCACGTTTTGCCAAGCGTGCGCCGGAGGGGCTGGTTGCGGCACCGACGGATCTTCGGGCAATCGATCCCTATTTTGCCGAGGAGTTGCTGCGCGGCCGTATCGCGCTTGCCGGCCGTGTCATGGAAACCGGTGGCCACTCGCCTTTTCAGGTGGAATATCCTTCGCTTGTTTTTGAAGAGCGGCTGCATGCGTTTAGCTGGCTGCGCCACATCCGTTCCGACAGATCGAGCGAGGCATGCAGGAAGGCCCGCCGTATCGTCGCCGAATGGATGGCCATCCATGGCAAAAAGCTTGCGGGGGTTGCGTGGGCTCCGGAAATCGTTGCGCAGAGATTGATCGCCTGGCTTTCCCACTCGCCGGTGGTCCTGTACGAAGCAGATGCGGGGTTTTATCGCCGGTTTCTGAAAAGCCTGGTCTTTCACGTACGCTACCTTGAGAAAATCGTCAGGCACGCGCCGGATGGGGAGGTGAGACTGCGGATCAGGATCGCGCTTGCCATGGCTTCTATCGCCATGCCCACCCGGATGTCGCGGATCGCGCGGCACGGAATGAAGCTGGCTCAGGAAATGGAGCGGCAGATCCTGCCCGATGGCGGGCATGTCTCCCGCAATCCGCGCGTGATGCTGGATCTGCTGCTCGACCTTCTGCCCCTTCGACAAAGCTATATCAATCTCGGCCATGACCTGCCGTCCGGGCTGGTTCCTGCGATAGACCGCATGTTTCCAGCGATACGGTTTTTTCGGCACCAGGGCGGCGATCTCGCCTTGTTCAACGGCGCGACGGCCACGCTCGCCAATGAGCTTGTTTCGGTGCTCCGTTATGATGAGACAGCGGGCCGGCCTTCCAAGGTGTTGCCGGATGTGAATTATCACCGCCTTGCCGCGGGCGAGACGGTGGTTATCGTGGATACGGGCTATCCTGGCTCGGCCGAGCTTTCACGTAACGCGCATTCGGGCTGCCTCTCTTTCGAGATGTCATGCGGAAAAAACCGCTTCATCGTCAATTCCGGGTTTCCGCGAAATGCGGCGCCTGAATATCAACGGGCTAGCCGGTCGACCGCTGCTCATTCCACCGTCACGCTCGCCGACACGTCTTCATGCAGACTGTCGCAGTCCAGATTGCTCGGACCGATCATGGTTTCCGGTGTCAGCCAGGTCGATAGTCGGCGTGAAACGGGCGCAAACGGCAATGATGTCCTGTGGGCGGCGCATGACGGATATCTTCACAACTTCGGCTGTTATCACGAACGGGAGATAGAGCTGAATGCCGCTGGCACCAAGATAAAGGGTCGTGACCTGCTAAGGGCCGATCATAATGCCGCAAACGCGCAGACCCAGTCGGTCTCGGCGGTTTCGCGTTTCCACATCCACCCCCATATCCAGCTGCACCAGCGGGATGATGAGTCAATTTATCTTGAGGCCGCGGACGGAACCACCTGGCTGTTGACGGCACCGGGGTTGGAGCTTTTCGTGACCGAGGACGTGTTCATGGCCGATGCGTCCGGCATGCGGCCATCGCAGCAGATCGAGCTACCGTTCAATCTCGCCAACACGCGGGAGATTCGTTGGCTTATCGAGCGTCAGGCCTGAGCCTTTCCCCCTGGAATTCGGCAAAAATACCCTAGTTTTTATCCTTCGACGTCCCCGCTGTTTATTCTTGCGGTAAGCTGTGTTAACGCGGCGGCAATTGCTGGAAAACCCGTTCCAGCCTGTCCTCCCCGTTTAACGGAGTATTTTCGATGGCCGTCGTATCCAAAAAAATTCCCGCTCCCGACAAGGTCAAAATTCGCACGGCGCTTCTCTCCGTGTCCGACAAGACCGACATTATCGAGCTGGCGACAGTTCTATCCAAACTCGGCGTTAAGCTGCTCTCGACGGGCGGAACGGCAAAGGCAATTGCCGATGCAGGTCTGCCGGTGACGGATGTCTCCGAGGTCACCAATTTTCCCGAGATCATGGATGGCCGCGTCAAGACCCTGCATCCCAACGTGCATGGTGGGCTTCTGGCAATCCGGGATGATGCCGAACATGTGGATGCGATGAAAGCTCACGGTATTGAGGCGATTGATCTTTCTGTCATCAATCTTTATCCGTTCGAGGACGTTCGCGCCAAGGGCGGCGATTATCCGACCACGGTGGAAAACATTGATATTGGTGGTCCGGCCATGATCCGGGCATCGGCGAAGAATCATGCCTATGTGACCGTGGTGACCGATCCGTCCGATTATCCTGATCTGGTTGAAGCCCTGCAGGCCGATGACGGACAGACAAGCTATGCGCTGCGCCAGCGCTTCGCCGCCAAGGCCTATGCCCGCACGGCTGCTTATGACGCAATGATTTCCAACTGGTTTGCCGAGGCGCTCGCTATCGAAACCCCTGACTACCGCGCCATTGGCGGCGTGCTGAAGGAAAAGATGCGTTATGGCGAAAACCCGCACCAGAGCGCCGGTTTTTATCTGACCGGAGAAAAGCGGCCTGGCGTGGCAACAGCGACGCTTCTTCAGGGCAAGCAACTGTCCTACAATAATATCAACGACACCGACGCCGCCTACGAACTGGTTGCGGAGTTCCTGCCGGAAAATGCGCCGGCCGTTGCAATCATCAAGCACGCCAATCCCTGTGGCGTCGCGACCGGTCCGACGCTTGCAGAAGCCTACCGGCGAGCGCTGGCATGCGATTCCGTCTCGGCCTTCGGTGGCGTCATCGCTCTCAACCGCACGCTTGATGCGGAAACGGCGGAGGAGATCGTCAAGCTTTTCACTGAAGTCATCATCGCACCTGATGTTACAGAAGAAGCAAAATCGATCATTGCCCGCAAACCTAACCTGCGACTTCTGGCAGCCGGCGGCCTGCCTGACCCGCGCGCGGCCGGCATTACCGCAAAGACGGTTTCGGGCGGCCTTCTGGTCCAAAGTCGCGATAATGGCATGGTCGAAGATCTGGATCTCAAGGTCGTCACCAAGCGCGCGCCGACGGCGCAGGAACTTGAAGACATGAAGTTTGCCTTCAAGATCGCCAAGCACGTGAAATCCAACGCCGTCATCTACGCCAAGGACGGCCAGACAGCGGGTATCGGCGCCGGCCAGATGAGCCGTGTCGACTCAGCCCGTATCGCGGCTCAGAAGGCCGAAGATGCCGCCAGGGCTCTCGGTCTGGCTGAACCGCTGACCCGTGGCTCTGCCGTCGCTTCGGAAGCCTTTTATCCCTTTGCCGATGGCCTGCTTGCGGCGATTGCCGCTGGCGCGACTGCCGTTATTCAGCCCGGCGGTTCCATGCGCGATCAGGAAGTGATCGACGCTGCCAATGAGCACGATGTTGCGATGGTCTTTACTGGCATGCGTCACTTCCGCCATTAAGCGCAATATGATCAGAAATGAACAAGGCCCGAAGAATCGCTCTTCGGGCCTTTTTTGTTTCACGTGGGACAGTGGCGTGAGGGCTCAGGTCACTGCGCCGACCTGCCAGGGCACGAATTCATTATCGCCATAGTCGTAGATCTCGCTGACAGTCTTGTTGCCGGAGGCCACCGCTATGATGTGTTCGAAAATTCTTTCGCCGGATTCTTCGATTGTTTCGTTCCCGGTAACGATCTCGCCGCAGTTCAAATCCATATCTTCCTTCATGTGTTCATACATTTCGGAATTTGTGGCGATCTTGATGCATGGTGCAGGCTTGAAGCCGGAAACCGAGCCGCGGCCGGTGGTGAAACAGATGACGTTACAGCCGCCGGCAACCTGCCCTGTCACGGCAACAGGGTCGTAACCGGGTGTGTCCATGAAGACGAAACCCTGCTCCGTTACTGTCTCCGCGAATTCATAGACCGCCTTCAACGGCATGGATCCGCCCTTGGCGACCGCGCCCAGCGATTTTTCCAGAATGGTTGTCAGGCCGCCAAGCTTGTTGCCGTGAGAGGGGTTGTTGTTGAGTTCATCGCCGTTACGAGCCGTGTAATCCCGCCACCAATCGATACGCTGCAAAAGCTTTTCGGCGACGGCAGGGGTGATGGCGCGCTTGGTCAAAAGATGTTCGGCGCCGTAAATCTCCGGCGTTTCGGAGAGAACTGTGGTGCCGCCATTGCGGACGATGAGGTCGGAGGCATATCCGAGGGCCGGGTTGGCGGAAATGCCGGAGTATCCGTCGGAACCGCCGCATTCCAGCGCCACTTTCAGCTTTGAAAGCGGCTGTTCCGTGCGGCGTGCGGCATTGACCATCGGCAGCATGGCCTTAATCTCGGCAATTGCCGCGTCGATCGTTTTGCGGGTGCCGCCATGCTGCTGGATTGTCATGGTGCGCAGCCGGTCGCCCTCCTCCATTTTGTAATGTTCGAGGATAGGCGCGATCTGGTTGGTCTCACAGCCCAAGCCGATCAACAGGATGCCACCAAAATTAGGATGGCGGGCATAGCCCTGGATGGTGCGGATCAGCAGACGGTAGCCTTCCGATTTGGTGTTCAGCGCGCAGCCGCCGCCGTGGGTCAGCGCCACGACCCCATCGACGTTGTCGAAACCCTCAAGGCCGCCCTGCTTGTTGAAATAATCGGCGATATAGCGCGACACCGTGGCGGAACAGTTCACAGAAGCGATGACGCCGATATAGTTTCTCGTTCCGACACCGCCGACGCCACGGTCATATCCCATGAAGGTACGGCGCTCGGCCTCCGGCACCATGCCCTTCTCCTCAATGTCGACGCTGAACTGATGCGCGTGTTCGGAAGGCACCATGGCAAGATTGTGCAGGTGCACGTGCCGGCCAGGTTCGATGTCCTGCGTGGCGATGCCAATCACCTGCCCGTATTTCATCACCTCATCTCCGGATCTGATGAATTTAAGGGCCACCTTGTGCCCGCGCCCAATCAACTCCAGCGCCGCCAGATCGCCCCTGCCCGTCGCGCCGCCCGCCGGGATGGACCGACGCGCCACCGCAACGTTGTCGTTGGCGTTCAGCAAAATGGTTGCCTCGGAATTCTCACTCACGGATGTTCCTCCTCCCGGTATATTGTCTGCTATGTTCCTGGGTCAGTTTTCGACCCAGCGTCTCTTAGAACCTTCCAGATGGGTATGCATGGCGGCCTGCGCCAACAGCGGGTCTTTCAGTTCAAGCGCGGCGAGAATGGCCTCGTGTTCCTGAAGAGCATGGGTCCAGGTATCGCGGTCTTCAAACTTCACGCGGAGCTGGGCCGAAATGGGGCTATGGCGCTCGTCGAAAAGGTTGGCCACCATTCGGGCTAAAACGCTGTTACCGGATTGCTCGGCTATTGTGACGTGAAACAGCCGGTCCTGATCCAGCGGCTTGCGACCGGCCTCTATTTCCCTCTGCATGGTATTGAGTATCTGGCGCAGGGTCGCGATCGCTTCATCGGTCATCCGGCTTGCCGCCAGCACGATGGTGGCACCCTCCAATGCGGCGCGCGCCTGCATCAGTTCGGAGGGGCTATCGCCAAGCGATTTGGTATGGTGGGTCGTCTGCAGCGCTTCCGCCGAAACATAGACGCCGGAACCCATACGAATTTCCACTGTGTTGTCGATCTCAAGCGCAATCAGGGCCTCGCGCAACGAAGGCCTCGATACACCGAGCTTCTGAGCCAGTTCCCGCTCAGCGGGAAGCCGCGTACCGGGCAGGAATTCACCCAGATCGATGAGTTCGCGTATCTGGTCCGCAATCTGCTGATAAAGCCTGCGCGGCTCCGCTATTTTGGCCTGACCACTCATGAGTTTTACGACAAGTCCTGTCTGAAGTTCATATTTGGCCTTACCGTAGCGCCAAGCGTATCAATACGCAAGAAATTACTTAAATACGTGAAATTACACGTTTTTTACCGAAGCAATTTAGATATGAAATTTTCGCTCTGAGTCCGGATTCGCAAATTGTCAGCTAATTGGCTTGACCATTTAAAAAAACCGGCCTAACCATTTGACCTGTTCATGACCCCCGGTGGAGCGGGGATACGGGTGGGAGGTTTCCAGATGTCGCAGGGCGCATCGACAATTCGGGGCGAGTACTCGCCTGAGGAGATGGGGCGCGCGGAGCGTTCGGCCCTTCTGCGTCTCGAAAATATCAGCAAGGAATTCCCGGGCGTCAAAGCCTTGTCGAATGTGCATTTCGATCTGCGTAGCGGCGAGGTGCATGCTGTCTGTGGTGAGAACGGGGCGGGAAAATCGACGCTGATGAAAATCATCAGCGGTGTGTACCAGCCAAGTGATGGCACCATCCTGCACAAGGGCGTGAAGGTGCAATACGCCTCCCCGCTCGAGTCCGAAGCTGCCGGCATCGCCATCATCCACCAGGAACTCAATCTCGTTCCGCATCTTTCCGTCGCCGAAAACATCTATCTTGCGCGCGAACCGCGTCGCGGTTTCCTGGTTGACCGCAAGAAGCTGCGCCTCGATGCCAAGCGCTGTCTCGACCGGCTGGGTGTCGATATCGATCCGGATCAGATCGTCCGCGGCCTCTCCGTCGCCCAATGCCAGATGGTGGAAATCGCCAAGGCGCTCTCTCTTGATGCTGAAGTGCTCATCATGGATGAGCCGACCTCTTCTCTGACGGAGCAGGAAACCCGCCTTCTCTTCAAGGTCATCAGAGACCTCAAGGCTTCCGGCGTCGGTATCGTCTATATTTCTCACCGTCTCGACGAAATGGCCGAGATCGTCGATCGTGTGACGGTCTTGCGCGACGGACGTTATATTTCGACCGACGACTTCGCCTCCATCACCGTTGATGACATCGTCACGCGTATGGTCGGGCGTTCGCTGGAGGATAAATTCCCCGAGCGCACGTCGCGCCCGACGGACGATATCATCTTCTCCGTCGATGGGCTGACCCGCAACGGCGTGTTCAGCGATGTCAGTTTTTCGCTTCGGCGTGGCGAAATCCTTGGTTTTGCCGGCCTTATGGGCGCAGGTCGAACGGAAGTCGCGCGGGCGATTTTTGGGGCGGACCCGCTCGATGCCGGCAAGATCACCTTCAATGGGCGCGAGCTTTCGATCAGCTCACCGCAGGATGCGATTGAAGAAGGCATCGCCTATCTCTCGGAAGACCGGAAAAGCGACGGCCTCGCCATCAAGATGTCGGTGGCGGCCAATACGACGCTCGCCAATCTCGGCGAACTTTCCAACCGTTTTGGGCTGATCGACTTCAGGAAACACGACGAGGTCACCAAGCGATACGTCGACCTCTTGAATATCCGCACGCCTTCCATCGAGCAGACCGTGCGCCTCCTATCGGGGGGGAATCAGCAAAAGATCATCATCGGCAAGTGGTTGTTCCGCCAATCCCGTATCCTGTTCTTCGATGAGCCTACACGTGGCATCGATGTCGGTGCGAAATTCGCGATCTACAAGATCATGGATGAGCTGGCCGCTCAGGGCATCGGCGTCATTCTCATCAGTTCGGAACTGCCGGAAATTCTGGGGCTGACGGACCGCATCGCGGTTTTCCACCAGGGCCGGATCACGGGCGTGCTCGAAACCGCCAAGACCAATCAGGAAGAAATCATGCGGTATGCGTCCGGTTACGGCCGGGCCGCGCAGTGAGGAACGACATGGCCAATATTGCAGAACCCAAAAAGGGCTTCGCTGTCAGCGATCGCCAGAAGGACATCATCCAGAAATTTGCCGCGCTCGGCAGCCTGTTCGCCCTTGTCGCGGTGTTCTCCGCCACCAGCAGCGCCTTTTTTACCGTCAATAACGGCATGACGATCGCGTTGCAGGTCACGTCCATCGCTCTGCTCGGCATTGGTGCCACCTGTGTCATCATCACCGGCGGCATCGACCTTTCCGTCGGTTCGGTGCTGGCTCTTGCAGGGGTTGTTGCCGCTCTTGCGGTGAAGGAACTCGGCATGCCGGTGCCGGTCGGCATGTTGCTCGGCATTCTGACGGGTTCGCTCTGCGGGCTGATCAACGGGCTGCTGGTCACGCGCTTCAAGCTGCCGCCCTTCATCGCCACGCTCGGCATGATGCTGATTGCCCGCGGTGTGGCGTTGCAGATCACCGGTGCGCGCGCCGTGTCCGGCCTCGGCGAATCCTTCGGCGAACTTGGCAACGGCGCCCTTTTCCGCATCGTCAATATCGGTGATGACGGCTTTCCGAATGTCGTATTTCCAGGCATCCCCTACCCTGTCATCCTGATGGTGGTGATTGCGCTTGCGGTGTCCTTCATGCTCAACCGCTCGATCCTCGGCCGCCACATCTATGCCGTGGGTTCCAATGCAGATGCCGCACGTCTTTCCGGCGTCAACGTCGCCCGCGTCACCAACTTCACATACATCCTCTCCGGTACGCTTGCCGGGTTGACGGGCTGCGTTTTGATGTCGCGCCTCGTTACCGCCCAGCCTAACGAAGGTGTGATGTATGAGCTGGATGCCATTGCCAGCGCGGTTATCGGCGGCACATCGCTGATCGGCGGCGTGGGCACGATTTCAGGCACGGCCATCGGCGCCTTCGTCATCGGCATCCTGCGCAACGGTCTTAATATGAATGGCGTCTCTGCCTTCACGCAACAGATCATCATCGGCCTCGTCATTCTGGTCACCGTCTGGATAGACCAGTTGCGCAACCGCCGCTGATCAAAGGGCTGCGGACCCTTTCCGCAAAAAAGATCGGCAGGGGAGGCCCGGTATGCCGACATCACGGAGGAAGAAATGAAGAAAATTGCGACTGCCCTTCTGACATCCGCAATCGCGCTGTGGAGCGTTTCCACCGTGCAGGCCGGTGAAATCGCCGTCATCGTCAAGACCGTCAATTCGACTTTCTGGCAGAACGTCCAGAAGGGCGCCGATGCGGCCATGAAGAATTCTTCAGGCAACACCATGACCTTCCAGGGTCCGGCTGCGGAATCGGCCATTGCCGACCAGGTTAACATGGTTGAGAACGCCATCAACCGTAAGGTCGCCGGCATCGTGCTTGCACCTTCCGATCCGGACGCGCTGGTGCCTGCCGTCAAGAAGGCCTGGGAAGCCCGTATCCCCGTCGTTCTCATCGACTCGCAGCTCGCCAAGGGCTCTGAGCAATATTACCAGTCGTTCCTCGCGACCGATAACAAGAAAGCCGGCGAACTGGCAGCGCAGGCGCTGATCGACAAGGTGGGCAAGGAAGGCAAGATCGCCGTCATGTCCTATGTCGCCGGGGCTGGTTCTGAAATCGGCCGCGTCGGCGGTTTCACCGATTACATCCAGATGAACTCAAACCTGAAGATCGTCGGCCCGTTCTACTCGCAGTCGCAGATGGCGACCGCGCTGAACCAGACGACCGACGTTCTGGCCGCCAATTCGGACCTGAAGGGCATTTTCGGCGCCAATGAGCCGACGGCCATCGGCGTTGGCCGTGCGCTCGCCCAGTCCGGCAAGGCCGGCAAGGTCGTCGCCATCGGCTTCGACGGCAACCAGGATCTGCAGAACTTCGTGAAGGACGGCACGCTCGCCGGAATCGTGGTTCAGGGCTCCTATCAGATGGGTGAAAAGGGCGTCGAAACCGTCACCAAGCTCATCAACAAGGAAAAGGTCGAGAAGTTCGTCGACACCGGCGTCGTTGTTGTCACCAAGGACAATATCGAAAAGCCGGAAGCAAAGAACGTTCTTTACTGATCAAGCGATGACGCGCCGCTTCACCGGCGGCGCGTCTTTCCAAAGGCAAGCTGGAAAGTCTCCGCAATGAAAGTCTCCGATACACGTAAATTGCCGCGCCGCGCCGTCGACGTTACCGTCATGGGTCTCGGTTGCGCCCAGATGGGCAATCTCTACCGCGTTACGCCCTATGAAGAGTCCAAGGGTGCGTTTGACAAGGCATGGGAAAGCGGCATGCGTTATTTCGATACCGCGCCGTTTTATGGATATACGCGGTCGGAGCGTCGCCTGGGGACCATGGTGACGGAGCATGACCGGAGCGAATATACGCTGAGCACCAAGGTCGGTCGCGTCATGGTTCCCGATGAGACCGTCGGCCCGGAAGAGGATGCCTATATTGCGCCGCTACCCTTCCGCCCGTTCTATGATTATTCCTATGATGGCATTCTACGCTCTTTCGAGGCCAGCCAGCAGAGGCTCGGCGTTCTGAAGCCGGATATTCTTTATGTGCACGATATCGGCTCCTACACCCATGGCGAAAAGCACCAGCATTACTGGGAGCAGCTGACCGCTGGCGGCGGCTTCCGGGCGCTTGGCAAGCTGCGTGAGGAAGGTTCAACTGGCGCTATCGGCCTTGGCGTCAACGAGTGGGAAATTGTCAACGACGCCATGGATGTCTTTGACATCGACGTCGCCATGCTTGCCGGCCGCTATACGCTGCTGGAGCAGCAGAGCCTTGCTTTCATGAACCGCTGCGCCGAAAGCGGTGTCGGCATCGTTGTCGCCGGTGCTTTCAATTCCGGCATTCTCGCGGGCAACCGCAAATTCAATTATGCCGATGCGCCTGCCGATATCCTTACGCGGGTTGATGCGCTGCAGGGTGTCTGCGAAGAAGTCGGTGTGTCGCTGCAGGCGGCTGCATTGCAATTTCCGCTGGCCCATCCGGCTTCGGTTACCGTTGTCTCGGGCGCGCGGAATGCGCAGCAGCTAGCTTCCAATATCGAATGGTTCGAACAATCTATTCCGGATGAGTTCTGGGCGGAACTGCACAGACGCGGTCTGATCGCCGAAGGTGCGCCGGTGCCGGGCGGAAAGGCCTGAGGCAATGCTTATCGACGCCCACCAGCATTTCTGGTTAATGAAGGACCGTGCCGGCCAATGGCCGCCGCCGTCGCTCGCCGCCATCTACCGGGATTTTCTTCCAGCGGATCTATCGCCATTGCTGGCCGCGGCCGGAATTTCCGGCACCGTGCTGGTTCAGACGATGGAGACGGCTGCTGATACGGATTTCATGCTGGCGCTGGCGGAAGAAACAGATTTCATCAAAGGTGTGGTCGGCTGGGTGGACATGAAGTCTCCCGATGCTGCAACGGAAATCGCCCGCCGGGCAAAACGTCGGGCGTTCAAAGCCGTGCGCCCGATGCTGCAGGGCATGGAAGACGTGGCATGGATCGATGATCCGCTGCTCGATCCCGCCGTGGCGACGTTGGTGAACCACGGCCTGGCGTTCGATGCGCTGGTCCTGCCGCCCAATCTGCCGCATCTCCTCGCGTTTGCCCGGCGTCACCCGCAATTGCCTGTTGTCATCGACCATGGTGCCAAGCCGCTGATTGCGACCGGCCACTACAGCGCCTGGCGCAAGGATATGGGCGCTTTGGCGGCTCTTCCCAATGTCCATTGCAAGCTCTCCGGCCTCCTGACCGAGCGCGGCGATCAGCGACCGGAAGCAGTGCGGCCCTATGCCGAAACCATTCTGGAGCTGTTCGGCGCAGACCGGGTGATTTTCGGCAGCGACTGGCCGGTTTTGCGACTGGCGGGCGATTATCAGGAATGGCTGGACTTCTGTCGCGATATCGTGCCGGCAGCGGACCATGCGGCAGTCTTCGGCGGTAACGCCATTCGTTTTTACTCCCTTTCCCACAGGTGATGCATGCTGGCGATTTTCTGCGACACTCCCGGTCAACTCAGCGCCAAGGATCTGCCTAAACCTGTGCGTGGCGAAGGTGAGGTGCTGGTGCGCGTCCGTCGCATCGGGGTTTGCGGTACGGATCTCCACATCTTCACCGGCAATCAGCCTTACCTCTCTTATCCGCGGATCATGGGCCATGAGCTCTCCGGTACGGTTGAAGAGGCGCCGCAAGGCAGCCATCTGTCGGCCGGCGACGTTGTTACCATCATTCCGTATATTTCTTGCGGGAAATGCAGCGCCTGCCTGAAGGGCAAAAGCAATTGCTGCCGCAATATCGGCGTGCTCGGCGTTCATCGTGATGGCGGCATGGTGGAATACCTGAACGTGCCGCAGCAATTCGTGTTGAAGGCTGAAGGGCTGAGCCTCGACCAGGCGGCGATGACCGAATTTCTGGCTATCGGCGCGCATGCGGTGCGCCGTGGCAACGTTGAAAAAGGACAGAAGGTTCTGATCGTCGGCGCCGGACCGATCGGCATGGCGGTAGCGGTTTTCGCGGTTCTCGATGGCGGCGAAGTCACGATGATCGATGGCCGCACCGACCGGCTGGATTTTTGCAAGGAGCATCTCGGCGTCGCCCATACAGTGACGCTTGGGGACGGTGACAAAGATCGTCTTTCCGAGATTACCAACGGTGATTTCTTCGATGCGGTCTTCGATGCGACCGGTAATCCTAAAGCCATGGAGCGCGGCTTTTCCTTCGTCGGCCATGGCGGTTCGTATGTGCTTGTTTCCATCGTCGCGAGCGATATCAGCTTCAACGATCCGGAGTTCCACAAACGTGAAACGACACTGCTTGGCAGCCGCAATGCGACGCCGGCGGATTTCGAACGCGTGTTGCAGGCATTGCGGGAAGGGAAAGTACCTGAGGCGCTGATTACGCACCGTATGACGCTTGCCGACGTGCCATCGCAGTTCGCAGGGCTGACCGATCCGAAAGCCGGAGTCATCAAAGGCATGGTGGAGGTCGCATGACGCCTGAGACGCCCATCCTGCAATTCGGTACCAGCCGCTTTCTTCTGGCGCATGCGGACCTCTTTGTCTCGCAAGCGCTGGAAAAGGACGAGGCTATCGGTCGCATCGCGATTGTCCAGACGACCGGCAATGCGGAAAGCCTGAAGCGTGTCGCGGCGCTGAATAGTGGCGCGCCCTACCCCGTGCGCATTCGCGGCATCCGTGACGGGCGGAACGTGGATGAGGAAATTGAGGGCAAGGCTGTCGCGCGCGCCCTGACCTCGGCAACTGAATGGGCCGAAGTACGCCGCCTCGCCTGCGAAGCTGCTGTCATCTTGTCCAATACCGGAGACCGCGGTTATGAGCTTGATTCTGCGGATGGCGCAGATCTCGCGGCGGATTTTACGGCCGTCCCGAGGAGCTTTCCGGCGAAACTCTGCATTTTGCTGCTCGAACGTTTTCAGCGCAATCCGGAAGCGCCCTTGTCCATCTTTCCTTGTGAACTTGTGCCGCGTAATGGCGAAAAGCTGAAAGAGGTCATTCGCCGGCTTGCCGATGAATGGCAATTGCCGGCGGGTTTTGCCTTTTACCTGAACGAAAAGTGCCGTTTCGCCAATAGCCTGGTCGATCGCATCGTTTCCGAGCCTATCGATCCGGTAGGTGCAGTGGCGGAGCCTTACGCGCTCTGGGCGATCGAAAAGCAGGAAGGGCTTGTCCTGCCCTGCACTCACCCTGCCGTGGTGCTGACGGACGATCTCGATCACTATGAAAAGCTGAAGCTTTTCCTGCTCAATCTCGGCCATTCCTATCTGGCGGAACGCTGGCTGCAGGATGCGCGGGCGAAGGACGAGACGGTGCGTCAGGCAATGGACGACAATGCGCTGGTCGCGGATTTGGAAACGTTATGGCGCGACGAGGTTCTGCCGGTCTTTATTGCTGAAGGCATGGGAAATGATGCGCAGGCCTATATCGGCGTGCTGCGGGAGCGTTTGCGCAATCCCTTCCTTGCCCATCGACTGGCCGATATCGCCGGTAATCACGATGAGAAGAAGCGCCGACGCTTTGCTCCGGTCATTGCCGCAGCGGACCGGCTGGGATTGAGCCTGCCGCAATCAAAGCTGCGCGCGGCGCTTGCCACCATCAGAAAGTAACGGAGTTTTTCATGCAGCGTATGGGAATGGTCATAGGCGTCAAGCCGGAGATGATCGCGGAGTATAAAAGGCTGCATGCCGCCGTCTGGCCGGAAGTTCTGGCGCTGATCAGCGATTGCAATATCCGTAACTACACGATTTTCCTGCGGGAGCCGGAAAACCTGCTGTTTGGCTATTGGGAATATCATGGCACCGATTTCAGCGCCGATATGGCGAAGATGGCGGCCAGCCCCAAGAACCAGGAATGGTGGTCCTTTACGATTCCCTGCCAGAAACCGCTCGAAACCCGCAGGGACGGCGAGTGGTGGGCTATGATGGAAGAGACCTTCCACCACGACTGAACGATTTCCATAGGCACTGACCGCGAGTAAACGGCCATGACAAAAATTACTGATCTGCGTGTTTTCGACCTGCGTTTCCCCACATCCCAGAGCCTGGACGGCTCCGATGCGATGAACCCCGATCCGGATTATTCGGCGGCTTATGTCATTCTCGACACGGATGAGCCGGGTCTTAAAGGCCACGGGCTGACCTTCACCATCGGCCGGGGTAACGATATTTGCTGCATGGCCATCGAAGCGATGCGTCACCTCGTCGTCGGCACCGATCTTGCCACGGTCACCGAGAACCCCGGCAAATATTGGCGGCATCTGACCAGCGACAGCCAGCTGCGCTGGATCGGCCCCGACAAGGGTGCGATGCATCTCGCCACCGGCGCCGTTGTCAACGCGGTGTGGGATTTGCTGGCCAAGAAAGCCGGCAAGCCTGTGTGGCAACTGGTGGCTGATATGAGCGCTGACGAAATCGCCGATATCGTTGATTACCGTTATCTCACTGACGTGCTGACCCGGGACGAGGCGCTCGCAATTCTCAAGAAAGCCGAAAGCGGCAAAAAGGAACGCATCGAGACGCTGAAGAGCGAAGGTTACGCCTGCTATACGACTTCCGCAGGCTGGCTCGGTTATGACGACGCCAAGCTGCGCCGTCTTTGCCAGGAAGCCATCGATGCCGGTTTCAACCATGTGAAGATGAAGGTTGGACGTGATCTGGAAGATGACATTCGCCGTCTCACCATTGCCCGCGAGGTGATCGGCCCCGACCGTTATCTGATGATCGATGCCAATCAGGTGTGGGAAGTGGACCAGGCAATCGAATGGGTGAATAAGCTCGCCTTTTCCAAGCCCTTCTTCATCGAAGAACCGACCAGCCCGGATGATGTCGCCGGCCATCGCAAGATTCGCGCAGCCATTGGTTCCGTGAAGGTGGCGACGGGCGAAATGTGCCAGAACCGCATCATGTTCAAGCAGTTCATCGCTGAAGGCGCGATCGATGTGGTGCAGATCGACAGCTGCCGTATGGGTGGCCTCAACGAAGTGCTGGCGGTGCTGCTGATTGCCGCCAAATACAATCTGCCGGTCTGGCCGCATGCTGGCGGCGTCGGGCTTTGCGAATATGTGCAGCACCTGTCGATGATCGACTATCTGGTGGTTTCAGGCACCAAGGAAGGTCGCGTCATCGAATATGTGGATCACCTACACGAGCATTTCATCGAGCCCTGCGATATCAGAAACGCCGCTTATATGCCGCCGAAACTGCCGGGTTTCTCCATCGAAATGAAGCCGGAGTCGATTGAAACCTACACTTTCGAGGGATGATCGAAAGAGAGCAGCGCCGCTTGAAGGCGCTGCCACTGAGCGTCGTTACCCGGAAGGCCGAAACGGATGTCGTGCGGCCTTTCATCGAAAATGCGCACGAGTATTCCGAGACGGCCGAGATGATCGAACAGGGCCTTGGAACGCTCGTCCCGCACCAGTGTGAACAGAGGCGTGCCGCCAACCCCGTTCAGCCCCGCTTTTTCCAAAAGACGATTCATGCGCCGTGCTTCATCCGCGAGACGCAGCCGCATCGCAGATTGCCACGTTCCATCCGCCAGGGCTTCCGTTGCAATGTGCAGCGCCGGGCCGGAAACCGCCCATGGGCCGAGCCTCGCCTCCAACCCCGCAGCGATATCTGGGTGCGCAATTGCAAAACCAAGCCGGATTCCCGCCAGGCCATAAAATTTGCCGAAGGAACGAAGGACGACTAGAGCATGCCGATCAACGCTATCCGCAAGGCTCTCGGCGCCTCCTGTTTCGATGAAGGCTTCATCCACCACCAGCAGGCCGCCGTTTCGATGCATTGAATCGGCGAGCCGCAAAAGAGTTTCGCGATCGATGATACGTCCGTCGGGGTTGTTGGGATTGACCACCACCACGTAGTCGTGAGCGATCAGGTCGCTGATATGCTCCACTTCCATCATGGTCAGCCCGGCCATGCGTGCGGTGCGGGCATGTTCCGCGTAGGCAGGTGACAGCACCGCGCCGCTCTTGGCGCCCCGGGCAAGTGCGGTTTGAGCCAGCAGCGGCATGAGCATCTGGGTGCCGGGCGATAGCGTGACATGTCGGGCGGAGGGTGCGCCGAAATGGAGTGCGGCCAGCCGTTTCAGATAGTCGGCCGTCTCGGGCTCCGGCAGGCGAGCGAATGCGCTGGCGGGAATGGCAGAATACGGATAGGGATGCGGGTTGATTCCGGTCGAAAGGTCGATCCACGGTTCAGACGCGTCTGGAAACATCAGGCGCGCTCTGCCGAGATTGCCGCCGTGGCGGATCGCAGCCTGTGCCATTTCTGATATTGTCTCGCCCATGTTCCTCGCTCTCGCTTTCCTGTCGCTCGTGATCGAACGCCTGACCGGTTATCCGGACTGGCTGTTCAAACATATCGGCCATCCTGTCACCTGGGTCGGTTCGCTTATCGCGCTGCTGGACCAAAAATGGAACCGGGGCAGCGCGTCATTTTCACGGCGCAAGGCCGCGGGTGTTGTGGCGCTGGTTGTTTTTGTCGGGCTGACGGTGATCCTTGCATGGTTTGCGCAATCTGTTCTGCTTTTCCTGCCCTTCGGACTTCTGGCGGTCGCCATCCTCGGTGCTTCGCTTCCGGCACAGAAAAGTCTGGAGCAGCATGTGGAGGCGGTTGCGACTGCGCTGGAGCGTGAAGGAGTTGAGGGTGGCCGCAAGGCTGTCTCGATGATCGTCGGCCGCGACCCGCAAAAGCTGGATGAGGCGGCGATCTGCCGGGCGGCGATCGAAAGTCTCGCCGAGAACTTTTCCGATGGCATCGTCGCCCCTGCCGTCTGGATGGGGCTTCTGGGCCTGCCAGGTGGCGCGGCTTATAAGGCGGTCAATACGGCCGACAGCATGATCGGTCATCGTTCGCCTCGCCATGAAGCGTTCGGCTGGGCTTCGGCCCGGCTTGACGATCTCATCAATCTGCCCGCTTCGAGATTGAGCGGCAGCCTGTTTGTGGTCGCCGCATTTTTTGTCGAGGGCGCGTCGCCAAAAGCGGCCATTGCCGCGATCCGTCGCGATGCGCGCCACCACCGCTCTCCCAATGCAGGCTGGCCGGAGGCGGCGCTGGCCGGCGCGCTGGGTTTTGCGCTTGCCGGACCGCGTTCTTACGGCGGACAGATGATCGAAGCGCGTTTCATGGGGGACGGCGGAAGGTCTGCGCTGGTCGCCGGCGATATTCGCACGGCGTTGCGGCTGGCACGGATTGCGGACCTGTTGCTGATCGGCCTATTCGGGCTTCTGGCGATCCTTATCGCGCTATAGCCAGCAGCCCGTCGAGATCGAGGTGCTGTTCCATATGCGCAGCCAGACGGTCGAGAATCGCATCCACCTGCGCATCATAGTTCAGGTCGGTGCCGCACCCGCCGAGACGCTCCAACCATGCGCCGCGCTGGCTATCATGAGCAAAGAGGCCGTGAATATAGGTGCCGAAGACACGGCCGTCGGGTGAGATGCTTCCATCGTAATGCCTGTCGATCGTCGAAAACACCAGATTGCCTGTTGCTCCCGTGGTCTCCCCGACATGCATTTCGTAGCCGGATAAACCAACACCATCAAAGCTCACGCCTTGAACGGAAACGAGTCGCTTGTCACCCGTCAAAACCGTCTCGACATCAAGCAGGCCGAGCCCGTCCACAGTCGCAGGTGATCCCTCGATACCGTCAGGATCCGCAACGGTTTTTCCGAGCATCTGGTAGCCACCGCAAAGGCCGAGAACGTAGCCGCCGCGGCGCACATGCGCCTTTATGTCGATGTCCAGACCCGCATCTTTCAGCACGGCGAGATCGGCAATGGTGGATTTTGAACCGCACAGCAAAACCAGCCGGCAATCGGCGGGAATGGTCTCGCCCGGCCGCACGCGGATCAGTTCCACGTCCGGCTCCATGTCCAGAGGGTCGAGATCATCGAAATTGGAAATGTGCGGCAGGATCGGCACGGCGATGCGGATCTTTGCGCCGGGTTTTCGCTCAGCCGGGCCGGAAAGACCGAGCGCGTCCTCAGCCGGCAGTTTCGTGGCATCGGAGAAATGCGGCAGAAGGCCTATCGAGGCCCAGCCTGTCCTTTTCTGAATTATCCGCATGCCGTCCGAAAACAACGCGGGATCACCGCGAAATCGGTTGACGATGAAACCTTCGATCATCGTCGCATCGTCAGGTTCGAGGACGACTTTGGTACCGACAAGGCTGGCGATGACGCCGCCGCGGTCAATATCGCCGATGAGGATCACAGGCGCGTCAGCCGCTCTCGCAAACCCCATATTGGCGATATCATTGGCACGCAGATTGATTTCGGATGCGCTGCCCGCCCCCTCCACCAGCACCAGATCGGCCTGTTGTTTCAGGCGGTTGAAGCTATCCAGCACGCGCGGCATCAACCCGGCTTTCAGGTGCTGGTAATCGGCTGCCCTGGCATTGCCGGCGATTTTGCCCTGAACCACCACCTGTGCCCCGGTCTCGCTCTGCGGTTTCAGAAGAACCGGATTCATGTGGACAGAGAGGGGTACGCCAGCGGCCCGCGCCTGCAGCGCCTGTGCTCGGCCGATCTCGCCGCCGTCGGCGGTAACGGCCGCATTATTCGACATGTTCTGTGGTTTGAACGGCATGACGGACAGGCCGCGCCTGACGAAGGCGCGGGCTAGACCGGCCACCATCAGCGATTTGCCGACATCCGAGCCGGTTCCCTGAAACATCAGAACCCGTGCGGCCATGTCAGAATTCTATCCCTGGCTGTGCTTTCACGCCCGCCTTGAAATGATGTTTTACCAGCGTCATCTCCGTCACCATGTCGGCGGCGTCGATCAGCGGTTGCTTGGCATTGCGGCCGGTGACGATGATGTGCAGATCGGGCCGACGGCTGGCCAGCGTCGTCACGACCTCGTCAAGCGGCAGGTAATCATAACGCAATGCGATATTCAGTTCGTCGAGTATCAGCAGGCCGATCGTCTGGTCAGCCATCAGTGTCACGGCTTCTTCCCACGCCTTCGCGGCAGCGGCAACATCGCGCTTCAGATCCTGCGTATCCCAGGTGAAGCCTTCACCCATGGTACGCCACACCACCTTGTCACCGAACAGAGCCAGCGCCTGCTGTTCGCCGGTCGACCATGCACCCTTGATGAATTGCACGACGCCGACCCTGCGCCCGATGCCGAGCATACGCAACGCAAGGCCGAAGGCGGCCGTGGACTTGCCCTTGCCGGGGCCGGTATTGATCATCAGCAGACCTTTTTCGATGGTCTTTGCCGCGACTTCGGCATCCTGCACCGTCTTGCGGTTGACCATTTTCTGCCGATGGCGCTCGGCTTCGTTGTCGCTGATGTCGCGTGTCATCGCATATTCCTTCTTCACTCCAGCAGCCGGGAACTTATCCCTGCCCTTCGGAGCGGCGACTATACCCAATTTGCCGCACCCGGCAATGCGCGAGCCACGGGGGGCGGCATTGACCCCAAAGCCCGTTCGGCCTAAGGGTAAGGAACTGACGGTCTTTCCCCGGCAACGGGAAAAGCTAAGAGGGAACACGGTTCCACCCTGAAACGGGTCATTCCGTGGCTGCCCCCGCAACTGTAAGCGGCAAGCCCGCACCGTAAAGCCACTGGACCAGAGAGATGGTTCGGGAAGGCGGTGTCCGGGCGCTCATCGAGCCGCAAGCCAGGAGACCTGCCGCTTCAGGAAAAACGTCTACCGGGCGGGGTGCTCCGGTCAGTCGATGACGTCGAACAGCCGGTCTGTGCCTGTGCGCATACCGTTTTCGATATCCGCACCCCAAAGAATTTGACTTGGCGCGGGAACGATACGGTTTGGATATTTCAGCGACATCTTCATTTGCTGGTGGAAACGCGCAGGATGAAACGGCGTCCGGTGTGGTCGTTTTCGTTTGCCGAAGCTGTCGCGACGAAGCTGATCCCAGCGCCGAGCCACGTGCCGGCTCATGTCTTGCCGAGGCCGTCACCGCAGAGGCGGAAGCGTCCGGCATCGCGGTCCGTTCCGTCAATTGTCTCGCCAACTGCAAACGTGGCCTCAGTGCCGTGCTGCGCAGCGCCAATGGCTGGTCCTATGTGTTTGGTGGGCTGACACCCGACGATGCAGGGGACCTGCTGACCGGCGCGCGGCTTCTTTCTGCGTCTTCAGATGGCCTGATGCCCTGGCGCGGCCGCCCCGAACCATTAAAGCGCGGCATGGTGGCGCGCATTCCCCCATTCGATTTTACCGAGGAGAGATCATGAGCAACCATCTGGACCGCGTTCCCTGCACCATCGTCACCGGTTTTCTAGGGGCGGGAAAAACGACGCTGTTGCGTGGTCTTCTGGAAAAGCTGGACGGCAAGCGGCTCGCAATCATCGTCAATGAATTCGGCGATATCGGTATCGACGGCGAAATCCTGAAAGGCTGCGGCATTGAAAGCTGCCCGGAAGAAAACATCGTCGAACTGGCCAACGGCTGTATCTGCTGCACGGTGGCTGACGATTTCCAGCCCGCGATCGAACAGATTCTCAGCCGCCAGCCGAAGGTGGAGCATATCCTGATCGAGACCTCTGGTCTTGCCCTGCCTAAGCCGCTGGTCCAGGCTTTCCAATGGCCGGCCATCAAGAGCCGCGTGACCGTGGACGCCGTTGTGGCCGTGGTGGATGGCGCCGCCCTTGCTGAAGGAAAGGTCGCGCACGACATGGAGGCGCTCGCTGCTCAGCGGGCCAATGACGAGGCGCTTGATCACGATGATCCGGTTGAGGAAGTTTTCGAGGACCAGGTCGCCTGCGCCGATCTCATCGTTCTCACCAAGGCCGATCTCCTTGATGAAGCCGGCCTCGACAAGGCGAGGGCGCATGTGCTCGAACATCTGCCGAAGGCGGCGAAGATCGTTGTGGCCTCCAATGGCGCCGTCGACCCCGCCGTGCTGATCGGTCTTGGTCTTGCCGTTGAAGAGGATATCGAAAACCGCCGCACCCACCATGACGGTGAACTGGACCATGAACACGACGATTTCGACAGCTTCGTCATCGACCTGCCGGCCGTGGCCGATCCGGAAGCACTGGCGGCGCGCATTGCCGAAACGGCTGCGGCTGAAAACGTCCTGCGTATCAAGGGCTTTGTCGAAGTTTCCGCCAAGCCCATGCGTCTGCAGGTGCAGGCGGTCGGAAGCCGGGTCAATCATTATTACGACCGCCCCTGGGCAGCGGGCGAGCAGCGCCGCAGCCGACTGGTCATTATCGGCGAAAAGGGCATCAATCGCGAAAAGATCGAACAGATGCTGGCCGCCTGACGATGCATATTCTTGCCACCACATCCTCGTCTCTTGACGATCTGATCGAGCCGGTTGACCTCAACCAGCCTCGATCGGATGTGGTGATGCTGTCGTTTTCGACAAGCGATCTTGCCGGGCTTGAGCAGGCGTGGCGACAGGCGGACAGTGTGCTCCCCAGCCTGTCCGCCGCAAACCTCGCCGAGCTTCGCCATCCCATGTCGGTTGACCTGTGGATCGAAAAGACAGCGGAGCATGCCACGGTCATCCTTGTCCGAATCCTCGGTGGAGCGGAACGCTGGCGTTATGGAGTTGATCAGCTTTCCAGCATGGCGCGCCGACGTGGCATAAAGCTTCTGCTTCTGCCCGGCGAATGCAGTGAAAGGGACGAAAAGCTCGAAGCGGCGTCGACAGTGGACACACACATCCTGGCATCCGTCCTTTCCTTTTTCCGCGAAGGTGGAAGAGAGAATATGGGTCGCCTTGCCGGTGGCCTCGCCGCTCTGGCAAGAGATGACGCATGGCCGATGATAGAAGCTGAGCCATTGCCGAAAGCCGGCTTTTATCGGCCGGGGGTGGGGGGGTTGGGGCAAATGGAGGCCTGCTCTGGCTTCCCGGCTGCCGCGCCCGTTCTGCCTATTGTCTTTTATCGCTCCATGTTGCTGGCTGCGGATGCGGCGCCGGTGGATGCGCTCTTTCACGCGCTTTGCGAGCGCGGTTTCTCCCCGGTGCCGATTTTTGTCAGCGGCCTGAAGGATGGCGACGCCCTTCGCTTTCTCGAAAAGGCGCTGAGAGATATTCAGCCCGCTGCCATCCTTGCTGCGACGGCCTTTGCCAGTCAGAGCGATGCCGATGGCCATACGCTGTTCGATCGGCTTGGCGTTCCCGTTTTCCAGGTCGCCATGGCGACGACCCGGCGCGACGGCTGGGCGGCGAATGCGCGTGGACTAAACCCGTCCGATCTTGCCATGCATATTGTGCTGCCTGAACTGGATGGCCGGATTTTCGCAGGCGTGATTTCCTTCAAGCAGCCTCGGACCGATGGCGGTATCAGTCTCGTAAACATGCCGGAGGCGGATCGTGTCGAGCAGGTGGCAAGCCGCATCGCGGCCTTCCTGCGTCTGAAAAATACCTCGCCGGAGGAGCGGCGCATTGTCGTTCTGATGCCGGATTATCCGGGTGCAGCCCCGGGGCGAACCGGTTACGCCGTTGGTCTGGATGTGCCGCAAAGCGTGCTCGAAATGCTGCGAGATCTTGCAGATGCCGGCTATTGCGTCGAAGATATTCCCGAAACGGCAAGGGCGCTGCTCGATCGCCTTGAGCAGCAGGAAGCGACGATCGATCTTGCCGATTATCGAGGTTTTCTTTCGGGTTTGCCTGACGATGCCGCGGCCTCCTTGAGTGCGACATGGGGAGCTGCGGAAAGTGATGAAGCTTTCGCCGATGGCGGGTTTCGTTTTCGCGTCGCGCGTTTCGGCCAGGTCTTCGTGGCGCTTGCGCCGGACAGGGGGCGCAATGAGGACCGCCGGGTTGACTATCACGATCCCGCCCTGCCACCGCGCCACGCGCTTGTTGCCTTCGGCGCATGGATGCAGCGCGTGGCATCCGCCCATGCCATCGTGCATGTGGGCGCGCACGGTACGCTGGAATGGCTGCCGGGCAAGACAGTGGCGCTTTCCCGCAAGTGCTTTCCGGAAATTGTCACTGGTCCGCTGCCGGTGATTTATCCGTTTATCGTTTCCAATCCCGGTGAGGCGGCGGTGGCGAAACGGCGTATTGCAGCCGTCACCATCGGCCATATTCCGCCGGTGCTGGTTAATGCCGGGCTTTCGCCGGAACAACTGGCGCTTGAACAGCTGGTCGACGAATATGCGCAGGCCGATGGGCTCGATCGGCGACGGCGCGACCGGCTGGCGAAGCTGATCATTGAAAAAGCGCAGGAAACCGGGCTTGCAACCGAGGCCGGCGTGAATACGAAGGACGATGCCGACGCCGCCCTCTCACGCATCGACGCCTTTCTCTGTGATCTCAAGGATTTTGCGATCAAGGACGGCCAACACATTTTCGGCCGCTGCGCCCAAGGTGAGGCTGATCCTCTGAGACTTCAAAGCGCCCGGGCCGAGAAGGCGGCCTTGCTTGCCGCACTCGATGGCCGGCACGTTGCTCCCGGTCCTTCCGGCGCACCGGCACGGGGCCGGATCGATGTACTTCCCACGGGCCGCAATCTTTATGCAGCGGATCCGCGCACGATGCCGACGCCCACCGCTTTTGAACTCGGGCGCATGGCCGGCGAAGAGGTGCTCCGTCATCATCTGCAGAGCCACGGGGATTGGCCGAAACATCTGGTGTTCGATCTCTGGGGAAGTGCCAGTCTTCGCAACGGCGGCGAGGATGTGGCGCAGGCGCTGCACCTGATGGGAGCGCGGCCGATTTACGACGCCGGCACCGGCCGCGTGACCGGCATCGAGGTGCTGCCGCCGGCCAGCCTCGGCCGTCCACGCGTTGATGTGACGTTCCGCATTTCCGGCCTGTTTCGGGATATGTTTCCTGCGCTGATCGCGCTTCTCGATGCTGCCGCCAAGGCCGTGGCGCGGCGTGAAGAAGCGCCGGGCGACAATCCGCTTGCGGAAGAGGCGGCTCTGCTCGGTCATATACCACCGCGGATTTTCGGCTCTGCGCCCGGCACCTATGGTGCTGGTATTGAGGAGAAGCTCGCCAGCGGCAAATGGGACGAACGCGAGGAACTGGGTAAAGCCTACTTAGATGCGGCAAGTTACGCATTCGGAGGTGCGGACGGGCTGGAGATTTTCGAGGATGCCGGATTTGCGCAGGCGGTGCGCCGGGCTGATCTTCTGGTTCACACCGGCGATGATCCCGGCCGCGATCTTCTGGACGGTTCTTCCGATGTCGCTTTCATTGGCGGCTTTTCCGCTGCCAAGGCTGCACTTGGAGGCGTTGCCGATATCGTGGCGCTGGATACGACCGATCCGGCGCGCCCACGGGCAAGATCGATGACACAGGCCCTGACGCGGGTGGTGCGGGCCCGTGCCGTCAATCCGCGCTTCATCGAAGGCCAGATGCGACACGGCCCACGCGGTGCGGCGGAGTTTGCCGAGACGGTGGACCGGCTGGTCGGCTTTGCCGAAACCACCAATGCGGTGTCGTCATCGTTGATTGAAGCCCTTTACGATGCCTATTTCGGCAATGAAGCGGTGCGCGATTTCATCCTGCGCGAAAACCCGAAGGCAGCGCGGGTGATGGCGGAACGTTTCTTGTCCGCCCGCCGCCGCGGCCTGTGGCACAGTCGCCGAAACGCGGTGGATGCGGAGCTTGAAATGCTGCTTTTGCCCCGTCCGGAAAGGGTCGGCGCGTGATGACGGCCTTATTCAATCCCGTTCAGCCAGTCAGCCGCCGCGGCGCATGCCCGGCTCTCTCTGCACCCATGCCCACCGGCGATGGTCTCCTGTCACGGATCGCATTCGAAGAGGATATCACGCCCCTTGAGATGAAGAGGCTTTGCGATCTTTCGGATTTCCATGGCAATGGCTTGATGGACATTACCGCCCGGGGCAGCCTGCAATTTCGCGGTCTGTCGCCCGAGAGCGCGCGCTTTCTGGAAAAAGAGGTTCTGGCGCTTGGTCTACCGCTTCGCGATGGGCTGGCGGTTGAGGTGTCGCCCTTATCCGGTCGTGACGAGACGGAAATTGCCGATGGCCGTTCTCTTGCAGACGAGATTCGCCGGGAGGCAAAAGCGCCGGGACTTGCTGAAAAACTCGCCGCCAAAATGTCTGTGGTGATCGACGGTGGCGGATATGTTTCCATGGGAGATTTGCTCGCTGACATCCGCCTGAAAGCACAGCGTCTGGAAGGGCAGGTCTTCTGGCGCCTGTTTGTGGGCGGTCCGGAAAGCAGCTCAGTGGATGCGGGGCTGGTTGGCGCCGGCGCCGCAGCTGGTGTCGTCCTTGAATTGCTCGCGCTTCTGGCAAAAAAAGGTCCGCTCGCCCGCGGTCGCGATCTGGATCGGAAGATGATTGAAGCGATCTGTGGTGATCATCTGGTGGATCTGGCCGGAAGCGAGGCATCCCGGTCCCTCGTGCCTTTGGGTTTGATGGCCGCAGGCGGGGCCGGTTTTGCTGCAGGCGTCGCGCCTGCCTTCAGTCAGATCAAAGCCGCTGATATAGCGCGTCTCTGCGAAGCGGCCGCCGTGCTCGGTATTCAGTCTCTTCGGCCAGCGATAAATCATAGCCTGCTGTTTTTCGGTTCCCAGCGCGCGTGCGGCGCACTGCTTGCGAGTGCCGGAACATCGGGTTTCGTCACGGCTGCCGGCGACGGGCGATCTTCCATAGCAGTCTGTCCCGGCGCTCCCGGTTGCGCGTCGGCCTTTTATCCTACTCACGAACTGGCTTCCTTTGCGGCAGGCGCTTGCGCCCCGCTGCTCGACGGTTCCGTGACCCTGCATATTTCCGGATGTGGCAAAGGCTGCGCCCATCCCGCGCCGTCGCTTCTGACCTTTTCAGGTTCCGATAATGGCATGGCTTTTTCGATTTTTGGCCGCGCCGGCGATTTTCCGGACGGCATTTTACCCTTTGCACAACAAAGAGCGGCGCTTTCGCGGCTTGCCCGTCTTTATGAAAAAGAACATAAGCCCGGGGAAAAACGCCGCTGGCCTGTTTGCCCGTCTGGGCAGGCAGGCAATTGTCGCGGCGCTTCGACAGGATGACCGATGACCGACTATGACTATATTCGCGATGGCAATGCGATCTATGAGCGCTCCTTCGCCATAATACGCGAGGAAGCGGATTTGTCCGCTTTTGCCGAAGATCAGGCGGACATCGCCATTCGCATGATTCATGCCTGCGGGCTGGTTGAGGCCGCCGCCCATTTCCGTTTCTCCCCGGATTTTGTCTCTGCCGCGCGTGGCGCACTCCTTGCGGGCAAGCCCATCCTTTGCGATGCGGAAATGGTCGCCCATGGTGTGACGCGCGCGCGCCTGCCAGCCGCCAATGCGGTCATCTGCACACTTCGTGATCCGCGCACGCCCGACATTGCGAGGTCCATCGGCAATACACGTTCGGCCGCCGCGCTTGATCTCTGGGCGGAGCACATGAACGGTGCTCTGGTAGCGATCGGCAACGCGCCAACAGCCCTGTTCTATCTTCTGGAGATGCTCGAAAAGGGCGCGCCTCGCCCCGCCGCCATCATCGGCATGCCGGTCGGTTTCGTCGGCGCAGCGGAATCGAAGGATGCGTTGGAAGTCAGTACGCTCGGCATTCCCTACGCCATCGTCAAGGGACGCATGGGCGGCTCGGCCATGACGGCTGCCGCCGTCAACGCGGTTGCGAGGGCGGGCCTGTGAGCGCGGCTCTTTTTGAACATCGTAAGGGGAAACTCGTCGGCGTCGGCACCGGTCCCGGCGATCCTGAACTGCTGACGCTGAAAGCGGTGCGTGCCATCGAGGCAGCCGACGTTCTGGCTTTCTTCTGCAAAAAGGGCAGTAGCGGCAACGGCCGTGGTATCGTCGAGGCCTTTATCCGTCCGGGCACGCTTGAAATGCCGTTGGTTTACCCCGTCACGGTTGAAAGCGACAAGAACGGTGAGGATTATCGCGATGCGATCGCCCGATTTTTCGATCAGTCGGCGAAGGACATTGCAGCACATCTCGAAGCCGGCAGGAATGTTGCCGTGCTCTCGGAAGGCGATCCGCTGTTCTATGGCTCCTATATGCATCTGCATCTGCGGCTTGCGCCGTCCTATCAGGCGGAAGTCGTAGCCGGCATCACCGCTATGTCCGGCTGCTGGTCCATGGCTGGGCTGCCGCTGGTGCAGGGAGACGATATTCTGAGCGTGCTTCCTGGAACGCTTGCAGAAGATGTTCTTTCTGACCGTCTTTCCGGCACGGACGGGGCGGTCATCATGAAAGTCGGGCGCAACCTGCCCAAAATCCGCCGTGCACTGGAAAAGGCCGGCAAGCTCGAGCAGGCGCTTTATGTCGAGCGCGGCACCATGGCCAACAGCCATGCAGTGCGGCTCATCGAGCGGGATGCTTCGCCTGCACCCTACTTTTCGCTGGTTCTTGTACCTGGCTGGAAAACGAGGCCCGGCCCGGGTGAAGCACCATGACCGGCAAGCTCGTCGTCGTCGGACTGGGACCCGGTAATGCTGCACAGATGACGCCGGAGGCGCTTGCGGCTGTCGCGGCATCCGACGATTTTTTCGGCTATATTCCTTATCTCGACCGGCTGTCGCTTGGTCCCCATCAGCGCCGTCATGCCTCCGATAATCGCGAGGAGATCTCCCGCGCTGAACAGGCTCTTCGGCTTGCGGCCGAAGGTGGCAGGGTCTGCGTGGTTTCCGGTGGTGATCCCGGTGTTTTCGCCATGGCGGCGGCCATCTGCGAGGCAATCGAAAATGGTCCATCCGAATGGCGCGATATCGATGTTTCCGTCGTGCCGGGCGTGACGGCGATGCTGGCGGTGGCGGCAAGAGCGGGTGCGCCGCTCGGGCATGATTTTTGCGCCATTTCACTGTCGGACAATCTCAAACCCTGGGGAATCATCGAGAAACGACTGATCGCGGCGGCGCAGGCGGGTTTCGTGATGGCCTTCTATAATCCTGTCAGCAAGGCGCGGCCGCATCAGCTCGGCACGGCGTTTGACCTGTTGCGGGTGCATCTGCCCGGATCGGTGCCGGTAATCTTCGGCAGGGCGGCAGGCCGCCTGGATGAGCGCATACGGGTCGTGCCGCTATCGGAGGCGTCGAGCGACATGGCAGACATGGCGACCTGTGTCATTGTCGGTTCGGAAGAAACGCGTTTGATCGAACGTCCCGGAAAAGAACCGATCGTTTATTCGCCTCGTTTTTCGAAAAGAGAAAACTGATGGTGGATGGCGGTGAGCGCAGTCGCTATATCCGGCACCGTCACGCTTGTGGCGGGCGTGTCGTGCGACTGCCTCGGCCGCTCGATCATGATAACCGGCAGATGGAGTTGTCTGGCCGCTTCGATCTTGCCGTAACTTGCTGCGCCACCCGAGTTCTTCGATATCACGACCTCAATGCGGTTTTCTTCCAGCATACGGATTTCGTCCTCCGTTGCGAAAGGACCGCGTGCAGTGATGTAACGCGCATCCGGCAACTTCAGCGGCGGTTCCACGGGATCGACGCTGCGGATGAGATAGTTGTGCTGGGGCGCGGCCTCAAAAGGAAGAAGCTCCTGTCGACCGAGCGCCAGAAACACGCATCTGCCTTGGCCGCCAAGCGCGACGACCGCCTGATCGATGCTCTCGACACTTTGCCAGTTATCGCCCGGCTGACGCTGCCAGGCAGGACGCGAAAGCCTGATGAGCGGAACGCCTGCGCGCTTCGACGCCTCCACGGCATTGGCGGAAATTCTGGCGGCATAGGGATGGGTCGCATCCACCAGAATATCGAAATTCCCGGCGCGGATGAAATCCGCCAGCCCCGCCGCACCGCCGAAGCCGCCACTGCGCATGGGTACGGGCTGTTCCACCGGGGAGATCGTGCGCCCCGCCATGGAGAGCAGGATACGATAGCTGGAATCCTCGCCCAGCCGGCCGGCCAGGAGGCGGGCATCGGTCGTGCCGCCAAGAATGAGTATGGAGCGTGTCATGACCTCTGAGTATTCCGGAACGGGCAAGGCTTCCACCGAAAAGGAAGCAACGCGCTGGCTTTCCATCGTCGGCATCGGCGAGGACGGGCTTGACGGGCTCGGTAAAAATGCGCTGCGGGCAATCGAGGCCGCCGAAATTGTCTTTGGCGGCAAACGTCATCTGGACCTGGCAGCTGCGGCCATTCAGGGCGAGGCGCGGGCCTGGCCCGTGCCATTCGACGTGGAGATGAGGGACGTTCTGGCGCTGCGCGGCAGGAGGGTTTGCGTGCTGGCATCCGGTGATCCATTCTTCTACGGTGTGGGCGTCACGCTTCTGAGAAACGTCCCTGTCCGAGAGGTTGCATCGTATCCTTCGCCTTCGGCCTTTTCTCTCGCGGCTTCCCGGCTCGGCTGGCCGCTGCAATCGGTCGAGTGCGTTTCGCTGCACGGCCGACCCATCGACCTTTTGCGGCCGCATCTCCATCCCGGCACCCGCATCATAGCGCTGACGTCGGACGAGCGTGACCCGGCTTTGATCGCAAAATTGCTGTCTGCCTCCGGTTTCGGCCGGTCGGAATTCACTCTGCTCGAGGCTTTGGGAGGAGAACGGGAAAGATCGCACCGCGTCCCGGCGAGCGATTTCGCCGTTGAGGACGTCAATGCGCTGAATGTCGTGGCAATTGACGTTGTTGCGGATCAAGGCGCACGTATCCTGCCCTTTGCGCACGGACTTGACGATGGCCTGTTCGAACATGACGGGCAGATCACCAAACGCGAAATCCGGGCTGTGACCCTGTCCTCGCTGGCGCCACGCCGCGGCGAACTGCTGTGGGATATCGGTGCGGGTTCCGGCTCGATCGGCATTGAATGGATGCTGTCGCACCCTTCGCTCCGCGCCATTGCCATAGAGCAGCACCCGGCAAGGGCGGAACGCATAACGTTTAATGCCGACGTCTGCGGTGTTCCCGGGCTTGAGGTCATGATCGGTTCCGCTCCCGACGCTTTTGAAGGGTTACCCCGTCCGGACGCAATCTTCATTGGCGGCGGCGGCGGAGTGAAGCGGGTGTATTCGATGGGGCCGTGGGGGCATTGAAATCCGGGGGGCGTCTGGTCGCCAATGCCGTGACGTTGGAAATGGAGGCAGTTCTGCTGGCCGCGCATGCGAGGCTCGGCGGTTCGATCGTAAGGCTGGATGTGTCGCGGGCGGCGGCTGTCGGTTCAATGTCGGGGTGGCGTCCGGCCATGCCGGTGACCCAGTGGAGCTGGGTGAAGCCATGGTGATCGTGGCTGGCATAGGCTGCCGCAAGGGAGCGACGGCGGGGATGATCATCGCTGCCTTGCGGGCTGCCGAGCAGGATTTTGGCGTCAAGGCCGACCGCCTGGCAACTGCGCCACTTAAATCGCGGGAAGCCGGCCTTGCGGAAGCGGCGAAAACTCTTTCCCTGTCGCTCGAAATCGTCGCGCAGCATCGGCTTGATGCCGTTATCTCGAAAACGCTGACGTTTTCACGCGCAAGTTTCGAGCGGTCCGGTTTGCCGAGCGTGAGCGAAACCGCGGCGCTTGCGGCAGCGGGAGAGAATGCAAGGCTGGTCGCGCCGCGGCTCGTACACGGCGATGTGACGGTGGCCATCGCAACCGCTGACGGTGCCGCCCCAGAGGATGGCGGCAGCGCGATCGAACATGGAGAACACGAATGACGGTTCATTTCATCGGTGCCGGTCCAGGCGCCGCCGATCTCATTACGGTGCGCGGGCGCGATCTTATCGCGGCGTGCCCGGTCTGCCTTTATGCCGGCTCGCTGGTTCCGAAGGCGCTGATCGACTATTGCCCGCCGGGCGCGCGTATTGTCGATACGGCCGCACTTTCGCTGGATGAGATCGAGGCGGAATTCATCGCGGCAGCAAGGGAAGGCAAGGACGTTGCACGGTTGCACTCCGGCGACCTTTCCGTCTGGAGCGCAATGGGCGAACAGATCCGCCGGCTGGAGCAGCTGGGGCTCGATTACAGCGTGACGCCCGGGGTTCCTTCCTTCGCCGCCGCCGCCGCCGCCTTGCAACGCGAACTGACGGTGCCGGAAGTGGCGCAGAGCCTTGTGCTGACGCGGATTTCCGGGCGTGCATCGAAGATGCCCGATGGTGAGACGCTGCAGGCTTTCGGCGCGACGGGCGCGACGCTTGCCATCCATCTTGCCATTCATGCCATCGGCAGGGTCGTGGAAGAATTGACGCCGCTTTATGGTTCCGATTGCCCCGTCGCCATTGTCGTGCGGGCGTCCTGGCCGGATGAGCGGGTCATTCGCGGTAGCCTGTTCGATATCGAAGGCAAGCTTGCGGCCGAGCCTGTCGAGCGCACGGCGCTGATCTTCGTCGGTCGTGGTTTGGCCTCGACGGATTTTCGTGAAAGCGCACTCTACAGTGCAGACTATGTACGCCGCTTCCGGTCTCCAAAGGAGGATGCGGCGGGCTGATGCGACGGGGTGGAGGCGGTGCGTCCCTTCAACGCGCCCTGACGATCGAAAACCAGGATATCCAGTGCTATGGTCGGCGTCCTCAGCGCCGCCGCGGCGGTCACCCAGGCTTTTTCAGCAACGATCGCGCCAAGATCGATAGCGTTGCGATCGGCCAGCTGGAAGGCATGGGCGACGGTGTTGGCGCTGCGAATGGCGTCAGCGAGTTCCCCATCGCCACCTGCCTCCCCTGCCAGCGCCGCCAGCGCATCGAGATCGGCAAGACCTTTTTTGGAGTGCACGTCGAGCATCCCTTGGGCGAGCTTCGTCATCTTGGCGACGCCACCAGCAATCGTTACCCGCTCGACCGGGTGGCTGCGCAGATATTTCAACATCCCGCCGATGAAATCCCCCATGTCGATCAACGCGGTCTCGGGCAGTTCATACAGCGCCTGTCCCGCTTTTTCAGAGGTGTTCCCGGTAGCGCCGAGCACGTGAGTGCAGCCGGTCGCACGCGCCACGTCAATGCCTCGCCAGATGGAGTGGATCCAGGCCGAGCAGGAAAAAGGAATAACGACGCCCGTGGTGCCGAGAATGGAGATACCCCCGAGAATGCCGAGTCTGCCGTTGAGGGTTTTTTCCGCAAGTTTCTCGCCGTCTCGAACGGAAATTTCAACTTCGAAATCAGTCTCCGCACCAGCCACCTCGTGAATGGCGGTTTCGATCATCTTGCGTGGCACGGGATTGATGGCGGGTTCTCCTGGCGGCAGGGGCAGTCCGGGCCGCGTGACGGTGCCGACGCCCGTGCCGGCCTTGAAGGTGATACCGCTTCCCGGCTGACCGCGCCGCACCGTGCTTTCGATCAGTGCGCCGTGGGTAACATCAGGGTCATCGCCCGCATCCTTGATGACACCTGCGCGGGCGAAGTTTTCACCCTTTTCCTCGGTCGCGAGGGAAAATGCGGGCCTCGCGCCGCTTGGAAGTTCGACCTCGACAGGGTAAGGAAACTCGCCGGTCAGAAGGGCGGCGCAGGCCGCCTTCGTGGCGGCTGCCGCGCAGGTGCCCGTGGTCCAGCCGCGGCGAAGGGTCTTTCCATCCGTTTCCATATGAATTCCTATAGCCGGGACGGCTTTTTCCGTCATCGTTAAAAAGCAGCCAAGAGAATGTCGATACCGCAGATTTTGAACAGTATTGCCGCAAAAAGTCCGGCCTTCGAAGCGGGGCACGTCTGGCTCGCGGGCGCAGGGCCGGGCGATGTGCGTTATCTGACGCTCGAAGTGGCGCTGGCACTCTCCCAGGCCGAGATCATCGTGCGTGATGCGCTGGTGAGTGACGATGTCGTGGCGCTCGGTCCCCAGGCGGAGATCGTCTTTGCCGGCAAGCGCGGTGGCAAGCCCTCTGCGACGCAGGACGATATTACCGCCTCGCTGATCGATTTCGCCCGGCAGGGAAAAAAGGTGCTGCGGCTGAAGGGCGGCGATCCCTTCATTTTTGGCCGTGGCGGCGAAGAAGCGGAGGCGCTGGTCCGTGCCGGCGTTCCGTTTCGCATATTGCCGGGCATGACATCTTCGCTGGCGGCGCTGGCTTCTGCGCGTATTCCAGCCACGATGCGTGGGATCAGTCGCGCCGTGACGCTCGCCACCGGTCATGCGGCTGGCACGGAGGAGGACCTGGACTGGCTGGCGCTGGCAAAAACACAGGAGCCCATCGTCGTTTATATGGGTCTGAAGAATATCGGCGCGATTGCAAAGCTTCTGATGCAGGGCGGACGTGCGGCGACGACGCCGGTCGCTGTCATCATGTCGGCGACAACTGAACAAGAGCGCATTTTTATTAGCAAGCTGGAAAGTATAGCTGGCGATGCAATGCGGGAAGATTTCGAAGCGCCGGCCTTGATCGTCATCGGAGAGATTGTGTCGATGCGCGAGCGGCTGGGAGTTTCGAAGGCATGACGGCGCGGGCGATCATCATTGGCGCAGCGCGCTCGGGATCCGGCAAGACCAGCGTGACTATCGGCCTGCTGCGGGCTTTTGCCCGACGCGGCATCAAGGTACGCGGCATCAAGACGGGACCAGATTACATAGACCCGGGTTTCCATGCCTTCGCCACCGGCTCATCAGGTCTTAATCTGGATAGCTGGGCAATGAGGCCAGAGCTGCTGCGGCACCTGTTTTCACAGCACACGCAGGACGCCGATCTCATTCTGATCGAGAGCGCGATGGGCCTGTTCGACGGCATTCCGGTGGCGGAAAACCGTACCGGTTCGGCTGCGGATCTGGCACGGCTATTCGGCATTCCCGTGCTGCTGGTCCTCGATGTGTCCGGTCAGTCGCAGACCGCCGCCGCGGTTGCTCACGGTTTTGCCCATTACGATCCCGCCGTAACCATGGCGGCGGTGGTGCTGAACCGGGCCGGCAGCGAAAGGCACAGGCTCCTGTGTACGGAAGCCATCGAAAAAATCGGATTGCCGGTTGCCGGATGCGTGCTGCGCGACCCCTCCCTCATCCTGCCGGAACGTCACCTGGGTCTCGTGCAGGCGAGCGAACATCCGGAAATCGATGCACATATTGAAAGGCTCGCGGACGCGATGGAAAAATCCATCGATCTCGATGCCGTGTTGTCTCTTGCTGCACCGGTCGAGCTGCCTCCGGGTTCGAAAGCAGCAGCCATCGCGCCGCCCGGCCAGCGCATCGCGCTGGCGGAAGATGCAGCTTTTACCTTCCTTTACCCGCATCTCAAGAAGCACTGGCATGCATCCGGCGCCGAAATCGTGCGTTTTTCTCCGCTCGCCGATGAGGCTCCGGATGGGCGCTGTGATATCTGCTGGCTGCCCGGCGGGTATCCCGAGCTTTTTGCCGGAAAACTCGCGAATGCCGCTGTTTTCAAGGCCGGCATCACCCGCTTTGCCGCGACAAAGCCCGTGCATGGCGAGTGCGGCGGTTACATGGTGATGGGGGCGGCGCTGGAGGATGCCGATGGGGTGACCCATGCCATGACAGGTCTGTTGTCGCATGCCACCAGCTTTGCCACGCGCAAGATGAATCTCGGCTACCGGCAGGCAACAATTGCGGTGAATGGTCCGCTCGGATCGGCAGGGGAAGTTCTGCGCGGCCATGAATTCCATTATGCGCGGGTCATCGACCCCGGCCAAGACGCGCCTTTTGCTGAGATAGCCGACGGGCAGGGTCGCCCGCTCGGGCCATCGGGCGGCAGGCGAGGCCTCGTTTCGGGCACGTTTTTCCACGCCATTGCCCGGGGCGGTTGATCCCCGTGCGGCAAAGTGGAGCAAGCTGTGAAAGTTTGTAGGCTCCGACCGTGAGAAAGTGTTATAGGGTCCTCTCAGAGGGCATGGAAAGACAGAAATACTTCCGGCGCTCCATGTTCCGTGAAGTCCGGGCCGGAAGCCGTTCTGTCTCCCGCGGCCCGGATTTGCTATCGCGCATTTATCTCGAGCGTGCCTACCGATGATGAAACCCGGATTTTTTCTCTCCGCCGCTCTGGCTGCATCCGTTCTGCTCGCTCCTTTCGGTGTCGGGTTCGATGGCGTGGCTGCTCATGGCGGCGAAGATTATGCGACGCTGGAAAAGCTCGGTGCGGCGCTCTTTGACGATCCCAATCTTTCCATGAACCGAACGATGGCCTGTTCCACCTGCCATATGCAGGCGGCCGGTTTTTCCGATGGACGGGAAAACGACAAGGTTGGGCGCGATGTTTCGCTCGGCGATGACGGTTTCTCACTGGGCGACCGCAACGCGCCGACCGCGGCCTACGCCCGGTTCTCACCGCCTTTCGGCAGGAATGCGGCGGGAGAGTATGTGGGTGGCCAGTTCTGGGACGGCCGCGCCTCGCTGCTGGAGGATCAGGCAGGTGGACCGCCGCTCAACCCCGTCGAAATGGGTATGCCGAACAAGCCCTCGGTCGTGAAGCGACTCAAGGAGAATCCGGATTATGTCGCGGCGTTCGGCACGCAGTTCGGCAAGGATGTTTTTGAGAACGACGACACCGCCTATGCCGCAATGACGAAGGCGCTGGCGAGCTTTGAGCGATCGGACGAGTTCTCGACCTTCGATTCAAGATATGACCGCTTCCTGCGTGGCGAGGAAAAGCTGACTGATCAGGAAGAGCTGGGGCGGGTTCTTATCTCCTCGACGCAATTCACCAATTGCAATACCTGCCACGAAATCCGGGGCGCCAAGGGTCTGGAAGACGGCCTCTTCACCAACCACAAATATTTCAACATCGGTGTGCCCGCCAATACGCCTGTCCGGGCCGTAAATGGCTCGAAGCCGGGCGCAGTCGATCTTGGTCTTGCGCAGAATCCGATCGTCGCCGGTGATCCGGCTGAGCGCGGCAAATTCAAGGTGCCGACGCTGCGCAACGTCGCCGTGACCGGCCCTTACATGCACAATGGCGTGTTCAAGGATCTGCGCACGGTCGTGCTGTTTTACGTGAAATATAAGAGCAAGAAGCCGAGCCGTCAGATCAATCCTGAAACCGGCAGAGCCTGGGACGCGCCTGAGGTGCCTGAGAATATCGCCATGGCGGAACTGACATCAGCGCCGGCGCTGGACGACAAGCGGGTCGACGCCATTGTCGCGTTTCTGATGACACTGACCGACAGGCGCTACGAGCATCTTCTTACGAAGGAAAACGGGCAGACGGCTATGCCGCCTGCCCAGCCTGTATCAAGCCTTACGCCGAAAGCGCCTTGAATTCGGCAAGAACCGCATCACCCATTTCGGACGTGCCGACTTGGCGGCTGCCTTCTGCCATGATGTCGGCGGTGCGGATGCCCTTGTCGAGCACGTTTGCAATCGCTGTCTCGAGTTTCGTTGCCTCATCCACCATGTTGAACGAGTAGCGAAGGCACATGGCGAAGGACGCGATCATGGCGATGGGGTTGGCGATGCCCTTGCCGGCAATGTCAGGCGCCGAGCCGTGGACCGGCTCGTACATCGCCTTGCGTTTGCCGGTCTTGGCGTCCGGTGCGCCAAGCGAGGCGGAAGGCAGCATGCCAAGCGAGCCGGTGAGCATGGCGGCGACGTCGGAAAGCATGTCGCCGAAGAGATTGTCGGTGACGATAACGTCGAACTGCTTGGGTTTGCGCACCAGCTGCATGCCGCCGGCATCCGCCAGCATATGCTCCAGCTGAACATCCCTGTACTTTGCGGCATGGGTTTCGGTGACCACCTGGTTCCACAGCACGCCCGACTTCATCACGTTGCGTTTTTCCATCGAGCAGACGCGGTTGTCGCGGGTGCGGGCCAGCTCGAAAGCGACACTGGCAATGCGCTCGATCTCGAAGGTGTCATAGATCTGGGTGTCGATACCGCGCTTCTGGCCGTTGCCGAGGTCGATGATCTGCTTTGGTTCACCGAAATAAACGCCGCCCGTCAGCTCGCGAACGATGAGGATATCGAGACCTTCGACAAGTTCCGGCTTCAGGGAGGAAGCGGCGGCGAGTGCCGGGTAGCAGATGGCGGGGCGCAGATTGGCGAAAAGTTCAAGATCCTTGCGCAGGCGAAGAAGGCCGGCTTCCGGGCGATGCTCATAGGGAACGCCATCCCATTTCGGGCCGCCGACGGCGCCGAACAGGATAGCATCGGCAGCGAGCGCCTTTTCCATGTCCGCATCGGAAATCGCAACGCCATGGGCGTCATAGGCGGAACCCCCGACCAAGCCTTCGGAGACTGTGAAACCGGCACCTTCAGCGCTGTTCATATAGTCGATCAGCTTGCGGACTTCGGCCATGGCCTCGGGGCCGATACCATCACCGGGCAGAAGGAAAAGCGAACGAACTGTCATAGGAACCCTCCTTGGGCGGTGCGCCGGAAAACATCCAAAAGGGATGATGGCGAGCGCGGCGTCAAACTCGTTCCGTCCTGCATCTGCAAAGTCTTATTGCAGCCAGACGGGATCGGGGGCTTCTTATCTCTGCCTCAGGTGCTTTTCAAGCAAAGCAAAAGCCGATCCGGTACGGTTTTGTACGGGATCGGCTTTTTAGTCTTTTACCGTGACGCATTTCCTGACAGGCCCCGCTTGTGCGAATGCCCGGCGTAGAAAGTGGGATCAGGCCCAGGGCCGCGCGGAGGCGTTGGTCTTTTCGAAGGTATCGATTGCGCCGCGATGTTCCAGCGTCAGGCCAATATCGTCGAGGCCGTTCAGCATGCAGTGACGCTTGAACTCATCAATTTCAAAACTGATCGTACCGCCGTCGGGACCGCTGATCTCCTGACGTTCAAGATCGATGGAAAGAACGGCGTTTGATCCGCGCGATGCGTCGTCCAGCAGCTTTTCCAGGTTCTCCGGGCTGACGACAACCGGAAGAATGCCGTTCTTGAAACAGTTATTGTAAAAAATATCCGCAAAGCTGGTGGAGATCACGCAGCGGATGCCAAAATCGAGCAGCGCCCAAGGCGCGTGTTCGCGCGATGAGCCGCAGCCGAAATTATCGCCAGCGACGAGGATCTGGGCGTTCTGGTAGGCGGGCTTGTTCAGCACGAAATCGGGATTGGGCGAACCGTCTTCGAGATACCGGGATTCAGCGAAAAGGCCCTTGCCGAGACCGGTGCGCTTGATGGTCTTCAGATAATCTTTCGGAATGATCATATCGGTGTCGATATTGACGACCGGCATGGGCGCGGCAACGCCTGTCAGCTTGGTGAATTTTTCCATCTGTCGCTTCCCGTGTTTCCCTGAACAAAATCTGGCGCTGGCTAAAGCCGGCCGGAGTTAACTGGGGAAATACTGCAAAAAGGGTCGCTTTAGAAGCGCAAACCCGCATTCATCGGTACGCCTTGCGCGCACCGCCGGTGCTTTTTCCGAATTCATCGACCTCAGAGATCGATAATCGTACCCTTGCCGTCGTTCCAGACGCGCATGTCGCGCTGGCTGCGGGGCTTCACAGGGATCGGAGCCGGCTTCAGACGCGCGGACAGGAGGCGGGCTGCGCTGAGAACCGCGAGCACGCCAATGAAAGCGACCGTAAGCGACGCCGTGAAAAGAGCGGCCATGGCCAGAATTGCAATGCCGGATGCGGCGATGAAAAACGAACGTATGCCTTGCATGATCCAAACCTTTCTTTCCAGACGAATGTGGGCCTTCTTCTTCCGGCTTGCAAGAGGATTCAGTGGATTGTCGGCTTGCAGATGTCACAAAAGCTTGACACAAGTGCGGCATGGTCAGTTTTTCCGAAAATATTCCTGTCCGACCGCGCCGTTCGCTGCTGTCCGTCCCCGCGATCAACGTCCGGGCACTGGAGAAAATTCGCGATCTCGATTGTGACGGGGTGATCCTCGATCTGGAAGATTCGGTAGCGCCCGACATGAAGGGCAAGGCGCGGGAGAATCTGAAAACCTTGTTTTCGGAAGCCCCTTTTTTCGGCGGCGAGACCATTATTCGCATTAATCCCCTCTCCACACCTGAGGGGAGGGCGGATCTGCAGCTTGTTCTTTCCTGTCGGCCGAACGCAGTCCTGCTGCCGAAGGTGGAACAGCCGGCGGATATCAATGACGTGGCTGATCTTCTGGCCGAAGCAGATGCGCCCGAAGCCCTGAAAATCTGGGCGATGATCGAGACGCCGCTCGGTGTCCTGAACGCCGCCTCGATTGCAGACGCGGCCCACACGCCGGATGCACGGCTGGCGGCTTTTGTCATCGGACTGAACGACCTCCGCAAGGAAACGCGCGTTCCAGCGCTGACAGACCGCATGTATCTCGTACCCTGGATGATGCAGGTTGTGCTTGCCGCCCGTGCGTACCGTCTGGAAGTCATCGACAGCGTTTCAAACGACTTTCGTGACATCGAGGCCTTCGAAGCTGAATGCGAACAGGGGCGCGCCATGGGGTTCGATGGCAAGATGTTGATCCATCCTGCTCAGATCGAGCCGGCTAACCGGCGTTTCGCCCCGGACGAGACTGCGGTCGCGGAAGCGCGTGAGATCATTGCGGCTTTCGCAAAACCGGAATATGCGAAATTGAATGTCATCAACATGAATGGTCGGATGATAGAACGGCTGCATGTAAACCAGGCCGAAAGACTGGTCGCCATGGCCGATATCATCGCACAAAGAAAGGCAAATAAGACGTGAAGGTCTATCGTTTCATCACCGGACCGGACGACGCGAAATTCTGTCACCGGGTTACCGAGGCGCTGAACAAAGGCTGGGAACTCGCCGGTTCGCCAAGCTATGCCTTTAATGCGGCAAGTGGCGTCATGCATTGCGGCCAGGCCGTGACCAAGGTGGTCGAGGGCAAGGAATACCATCCCGACATGAAGCTCGGCGAGCAGTAAGCAGTCATGGCCGCCCCGATCAGCGATCGGCGGCGGCCTCGTCGGCGCTTTCTTCGATCCGCTCCATGTCGTCATCAGACAGGCCGAAATGATGGCCAATCTCGTGGATGAGGACATGAGTGATGATATCACCCAGTGTTTCCTCGTTCTCGGCCCAGTAGTCTAGAATGGGACGTCGATAAAGCGTGATACGGTTTACCATCTCGCCCGTTTCCATGGTGAAACGTTCGGAGATGCCCCGGCCCTCGAAAAGCCCCAGGAGATCGAAAGGCGTTTCGAGCGCCATGTCTTCGACGACATCGTCGGTCGGGAAATCGGCGATCTCGATGATGAGATCTTTCGTCAGTGCGCGAAATTCTTCCGGCAGGTGGCCATAGGCCTCGATCGCAAGCGATTCGAAGGCGGAAAGTGTCGGCGCATGGCGGTCCCGCCAATCGTCGGTCTGGTCTATGCGGGCCATTTCTGCTCCTTGTTGGAAGGCCCATATAAACACTTGCTGGGCAAATTTCGAGACCTGACTGCCGCGCCTGCCGAAAAAGCATGAAATTCTTGGCGTTACAGTTACTTTTCAAGCCGTCTTCATCTTGACATAAACCGGCGTCTCGCGTAATCGGCACCCAAATTGATGGCGTAGTGCGCCTTCTTTTAAATACCGCCTTCAAAAAGGCGGCTTCACCGGCAGACATTCAAAGGGACATCCTGTCCCGACGGGTTTCTACCAAATTCCGACTGATAAAAAGACGGCCAGCTTGCGTAGGCGGGCAGAGCCGGAACGAACATGAAAGGATAAAAAATGTTCGCAGTCATCAAGACCGGCGGTAAGCAGTACCGCGTAGCGGCCGACGCCGTGCTGACCATCGAAAAGCTGGAAGCAGAGGCAGGCGCAACTGTAGAATTCACCGAAGTTCTCGTTGTTGGCGAAGGTGCCGACGCCAAGTTCGGTGCTCCCTTCGTCAAGGGTGCCATCGTCAAGGCAGAAGTTGTCGAGCACAACCGCGGCAAGAAGGTCATCGCCTTCAAGAAGCGTCGTCGTCAGAACTCCAAGCGTTCGCGCGGCCATCGTCAGCATCACACTGTCGTCCGCATCACGGACATCGTTGCTGCCTGATCGGCGCGACACGGGAAACAAGGTTTAAAGGAGAACTCCAATGGCACACAAAAAAGCTGGCGGTTCCTCGCGTAACGGTCGCGATTCCGAATCCAAGCGCCTTGGCGTAAAGAAGTTCGGCGGCGAAGCTGTCATTCCAGGCAACATTATTCTGCGTCAGCGCGGCACGCAGTGGCATCCCGGCGCCAATGTTGGCATGGGCAAGGACCACACGATTTTCGCACTGACCGCAGGTAACGTGAACTTCCGTACGAAGGCCAATGGCCGCGTATTCGTATCCGTGGCACCGAAAGCGGAAGCCGCAGAATAAGCCGGTAAGCGTCATATGCAGCCGGTGTCCCATCGACCCGGCTGAGGCGTATCAGGTTCAGTCAAGAAAACAGGGGAGATGGGGCACCACCCAACTCCCCTTTTTCTTTAACCCCAAGGAGGGACTGAACCATGCAAGCTGAATTGTTGAGGGTTGACCAATCACGGTCACCCGAGGAACGGCCGAGGCCCGATCGGTCGAGGAGCGATTGCCCCGTTTTACTGTCGCAGAGGCTGGTTTTGCGCAAGCCTCACGAAGAAGACATCGACGCCCTTGCCCATCTTGCCAACAATGCCAATATCGCGACCATGGTATCGCGTATGCCGCACCCCTACACGGCCAAAGACGCCGCGGATTTTGTGCGACGCTCCAAAGCTGGCGAGATTGGCAAGTGCGTCTATGCGATTACCCGCATGGACAATGGCGAGTTTCTGGGCTGCTGCGCGCTCGAACCCCAGGAAGACGAAAAGACGCTGGAGATCGGTTACTGGCTGGGGGAACCCTACTGGAACCGGGGATACATGACCGAAGCGGCGCATGCGCTGATCGACATGGCCTTTCGTACGCGTGAAATCGACCAGATCGATGCCCGTTGCCGGGTCACCAACATCCCGTCGCGCCGTGTCATCCAGAAGTGCGGTTTCCAGTTCCAGGGCTCCGGCATGGTCGGTTCGCTGGCGCTCGGTGGCATGGTGCCGGTCGAATGGTACAGGCTGGACCGCAAGACCTGGGTTTCTCTGAAGAGCTGGGGGGACATGGGATGAGCACGCTCGAACTGAGCCGCCGCCGGGCGGCCCGTGCGATAGCGCCGCCAGGCCCCTGCCCCGTCATCGAGACATCGCGTCTGGTGCTGCGCCCGCAGCGCCTTTCCGATGCCGGCAGCATTGCGGAATCGCTTGGCGATTTCGCCGTGACGAAGATGCTGGCCCGCGTTCCCACGCCCTACCACAAGCAGGATGCGCTGGAGTGGCTGGTGTTGCGCACCTCCGGCACCCTGCCTGACTGGGATTTCGCCATCACCAGCGGTGACGACACGCTGATTGGCGTCGTCTCGGTGGAATTGCGGCATGGCGAGTGGCATTTGGGCTACTGGCTCAACCGCTTCTACTGGGGCAAGGGTTACATGACCGAGGCGGTGGCCGCCGTCGTCGAGCGGTTCTTTCGCCGCATGCCGGGAGTGACCCTTCACTCCGGCGTGTTTGCGGATAACCCCGCCTCGCTGCGTGTGCAGGAGAAGCTCGGCTTCCGGGTGACCGGTTGTCACCAGATCTACGCCACGGCGCGTGCCGCCATGGTGGCGCATATCGACACGATGGTCACGGCTGAAGATTTCATTAAGCCGCATCGCATTTGAGGAGCATTACAAGGCCGGTTTGATCCAGACCGGCCTTGTCTCGCGCATGAGCTTCCCGCACGATAGTCTTTGACCTTGTGAAGAAGCGCTTGTATTCGAAACGACGATATTTTTGTTTGGCGCAGCACGATTGGTTGTTGTGCCCGCAAACCGACAGAACGGCAGTCCGATGAAATTTCTCGATGAAGCAAAAGTCTATATCAAGTCCGGTGATGGCGGCGCGGGTGCCGTGTCGTTCCGGCGTGAAAAATTCATCGAATTCGGCGGCCCTGATGGTGGTGATGGCGGACGCGGCGGCGACGTCTGGGTTGAGGTGGTCAACGGTCTCAACACGCTGATCGACTTCCGTTTCCAGCAGCATTTCAAGGCCTCGATCGGCCAGCACGGCATGGGCAAGACCCGCACCGGCGCCAAGGGTTCCGACGTGGTGCTGCGGGTGCCTGTTGGCACGCAGATTTTTGAGGAAGACAACGAGACGCTGATCGTCGACCTCACCAAGGAGGGCCAGCGCTTTCGCCTGGCCGCGGGCGGCAATGGCGGTTTCGGCAATGCCTATTTCAAATCGTCCACCAATCAGGCACCGACGCACGCCAATCCGGGTCTTCCGGGTGAAGAAAAGACGGTCTGGCTTCGTTTGAAGCTGATTGCAGATGCTGGTCTCGTTGGCCTGCCTAATGCGGGCAAGTCTACATTCCTTGCAACCGTGACGCGCGCGCGGCCAAAGATTGCCAACTATCCGTTCACCACGCTGCATCCGAACCTTGGTGTCGCGACCATCGATGGCCGTGAATTCGTGCTGGCCGATATTCCCGGATTGATTGAAGGCGCGCATGAGGGGGTCGGCATCGGTGACCGTTTCCTCGGCCATGTCGAGCGCACCCGCGTGCTTCTGCATCTCGTTTCCGCGCAGGAAGAGAAGGTCGGCAAGGCCTACAAGACCGTCAAAGCTGAACTCGATGCCTATGGTGGCGGACTGACAGACAAGCCGGAAATCGTCGCGCTGTCACAGATCGACGTGCTGGATGAAAAGGAACTGAAAAAGAAGGCCAAGGAACTGGAAAAGGCCTGCGGCCGTCCGCCGCTTCTTCTGTCCGCTGCCGCGCATATCGGCATGACGGAAGCCCTTCGCGCCCTTCGCGACATCATCGTGTCGGCAAGCAATGGCGGCGAAACCGCCCTTCCCGATCGGTCCATGCCGCATGAGAGCGAGGTCGAGGAAGAGGACGACCGCCTATGAGCCTGACGCGCAAGCCGCTGGGCAGCCACCACCGGATCGTCATCAAGATCGGATCGGCGCTTCTGGTGGACCGCAAAAGCGGCCTGAAGAAAGACTGGTTGGATGCCATCTGCGAGGACATCGCGGCGCTGAAGAAAAACGGTGCGGATGTTCAGGTGGTGTCTTCGGGCGCTATCGCTCTTGGCCGCACCGTGCTCGGCCTGCCTTCGGGCGCGTTGAAGCTGGAAGAAAGCCAGGCGGCGGCGGCTGTCGGCCAGATTGCGCTGGCGCGGGCATGGTCGGAAAGCCTGTCGCGGCATGACATTGTTGCCGGCCAGATTTTGCTGACGCTCTCCGACACCGAAGAGCGTCGCCGTTATCTCAATGCGCGCGCCACCATCAACCAGCTTCTGAAGATCGGCGCTATTCCGATCATCAATGAAAACGACACGGTTGCGACTACCGAAATTCGTTATGGCGATAATGATCGTCTGGCGGCGCGCGTGGCGACCATGACGGGCGCCGATTTGCTGGTTCTGCTGTCGGATATTGACGGCTTGTACACAGCTCCGCCGCATCTCGATCCGGACGCCAAATTCCTTGACACGATTGCGGACATCACCCCCGAAATCGAAGCCATGGCGGGCGGTGCAGCTTCCGAGCTTTCGCGCGGCGGCATGCGCACCAAGATCGATGCGGGCAAGATTGCCACCGCTGCCGGCTGTGGCATGATCATCGCGTCAGGCAAGACGCTCAATCCGCTCAAGGCCATCGAAAACGGTGCGCGCTCCTCATGGTTCGCGCCATCCGGGACTCCGGTGACGGCACGCAAGACCTGGATTGCCGGGCAATTGCAGCCCGCTGGCGAAATCCATGTGGATGCCGGCGCGGAAAAGGCCCTTTATGCCGGTAAAAGCCTGCTTCCCGCTGGCGTGCGGCAGGTCAAGGGCAATTTCGGGCGCGGCGATGCCGTTGCCATCATCGGCTCGGAAGGCCGTGAGGTCGCGCGCGGTCTCGCGGGTTACGATGCGGAAGAGGCACGTCTCATCATCGGCCACAAGTCCAATGAGATCGAGGCGATCCTCGGTTATGTCGGACGGGCGGCGATGATCCATCGCGACGACCTCGTCATGACCGGGGCCGCCGTGAAAGTTAAGAGTGCAGAGAAGGATGAGGTCCATGCCTGAACAGGCCGTGAAGCAGAGCCATGATATTGACGCGCTGATGATGACCATTGGCGCTCAGGCGAAAGCTGCTTCACGACCGTTGTCCATCGCTGGCGCGGACCAGAAGAACCGTGCGCTGCTTGCCATGGCCTCCGCCATTGAAGCCTCGAAAGAGGCGATCCTTGGTGCTAACCGCAAAGATCTAGCCGCGGCGGATCAGGCTGGTCTTGCGCCCTCCTTCATTGACAGGCTGACGCTCAATGATGACCGGATTGCCGGTATCGCGGAAGGCATTCGTTCCGTCGCGGCGCTGCCCGATCCGGTCGGCGAAGTCATCGCCGCATGGGACAGGCCCAATGGCCTGAAGATCGAGCGCGTGCGCACGCCGCTTGGCGTCATCGGTGTGATTTACGAAAGCCGCCCGAACGTGACGGCGGATGCCGGCGCGCTATGTCTCAAGGCGGGTAATGCCGTGATCCTGCGCGGCGGCTCGGATTCGCAACATTCATCGCGTGCTATCCATGCCTGCCTCGTGGAAGGTCTGAAGATCGCGGGTCTTCCCGAGCATGCCATTCAACTGGTACCGGTGACCGACCGCGCCGCCGTCGGCGCGCTTCTCAGCGGCCTGAATGGCACGGTTGACGTTATCGTGCCGCGCGGCGGCAAGAGCCTCGTGGCCCGGGTACAGTCGGAGGCCCGCGTGCCGGTTTTCGCGCATCTTGAGGGGATCTGCCACATCTATGTCGATAAATCCGCTGATCTCGACATGGCGAAACGCATCGTTGTCAACGCCAAAATGCGCCGTACCGGCATTTGCGGGGCGGCCGAAACGCTGCTGGTGGATGCTGCTGCCGTTTCCACGCATTTGCAGCCGCTCGTCAAGGCTCTGATGGAAGTCGGTTGTGAAGTGCGCGGTTCGCAGGCCGTACGCGAAGTGATGGCGGGTCTCGCGCCGGCAACGGAAGAGGACTGGCGCACCGAATATCTCGATGCAATCATTTCGGTCGCCGTGGTGGATGGCATTTCCGGTGCGATCGAACATATCGGCACCTACTCTTCCAACCATACCGAGGCCGTTATCGCCGAGGATGCCGAGGTGGTGGCGCGATTCTTCAACGAACTTGATTCGGCCATTCTGCTGCACAATGCCTCGACCCAATTTGCCGATGGCGGTGAATTCGGCATGGGCGCTGAAATCGGCATCGCCACCGGCAAGATGCATGCGCGAGGCCCCGTCGGCGTCGAGCAGCTTACCTCGTTCAAATACCGTGTGCATGGCACCGGCCAGACACGGATCTGATATTTGCCGGCCGATAAGCGCCTCGACAGACGTTATCTCACCATGCCGCATGTGGAGCGCGGCATGGTTGTCGGGCTGTTCGGCGGTTCTTTTAATCCGCCGCATGCCGGTCACGCGCTTGTTGCAGAGATTGCGCTGCGCAGGCTCGGTCTCGATCAGCTGTGGTGGATGGTGACGCCAGGCAATCCGTTGAAAAGCCGCTCAGAGCTGGCCTCTCTCGAAGATCGCATCGCTGCCTGCGAAAAGCTCGTTCACGATCCTCGCATCAAGGTCACGGCTTTCGAAAAATCGCTGGGCATAAGCTATACCGCTAATACGCTCGCCAAGGTGAAGGCGAAAAATCCGCACGTGCGCTTCATCTGGGTTATGGGTGCCGATAATCTCAAGAGTTTCCATCACTGGCAGAAATGGCGCACGATTGCTGAGACTTTCCCGATTGCGGTGATCGACAGGCCGGGTTCGACGCTTTCCTACCTCTCCTCCACCATGGCCCAGGCCTTCAGCCAGGCGCGGATCGATGAGGACGATGCCGGTGTTTTATGGAAAAAACCAGCGCCCGCCTGGGTTTTCATTCATGGACCGCGTTCCACGCTCAGCTCCACTGCGCTACGTAACGGCCGCAAATGACACGGCCGATCACAAATGATGTATGTGACCGCCGTCGAAGGCTCCATATCTTGAAAAGTTAATGCTTTGATGCCACCTTCATTGTATGACGCAGAGAATCGCGTCGCGCAGTGCCTGTTTTGTCATTCTTGGAAAGGAAAACCTCTGACAACAGTACACGCCAAGGGAAGAGCATTCGTTGCTATCCCGAAGGGCCAGGACAGTGGCGCCGATGCCGCCGGCCATGCCCTCGACACCGTCCTCGCGAGCCTCGAGGACTCCAAGGCTGAAGATATCGTCTCTCTCAACATTGCCGGAAAATCGGCGCTTGCGGACTACATGGTTGTGGTTTCCGGGCGGTCGAACAGGCATGTCTCGGCGATTTGCGAGCATCTTCTGAAAGACATGAAGGATGAAGGGTTCGGAAACGCCCGCGTCGAAGGTCTTGAGACCGGCGACTGGGTGCTCATCGATACCGGCGATATCATCGTTCATGTGTTCCGACCGGAAATCCGCGCTTTCTACAACATCGAAAAAATGTGGGCGACGCCGGACATGCCGGAAGAGACGCTGCATTGATGCGGTGAGCCTTTGAGCGAAGGCATCGTTTTTGCCGAAGATCGCCTGTGACTTCGGAGCGATGCTTCTGGCCGGAAATCAGGTCGGCCGCATAGGAATCCGCGCGCTATGCTGTTAAGAGCGTGGCCCATTGGGCTACGACACGTGCAGGTTTGCGATGCGGATTTCAATTTTTGCGGTGGGACGGCTGAAATCCGGCCCCGAAAAGGATCTTGCGACCCGTTATATCGAGCGCCTCGCCAAGACTGGCCCGGCGGTCGGGCTCGAATTTTCGCGGGTTATCGAAGTCGCGGAGAGTCGTGCATCAAACGCAGAAACCCGCAAGCGCGAAGAGGCGGCGATGCTGGAAAAGCATCTTTCCGATGGCGCAGTGCTCATCTTACTCGATGAGCGTGGCAAGGCGCTGGACAGCCCGGCCTTCGCGTCCTTTTTCGGTGATCTGCGCGACAGCGGCAAGCGCGAACTTGTTATCGCCATCGGCGGGGCCGATGGTCTCGATCCCGGCCTTTATGACAGGGCGACAGCCGTTCTCAATCTCGGCAAACTGACATGGCCGCACCAGATTGTCCGCATCCTGATTGCCGAGCAGCTTTACCGCGCCGTTACCATCCTATCCGGTCACCCCTATCACCGGGTATGACGCGGGGACGGATGCGGGTGCCGTCGCAATTTCAACATGAAACTCGGCGACACGGCTGACATGGGGATGGTCGTCGGCCGCCTTAAAGGCCTCTTGGAAGATCGCGGTAAAATCCCTAATATCGGCGCTCCCTGCTTCGGCATCAAAGAAAGTTCAGATGGACAAGAAGTCTCCAAGAAAACGGCACGCGGCCCTTGCGGGCGCGGTTCTCGCTGCTTTCGTTGTGGGGATCGGTCCGACCTATTCGCGCGATGATGCGGGCGCCATTCCCACCGAGAATGGCGATTTATCTCCAGATGAGTTGCAGTCGCTGGAGAAGCGTCGTGACCAGAACCGTCAGGATCTGGAGGAGCTGGTCGACAGTATCGGACTTTCCGAGGACAAAACAAGGAAGCTCGAGGAGAGCATTGCATCCCTCAATCAGGACAGCGCCCGTATCCGGGAAGAGCTGATCGCGTCGGCTGCGAGACGCAAGGCGCTGGAAACCAAGATCAGCGATGGTGAGGATCGCCTGGCCAAGCTTTCGGTGCGCGAGGACGGCGTCAAGGCGTCTCTACGGGAGAGGCGCGGTGTACTGGCTGAGGTTCTGGCCGCGTTGCAGCGCATGGGCAGAAATCCGCCGCCCGCCCTGCTCGTTTCGCCGGAGGATGCACTTGCTTCCGTTCGCAGCGCCATTCTTCTTGGCGCCGTTGTGCCCGGCATTCGCGGTGAAACGGACAAGCTGGTCGCCGCTCTCAAAGAATTGACCGATCTCAGGCAGGCAATCGCTCGCGAAAAGGACGATCTTACGGGTATGATGACGGCAAGTCTTGAAGAGGAAAAACGCCTCGACCTGCTGATTGCCGAAAACGACCGCAAGAATTCCCAGACGGCGGCGGAGCTGGAGGCGGAGCGCAAGCGGTCCGAAGAACTTGCGAGCAAGGCGACGAGCCTCGAAGGGCTGGTCAGTTCGCTTGAAGGCGAAATTACCTCGGTACGGGAGGCGATGGAAAAGGCGCGTGCGGAAGAGCAGCGTCTGGCCCGTCTTTCGGAGGCGGAACGCGAAAAGCATCGCGCCGCGGCCGAGGCTGGAATGCCCGATAAAAACCGTATTGCGCCCGCATATCCCTTCGCGAGTTTGAAGGGAAAGCTGGAGTTTCCGGTGGCGGGCGAAGTGCTGCGGCGCTTCGGCGATGCGGATGGTACGGGCCATTTTTCCAAGGGAGTTGTCGTCGCGAGCGGCCCGGAGGCCATCGTGACGGCGCCTGCGGACGGTTTCGTGGTGTTTGCCGGCGATTTTCGCAGCTACGGTCGCATGGTCATCCTCAATACCGGCGATGGATATCACGTGGTCATGACGGGCATGGATAATGTAAGAACCCGGCAGGGCATGTTCGTGTTCTCCGGAGAGCCGATCGCCTCCATGGGGGCAAAAAGAGTAGCGAGTGCAGCAGCATTGGCGCTGGAAACCGACAGGCCAACGCTCTACATTGAGTTCAGGAAAGATGGTGTACCGGTTGATTCCCAACCGTGGTGGACCGCAAAAAATACCGGAAGGGCGCACAATGATTCGTAAGGTTTCGCTTCTCCTTATCGGTGGGCTTATGGGCGCCACGGCGATGAGCGTGATTTATTCGGCGAGCATGCCGGCACAGGCGGCCGGGCCTTCGACCTATAAGGAGCTGTCGATCTTTGGCGACGTGTTCGAACGCGTGCGTGCGCAATATGTGACGCCGCCGGATGACGAGAAGCTGGTGGAAAATGCCATTAACGGCATGCTCAGCTCGCTCGACCCGCATTCAAGCTTCATGAATGCGAAGGACGCCAACGACATGCGCACCCAGACCAAGGGTGAGTTCGGCGGCCTCGGCATTGAAGTGACGATGGAAAACGAACTGGTCAAGGTCATCTCTCCGATGGATGATACGCCAGCATCCCGCGCGGGCATCCTTGCCGGCGACTTCATCTCCGAAATCGATGGTACGCCGGTTCGCGGACTGAAGCTGGAGCAGGCGGTCGAAAAGATGCGCGGCGCAGTCAAGACGCCCATCAAGCTGACCGTCATCCGCCAGGGCGCCGACAAGCCGCTTGAAATTACCGTTGTGCGCGACGTGATTGCCGTTCGCGCGGTCAAGTCGCGTGTCGAGGGCGATAATGTCGGTTATCTGCGCGTCATCTCCTTTACCGAGAAGACCTACGACGATCTCGAAAAGGCGATCAAGAAGATCAAGGCGGATGTTCCTGCCGACAAGCTGAAGGGTTACGTGCTCGACCTGCGCCTCAACCCGGGCGGTCTGCTCGATCAGGCGATCAATGTCTCCGACGCCTTCCTTGAGCGTGGTGAGGTCGTTTCAACCCGTGGCCGTAACCCCGACGAGACCCGCCGCTTCAACGCGACGGCCGGCGATCTGACCGACGGCAAGCCGGTGATCGTGCTCGTCAACGGCGGTTCGGCTTCGGCGTCTGAGATCGTTGCCGGCGCTCTGCAGGATTTGCGTCGCGCGACCGTTGTCGGCACGCGCTCATTCGGCAAGGGTTCGGTTCAGACGATCATTCCGCTCGGCGAGGCCGGTGCGCTGCGTCTGACCACCGCGCTCTATTACACGCCGTCTGGTAAATCGATCCAGGGAACAGGTATCGAGCCCGATATCAAGGTAGAGCAGCCGTTGCCTCCGGAATTGCAGGGTCGCGTCACGGCAGAGGGCGAATCCAGCCTCTCCGGGCACATCAAGGGTCAGAGCGAAACGGACGAAGGTTCGGGTTCTTCGGCCTATGTTCCGCCGGAGGCCAAGGACGACATCCAGCTTAACTATGCGCTTGACCTGTTGCGTGGCGTCAAGACGGATCCGTCTTTCCCGCCCAACCCGGAAAAGGCTGTGGTCAACAAGCAATAAGAGCGTTGTGCCGGCTTCCGGCACTCCATCTCGATTGACAAACCCTCTGGACGGATCGTTCATTGCCTTCGGACCTGCGAAAACCGCTTCTGGGTCGTCAGAAAAAAAGCGCCGGTATCAACCGGCGCTTTTCCGTCATTATGGTTCTGGCGGCGCTTGCGGTTCTTTCCATCGGCGGACTGTCCGTCTACACGGCGCTCTCGCCCGGCAATCTGCAGAGGACGGCGACCGGGCCGGACCTTGAACTGCAGCCTGCGCAAAACAAAGCTGAACCATCCGTACCGGACGGGGAGGCCGAAACGGCTGGTCTGCAACCGGAAAGTGGCCGATCTGGCGCGAACATCAATCGTGCGACCATGCCCGATGGTAACGTTGTCTCAGTCTATTCTCCTCGGCCCCGTGATAATGACGGGCCTGTGTTGATGAGCGGCCAGACCTATGGCCAGGACCCACGCATGGCCACGCGGCCCAACGAGGAATTGCTTGAGGATACGGCCTTTGGCAGGTTGCCAGTGGTGGGCGCCGACGGATTGCGGCCGATGGAGCAATATGCGCGGCCCTGGTCGGGAGCGCGAGGCACGCGGGTGGCGATCGTGGTCGGTGGTCTCGGCCTCAGCCAGACAGGCTCGCAAAAGGCGATACGGGAACTGCCGCCGGAGGTGACGCTTGGCTTTGCCGCCAGCGGCAACAGCCTGCAACGCTGGATGCAGGAAGCACGCCGTGAGGGGCACGAAATTCTTCTCCAGATACCGCTGGAGCCCTTTGGTTATCCCGGCACCAATCCCGGCCCGGATACATTGATTGCGGCCGATCCCGCCAAGGTAAACCTCGACCGGCTGCATCGATCCATGGCCAAAATCACCAATTATACCGGCATCATGAATTATCTCGGCGGGCGCTTTCTCGCCGAGCAGGTGGCGCTGGAGCCGGTGATGCGTGATATCGGCAAACGTGGTCTGCTATTTCTGGACGATGGTTCGTCAGCGCAGTCCCTGAGTGGCGGGATTGCAAAGGCCATCTCTGCCCCCCAGGGTTTTGCCGATATTCTGCTCGATGGTGAAGTGACCGAAGCTTCCATCTTGCGGAAGTTGGACGAATTGGAGCGGGTCGCGCGCCGCAATGGTCAGGCGATCGGGGTGGCTTCTGCTTTTGATGAAAGCATTGCGGCGATCTCGCGGTGGTCCCGGGAAGCGGCGGGCCGCGGTATCGAGATCGTCGGCGTTTCCGCCCTTGTTTCGGAGCCGGCGGGGCAGTAAACCTTGCCTGCGGCCATTTCCGCGCCCTTGTGGCGCTCAGACAATGCGGGAAACCCATGACAATCAAAGCAGAAGATTTGCCCTATCGTCCCTGTGCGGGGATGATGGTTCTGAACGCCGAAGGCCTGGTGTGGGCCGGCCGGCGCATCAAGGAAGGCAATTCCGAATATGATGGCTCGCCGCATTTGTGGCAGATGCCACAGGGGGGGATTGATGAGGGCGAGCGGCCTCTGGCCGCGGCCATTCGCGAGCTTCACGAAGAGACGGGAATGAAAACGGTGCGGCTGCTGGCGGAAGCGAGCGACTGGATCCATTACGATCTTCCGCCGGAACTGATCGGCATCGGATTGAGGGGTAAATATCGCGGCCAGGCACAGCGCTGGTTCGCATTCCGGTTCGAAGGCGACGAAAGCGAAATCCAGATCGATCCGCCACCGACGGGGCACGCAGCCGAATTCGATGCCTGGGACTGGAAGCCGATGGAGAGCCTGCCTGAACTCATCGTTCCGTTCAAGCGCGGCGTTTACGAGAAAGTGGTTGCCGAATTCCAGCACCTTTCCGATAAATAAAAAGGCGGCCGCCGGCCGCCTTTTCCGTATTTCAGTGGTCTTCCGCTTCGTTGGCGGAATCCGCATTGAGCTGGCCGTATTTTTCTTCGCCGATCTTGCCGAGCAGTTCGAGCTGGGTCTCGAGGAAGTCGATATGACCCTCCTCGTCGATCAGCAGCGTTTCGAACAGCTTCATCGAAACGTAGTCACCGGCCTCATGACAGATATCGCGGGATTTCTTATAAGACGCTCTTGCATCATATTCACCAGCAAGGTCGGCTTCGAGCACTTCCTTGACATTCTGTCCGATACGCAGGGGAGCAACGGTCTGGAGGTTGGGATGACCCTCCAGGAAGATGATCCGGTCGATAAGCTTGTCTGCGTGCTGCATCTCTTCGATGGATTCCGCACGCTCCTTTTTGGCAAGCTTGGTGTAACCCCAGTCATTCAGAAGCCGGTAATGAAGCCAATACTGGTTTACTGCACCGAGTTCGAGAAAAAGGGCTTCGTTAAGCCGCTCGATGACTCTTTTGTCGCCTTTCAATGTCCGCTCTCCTGTTCTCTTCGTGGAATCGCTTCAGGCGGGACATAAAATCAAAAACATCGGCCTCAGTCGAGTGCCGACGGGCGTGATATTCTTCCGTGGTTTTGATAATCAGGTCGACAACGGTCGGAAAACAGCCACAGCAGCGACCTCGCTTTTCCATGGCATGATACACTTTTGCGGGAACGATAAGCTGCCAACAGTCCTCATCGAGGAGCTCGTTGATAACGTCCTTGATCTCATGATCGGTGATGTAATTGCAGCTGCAAACCAGCATGATTGACTGCCTGTATGACGCAACACGTTGTTTTCGTTCTTAAACCAAAACAGGACAGCGAATGTCAAGAAAAACCTCTTTTCAAATTCATAACGATTTCTAGACTCGTTCTAAACTATACGAAAAATGTCGTATTTTCATTAGTTTAGCTGTCTCTTTTTTACGTCCTGTCCTGCTCAAGTTTTCGTGCGCGCCAAAATGTGCTGTCACGATATCACGAGAAGTTTACTGATCTGAACTGGCCGGAGCAGCGGACGTGTAAATGTCAGGCGAAATATTGACCGCCATTGGCCGTCATTGTGGAACCGGTGATAAAGCCAGCCTCGTCCGAGACGAGAAACAGGACGCAACGCGCGATCTCCTCCGGTTCCCCAAGCCGTCCGATGGGGATTTGTGGCACGATCCGCTCGGCCAGAACCTTCTCCGGGATCGCTCTCACCATTTCCGTGCCGATATAGCCGGGGCAGATGGCGTTGACGGTGATATTGCGGCTTGCGCCCTCCTGCGCGAGCGCCTTGGTGAAGCCGATATCGCCGGCTTTCGACGCGGAGTAATTGACCTGGCCCGCCTGACCCTTCTGTCCATTGATGGAGGAAATATTGACGATGCGGCCGAAACCGCGCTCCCGCATGCCCGGCCAGACGGGGTGGGTCATGTTGAAGACGCCTGTGAGGTTCGTGTCGATGACATCACGCCACTGCTGCGGTGTCATCTTGTGAAACATGGCGTCACGGGTGATGCCGGCATTGTTGACGAGGATTTCGACCGGCCCGAGGGTTTCCTCCACCTTCGCGATACCGTTGACGCAAGCGTCGTAGTCGCGCACGTCCCACTGGAACGCAGGAATGCCTGTCTCCGTCTGGAATGTCTCCGCCCGGTCCGTCGTGAAGGCATAGTTGACGGCCACCCGATAGCCGGCTGCCTGCAGGGCGCGGGCGATGGCGGCACCTATACCGCTCGTCCCGCCGGAAATCAAAGCAACCCGGCTCATCTAGGCCTCCATGACCTGTCATTGAAGCGCCTGCAGTTGTGCAGGTGCTTGTTCGTCGTGCTCAACCGCCACAGAAATGCGGCCAATGGGAGGCCGCTTCTATCCTATTGTCCGCTGAACCGGAATTGCTTTTTGGCAAGTGCGGGCGGTCCGCGCGTCAGAGCGCCTCGATGCACATGGCTACACCCATGCCGCCGCCGATGCAGAGTGTCGCAAGACCCTTGGACACGTTACGGCGGCGCATCTCGTAAATCAGGGTGTTCAGGACGCGGGCGCCCGAAGCGCCGATCGGATGGCCGATGGCAATCGCTCCGCCGTTGACGTTGACGATATCAGGATCAAGGCCAAGCTCGCGCACGACGGCACAGGACTGGGCTGCAAATGCTTCGTTGGCTTCGACGAGGCCGATATCGCCTACCGACCAGCCGGCCTTGGCCAAGGCCTTGCGGGAGGCGGGAATGGGGCCGGTGCCCATGATCTGCGGATCGACGCCCGCCGTCGCCCAGGAGGCAATACGGGCCAGTGGCTTGATGCCGCGCTTTCCTGCTTCCTGTTCCGACATCAAAAGCGTGGCGGCTGCGCCGTCGTTCAGACCTGAGGCGTTCCCCGCCGTCACGGTGCCGTCCTTGTCGAAGGCAGGGCGCAACTTGGCCATCGTTTCCAGCGAGGCGCCGGCGCGGATATGTTCATCGGCGTCGATGACGATATCGGCCTTGCGGCCCTTCACGGTGAAAGCGACGATTTCGTCCACGAAACGTCCGGCAGCCTGTGCGGCTTCAGCCTTGTTTTGCGATGAGACCGCAAACTGGTCCTGCTCATCCCGGGAGAGTTGCCACTGGCGGGCTATGTTTTCAGCGGTGATGCCCATGTGATAGCCGTAAAAGGCGTCGGTCAGGCCGTCCTTCAGCATGGTGTCGATCATCTTGAAGTCGCCCATTTTCACGCCGCCACGCAAATGGGCGCAGTGAGGTGCCATGGACATGGATTCCTGACCGCCGGCGATGACAATGCCCGCATCACCCGTCAAGATTTGCTGCATGCCGAGGGCCACGGCGCGCAGTCCCGAGCCGCAGAGCTGGTTGAGGCCGAAAGCGGTCGCTTCCTGCGGAATGCCTGCCTTCATTGCCGCTTGCCGCGCCGGGTTCTGCCCTTCGCCCGCGGTGAGCACCTGACCGAGAATGACTTCATCAATTTCGTTCGCCGCAACGCCGGCACGTTCAAGCACGGCACTGATAACGGTCGCGCCGAGTTCGTGGGCTGGCGTATTGGCGAAGTGGCCATTGAAAGAACCGACGGCGGTGCGCGCAGCGCTGGCAATCACGATTGAAGGCAGGGTCATTTGTTTTCTCCTCACTTGCGGGCGGAGACTGGCAAAGCTTTCAATCCAAGTCAAATGACGATAGTTGCTTTAAAAGATATTGCTAAATCACGTTGGAATCTTGCTAAAAATTGCTGCGCAAAAAACAAACTGTTGCGATGCACAAAACATTTGTCAGACAGCGCATTTTGCGCATACACTTTACGCCGGGAAGAGCAATAACACCAAAAAAACAAAAAAATACCATCATCGCGAGGAGGCGGGCATGGCGAAACACGACGGCGAAACGATCATTAAAAAATACGCCAATCGGCGGCTCTACAATACCGGCACCAGCACCTATGTAACGCTTGATGATCTGGCGCAGATGGTCAAGCGTGGTGAAGACTTCAAGGTTCAGGACGCGAAGTCATCCGAAGACATCACGCACGCCGTGCTGACGCAGATCATCGTCGAACAGGAGGCCAAAACCGGCAATACGCTGTTGCCGACGGCGTTTCTGCGTCAATTGATCTCCTATTATGGCGACCAGATGCAGATGGTCGTGCCGACATTTCTCGAACATTCCATGAAGACCTTTTCCGACCAGCAGAGCCAGATGCAGGAGCATATGGCCAAGGCTTTCGGTGACGGCTCGCTCGCCCGCAATTTTCAGGCGCCATTGCAAATGATGGAAGAGCAGATCCGCCGTAATACGGAACTGTTCCGGCAGGCAATGCAGGGTTTCACGCCTTTTGCAATGCCACAGGCGCCCAAGGAAACCCGCAAGCCCAATCCGTCCGAAATCGATGAGCTGAAAGCGCAGTTGCGCGCATTGCAGCAAAAGCTCGACCAGCTCTGAGCCAGCGCCAACTGGCCGATGCTCGACTTTAACAAGGCGTCGGCCTCACTTGCGCCTTCAGCCTGCCGTTCGTTCGGGCACGCGCAGCAGCATCAGGAAACCGGCTCCGAGAAAGACGATTAGCGTTGCCATGCCGATGTGGGCGGAGCCGCTGAGAGTGGTAGCTATGGAAAATGACAGTGTCGCCATGAAGCTCGTGGCGCGACCGGAAAGCGCATAGATGCCGAAATAGCGGCCGGCTTCCGCTACGCTGATGTTGCGGGCAAGATAGGAACGCGATGAGGCTTGAACAGGGCCGAAAGCAAGCCCGATCAGCACCCCATAAAGCAGGTAAGCCTTTTCGGCTGCTGTCGCGAAGAAACTGTCATTGTCATCCGTGGAAAGTTGAAGCAATCCGAATAGGGTTGAACCTTTTTCTGTGGAAACGATGCCAATGGTCGCAAGCAAAAGCAGCACCAGACTTATGAGTACGGTGTTGCGCGACCCGAGGGTTTGATCAACACGCCCTGCGGCAAAGCATCCGACGATGGCGACGACATTCAGAAGGATGCCAAAGAGACCAGTTTCAATTGTCTCCCACCCGAACATTCCCGCCGCGAATGCGCCTCCCAAGATTACGACGCCATTCACGCCATCCTGATACAGCATGCGCGCGATTAGAAACCGTAGCAGCATGGGGCGGTGACGAAGCTCGCGAAGTGTCGTCTTTAACTCCCGAAGTCCGGAGTGGATTGCGGCCCCGAAAGGCAGACCCTTGTTAGAGTCCGGAGTCAATAAGAACATTGGCAGAATGAATATCAGGTACCAGAGCGCGGCAATTGGTCCGGTTATTCTCGCGTCCTGCCCGGAGGCGGGGTCGAGGCCGAAAAGAGGCGTGATTCCCACGAGCGTCAGCCCGGTCTTGGGGTTTGCCGCCAGCAGGGTGACGACCGCAATCAGCACCACCATGCCGCCGAGATAACCGAGGCCCCAAGCGAGATTGGAAATACGCCCGACATTTTGTGGATTGGTGAGGCGCGGCATCATGGAATCGTTGAAGACTATCGAGAATTCCGCCGCGATGGAGGCGAGGATCATGCAGATAACGGGCAGAATGACCGGCGATCCCGGTGCCGCGTACCAAAGGAGACACAGGCTGACGATCTTGATGACGGCAAAAAAGGCGATCCACGGCTTGCGTGCGCCGGACTGGTCGGCAATGGAGCCGAGGATAGGGGAGAAGAGGGCGATGATGATCGACGAGACCGTCGCCACATTGCTCCATGTCGCCTGGGCCGCAATGGGATCGTCGGTGAGGCGGGCGACGAAATAGGGCCCGAAAACGAAGGTTGTGACAACCGTGAAAAACGGTTGCGCCGCCCAGTCGAACATCACCCAGCCCCAGATGCCGCGTTTGGTAACGACTGCTTGCGCATTTGGGGCAGGGCTAGTCATTCATCGTCCTATCGGAAATTGGGAAATACGGCGCGATGCCGGTGCATCGTCTTGTCTGGCGCCATCCGGGTGGTGACCCGGATGGCGTTTTTAAAGGCGGCCAATCAGCGTGCCTGAACGATATCGCCAAGCAGGCCCGCGGCCACGGTGAGCCGCGCGAGGTTTGTATCGCCGCTCTCGCTGAGCGCGCCGAGTTCGGAGACGATACGATTGACCCGCACGCGATCCGCCGCATACCAGGCCTGAACCGGATCCTTTTCCCTGGCATATTCTGTCAGGGCGGAGATAACGATCCGGCGTCTCGATGAGGAAATCTGGTCCTGGCTGCGCAGAAGAGCCAGGCTCTCGTAGTGATCCGCCGGTGTGATGCGCTGGCTGGCATCCAGCAGGCGCGCGACACGGAAGGTCGAGGAGACGGTGGCGTAGCTTTCAGCGGCGCGCGCGAGCGTTGTGCCCGCACTCTCGGCGATGCGCATGATTTCAGGCACATAGACGAGCAGCGAGAGCGTATCGAGTTCCTCCAGAAGAGCGGAAGGAACCCCGTCGATTTCCGTGATGCCGAGTTCGCGGCGATATTTCGCCGCTGCCGGTGACAGCGTCTTGATCGCGGTTTTCAGGCGCTCGATTTCCGTCGCCATGTCGCCCGGGGTCGCACCCGCGCTCCCGGTTTGCAGATAGAGCCTGCTCGCATCCGTGAAGATACGAGTGATCGTGGCATAAAGCCCATTCTGAACTTCGCCCCCGATCTGGCCGTCAAGCGCATCGACCTCGCTCCACAGTCGTTTGAGACCGAAGCCATCTTCAACGATTACCGCTGCCTTGACGACATCGGCCGCAAGCAGACCACTTGCATCGGCAAGTTTCTGCACGAAGCCGGGGCCGCCGCGATTGACCACGGCATTGGCAAGTGCGGTCGCGACGATTTCGCGATGCAGGCGATGCGATTTGATATCGTCGGCATAGTTCTTCTGCATCTTGGCCGGAAAATAATCGACCAGCAGATGCTGGAGATAGGGTTCGTCGGGAAGCGTGCTTGCCACCAGTGCATCAAATAAAGTGAGCTTGGCATAGGACAAGAGCACCCCGATCTCCGGCCGGGTCAGCGGTTTGCCGGTGGCGTATCTCTCGCTGAACTCGGCATTGTTGGGCAGGGTTTCGACCTTGCGGTTCAACTGCCCGGTTGCCTCCAATGCGCTCATCAGGCGGCCGAGTTCTTCCCGGTTTGAAAGGCCCAGCCGCTCGGTCAGCGAGATCGCCAGCGATTGCAGATAGTTGTTGCGCAATACCAGCTGCGCCACCTCAGGCGTCATGGAGGCGAGAAGCTGGTTACGCTTCGGCATCGTCAGGCGACCGCTATTGACGGCGGAGGCGAGTGCGATCTTGATATTGACCTCGACGTCGGAGGAGTTCACGCCTGCCGAGTTGTCGATGGCGTCGGAATTGCAGCGCCCGCCCGAAAGCGCATAGGCGATGCGCCCCTTCTGGGTGATACCGAGATTGGCGCCTTCGCCGATGACCTTGGCGCGCACCTCCGTGGCGTTGACGCGGATGGGGTCGTTTGCCCTGTCGCCCACCTCGGCATTCGTTTCCACCGCCGCCTTGATGTAGGTGCCGATGCCGCCGAACCAGAGGAGATCGGCCGGGGCCTTCAGGATGGCGGTCATGATTTCGAACGGTGTGGCGACTGACTTGTCGATGCCGATGGCCGCCACAGCTTCCGGAGTCAGCGTCACCGATTTTTCTGAGCGCGAAATGATCATCGCACCGGCAGAGAGAGCCGAACGGTCATAATCCTGCCAGCTGGAACGCGGCAATTCGAACAGCCGCCTGCGCTCGGCGAAGGATTTGTCGGTATCGGGATCCGGATCAATGAAGATATCGCGGTGGTCGAAGGCGGCGATAAGCCTGATCTTCTCCGACAGCAGCATGCCGTTACCAAAGACGTCGCCGGACATATCGCCCACACCCGCCACCGTGAAGGGCGTGGTCTGGATGTCGGTGTTCATCTCCCGGAAATGGCGCTTCACCGTCTCCCATGCGCCACGCGCGGTGATGCCCATCTTCTTGTGGTCGTAACCGGCCGAACCGCCCGATGCGAAGGCATCGTCCAGCCAGAAGCCGGCTTCATGGGCAAGGCTGTTTGCCGTATCGGAGAAGGTGGCCGTTCCCTTGTCGGCGGCGACGACGAAATAGGGGTCGTCACCATCGAGCCGCAATGTGTCAGCCGGCGGCACGATGGCGTCGTCGACAATATTATCGGTGATGGACAGCAGTGTGCGGATATAGGTCTTATAGGCCTCGCGGCCGGCATTAAAGACCTCGTCGCGGGAGCCGCCGGCGGGCAGGTTCTTGGGGAAGAAACCGCCCTTGGCGCCGACGGGCACGATGACCGCGTTCTTCACCTGCTGCGCCTTGACCAGACCGAGCACCTCCGTGCGGTAATCCTGGCCGCGATCCGACCAGCGCAGACCACCGCGTGCAACCTTGCCGAAACGCAGATGCACGCCTTCGACCTCGGTTCCGTAAACGAAGATTTCGCGGAAGGGGCGCGGATCGGGCAGGCCGTCCAGATGTTTGGGATCGAATTTGAATGCCAGAATGTCACGCGGCGTGCCGTCGGCATTTTTCTGGAAGTAATTGGTGCGCAGGGTTGCATCGATGGCGTTGACGTAACGCCGGAGGGTGCGGTCCTCATCGAGATTGGGAACGCCGCTCAGGGCTGCTTCGATTGCCTTATGAATTTCCGCGAGTTTCTTCAGCCGCTTCTTCTCTTCGATGGATGGATCGAAGCCGGCCTTGAACAGCGCGAAAATATTCCTGGAGATGTCAGGATATTTATAGAGCGTTTCGGAGATATGTTCCTGCGAATAGACGATTCCGGTCTGGCGCAGGTACCGCGCGTAGGCGCGCAGCACCGAGACTTCGCGCACCGTGAGACCGCAGGCAAGGATCAGGCGGTTGAAGTTGTCATTGTCCACCTTTCCTGAAAAAGCAGCAAGGAAAGCTTCTTCGAGTTTCTGTCCGTAATGCGGCAGGTCGAGTGTCGTGCTGGCCGCGACCGACAGTTCCATGTCGTGCAGCACGACGTCGTGCTTTTCGCCATCCGCCACGACGCCGATATCGAAAGTGCGCTCGCTGATGACATTAAAACCAAGATTTTCGAGCAGCGGAACACGTCGTGAAAGCGGAAGATGGCCTTCGCGGTGGAAAATCTTCAGGGATAGCGTTCCCGCCGGCTGGCCTTCCTGCTGATAGAATTCAATGCGGACCGGGTCGCCTTTCACAGCGGCCAGAATATCAGGCATGTCGCCGATCGCCTCTTCGGGCGTGAAAGCTTCCTGATAGGCCTGATCCACTTCCAGCACCGGTGCGCCCGGTTCGGACAGGGAGACGAAGTGATCTATCCAGCGTGCCGCAATATCGCTGACGGCATCTTCGAGCTTGTCCTGGGCGATGCGGGGCGTCTTGCCTTCCGTACGGCCGACAATGAAATGGACGCGGGCAACGGCGCCTTCGGGGAAGGCGGGATAATAGGCCGAGATATGCCCGTCATAGACCCTGCTCAGATAATCGCCGATCTTCTCGCGCACATAGGAATTATACTCCTCGCGCGGAACGAAGATGATCGCCGAAACGAAGCGGTCGAAACGGTCTATACGTGCGAGCACGCGCACACGCGGACGGTCGCTGAGCTCCATGATCTGCTCGATGAAGCGGATCAGAAGGTCGGTTTCGATCTGGAAAAGATCGTCACGCGGATAGGCTTCCAGCGTGTTCTGCAGGATGCGGCCCGAATGGCTGTTTGGATCGAAGCCGAAATGCCGCTCGACTTCCGCGACCTTGGCGCGCAGCAAGGGAATTTGCTTGACCGAACGCGTATAAGCAGTTGCGGTGAAAAGGCCGACGATGCGCAGCTCACCAACGACATTGCCGTCCTCGTCGAAGCGCTTGATACCCGATATAGTCCATATAGGCGCGACGATGCACGATGGACTTCACATTAGCCTTGGTAACGATGAGGAAATCCGGGCCATCGAGGAAGGCAAGGATTTCCGGTGTCGTCGTCACGGCATTCTTGCCGAGGCGCAGCACGCGGACATCCGGGTCGCTGAGGCTGCCGAGGCCGACGCCGTCACCGCGCTCGATCTTCGCGTTCTTCCCCTTGCCGGAATAGGTGTAGTCACGCATGCCCAGGAAGGTGAAATTGTCGTTGCGAAGCCAGTTGAGGAATTCGACCGCCTCCGTCCGTTCGGCCTTGCGCCGCGACGAGCCGCGTTTCGACAGTTCATCCAACGCCTCGTCTAGCTTCGCCAGCATGGGCCGCCAGTCGCGATAGGCCGATTCCACCTGCTTCAGCACGAAGCGAAGCCGCTCTTCCAGAGCCGAGGCTCCCTGCTGCGAAAGCGGTGCGATGTGCAGCTGGATAAGACTTATATTGCCGGCCGGATCATCATCGGGCTCGGCAAGGCGGTAACCACCCTTCGCGTCATCGTCTCGGACGAGGATCGGGTGCACGGCAAGATAAAGACCACGATAACTGCTGGTGACTTCGCCCATAACAGAATCGTAGAGAAAGGGCATGTTGCGGCCGATAATGGTCAGAACCGTTACCGGCACGTCCCGCGGGGAAACACCCTCGACTTGGGAAATGCTGATATGAGGGGTGTCCCCGGTCCATCGCGAAAGCGCCTGGAAACTGTGGGCGGCACTCGCCGCCAGCATCTCGGCGGAATAATATTCTATATCGTCGACACTTGCCCTTCCATAAAGAATACCAGGATCAAGAAATTCGACATTTTCGGCAATTGCCTGCTGGCGCGCTTTTTCGATCTGTTTTTCGCGTTTTGGATTGTTTCTGTAGCCCATTTGACGTGGATTCCTCCAAAAATCACACTTTAATATAAAAAAGCATCGCCAATTTGCGGATTTTGCCTTTTCAGTCGAATCGGATATTGGCGTGGAATTACGAAGAGTTTAAGAGGCTATCGTGTTTCTTCAGGCGGTAAGTGAAATTTTTTTGCTTCTTTTCTCGCGAGGCTCAGTTTAGAAGCATACGACAGTATTTTTGCGGCTAATTTTTAAGCGGTTCTTGAGCCGCAATGTGATGTTGCGGCCACGGTTGAAGCAAATTATTGATTTGCGCCTATTTTTGTGGTACACCAACAACACTGATCCACAGCGCGGCATTTGTGTGCCCAAAAACACCACGAAAGCAACACCTCTTTTGCACGCGGTTTCCGTGACATATCGAGCGTTTACGTTATCGAACCCCGCGAGGCGGGAAGGTGTATTTTTGCGTGCACGGCTGGACCAGTGCGGAATCACCTGACGGTTCCCCCGTCTCATCAGGGCCTGACCGACCCAACCCCGGCATCCCCGGGTATGTAACAGGGAGTTTTTAGAACGAATGACGACCCAGCAGAAGAAATCTCCAGCCCATCACGGCTTTAAAACCGGTGAAGCGATTGTGTATCCCGCTCATGGTGTCGGTACCATTTCTGCCATCGAGGAACAAGAAGTCGCCGGCATGAAGCTTGAGCTTTTTGTCATTGATTTCGAAAAAGACAAGATGCGTCTTAAAGTTCCCGTCGCCAAAGCCGTCAGCATCGGCATGCGCAAGCTTTCCGAAGGCGATTTTGTCGAGCGGGCGCTGAAAGTGGTGCAGGGCAAGGCACGTGTGAAGCGTACCATGTGGTCGCGCCGTGCGCAGGAATATGATGCGAAGATCAACTCCGGCGATCTCATCGCGATCGCGGAAGTCGTTCGCGATCTCTACCGCGCGGAAAACCAGCCTGAGCAGTCCTATTCCGAGCGCCAGCTTTACGAAGCCGCTCTCGACCGCATGGCGCGCGAAATCGCCGCTGTCAACAAGATGTCCGAAACCGAGGCTGTTCGCCTGGTGGAAGTCAACCTTGCCAAGGGCCCCAAGCGCGGCAAGGCTGTCGAAGAAGACGATTCTCAGGACGAAGCCGCGTAATCGCCGGCCTCTTCCTTCTAAAAAAACCCGCCTTTATGGCGGGTTTTTTGTTAGTGCCGGCTTAATTCACAAGATGCGGATTTTCGTGCCTTTGCGCAGGTGCGGCAGGACGCGCCGCATGTCGCGGGGATGCAGTGCTACGCAACCTGCTGTTGGTTCACATCCCGGCCTAATCATATGCATGAAGATTGCCGAGCCGCGGTTGCGGCTTCTTGAGGTGACGTTCCAGTCCAGCACGAGACAGACATCGTAAAGGCCATCTGTGCGCATCATGTCCTCGTGGCTCGGCGCGAAAGGTGCCTTGACCAGCCTGTTATAATTGGGGTTGCCGGGCTCATCACACCACAGCATCGATTTCCGCGTGCGTTGCATCGGCAGGGCAGTCGTGATGGCGGACATGCGGTCGCCGCGATAAAAGCCATGCAGCAGGCGGGTCGCGGAAATCGGCGACTTTCCGTCACCTTCCCGTTTTCGTGCAGTCCGGCCATTGCGCCCGATGGCAGCCTGAAATGTGAGATGGCCGAGCTGAACGATGGCCCGGTTGATTTTCAAAGGAGCTGGCCGAACCATGAGCGTTGATGCGCGTTTACGTTGTTCTACGGGACGTTTGCTCATGTTTTTCACGAGATTTTGCTTTGCAGGTTATTTAACGTGAAGTCATAGCACTTCATCATGTGATGGCAATGGGTTGACCTTTTACCGGCAAACCGCTGAATTGGCTGACGATTAAAGTAAGAAAGGCTGAGAATCCGAATGACGGCTCGCACTATCCTTCTCGTGGACGATGACGACGATCTTCGGGAGACGCTGACCGAGCAATTGTCTCCCTATGAGGAATTCTCGCTGTTGAGCGGCGCAAACGCCGCACAGGCGATGCAGACCGCCAAAACTTCGCAGGTCGATCTACTCATCATGGATGTCGGCCTTCCCGACATGGATGGCCGCGAAGCCGTGAAGCTTTTGCGCAAGGGCGGCTTCAAGGCGCCCATCATCATGCTCACGGGTCACGATACGGATTCGGACACGATCCTCGGCCTTGAGGCTGGCGCCAATGACTATGTGACAAAGCCTTTCCGCTTCGCCGTGCTTCTCGCCCGCATCCGGGCCCAGTTGCGCCAATATGAACAGAGCGAGGATGCGGTCTTCACCGTTGGTCCTTATCAGTTCAAGCCCAGCCAGAAGCTCTTGACGACCGAAGACGGCAAGAAAATCCGGCTGACGGAAAAAGAGGCCGCGATCATTCGTTATCTCTACCGGGCAGGCAGCACGGTCGTGACGCGCGACGTCCTGCTGGAAGAGGTCTGGGGTTACAATTCCGGGGTCACGACCCACACGCTCGAAACGCACGTTTATCGCCTGCGTCAGAAGATCGAGCGGGATCCTTCCAATGCCGAGATTCTCGTAACCGAGAACGGCGGCTACAAGATCGTCCCCTGATAGACCCCCGGGGGGTCCCCCCGAGTTGTTGAGCATTGCTCTAGCACCTTGTGTTTTGAAGGCCGATATTGGAAAACCGCTATAGCAACGCAGGCGGTTTTCCGGAGTAACAATCGACATGGCCTTGACCGACGATATCATGCTGCTGGGGCAAGTGCCGTTGTTTGCGGGCTTCAGTGATGATCAGCTGCGGCTCATCGCCTTCGGCGCAGAGCGCCGGCGTGTCGCGGCGGGACAGACCTTGTTTCGCGAACACTCCCCCGCCGAATGCGCCTTTGCCGTGACGTCGGGTCATTTCGAGCTTTTTTCAGCCGGCCGGGACGGCAAGCCCGTGCTGCAGGCTACGCCCGGAAAGGGCGCCCTGCTTTCGGAACTTGCGCTTTTTACCCTTTGCGAAAGAAAATTTACTGCCGTGGCTGCGGAGGATTCCGAAGTCATCCGGATAACGCGCATTCTCTTTCACCGCCTGGTGGAAGAGTTTCCTGAGGTCGCCGACATCGTTTCGGCGCGCATTCGCGACAATATCGCGTCTCTGGCCGCCGGTGCGGCCCGTTTGCAGAACCGCTTCATGTGACCGCGCGCCAGATCACCGCGTCCGGCATTGGTTCAAAACCGGAAATGGGCGGTGACTGGAACGTGATCCGATGGTCGGTTCCAGCCGCGGGCTTCTCGCAATATCTCGATCCTGTCAAGCGACGGGCCGAGATCCTGAGACGACCAGATGTGATCGAGGCGGCGGCCGCGATCGGCCGCTTCCCAGTCCTTGGCGCGGTAACTCCACCACGTGTAGATTTTTTCCGTCGCCGGTACATTCAGCCGCATCAGATCAAGCCAGTTGCCCTTCTTCATGATGTCCAGCATACCCTCGGTTTCCACCGGCGTGTGGCTGACGATCTTGAGAAGCTGCTTATGCGACCAGACATCGTTCTCGAGCGGCGCTATATTGAGGTCGCCGACGAGGATGGAAGACGTGCCCGGCACGCCATCGGCACGCAATGCCTTCATTTCCTCAATGAAATCCAGCTTGTGGCCGAATTTCGGATTGATTGAGCGATCAGGTTCGTCGCCGCCTGCCGGAACATAAAAATTATGGAGCCGGATGCGGCGCGATCCCACTTGGACAATCGCGGAAATATGGCGCGCGTCGCCAATTCCGCAGTAATCATGCCGATGATCTTCCGTCAGCGGGATTTTCGAGGCAATGGCGACACCATGATAGCCCTTCTGGCCGTGAATGATCACGTGCTCGTAACCCAGCGCCTTCAACGGCTTCATCGGAAACTCGCCATTCGGGCATTTGGTTTCCTGCAGGCAGAGAATGTCGGGTTTGTAACGCACCAGAAACTGCTCGACGATCGGCATTCTGAGCCTGACGGAGTTAATGTTCCAGGTGGTTATCGAAAACGACATAAATGAGCTCCGCTTTTATCGCCTCGAAGCAAGGCCTCAAGGCTGTTTCTGGGGCGCAGGCTTATAACATCGTGACGAAAACGGGAATGTATTTTAGCGGCAAAATCAAAAAGGCGGCCTGAGAGCCGCCTTCACAGAGCATACATCGACAGGGAGCGTCAGCCGCGCTTGCGTACTTCTTCATAATTGATGTTGAAGACGCGTTCATCGAGGTTCACGCCGGTCTGAACGTTGAAGATCATGACGGTCGTGTCCTTGTTCTGGGCGTCCGTCGTGGTCCATTGCCGCAGATCGAACGTCTTCGGGTCGAACATCAGCGTGATGGTGGAATCGCCGAACACGCTCTTGTCACCGAGGACGATGGTGGTCAGGTCAGATTCTTCCTTCACATCCCGGACCTTCTGGTTGCTGAGATCGATCTTGTCGGAGAGAAGCAGGCTGAGCGGAGTCTTCGACAGTGGATAAAGATCCCATGTCTTCAGCTTCATATTGCCGATGACGACATTCTTGCCGTCGGAGATGACGCGCATCGGCGAGGGGTCTTCATAATTGAAGCGGAGCTTGCCTGGCCGTTCGATGTAGAACTTGCCGCCGGTCTGTTCCCCGCGCGGGCCGAACTGCACGAATTCACCCATCATGGTTTTTACCGACGAGAAGTGGTTCGCGATCTTCTGTGCCGTTGCGGTATTGCCGGCTGCCTGGGCAAAGGCGTCGAGCGGCGAGATGCCAGCGATCACGGCAGCCATGGAAAATGCCGTCAGCACCCCACGCCGCGTCACGCCATTTTGCGCTGCGCTTGCATTGGCCGTTTCGCCGGTGGTCAGGTCGTTCATTCTGTTCTCCTTCATCGCAGCGATTGTCCGCGAAAAACGCGGCGGCTTCATGACGTGAAAGCGTGTAATAACGCTTCTCGACGCCGCTTGGTTGCGGATTAGCGCTCGATGATATCTGCTTCCGTGGGAACGAGGATTTCGCGTTTTCCGGCGTGGTTGGCGGGGCCGATAATGCCCTCCTGCTCCATGCGTTCGATCAGCGATGCCGCGCGGTTGTAACCGATGCCGAGACGACGCTGCACATAGGAGGTGGAGGCTTTGCCATCGCGAAGTACGACGGCCACGGCCTGATCGTAGGGGTCCTCGGAATCCGAGAAGCTGCCGCCGCCGGCCGGGCTTGCGCCAGCGCCGTCCTCGTCTTCTTCTTCGGTAATCGCTTCGAGATACTCAGGCGATCCTTGTGTCTTCAGATAGGAAACGATCTCTTCCACTTCATTGTCGGAAACGAAGGGCCCATGCACACGCTGGATGCGTCCGCCGCCCGCCATGTAAAGCATATCACCCATGCCGAGCAGCTGTTCGGCGCCCTGCTCTCCAAGGATCGTGCGGCTGTCGATCTTCGAGGTGACCTGGAATGAGATGCGTGTCGGGAAGTTGGCCTTGATCGTGCCGGTGATGACATCAACGGAGGGGCGCTGGGTGGCCATGATGACATGGATGCCGGCAGCACGCGCCATCTGCGCCAAACGCTGCACCGCGCCTTCGATATCCTTGCCGGCTACCATCATCAGGTCGGCCATCTCGTCGATGATGACGACGATATAGGGCAGGGGCTTCAGATCGAACTCTTCCGTTTCGTAGATTGCCTCGCCGGTCTGGCGGTCGAAACCGGTCTGCACCGTGCGGGTGAGGATTTCGCCCTTGTCGAGCGCCTGCTGCACGCGGCTGTTGAAGCCGTCGATATTGCGCACGCCGATCTTGGACATCTTCTTGTAGCGTTCCTCCATCTCGCGCACCGTCCATTTGAGCGCGACGACCGCCTTTTTCGGATCCGTGACGACGGGAGAAAGCAGGTGCGGAATGCCGTCATAGATCGACAGTTCCAGCATTTTCGGGTCGATCATGATCAGGCGGCACTGTTCCGGCGACATGCGGTAAAGCAGCGACAGGATCATGGTGTTGATGGCAACGGACTTGCCCGAACCGGTGGTGCCTGCAACGAGCAGGTGCGGCATCTTGGCGAGATCGGCGATGACGGGTTCGCCGCCGATGGTCTTGCCGAGCGCCATGGCAAGCTTGGCTTTGCTGTTTTCGAAATCGCGGCTGCCGATCAGTTCGCGCAGGAACACGGTTTCGCGGGTCTGGTTCGGCAGTTCGATGCCGATGGCATTGCGGCCGGGAACAACGGCGACGCGGGCAGCGATCGCGCTCATGGAGCGGGCGATATCATCCGCGAGGCCGATGACACGCGACGATTTGATGCCGGGGGCCGGTTCCAGCTCGTAAAGTGTGACGACCGGGCCGGGGCGGACATGAATGATTTCACCCTTGACGCCGAAGTCTTCAAGAACCCCCTCGAGAAGACGGGCGTTCTGCTCGAGCACCTCTTCGCTTAGCGTATTGTCGCGAACAATGTTCTTGGGCTCCGCCAGAAGGTGAACGGTAGGAAGCTGGAAACCGTCTGCGGCGATGAACGAGGCCTGTGCTTCGCGTGCCACGCGCTCACTGGGCTTCGGGCGTGCCGAAGGAGCGGTTATTTTCGTCTGTCCGCGTCCCGGCGCCTGTCGGGCAGTGAATTTCTGGTCGACGTCGTCATCGGAAAGGATGCCACTTGGCAGGCGGGCCTCGTCAGTACCGAAGGACGGCTCGCCGTCCCCATCGGCTTCATGACCGGGCGCGATGGAGGGAGGAGACATCTGGCGACGCGATGCAGTTCGTTCTTCGAAAGAGGGTTCCGCGCGCTGGTCGAGACGGTTGATCGCCGTCTTGAGGCGCGACGGCTCGTTTAGCGTGCCGAATTCATACTCGTTGAAATCATAGGGATGTTCGAATTCGTCATGCAGCGATTTCGACTTCAGGCCGAACAGGCGACGAAAACGGGCCTGGGTGATGTACCAGTAGTGCGTCAGTGCGCCGAAGGCGAGAATATTGGCGAAGAAACCCTCGCCATCATCCTCGTCGTCCTCTTCCGCCTCGCGGACGGCGCGGGCCTTGCTGACGGCCGGTGCGGGTTCCTCACGCTCCAGTTCATCGTCCAGACCGCCGACAATGCCCGCGGCAAACAGCATGAGCCAGGCAGCCGGCGCGGCGAATATTACCCCAAGTATCGTCGCAACGGTGCCCGTGGGATAAGCGCCGATGAATAGGGCGGGGAAGCGAAGGATCATGTCGCCGATCACGCCGCCGATGCCGTTCGGCAGCGGCCAGGTGACGGGAGCCGGAAAGCAGCCGAGGGACGCGGCGCAGACGATCGCGCCTGCGATCCAGGCCACGAGGCGGGCGGGTATGCGCTGCAGTTTGCGGCCGGCGATCAGGGCGATCGCCCATGCAATGACCGGCAGCAGGGAAATGATGGCCGAAAGCCCGAGGAACTGCATAACGATATCCGCGAAGATCGCGCCGCCGTAGCCCAGGAGATTGGTTGGTTGGTTTCCTGTGGCATAGGACAGGCTCGGATCTGCCACATTCCACGTCGCGAGCGCGGCGATACCGAGTGCAATCGTGGCAAGCAGAGCGAAACCGGCCAGAGCCATAATCTGCCGCACGAAAAACGCCGTCAGCACAAAACGTGTGTGACGACCATCGAATGTCGGAGAATGCATTCTGCCCATGTCCCTGAACCCGTCATTTTTTGGTTTCGGCGAGATCCGGCACACGGCCTGATCCCGGATTGACAGGGAAAACTAACCGCCAGCTGGTTAATGTCGTGTTAACCATGCGGTTTTTTGAGGAGATCAGAGCATTTTCGGGTGAGCGTTCGAGCTGATTTGTGCTTTGAGACGGCTGCGTTACGGCGGGTTGGCGGCAAAGAAAAAGGCCCGTCGAAACGGGCCTTTCTTTTGGGAATGGGGATGGAGAACCCCATTTTCCCGGTATCAGGAGTGGTAAGCGGCTTCGCCGTGGGTGGCGAGGTCCAGACCTTCGCGCTCGGCTTCGACCGGGACGCGGAGCCCGACGATCACATCGACGATCTTGTAAAGGATTGCCGAGACGATGGCGCACCAGACGATGGTGATGGCGACGGCCACGAACTGCGTCCAGAGCTGCGAGGCGATGGAGAATTCGGGCTTGCCGGTGCCGCCGAGTAGCGGCGAGGTGAAGATGCCGGTGCCGAGTGCGCCGATGATGCCGCCAATGCCGTGAACGCCGAAGACGTCAGCGGTATCGTCGTAACCGAACTTGTTCTTCACCACGGAGACGAAGAAGTAGCAGATCGGCGAGACGATGAGGCCGAGAACGATGGCACCCATCGGGCCAACCGAGCCTGCAGCAGGTGTGACGGCAACGAGGCCGGCGATCATGCCCGAAGCGGCGCCCAGCATGGATGCCTTGCCGCGGGTGAAGCTTTCAACCAGCGACCAGGAAACAATGGCGGCTGCGGTTGCGAGGAAGGTGTTCATGGTTGCGAGAACCGCACCACCCGATGCTTCGAGGTTGGAGCCGGCGTTGAAACCGAACCAGCCGAACCACAGCATAGCTGCACCGACGAGTGTCAGCGTCATGGAGTGAGGAGCCATCATGTCCTTGCCGAAGCCGGTGCGCTTGCCGACCATGATCGCGCCGATCAGGCCTGCAATACCGGCATTGATGTGGACGACCGTGCCGCCGGCGAAGTCAAGAGCGCCCATGCCGAAGATCAGGCCGTTTGCGTCCCAGACCATATGGGCGACCGGGAAATACACGAAGGTGGCCCAAAGGATGGTGAAGAGGATGACGGCGGAGAACTTCACGCGTTCCGCGAAGGCACCGATGATCAGCGCCGGGGTGATGGCCGCAAAGGTCATCTGGAAGGCGATGAAGGTATATTCGTAGATCACGACGCCTTGCGAGAAGGTTGCCGAGGTGCTGTCAAGCGAAACGCCCGACAGGAACAGCTTGCCGAAGCCGCCGAAATAAGGGCCGGTGCCCCCGCCGAAGGCGAAAGAGTAACCGTAGATGACCCAGATGAGCATCATGACGGCGGTGATGACCGTGCACTGCATGAGAACGGAGAGCATGTTCTTCGTGCGGACGAGACCGCCGTAAAACAGCGCCAGACCCGGAAGGATCATGAAGAGCACGAGGATTGTGGCGACATACATGAAGGCTGTGTCGGCTTTTTCCGGAACAGGCGCTGCGGCTGCGGCCGGCGCTGCATCCTGGGCAAAGGCGATGGCCGGGGCCATCAGGGCCGTCGCTGTTGCGCCCAGCTTGCCGAGCGTCAAAAACTTGTTGAGTTGCATAGCTAGAAAACTCCCCTGTCAGCCGTGCTTCAAAGCGCTTCTGTGTTGGTTTCGCCGGTACGGATGCGCACGGCCTGTTCAATTGAGTAAACGAAGATCTTGCCGTCGCCGATCTGCCCGGTCTTTGCCGCAGATGCGATCGCTTCGACGGCCTTGTCCACGACGTCGGATGGAACAGCGATCTCGATCTTTAGCTTGGGAAGGAAGCTCACCGCATATTCCGTGCCGCGATAAATCTCGGTATGTCCCTTCTGGCGCCCGTAACCCTTTACTTCGGTCACGGTCAGGCCCTGGATGCCGACGCCGGTGAGTGCTTCGCGCACTTCATCCAGCTTGAACGGCTTGATAATGGCCATCACAATTTTCATCTGGTTTCCCATCCTTTGTTTGTCCTCGGCACGGAGCCGACTCTCCTGCCGCTGGCAGATCAGTAACAGCGACTGCGGACATACATTCAAAGGGCGTGCCAGTTTTGAGTGTGTAACTAACTTATTGAAATGTAATGTTTATATGACGGACGTCTGAAAAAGGGGCATTTGTCGGCGAATTTTGCGTCTATAAAATGTGCGATTTTTAGAAAACGCACTTTATTTAATCATTTGCCCTTTTGCGGATCAAACCTTCCTGCGCCACGGAGGCGACCAGTTCACCCTGCCTGGTGAAAATATTGCCACGGGTCAAACCACGCGCGCCCGAGGCGCTGGGGCTGTCCTGTGTATAGAGCAGCCAGTCATCCAGCCGGCAGGGACGATGAAACCACATGGCGTGGTCCAGGCTTGCCACCTGGATCGCAGGATCGAAGATCGTCGTGCCATGGGCATAGAGCGAGGTGTCCAGCAGCGTCATGTCGGAGAGATAGGCGAGAATGGCGGATTGCAGGCGCGGATCGTCTGGTACGCTTCCAACGGCACGGACCCAGATATCCTGCTGCGGCTCCAGCTTTTCTTTTGAGATGTAGTGGGTCAGCGAGACTGGCCGGATCTCGATCGGCCGCTTGTTGCTCCAGTAGTTGCGGATCGAAGCGGGCGCCTTTGCGAGGAAAGCCGCCTGCATCTGTTCCTCGCTCATCAGTTTTTCAGGCGGCGTCACATCAGGCATCCTGATCTGATGGGTAAAACCGTCCTCGAATATCTGGAACGACGCCGACATGGAAAAAATGGCTTTGCCGTGCTGGATGGCGACCACGCGACGGGTGCAGAAACTGGCGCCATCGCGAATACGCTCGACCTGGTAGACGATGGGCACCAGCGGGTCGCCGGGACGCATGAAATAGGCGTGCAACGAATGCACGAAGCGATCGTCATCCACGGTTCTTTGCGCGGCGATCAGGGCCTGTGCAATGACCTGACCACCAAAAACCCGTTGCCAGCCGATCTGCGGGCTTTCGCCCCGGTAAAGGTTCTCTTCCAGCTTCTCAAGATCGAGCGTGGCGATGAGATTTGCCATCGGGTCTGACGATTGCAAGGGATGCGACATTTTTTCGGCCTGCTCCGGCTGTAGGAAGACGTCACATGGTCTATAGTGCGCCGATGATGCATGCACAAGATTTGAGGAGAAGCGCGATGCTGGACGTTGTGGTGGCAGGCGGCGGATATGTCGGTCTTTCCGTTGCTGTGGCAATCAAGCAGGCGGCCCCGCATCTGAATGTGCAGGTAATTGAAGCCGCTCCTGAGGATGTCTGGGCAAAGGATGTTCGCGCGTCCGCCATTATCGCAGCGGCTACCCGCATGCTCGATGTTTTCGGCATCTGGAACGAGATCGAGCCGGAAGCCCAGCCGATCCACAAGATGATCGTTACCGATTCGAAAACCGCCGATCCGGTACGTCCCGTGTTCCTGACGTTTGACGGCGCGGTGGAAGAGGGCCGGCCCTTTGCCCATATGGTTCCAAACGTCGCTCTGGTAGGCGCGTTGCGGGGCCTTTGCGCACGCCTGGGCATAGAAATCCGCCACGGCCTCAGTGTTTCCGATTTTACAGCAGGACCGCAGTCGACGGCTATTCACCTTTCCGACGGATCGACGCTCGAAGCGCGATTGCTGATTGCCTGTGATGGTGTTCGCTCGGCTCTTCGGGATATGGCTGGCATCAAGACGGTGCACTGGGCTTACGATCAGTCGGGCATCGTGACGACCGTTGAGCATGAGCGACCGCACGAAGGCTGCGCCGAGGAGCATTTCCTGCCATCCGGACCCTTCGCCATTCTGCCGTTGAAGGGAAACCGGTCTTCGCTTGTCTGGACCGAACGCACCGCCGATGCCGACAGGCTTGTGGCCGCCGACGACCTGGTGTTCGAGGAGGAGCTTGAGCGCCGGTTCGGCCACAAGCTCGGCACGATCCGCCCTGTCGGTCCCCGGCGCGCCTTTCCGCTGGGTCTCACTTTGGCACGGTCCTTCGTCGCGTCGCGTTTCGCGCTCGCCGGTGATGCGGCCCACGGTATTCACCCGATCTCGGGTCAAGGCCTCAATCTGGGTTTCAAGGATGTGGCGGCTCTGGCCGAAACCGTGGTTGAAGCTGACCGTCTCGGCCTCGACATCGGCTCCCTCAATGTTCTGGAGCGGTATCAGTCCTGGCGCCGGTTCGACACCTTGCGGATGGGGGTGACCACGGATGTGCTGAACCGGCTGTTCTCCAATGATGTCGGTCCCATTCGCATCATGCGCGATTTCGGTCTCGGCGTGGTGGATCGTTTGCCGGGTCTCAAATCCTATTTCATTGGCCAGGCCGCCGGTACCACGGATGCAAATGCGCCGCGTTTGCTCACCGGTGAGGCACTCTGATCTCGGCTTGTGGTGCTGGCTTCGGAACGGCTTTTCCGGGATTGGCGCTTGACAGCCGATTCCCGGATTTTCCGACTGGCGGTTTTACCGTAATGCCGAATCCGGCCAAGGACTTATCCGGATTCATAATCTGGTAGAGGCCGTGACTTCGCCAACCAGATATTGCGGAGAACAAAAGCTGAATCACGGGGAGTCAGCGATTCGTATTCGATTCGTTCGCAGACTGTTCCGCAGCCGAATCGATTTCATTTTCGCCGGATTCTTTTTTCTTGTTCAACTATCTGAATCGAAATGGAAAATTTCGTTGACTGGTTGCCTTGTAGCACTTTGCGGGTGAGGCCTATTGCCTTTGTCGACAGGCGTTGCCATGTGTGGTGCGTGCGGCCCACACCGTTGATGTGGGTGGCACGCCAAGCAGATGAAGTCGATTCGCGGATAGTACGTTGAATTTTCGCCCCATGATCCTGAGCGGCCGCGGTGTCACGGCCGTTCTCGGCCCCACCAACACCGGCAAGACCCATTACGCGATTGAGCGTATGGTGGCGCATGGCAGCGGTGTCATCGGCCTGCCGCTGCGCCTTTTGGCGCGCGAGGTCTATACCCGTCTGGTCGAAAAGGTGGGGGCGCCCAATGTGGCGCTGATAACCGGCGAAGAAAAAATCTCACCCCCAAAAGCCAAGTATTCCGTTTGCACAGTGGAAGCCATGCCGCGCGAAACGACGGCCGCCTTCGTTGCAATCGATGAGGTGCAGCTGGCAGGCGATCTCGAACGCGGGCATATCTTTACCGACCGGGTTCTGCATCTGCGCGGTCGGGAGGAAACGCTGCTGCTGGGGGCGGGCACGATGCGCCCGATCCTCGAAAAGCTGCTGCCGGGAATTACCGTGGTGGAGCGACCGCGTCTGTCGCAGCTTTTTTATGCCGGCCAGAAGAAGATAACCCGCCTGCCGCAGCGCACGGCGATTGTCGCTTTTTCCGCCGATGAGGTCTATGCCATTGCCGAACTGGTGCGCCGCCAGCGGGGCGGCGCGGCCGTTGTGCTAGGCGCGCTTTCGCCCCGCACGCGCAATGCGCAGGTGGGTCTCTATCAGTCCGGCGATGTCGAATATCTGGTCGCGACGGACGCTATCGGCATGGGCCTTAACCTTGATGTCGATCACGTCGCTTTCGCGCAGGACCGAAAATTCGACGGTTATCAATTCCGCAATCTCAATCCGGGCGAAATCGGCCAGATCGCCGGCCGCGCCGGCCGCCATCTTCGTGACGGCACCTTCGGGGTGACAGGCCGTGTCGACCCGTTCGATGACGAACTGGTGGAGCGGATCGAGACGCATCAGTTCGATGCGGTGAAGGTGTTGCAGTGGCGGACGAAAAACTTCGATTTTTCCTCTATCGCCAATCTGCGTGCGAGCCTTGACGCTGCGCCGGCGATCCAGGGGCTTTCGCGCGCCCTGCCGGCCATCGACCAGCAGGCGCTGGAGTATCTGTCCCGTTATCCCGAAATTATCGACGTGACGACGACCGATGCACGGGTGGAAAAGCTCTGGGAGGCCTGCGCGCTTCCGGACTATCGCCGTATCGCGCCGGCGCAGCATGCGGATCTGATCTCCACGCTCTATTTCGACCTCGTCAAGCGCGGTACGGTGAACGAGGATTTCATGGCCGAACAGGTGCGTCGCGCCGACCGCACGGATGGAGAGATCGATACCTTGTCTGCGAGGATTGCGCAGATCAGAACATGGACTTATGTATCGAACCGCCCAGGATGGCTTGCCGATCCGACACACTGGCAAGAAAAGACTCGGGAAATCGAGGATCGATTGTCCGATGCGCTACATGAAAGGTTGACGAAACGCTTTGTTGATCGCAGGACATCTGTGCTCATGAGGCGCCTGAGAGAGAATGCGATGCTTGAAGCTGAAATCAGTGTAAATGGTGATGTCTTCGTAGAAGGTCATCACGTCGGCCAATTGGCCGGGTTCCGGTTCACGCCGGTGCCGGGAATGGAAGGGCCGGATCAGAAGGCCGTGCAGGCTGCGGCGCAGAAGGCGCTCGCGCTCGAATACGAGGCGCGTGCCGCGCGTCTGCACGCTAGTGGAAATGGCGATCTCGCTTTGAGCTCCGATGGTCTGGTTCGCTGGCTGGGCGAGCCGGTTGCCCGTCTTTCGGCCGGCGACAATATCATGAAGCCGCGGGTGATCCTGCTGGCCGACGAGCAGTTGAGCGGTAATGCCCGTGATCACGCGCTCGCGCGGATCGAGCGTTTCGTCAACCACCAGATCGCAACCGTGCTGAAGCCGCTGGATGATATCTCCCGCGCGGAAGACCTTCAGGGTCTCGCAAAGGGTCTCGCTTTCCAGCTGGTTGAAAATCTCGGCGTGCTGTTCCGTCGTGACGTCGCGGAAGACGTGAAGTCGCTGGATCAGGACGCGCGTGCTTCCATGCGGCGTTACGGCGTGCGTTTCGGCGCCTATCATGTCTTTTTGCCTGCGCTCCTGAAGCCCGCTCCGGCAGAACTTGTGACGCTGCTCTGGGCCTTGAAGAATGATGGTCTTGGCAAACCGGGTTATGGCGACCTTATTCCCGTGCTGGCTGCAGGCCGCACCTCGGTCGTTACGGATGCCAGCTTCGAGCGCATGTTCTACAAGCTTGCCGGTTTCCGTTTCCTCGGAAAGCGCGCGGTGCGTATCGACATTCTCGAACGCTTGGCCGATCTCATCCGTCCGCTGCTGCAGTGGAAGCCCGGCCAGCAGCCGCGCCCCGAAGGCGCTTATGATGGCCGTCGTTTCACGACGACGACCGCGATGCTTTCCATTCTCGGCGCAACGCTCGATGACATGGAAGAAATCCTCAAGGGCCTCGGTTACCGTGCCGATCAGGTGACGGCGGAAGAGGCGCAGGCCTTCCTCGCCAGCCAGGCGGGCGCCAACGCGCCGGCAGCCCCGGAAACGACGGCGGGCGAAGAGGATAGCGCTGAGACCGAGCAGGACGAGCCGGCTTCCGAAGAGCAGGCCTCCGAAGCGGTTGCTGTTGTGGAAGGCGACGTTACCGAGGCGCCGGTCGCGGAAGCCGCCGGTGAAGAGGCTGCTGCAAATGAAGCGGCTCCGGCGGAAAGCGGTGAGGCCGCCGAGCCGAAGCCCGTGCTTCTGTGGCGTCCGGGTGGCCGCAATGAAAACCAGCGTGGTGAAAACCGTCGTCCCGGCAATCGTGGCCAGGGTCGTGAGCAGACAGCGCGCGAGCAAGGCGAGCGACGCGGCGAAGGCCGCCGTGACAATCGCGACGGGGCAAATCGCGACGCAGCCAATCGTGGCGGCGAGGGCGAGCGCAAGCGTGACGGCGGCCGTCCCGATCGCGGCAACAACCGCAATAATGATCGTCATGATCGTGGCGAGCGCAAGGACAGGCCGGAGCGCAGCGACCGTGGCGGAAAGCCGCAGGGCCAGCAGCGTTTCGAGGCCAAGCCACCGCGCAAGGAAAAGCCGCTGGACCCGGATTCGCCTTTCGCAAAGCTCGCTGCCCTCAAGGAGCAGCTGAAGAAGTAAGCCCATGGGAAACAGCGAACAGCCACTGGAAAGCACGCGTCAGCGTCTGGACAAGTGGCTGTTCTTTGCCCGCATGGCTAAATCCCGTTCGCTCGCCCAGAGCTACGTTCAGTCGGGACAGGTAAAGATCAATGGCGTCGTCGTCCGCCAGCCCAGTCATGCGGTGAAGCCCGGCGACAGGCTGGAAATAAGCTTCGAGCGGATGGACAGGGTCGTGGTGGTGAAGTCGGGCGGGACGCGGCGCGGCCCCTATGAAGAAGCCAGACTTCTCTATGACGATCAGACGCCGCCGAAGAAGCCTTCCGACAGGCTGACACTCCTTGAGCAGGCAATGCGCCAGCCGGGCAGCGGACGCCCGACGAAAAAGGAGCGCAGAGCGCTCGACAGGTTTCTGTCCGACAGCGACGGCAGTACAGATTAGAATAAACCTCCAAGTCAGCACCGTTTTTCAGAATTGTTTATCCTTGCTATCTGCAAGCAAAGGCATTACGTCACTTGCGAAATTGCCCTGTCTGAATTCCGGGCGACGGCTTGTGTTCCGAAGCCCAAAGACCCGGCCTGCATATTCTGGAGTTCATCATGACATATGTCGTGACCGACAATTGCATCCGCTGCAAATATACCGATTGCGTTGAGGTCTGCCCTGTCGACTGCTTTTACGAGGGCGAAAATTTCCTCGCCATCAATCCCGACGAATGCATCGACTGTGGTGTGTGCGAACCGGAATGTCCTGCCGAGGCCATCAAACCCGATACGGAGCCGGGTCTCGACAAGTGGCTGAAGCTCAATGCGGAGTATGCCGCGATCTGGCCGAACATCACCATCAAGCGCGACCCGATGCCGGAAGCCAAGGAAATGGATGGTGTCGAAGGCAAGCTGGAGCTTTATTTCTCTGCTGAGCCCGGCAAGGGCGACTGACCGCAGATTTGCGACGGTCTCGCACCAACATTTGAAAAGCCCTCGTCTGCACGAGGGCTTTTGTTTATCCGCCGCGGCCGGATTGCAGCGTGGTGGATAATAGTGTCAGTAGGGCCACGCTTTCCTCCAGACTTTGGCGCTGGCGGCTTTGCAGGATGGCCGCCTGCAGTCGGTTCATCTCGCGGGCGATCGCCGCTGGCTGCCATGTGCGCAGCGCTCTTTCGATGATCGGTTTCCGGCGAAAATGGATATGACGTCCGAGGGTCTGCATGACCTGACCGGCCTGCTGCTTTTTCTCATCCATCTCCGCGCGCATCTGATCGAGCAGCTGGAATTGCTTGAGGCACCCCTGAAGCACGAGGAAGATCGGCGTCTTGGAAGAAATGATCTTCTGAGTGGCATGGAAAAACGCGTTTCTGTCACCCTTCAGGATGGCGTCAACGGCGTCATCGGCTGAAACCGTACTGGCATCACCGATGATGGCCAGAACATCGTCTTCCTCGATTACCTCTGCGCCGCGGCAATAAAGTGCCAGCTTGCGGATTTCGTTTCGTGAAGCGATACGGTCGCCCCCCAGCGATTCGATAAGCCGTTGCCGCGCGGCAGGCGCGATACGCAAATTGTCGCCCGAAAGTTCCTGGTCTATCAACGCGTTCAGTGCGCGCGCATCGTCCGCGTAACAGGGAATGGCTGCGATGGATCGAGCCGGTTCCGCGATCTTGCGCAGCCCCGTGCCCTTCTTGATGTCGCCTGCTTCGATGATGAGAAAGCTCGCTTCCGGCGGCGTTTCCGCCAGAATCTGGAGGGCATCCACCAGCGCCTTTTCAGCTGACGCGCCCTTGACCCAGACAAGTTTCTCGCCGCCGAAAAGACCAATGGCGTTCACCTCGTCCAGCAAACGCCCCGGGTCGCCCTGGAGATCGGACGCAGTCAATTTCAGCGACGCAAAAGCGTCGTCGGGATCTATCCCCGTCTTTTTGGCGATGAGGGTTGCGCGTTCTGATACGAGACCGCGATCCGGCCCGTAGAGTACGAAAACGCGAAAGCGCTCCGCCGGATTCTCGGCGAAGCGCTCAAATTCATGGGACTTTATCTCCGCCACGGCCGCCGCTCTCAGCGGCCGAGGGTGGCGGCGATGTCGGTGCGGATGATTTCGGCAAGTTCGCGCGCCGCACGGTTTTCGGCGTCGCGGGTCGCCCGGATCTTGGCGAATTCCTGCTGTGGTAGATCCACCTGCGCCGTCACGCTGCGGCGTGCGGAGCGCAGGATCTGACCGTCGGAAATGCGCGTCAGCACGTATTGGCCGCTCATGATGACACGGCCTGGATACGGCCCGTCGTAATTGTTGTTCGTCCGTGTGGTTAGGTCGTAATTCTGCACCTCTGTCGAGGAAGCGCTCGAGCTGACCGAAACCTTGACGTTATATTGCGCCGTCGTCGGCTGCCCAGCGCCGCCAGCCAGAAGGAAGATTAGCTGGTTGCGAACTTCCTGTCCAACTCTGCCGCCGATATCGGAGACGCTGACGGCCGCCAGCCTTTCCTTGGTCCCGGAAGCCTCGCCATAGAGCGGGCGCACCTGGCAGCCCGCCAGAAGACCAGCCATCATCACGACGGAAATTGCTGCCGCGACGCGGCTCCATCTCGAAAAAACGTCAGACAACAATGTTAACAATCCTCTGCGGAACCACGATGACTTTCTTGGGCTCGCCGCCGGCAAGAAGAGATTTGACGGCATCCAGAGCAAGGGCAGCCGCGCGGACCGCATCTTGATCCGCATCGCGCGCGATTGTCAATTCACCGCGCTTCTTGCCATTGACCTGCACGGGCATGACCACGTCGTTTTCTTCGACCAGCGACGGCACGAAGGTTGGCCACGGCGTTTCAGCCACCAGGTCTTCATTGCCCAGCGCCGACCAGCATTCTTCCGCCAGGTGTGGCGTCATGGGGGCGATGATGCGGATCAGGATTTCGACGGCATCACGCGCTGCTGCCTTGACGTCGTCGGACTTGCCGCCCGCAGCGACATCCGCAAGCGGACCGGCGAGCGCGTTGACCAGTTCATAGATGCGGGCAATGGCCTTGTTGAAGGCGAGCTTGTCCAGATCTTCCTGAACAGCCTTCAGCGTCTTGTGGGCCGCCTTGGAGGCCGCCAGCCCTTCACCCTCGGTTGCAGGCTTCGGCCTGACGGATTTCAGTTCCTCGGCAGCTTCACCGATGATGCGCCAGACGCGTTGTACGAAGCGGTTCGCGCCCTCGACGCCCGATTCGGACCAAATCACATCACGATCCGGCGGCGAGTCCGACAGGACGAAAAAGCGTGCGGTATCGGCGCCGTACGATGCGATGATATCATCGGGATCGACCACGTTCTTTTTCGACTTCGACATCTTCTCGATCGAGCCGATCTTCACCTCTTCGCCGGATGACAGCAGGAAGGCGCGGCGTGTGCCGTCGGTTTCCTCAATCCGCAGATCTGCAGGTGGCACCCATTCGCGTGCAGTGCCTTCACCACGGCTGTAGGTCTCATGAACCACCATGCCCTGGGTGAACAGGCCCTTGAAGGGTTCCTTGACATCGACATGACCTGTTTCGCGCATCGCACGGGTGAAGAAGCGCGAATAGAGCAGGTGCAGGATCGCGTGCTCGATGCCGCCGATATACTGATCCACAGGCAGCCAATGATTGGCGACCTTCGGATCGGTCGGTGCATCTTCCCAGGGTGCCGTGAAGCGCGTGTAATACCAGCTGGAATCGACGAAGGTGTCCATCGTGTCGGTTTCACGACGCGCGTCATGGCCGCATTGCGGGCAGGCGACGTGACGCCAGGTCGGATGCCGGTCCAGCGGGTTGCCGGGCACGTCGAAGGTCACATCGTCGGGCAGCTTGACGGGCAGGTCCTTTTTCGGGACCGGCACGACGCCGCAGACTTCGCAATGAATGACCGGGATCGGGCAGCCCCAGTAACGCTGACGGGAAATGCCCCAGTCGCGCAGACGGAAATTGACCTTGCGCTCGGCCTGAGGCGCGTTGCCCAGCGTCTGCGCCGACAGCTTCTGCACGACTGCCTCGAAGGCATCCGTCGTTTTCATGCCATTCAGGAAGCCGGAATTGATCATCACGCCGTCGTCGGTGTAGGCGGTGTCATCGACCGTGAAGCTTTCCGCATCCGGGCCCTCAGGGGCGACGACCGCCACGACCGGCAGGCCGTATTTGCGGGCGAAGTCCAGGTCGCGCTGGTCGCCGGAGGGGCAACCGAAGATCGCGCCCGTACCGTAATCCATCAACACGAAATTGGCGACGTAGACCGGCAGTTCCCAGGTCGGATCCAGCGGATGGACGACCTTGACGCCGGTATCGATGCCTTTCTTTTCAGCCGTTTCCAGCGCGGCCAGAGAGGTGCCATGGCGGCGGCATTCATCGCAGAATTCGGCGATCGCAGGATTTTTTTCCGACAGTTCTTTCGCCAGCGGGTGGTCGGCGGCAATGGCCAGGAAGGAGGCGCCGAACAGCGTGTCGGGGCGTGTGGTATAGACGGTGATGTCAGAAAAGCCTTCCGGCGCCGTGTCAGCAACGGTCTGCCAGCGCAGTGACAGGCCTTCGGAACGGCCGATCCAGTTCTTCTGCATCAGGCGCACTTTTTCCGGCCACTGATCCAGCGTGTCCAACTCGTCCAGCAGGTCCTGGCTGAAATCGGTGATGCGGAAGAACCATTGCGTCAGCTCGCGCTGTTCGACCAGCGCACCGGAGCGCCAGCCGCGGCCGTCGATGACTTGCTCGTTGGCCAGAACGGTATGGTCGACCGGGTCCCAATTGACCTTCGACTGCTTGCGGTAGACCAGACCCTTTTCCATGAAGTCGACGAACAGCGCCTGCTGGCGATGATAATATTCCACGTCGCAGGTCGCGAATTCGCGTGTCCAGTCCAGGGACAGGCCCATGGATTTCAGCTGACCGCGCATGGTGGCGATGTTCTGGTAGGTCCAGTCCTTGGGATGAACCTTGTTCTGCATGGCCGCATTTTCGGCCGGCATGCCGAAGGCGTCCCAACCCATCGGGTGCAGGACGTTGAAACCGCGGGCGCGCTTGTAGCGGGCGACGACGTCGCCCATGGCATAGTTGCGGACATGGCCCATGTGGATGCGACCCGACGGATAGGGAAACATCTCCAGAACGTAATATTTCTCACGCGGATCGCTGTTGTCTGTCACGAAGACCTTGTCTTCGTTCCATTTTTGCTGCCAGCGCGGCTCGGCGTCGCGAGGATTGTAACGTTCGATGGCCATTGTCTAAAATTCCGGGTATCGAGGGGAAAAATGTGCGCTGACCTTCACCATGAAACGACCGGGGCGTCAAGTTTGGCGGGGCGTTCGGACGTTCAATCTTGGCCAGCGTGCCTCAAATGGTGCTAAAGCCGCTTGGCATCAAGGCGATCGGCGTCTAGTTAGCGGTTCGAACGGTTAAAAAAGGTCTTGTGATGGAAATCGAAGCACGACTTCAGGATGTCAGGCAGCGCATTGCGGATGTGGCGGAAAAATCCGGCCGCAAGGCGGCAGATGTTGCCCTCGTCGCGGTATCGAAGACCTTCGAAGCGGAAGCGATCCAGCCCGTCATCGATGCCGGCCAGCGCGTATTCGGGGAGAACCGCGTGCAGGAAGCGCAGGGCAAGTGGCCGGCGCTGAAAGAGAAGACTGATGGCATAGAACTGCATCTGATCGGCCCGTTGCAGTCCAACAAGGCTGCGGACGCCGTGGCATTGTTTGATGTCGTCGAAAGCGTCGACCGCGAAAAGATCGCCCGCGCGCTTGCCGAGGAATGCGGCAAACAGGGCCGCAGCCTTCGTTTTTATGTGCAGGTCAATACCGGGCTCGAGCCGCAAAAGGCGGGCATCGATCCGCGTGAGACCATCGCTTTCGTGGCATTTTGCCGGGATGAGTTGAAATTGGCTGTCGAGGGGCTGATGTGCATTCCGCCGGCAGATGAAAATCCCGGTCCGCATTTTGCGTTGCTGGCGAAGCTTGCCAAGCAATGTGGCCTGGAAAAACTCTCCATGGGCATGTCCGGTGATTTCGAAACGGCCATCGAATTCGGCGCGACCAGTGTTCGTGTGGGCTCGGCGATCTTCGGCACGCGATAAGGCTATAAACAAAAAACCCGGCACTCAGGCCGGGTTTCGAGCATTCGAAAACGTCGATCAGTACTGATCGTCCTCGTCTTCATCCTTCTGCGTGGATTTCAGCGAGGAGAGCTTCTTGAAGACTGCATCGGCGTCGATCTGTTCGTCTTCTTCGCGCTGGAAGTTGTAATCCAGACCTTCCGTTGCCGTCGCCGGCTGCAGTGTATTGTCCAGCTCTTCGGCGGACGGCAGCGGACGGCCACGCGAGGCGCGTTCAACTTCGAGGTCAAGATCGATCTGGCTGCAGAGGCCGAGTGTGACCGGGTCCATCGGCGTCAGGTTTGCCGAGTTCCAGTGCGTGCGGTCGCGGATTTGCTCAATGGTTGACTTCGTGGTGCCGACGAGACGCGAAATCTGCGCATCCTTCAGTTCCGGGTGGTTGCGAACGAGCCAGAGAATGGCGTTCGGACGGTCCTGACGCTTGGAAACCGGCGTGTAACGCGGCCCGCGACGCTTGGATTCGGGCACGCGCACCTTTGGCTCGGAAAGCTTCAGCTTATGGTTCGGATTGGCTTCAGCGCGGGCAATCTCGTCGCGGGAAAGCTGTCCGGTGGCGATAGGGTCGAGGCCCTTGATGCCCTGCGCGGCTTCACCGTCGGCAATTGCCTTGACTTCAAGCGGGTGCAGTTTGCAGAACGTGGCGATCTGATCGAACGACAGCGCGGTGTTGTCAACCAGCCATACAGCCGTTGCCTTTGGCATGAGCAATTGTTGAGCCATAGATACAGTCCTTCTGTCCGTCCGCGCCGGTGTCGCGGGCGTGGTATCAACCACTGATTTCCGGGATATTGCCGCTCTATAACCGGATTGCATCATAATTGCAATTCTTTGCGAAACAAATGACCTTTGTCTAATTGCCGTGCGCAATTGACCTGCTATGAATTCAACACATGCCTGAGGTGGGAGTCTCGGGCCGCGTCAGAAGCCATACCCGGTTCCAGGAGGAGTTCATGTCAGCCAAAATCTACCCGGTGCTCAAGTCGGCGAAAGCCCGCACGCTCATCGACAATGAGCGTTACCAGAAATGGTACCAGGAGAGCGTCGAGGATCCAGAAAAATTCTGGGACAAGCATGGCCGTCGGATCGACTGGTTCAAGCCTTACACCAAGGTCAAGAATACGTCCTTCAAGGGCAGGGTGCCGATCAAGTGGTTTGAAGACGGACTCACCAACGTCTCTTATAACTGTATCGACCGGCATCTGAAGACGCATGGCGAGCGCACCGCGATCATCTGGGAAGGCGATAACCCCTATATCGACAAGAAGATCACCTATAACCAGCTTTATGATTACGTCTGCCGTCTGGCGAATGTGCTGAAGAAGCACGGCGTCAAGAAGGGCGACCGCGTCACCATCTATATGCCGATGATACCGGAGGCAGCCTATGCAATGCTCGCCTGCGCGCGCATCGGGGCGATCCATTCGGTCGTCTTCGGCGGCTTCTCGCCGGAAGCGCTGGCGGGCCGCATCGTTGACTGCCAGTCGACCTTCGTCATTACCTGCGATGAAGGTGTGCGCGGCGGCAAGCCGATACCGCTGAAAGAAAATACCGACAAGGCGATCGATATCGCCGCCAAGCAATATGTCATTGTCAACAAGGTTCTGGTCGTTCGCCGAACCGGCGGCAAGACCGGCTGGGCGCCGGGCCGCGACATCTGGTACCACCAGGAAATCGCCACGGTGAAACCGGATTGCCCGCCTGTGAAGATGCGCGCGGAAGATCCGCTGTTCATCCTCTATACGTCGGGCTCTACCGGCAAGCCAAAGGGCGTGCTGCACACCACGGGCGGCTACCTCGTCTATACGTCGATGACGCATGAATATGTCTTCGATTACAAGGATGGCGAGGTCTACTGGTGTACGGCCGATGTCGGCTGGGTCACGGGACACTCTTATATAGTCTATGGACCGCTGGCCAATTGCGCGACGACGCTGATGTTCGAAGGTGTTCCCAATTTTCCGGATCAGGGCCGTTTCTGGGAAGTCATCGACAAGCACAAGGTCAATATTTTCTATACGGCGCCGACAGCGCTCAGATCGCTGATGGGTGCGGGTGACCAGTTCGTCCAGCGCTCGTCGCGCTCCAGCATCCGTCTTCTCGGCACCGTGGGCGAGCCGATCAACCCGGAAGCATGGGAGTGGTATTACCATGTTGTCGGTGAGGACAAGAGTCCGATCGTCGATACATGGTGGCAGACGGAAACCGGCGGCATTCTCATCTCGCCGCTGCCGGGTGCGACCGATCTGAAACCCGGCTCGGCGACAAGGCCGTTCTTCGGTGTGCAGCCGCAGCTTGTCGATGCCGAAGGCAATGTGCTGGAAGGGCCGGCGGACGGCAATCTCTGCATCATCGACAGCTGGCCGGGCCAGTCGCGCTCCGTCTATGGCGATCATCAGCGCTTCATCGACACCTACTTCTCCACCTACAAGGGCAAGTATTTCACCGGTGATGGCTGCCGGCGCGATGAGGATGGTTATTACTGGATCACCGGCCGCGTCGATGACGTGCTGAACGTTTCCGGTCATCGTCTCGGCACGGCCGAGGTGGAATCGGCGCTGGTGTCGCATCATCAGGTTTCGGAAGCGGCCGTGGTGGGTTATCCGCATCCGATCAAGGGGCAGGGCATCTATTGTTATGTCACGCTGATGGCGGGGCAGAACGGCGACTATGCGCTGCGCGAAGAGCTGGTAAAACACGTGCGCAACGAGATCGGACCGGTTGCGACACCCGATAAGATCCAGTTCGCGCCCGGCCTGCCGAAGACCCGTTCCGGCAAGATCATGCGGCGCATCCTGCGCAAGATCGCCGAGGATGATTTTGGTGCGCTGGGAGATACGTCGACGCTCGCTGATCCTGCTGTCGTCGAGGACCTCATCGCCAACCGGCAAAACCGCACGGCGTGAACTGAGAGGCTGCTTCGGCAGCCTTTTTCTATTGACTGTCCTCACAAACAAAAACACCCGGAGGCGAACCTCCGGGTGTTTTTCATCGTAGGCTGTAAGGTTTACTGGCCGCGGATCTTCTTGAGGTCAGCCAGAACGGCGTCAACGACGTCGGCGCCGATTTCAGCCTTGTGCTTTTCGTAAACGACCATCGACTTTTCGCGGATACGCGCCTGCTCTTCGGCAGACAGCGAGTTCACCTCGAGGCCGGCAGCCTTGATCTTTTCCAGCGACTTCTGGTTCAGTTCGCGGATGACCTTGCGCTCTTCGTCGCGACCCACGACTGCGCATTCGCGCAGGGCTGCCTGTTCTTCCGGCGTGTAGCTGTCGAAGATCGGCTTGGAGAAGAGGAAGAGGAACGGCGTGTAGGCGTGGTTCGTCTCCGTGATGTACTTCTGCACTTCGTAGAACTTCGAGGTGTCGATCGTCACATAGGGGTTCTCCTGGGCATCGATCGCGTTGGTCTCAAGCGCCGAGAAGACTTCGCCGAAAGCCATCGGCGTAGCGTTTGCACCGAGGTTCTGGAAGGTGTCGAGGAAGATGTTGTTCTGCATCACGCGGACCTTGAGGCCCGAGAAATCTTCCCACTTGTTGACGGCATGCTTGGAGTTCGACAGGTTGCGGAAGCCGTTTTCCCAGTAAGCGAGGTTTACGAGACCCTGTTCTTCCAGCTTCTTGTTCATCATGTCGCCGAAGGCGCCGTCCATGACGGTATCGGCTTCCTTGGCATTGGCGAAGAGGAATGGCAGGTCGAAGACGCCAAGCGACGGGATGAGACCGACGAGCGGCGAGGACGATGTGACGACCGCTTCCTGAACGCCGGAGCGCAGGGCCTGTGTCGCCTGAAGGTCACCGCCGAGAGCGCCACCCCAGAATGCCGTCAGTTTCAGCTTGCCGCCGGACTTGTCGTCGAGGCAGGCCTGCATGGCCTTGATGCCGTTGCCGACGGGATGATCCTGGTTGATACCGTTCGAAACGCGGATGTTGCGGCTGTTGAATTCGGCCATTGCCGGCGCTGCCGCGCCAACTGCGAAGGCGATTGCCGTGGTGGTCAGAAGAAGCTTTCTCATAATATCCTCCCTTGGATTGTGGTCGAGAAAAAGTTTCACTTAACGTAGGTACTGCAGAGGCACGAGGACGATGTCCGGGAAAATCACCAGCAGCGCCAGCACGATGGTTTCGGCGACGAGGAAGGGCCAGACACCGATCGTGACCTTGCCGAGCGGGATGCGGCCGACGCCGCTGACGACGTTCAGCACCACGCCAACCGGCGGGGTAATCAGGCCGATGGCGTTATTGATGATGAAGAGAACACCGAAATAGACCGGGTCGATGCCCGCCTGCTTGATGATGGGCATCAGAACTGGCGTCAGGATCAGAATGGTCGGCGTCAGGTCAAGCGCGGTGCCGACGACGAAGACCAGCACCATGATGACAGCCATCAGCAGCATCGGACGGTCGATCAGCGGCTCGATGTAGCCGGCAACTTCGTTTGGAATGTTCGCCGCCGTAATGAGCCATGCGGAGACGAGGGCCGCGCAGACCAGGAACATGATGATCGAGGTGCTCTTGGCGGCGCGCAGGAGCACGTGGAACAGGTCCGCCGGCTTCAGTTCGCGGTAGATCACCATGCCGACGAAAAGCGCATAGGCGGCAGCCACGACGGCGGCTTCCGTCGGCGTCATGATGCCGGCCTTGATACCGCCGAGGATAATGACGGGCATGCCGAGCGCCCAGCCGGCGCGAGCCGTGGCTGTAACGCGTTCCTTGGCCGTGGTTTTCGGCAGCGGCTTGACGTTATCCTTGCGCACCACGATCAGCCAAGCGACGATCAGTGAGATGCCCATCAGAATACCGGGTACGATACCGGCAAGGAAAAGCTGGGTGATCGAAACGTTAGCGGCGACACCGAAGACGATGAACGCCATGGACGGCGGAATGACCGGGGCGATGATACCGCCGGCTGCGATCAGGCCGCCGGAGCGCGGAATATTGTAACCGGCCTTCGCCATCATCGGGATGAGGATTGCGGCGAGGGCTGCGGTATCGGCTGCGGCCGAACCGGAGATGCTGGCCATGATGATGGCAGCGACGATGGCCACGATGCCGAGGCCGCCCCTGATATGGCCGACCAGCGCGATCGCAAAGTCGATGATGCGGCGGGAGAGGCCGCCGGAATTCATGAGTTCGCCAGCGAGGATGAAGAAGGGAATGGCAAGCAGGGTGAAGGTGTCTGCGCCCGAGATCATGTTCTGCGCGATGATCGCGGTGTTGAACATGCCCATGTACCACATGAGCACGACGCCACAGAACATCAGCGAGAAAGCGACGGGAACGCCAATGGCCATGGCTCCCAGAAGAGAGCCGACAAAAACGAAAAGTGTCATGGTATCAGCGCTCCGAAAGCTGTTCGATCGTCAGGTTCTCGCCCGCAAACTGGGCGATTTCGTCTTCCGTCACGCGGCCCGTCAGAAGACGGTACAGGCGTTCCAGCGCGATGACGAACATCAGGCCGCCGGTGAACATGCCGATGCCGTAGACCCAGATCATGGAGAGCTTGGTAACCGGCGCGTGCATGCTGGCGTTGATGCCAGACTGTTTCCAGGTGCCCCAGAAGAAGATGGCGGAACAGGCCAGGATGATGATGTTCGAGATGATCATGCAGACGATGCGGGCGCGGCGCGACAGAAACATCACGAGCGTTTCAATGCCCATATGGCTGTTCTCGCGGAAGGTCAGTACCGCGCCGAGGAAGGTCAGCCACACGAAGAAATAGCGTGACAGCTCTTCCGAGACATTGATGCCGGAATTCATCGTGTAACGCATGACGACGTTGACGAAGACCATGATCGACATGCCGGCAAGCAGCGCGACGAGAATGATTTCGAGAATCCGGTAAAAGAGATTGATGGTCTTTTGCATTTTCCCCTCCCGAAGAAATATCTAGAGCAGCCCTCGTTTCGCCAGGTTGCGCATCAGTGCCGCGGTGCCGAACGTCCATTCCGGGCATTCGTCAGTCGTCGTGACCCAGTTGATCAGCTTACCGAGCTTGGGCGTGGAGATTTCGACACGGTCACCCTTTGAATGGGTGAAGCCGAGACCTGGGCCATGGCGGTCCTTTACCGGCGCGAACATCGTGCCAAGGAAAAAGACTGCGCCGTCAGGATATTGGTGGTTACGGTTCAAGAGCTGCGAAGCGAGGTTTTCCGGCGTGCGGCTGATCGCCTCCATGGGGCTGACGCCCGTCATGGTGAAACCATCCTCTCCTTCGACCAGAAGAGAAATCTGCGCCTTCTTCACATCTTCAATGCTGAAGTTGCCATCGAACAGGCGGATGAACGGGCCGATTGCGCAGGAGGCATTGTTGTCCTTCGCCTTGCTGAGCAGCAGGGCGGAGCGACCTTCGAAATCGCGCAGGTTGACGTCGTTGCCGAGCGTCGCGCCGACAATGCGACCGTCAGAGGTGATGGCCAACACCACTTCCGGCTCAGGGTTGTTCCACTGCGATTTGGGATGGACGCCGATCAGGGCACCGCAGCCGACGGAGGCCATGGCCTGCGCCTTGGAGAAGATTTCCGCATCCGGGCCGATGCCCACTTCCAGATATTGCGACCAGAGGCCCATTTCCTGGAGCAGTTTCTTCACTTCGGCAGCTTTTTCGGAGCCGGCCTCAAGTCCCTTGAGATTGTCGCCGAGAACAGGCGCCAGCCGTCCGCGAATTTCCTGCGCACGCAGCGGATCGCCTTTGGCCTGCTCTTCGATTACGCGTTCCAGCATGCTGTCGGCGAAGGTGACACCCGCAGCCTTGACGGCCTGAATATCGTTGGGAGCGAGAAGTTCGCCGGCTGAGCCGTCCAGAAATGCGTCCAGTGCGCCTAAGGCGACGAAAGCACCGGTGTCCTTGAGCTGCTCCACCAGGTCGGTCTTCTCCAGAAGCTCTGACATGGTCGGAGAAACAGATGTGAGGTCATAAAGCACGCCATCCTTGAGGAGGACGGGGCAGGGGCCGCCTTCGCTTTTCGACCAGACGCGGCCGACGAGCAAAGCGTTTTCATAATCCTCAGGCAAAATTGCGGTAGCGTCGATCGACCTTACGCCGGCCATGTATATCCTCCCCTTTCAGACTTCCGACAGGCCGCCTCCTGCGGTCTTATTGTCTGGATGTCTGACAACCTAATCTTATTCTTCTTAGTATGACTTTTCGAGCGAGTCTAGCGGTCTCGCGGACAAATTTATCATGTATCGCTCATGAAGCGCGGAAACCTGTCCTATAGCTTGACTGCCAGTGCCTTTTTTCCAGTCAAAATATATCCAGCTCCAGATTGACGCGGCTTGCCGCACCGATCAGATGCTTGCGCATCGCGTTCTTGGCCGCGGGCGCATCAGCTTTTTCCACGGCCTCGTAAATTGCCACATGTTCGGCAATCGTTACCTCGAGAATTTCCCCAAAAACCGCCCGGGAGAAAGCGATGTTGATGGCGGAACTGATGCGCTCCGCAATGAAGCCGAGGAACATCAGGAAATATTCGTTTTGTGTGGCCTCAGCCAGAATACGGTGGAAGTCCAGATCGGCGGCAACGCCTTCCGTCGACCAGTCGTCGGCGGTTTTCATCTTTTCCAGTGCCGCGGCCAGTCGCGCCAACTGCTGCGGGCTACGATGCAATGCCGCCAGCCCTGCTGCTTCTATTTCCAGCGGCATGCGAAGCTGGAAAAGATCGCGGAAGTTCTCCGGATCGTTCAGCCGGGAGCGCTCGATACGGATGGACAGTCTCTGCCGGGGATCGGTGACGAATGCGCCCACGCCCTGCCGGGTTTCAACGAAACCTTCATTGCGCAATTGTGCTATCGCCTCGCGGATGACAGAGCGGCTCACCCCGAAGGTTTTTGCCAGCACATGTTCAGTCGGCAGCCTGTCGCCCGGCCCGAGTTTCGAATCGTTGATCTCGCGTGCGATCTCTGCGGCGATGCGGCCGGGGAGATGATCGTTGCGATGTATCTGATTGAACTCCAGCGTCATGGTTGCTCCCGTTCCACAGAAACGATTGGTTCGTTTTTCCCGCTGCAGACGACTTCCTCCTTCGCCGTCAGCGGGGTTTTTTAAGGCGGCGTTTTCAGCCGCCTCTGCCGTACCTTGATTAGCTATCCGGTTGCAGGGTTATCTGGCAACCGGGATTCATCCGCAAATCAGGGTCGAAGGTGTTTTTCAGGCCAGTGATCATCCGCCGCTGCACGTCAGATAGCCGGCTTTCGAAATCCGAGCGTTTCAACCGGCCGATGCCGTGCTCGGCGCTGATGCTGCCGACGTAACGGTCGAGGACGTCATTGACGAGCGTTTTGGACTTGTAGATGAATGCTTCGCGCTCTTCCGGCGTCGAGCCGTTCGGCGGCAGTACGTTGAGGTGAACGTTTCCGTCTCCCACATGGCCGTAGGAAACAGCGAGGCACTCCGGCAGTTTTTCCGCCAGTTCCGCTTCAGCTTCGGCCACGAAAGCCGCGAGTTTTGACAGCGGTACGGAAATATCGGTGCGCATATGGCTGCCGCGCAGCGCCTGGCCTTCGTTCATGCCTTCGCGGAATAACCAAAGCGATTGCGCCTGCGCCCGGGACGATGCGATGACGCCATCCAGCACCAGCCCGTCTTCCATGACGCCTTCGAGGAAGCGGCCCATCAGGTCTGCGGTGTCGACCAGGCCGGAGCCTGAAATTTCCATCAGCACATAGGCCGGGTAGTCACCGGCGATCGGCATTTTAAGGTCGGGGATTGCCTCGATCGCCAGCGTGAAGGCGACCGGCGGCATAAATTCGAAGGCAGACATCAGGTCGCAGCATTCGCGACGGGCGCGACGGTAAAGCTTGATGGCATCGTCAAGCGAATTGAGGCCGAGCAGCGCCGTTTCGACGTGTTCCGGATTGGGGTAAAGCTTGACGGCAACGGCGGTGATAATGCCGAGCGTTCCTTCCGCACCGATGAAAAGCTGCTTCAGGTCGATGCCGCGATTATCCTTGCGCAGCGTCGACAGCCCATTCCAGATAGTGCCATCCGGTAGCACCACTTCGAGACCCAGGACCAGTTCGCGCGTCATCCCGTACCGCAGCACATTGATGCCGCCGGCATTTGTGGAGACATTACCGCCTATACGGCAGCTACCCTGGGCCCCAAGTGATAGCGGGAAGAACATACCCTTGTCCTGCACCGCGTCCTTGAATTCCGAGAGAATGCAGCCCGCTTCCACGACGGCGGAAAAATCATCGCTGTCTATGGTGCGGATGGCGTTCATGCGCTCGAGGCTCAGAACGACCTGGCGTTTAGGCGCGTCAGGAATGCCGCCGAGTACAAGACCGGTATTGCCGCCCTGAGGGATGATGGCGAGTCCGAGTTCGGCGCAGGCGCGCACCGTATCAGATACTTCCTCCGTCGACCGGGGACGGATCACGGCTACAGCCGAACTGGTGACGTCGCCATGCCAGTCCCGGCAATAACGCAGCATGTCCTCCGGCGACGTGAGCACCAAAGCCTCGCCCAACCTGTTCTTCAGCGAGAATCGCAATTCCCCGATATCGTGTTCGCTGACGATCGTCATTCCACCCTCTCCGCTCAATCCGCCCTGAAATGTCCGGGCAAAGCTTCTTCGCCCTTGCTTTTGCCGGTTTGTGAAAAAATACTATTTTCAACTCGATCATATAAGGTTATCAGACAACCTTACAAGCTAATTTATCGGTCGGTTGGCTGATGATGTTTTTTCGGTCTCGGGAGAACGACCGGGACAAAGAGGAGGAAGACATGCATATCGCAATTATTGGCGCCGCTGGCATGGTGGGCCGCAAGCTGACGCAGCGTCTCGTCAAGGACGGGTCACTGGGTGGCAAGGCGGTGGAGAAATTCACGCTTATCGACGTGTTCCAGCCCGAAGCGCCTGCCGGTTTTTCCGGTGCCGTCGATGCGCGCGCGGCCGATCTTTCCGCAACTGGCGAAGCCGAAAAGCTGGTCGAAACCCGTCCGGATGTCATCTTCCACCTTGCCGCTATCGTCTCCGGCGAAGCCGAACTCGATTTCGACAAGGGCTACCGCATCAATCTCGACGGCACGCGTTATCTCTTCGATGCCATCCGCCTTGCCAACGGCAAGGATGGCTACAAGCCGCGCGTGGTCTTCACCTCCTCGATCGCCGTCTTCGGTGCGCCGCTTCCCTATCCGATCCCGGACGAATTCCACACCACGCCGCTGACCAGCTACGGTACGCAGAAGGCTATCTGCGAATTGCTCCTGTCCGACTACAGCCGCCGCGGTTTCTTTGACGGCATCGGCATTCGCCTTCCCACCATCTGCATTCGTCCCGGCAAGCCGAATGCGGCTGCCTCCGGCTTCTTCTCCAATATCCTGCGCGAGCCGCTCGTTGGCCAGGAGGCGGTTCTGCCGGTGCCGGAAAGCATTCGCCACTGGCACGCCTCGCCACGTTCCGCCGTCGGTTTCCTTATTCATGGCGCCACGATCGACGTCGAAAAGGTCGGCCCGCGCCGCAACCTGTCGATGCCGGGCCTCAGCGCCACCGTCGGCGAACAGATTGAGGCACTGCGCAAGGTGGCGGGGGAAAAGGCCGTCGCCCTCATCCGTCGCGAGCCGAACGAGATGATCATGCGCATGTGCGAAGGCTGGGCGCCCGGTTTCGAAGCCAAGCGTGCCCGCGAACTCGGCTTTACGGCCGAAAGCTCCTTCGAAGAGATTATTCAGGTTCATATTGAGGACGAACTGGGAGGTTCACTGAAATGAGTGGCGGCGGGGAGGAGAAGAAGCGCTCGGTCGCCTTTATCGGCACCGGCCTGATGGGAGGGCCGATGGCCCGGCGCCTGCTGGGTGCGGGCTTTTCGGTCACGGTCTGGAACCGCAGTGTCGATAAGGCCGAGGCTCTTGTTGCCGATGGCGCGGTCGTCGCGGCATCGCCGGCAGATGCAGCCAAGGGCGCCGATATTGTCATCACCATGCTGAGTGACGGCAAGGCCGTGGGCGAGGTGCTGTTCGAGGCCGGTGTGGCCGAAGCGCTGAAAAAGGGGGCTGTCGTCATCGACAGCAGCTCGATCGCGCCGCCGATCGCGCGTGAACACTCCTCCCGGCTTCAGGCGCTTGGCATCCATCACGTCGATGCACCGGTTTCGGGCGGTGTGCCGGGCGCGACGGCCGGTACGCTCGCCATCATGGCCGGTGGAGACGAGGCGCTGATCGCGGATCTTGCTGATGTCTTTGCACCGATGGGCCGGCTCACCTATGTGGGTCCCTCGGGTGCCGGCCAGCTCTGCAAGCTCGCCAACCAGCAGATCGTCGCCATTACGATCGGCGCGGTTGCCGAAGCGATGATGCTGGTGGAAGCGGGAGGAGCCTCTCGCGAAGGTTTCCGCAATGCCATACGTGGCGGCTTTGCCGAAAGCCGGATACTGGAATTGCATGGCGAACGCATGGTGAAGCGCAATTTCGTGCCGGGTGGTCCATCCAAATTCCAGCTCAAGGATCTGAATGGCGTGTTGGCAACCGCGAAGGACCTGTCGCTTACCCTGCCGCTTACGCAGCAGGTGACGCGGGAATTCGACGACTTCGTTGGTGACGGCGGTGCCGATATCGATCACAGCGGCATCCTGCTTTACCTCGAAAAACTCAACAACCGCGAACAGGGCTGAGGCAGGCTTATGAGCGACGAGAAGACACCCATGCGCCGGCTGCGATCGCAGGACTGGTTCGACAACCCTGATCATCTCGACATGACGGCGCTCTATCTGGAGCGCTTCATGAATTATGGCGTAACGCCGGAAGAACTGCGTTCCGGCAAGCCGGTGATCGGCATCGCCCAGAGCGGCAGCGATCTTACGCCCTGCAACCGCGTCCATGTGGAGTTGGTGAAGCGTGTGCGCGACGGCATCCGTGACGCGGGCGGTATTCCTATCGAATTCCCGACCCATCCGATGTTCGAAAACTGCAAGCGCCCGACGGCAGCGCTCGACCGCAATCTTGCCTATCTCAGCCTCGTGGAAGTGCTTTACGGTTATCCGCTCGACGGTGTCGTGTTAACGACGGGTTGCGATAAGACCACGCCCTCGGCATTGATGGCGGCGAGCACGGTCGATATTCCGGCCATCGTGCTCTCCGGCGGGCCGATGCTCGACGGTTATCATGAGGGCGATCTGGTCGGTTCCGGCACTGTGATCTGGCGCATGCGCCGCAAATATGGCGCTGGCGAAATCACCCGGGAGGAGTTTCTGCAGGCGGCGCTGGAATCCGCGCCATCGGTCGGGCATTGCAACACCATGGGCACGGCGTCGACCATGAACGCCATCGCGGAAGCGCTTGGCATGTCGCTTACCGGCTGCGGCGCAATCCCCGCCGCTTACCGTGAGCGCGGCCAGATGGCCTATCGCACCGGTCGCCGCGCCGTCGAACTGGTTGTTGAGAATATCAAGCCCTCGGACATCATGACGCGCGAAGCCTTCCTGAACGCGATCCGCGTCAACTCGGCAATTGGTGGCTCCACCAATGCCCAACCGCATCTCGCGGCGATGGCGAAACATGCGGGCGTTGAACTCCGTGAAGAGGACTGGCAGGTCCACGGTTACGATATTCCGCTGTTGGCCAACATACAGCCGGCCGGCAAATGGCTCGGTGAGAAATATCACCGCGCCGGCGGCACGCCCGCCATCATGTGGGAGCTTCTGCAGGCGGGCAAGCTCGATGGAAGCTGTCGGACCGTGACCGGTAGAACAGTGGCTGAAAATCTGGAAGGTCGGGAATCGACCGACCGAGATGTGATCCTTCCTTATGAAAATCCGCTGAAGGAACGGGCAGGTTTCCTGGTTCTCAAGGGCAATCTGTTCGATTTCGCCATCATGAAGACGAGCGTGATCTCGGCGGAGTTCCGGCAGCGCTATCTCAACGAGCCGGGCCACGAGGGAATTTTCGAGGGCAGATGCGTGGTTTTTGACGGTTCGGAAGACTATCACGCTCGCATCAATGATCCGTCCCTCAATATTGATGAGCGTACCATTCTCGTCATTCGTGGTGCGGGGCCGCTTGGCTGGCCGGGTTCGGCCGAGGTGGTCAACATGCAGCCGCCGGATGCGCTTTTGAAAAAAGGAATCACCAGCCTGCCGACGATCGGTGACGGCCGGCAATCGGGAACGGCGGACAGCCCGTCCATTCTCAACGCCTCGCCCGAAAGTGCGGCCGGCGGTGGCCTGGCCTGGCTTCGCACGGGCGATGTGATCCGCATCGACTTCAACAAGGGCGAGTGTAACGCGCTGGTGCCGGATGAGGAGCTTGCAGCCCGCAAGGCAGACGGCATTCCCGCTGTTCCCGCGGATGCGACGCCCTGGCAGCGCATTTATCGTCAGTCGGTAACGCAGCTTTCGGACGGCGCGGTTCTGGAAGGCGCTGCGGATTTCCGCCGCATTGCCGAGAAGATGCCCCGGCACAATCATTGATCACACGACCAGAATCCCCGGCCACGTCCGGGGATTTTTCTTTTCGGGCGGTTTCGTAAATGCGTGTGACCTCATAAGGTGCCTGCACATCCGCATTATAGGGGCAGGACATGACTGATATTTCGATGATAGAAGCCGCGCGGGAGCGCATCGGCACTCAAGCGGTTCGCACGCCGCTTCTCTCATCACCTTTTCTGAACGAGATTGCCGGGCGAAAGCTCTTCGTAAAAGCTGAATGCCTGCAAAGAACGGGTTCCTTCAAGTTTCGTGGCGGCTGGTCGGCCGTCTCAGGCCTGCCTGCGGAGGTCCGCGCCAAAGGCGTCATCGCCTTTTCCTCCGGTAACCATGCGCAGGGCGTGGCGCTTGCCGCGAGCCTCCACGGTGTTCCCGCCGTCATCATCATGCCGATGGATGCACCGAAGATCAAAATTGACAATACCCGTGCTTATGGCGCGGAGGTGGTGCTTTATGACCGCGCGAATGAGGATCGCGATGCCATTGGGGACCGCATTTCGCGCGAGCGCGGGTTGACGCTGATCAGGCCCTATGACGAACCGCTGGTCATTGCCGGGCAGGGGACGGTGGGGCTCGAGATTGCTGAACAGGGCGCGGAACTGGGTATCGATTCAGCCGAGATCCTGGTGCCGTGCGGCGGCGGCGGCCTTACATCCGGCATATCCCTTGCGCTTGCAGCGAAAGCACCGAACTATAAGGTCAGGACTTCCGAACCGGAGCGGTTCGATGATGTGGCACGCTCTCTTGCCTCGGGCAAGATCGAGCGGAACGCCACGACCTCGGGTTCGATCTGCGATGCGATCGTTACGCCGCAGCCCGGTAACATTACCTTCCCGATCATGGTTGGGCTTTGCGGGAAAGGCATCGCCGTGACCGAAGAGGAAGCGCTGCGGGCAATGGTTCTCGCCTTCAACCGCCTGAAGATCGTCGTTGAGCCCGGTGGAGCGGTGGCCCTGGCGGCGGCCCTCTTCCATGGCGATGAACTGGAGAGTGAAACGGTGATCGCAGTCGCTTCCGGCGGCAATGTCGATCCGGAGGTCATGACGGGTGCGCTGTCCCGTTTCGGCTGAGCGGGTTGGGATCAAGCCTCGAGCCGCGCCGCGACCTCGTTGGCGATGGCCAGCGAGGCAGTAAGGCCGGGGCTTTCGATGCCGAAGAGATTGACGAGACCGTTGACGCCATGCGTCTCCGGCCCGTCAATGCGGAAATCCATAGCGGGTTCGTCCGGACCTGAAATCTTCGGCCGGATTCCAGAATAGGCCGGAATCAACGCATGGTCGGGAAGGCGCGGCCAATAACGCCGTATCGCATCATCAAAACCTTCCATGCGTTGGGGATCGACGGCGTAATCGATGGCGTCCACCCACTCCACATCCGGGCCGAAACGAGCCTGGCCAGCAAGATCGAGGGTGAGATGTACGCCAAGGCCATGAGTATGAGGTGCCGGGTAGATGAGCCTTGAAAAGGGTGACTTGCCGGCCAGGGAAAAATAGCTGCCCTTGGCGAAACGCGCCTGCGGGATACCATCCTCCGGCAATCCCTCTATCTTTCTCGCCAACATCGGCGCAACAAGTCCGGCGGAATTGATGAGCAGCCGGCACGTCAGGCTGGTGGGCTCCGCGCCGCCGACGTGGATCCGAAAACCATGGCCCGCCACTTCCGCCCTTTCGAAGGGGGCGTTGACGGCCATGGCCGCGCCGTGATCCTGTGCGTCTCCGAACAGCGCCAGCATGTATCCGTGACTGTCGATGATACCGGTCGAAGGTGACGTAAGGGCTGCAACGCAGGTGAGCGCGGGTTCGAGTAAAACCGCCTGTCGTTCATCAATCAGCTCAAGATCGTTACATCCGTTGGCCTTGCCCTTCTCCTGGAGAGTGGCGAGCATGGCCGTCTCTTCATGGCTCGTGGCGACGATGAGTTTGCCGCAGCGGCGATGAGCAACGCCGTGGCTCTGGCAGAAAGCATAAAGACGCTCCTTGCCCTCCACGCAAAGTCGGGCCTTGAGGCTTCCAGGCGGGTAATAAAGGCCTGCGTGGATAACTTCGCTGTTGCGGGAGGAAGTGATCGAGCCAAATTCCTTTTCGCTTTCCAGGATGACGACGAAGAGGCCGCGCATAGCGAGTTCTCGCGCTGTCGCCAGGCCGATCACACCGGCTCCAATAATGATGGCGTCGATATCTGTCATGGTATTTTCCGTGTCCGCATTGCCTTCAGACGGAAAGCGCCCCGTCGCGCTGATGCCGCGCAATGGGTAGATTGATGCTTGCCGCCCGGCAAGTTGCAATCCGTATTTTTCCCGATGCACGTATCTTATGGAATATTATCTCTACTGAAACAGTGGAGAATAAAGCTATTCTACGAGTGAAATAAGCAATGCCCGCTTTGAAGGGCCGAGCAGGAAGGGAGTGTACAATGTCTTATTCCAAGGCAGGAAAAGTAAAAGACTTTGTTTCGCAGCCCCAGTCGCCGCGCAACTGGAAAGATTCGGTTCATGCGGCTCTCGTCGGCGTCTGCATGGCCTTTGTCGCTGCCGTCATATTCGGTCTCGTTCCCTGATCCTCCCGATCTTCTCATCAGGTAATTTGAGAACAAAAGGCCGGTCGCTCCTCCGACCGGCCTTTTTCATTCCCATTCACGACTTCAGGTAATCTTCCGCAAGATCGACCCAGAAAGCGGTTCCGATTGGTAGGATTTCGTCGTTGAAATCAAATTTTGGATGGTGCAACGGCGGGTCGTTGTCGGTTCGTGCGGTGCCGAGGAAGAAATAACAGCCCGGCCGTTTCTCCAGCATGTAGGCAAAGTCTTCCGCGCCCATCGACGGGCGCTGCATTTCTGCGACCTTTTCAGGCCCGGCAAAACGGCGGGCGAGATCGGCGACATAATCCGTTTCCGCCCTGTGGTTGACGGTTGCATTATAACCGCGTTCGTAATCGATGGTGACGCTCATGCCGTAGCTGGCCGCCTGGCCTTCGGCTATCGCCCGAATGCGCTTTTCCAGCTCATCGCGCACGCCCGGATCGAAGGAACGGATGGTCAGTAGCATTTCCGCCGTTTCGGGAATGACGTTGCTGGCAGCACCGGCATGGAAGGCGCCAACGGTGACGACCGCCGACAGCTGCGGATGGATGTTGCGTGAAACCACCGTCTGCAGCGCCATGATGATGCTTGCCCCGGCAACGATAGGGTCAGCGGCATCCTGCGGTTCGGCACCGTGGCCGCCATAACCGTTGACGGTGATCTTGCACTCGTCGACCGCGGCAAGGATCGGCCCGTCGCGCAGCACGAACTGCCCGAAGGGCAGGCCGGGGTCGTTGTGGAGTGCAAAAACCGCATCGCAGGGAAAGCGGTCGAACAGGCCGTCCTCGATCATGATGCGGGCGCCGCCGAAATTTTCCTCCGCCGGCTGGAAGATCAGATGCAGTGTTCCGTTAAAATTCCTGCGCTCGGCGATGATCTTCGCTGCGCCGAGCAGCATTGCAGTGTGGCCATCATGGCCGCAGGCATGCATCACGCCCTGATTGGCGCTCGCATATTCCGCCCCCGTTTCTTCGTGGATCGGCAGGGCGTCGATATCGGCTCGAATGCCAAGCGTGCGCGTGCTGTCACCATTGCGCAGCGTGGCGACAACGCCAGTGCCGGCGAGCCCGCGCGTTACCTCGTACCCCATCGCCAGCAATTGTTCGGCAATGAAATCCGAGGTCTTGAACTCGGAGAGCCCTATTTCAGGGTGACGGTGCAGGTGGCGGCGGATTGCCACCACATCCGGCATATGATTGGCAAAAGACGTCATGGTGGCGGTCTGTCTGGTCATTTTCGAAGTCCCGAGTTTCGCCGTTTTTTACGGTGCTTTTTCAAAATGACATAGCAGCATATGCATGGGCATGTAAGGGGCGCCGCAGGCACTCAGACAGCCTGAAATTCAGCGCTTGCATCGGGTCGCGACAGGTGGCATGGAACTATTGATGTCCTGGGGCATTAGCGTCTTTCGGATGTAGCGCGAACCGTTCCGGTTTCGTGTTGCCCTTCAGGTTATCAACGGGGGACCATCGGGCGTTGCGCGCACAAATTTCGCCGTCGGGGAGGGTGCGAAATCCGGTCGGAACGGCGTTGCCGGGCCGCAGGATGAGATCTTTCTGTCACCGGAAGCTCCCTGCACGCGCTGATCTCAAGCCCCGCAAACAGATTGCAAACATTGTGCAGCAGTATGCGGCGCCTTCCTGCCGGACGGTCCTCTCATCCAGGCGTCCGGTCCGGTTCACCGAAGGTTCAGGATAAGTCATAAATATAGCGTGGCCGATTTTCGTGTGTGTTCCCGCCACGGACGAAATGCCGGTCAAGTCGAACAAGTCTCCATAAAGTTCAGAATACGAGCCCGATGTCATTTCATATCACCCCGACCGCCGCCGCCCGTGATTCCGAGACGAAGCAGATCGATCATAATGATTCGATCCGCGCGTCCTATATGACGGTCGAGGAACTGCATGATGCGGGCGCCGCGCTTTCCCGCGATGGCGCCGACAGCCTTCCCGGCTTCATGGAGTTCGATTTCTTCGAGCGTCATCGCGAGAATGAAAAGGAAATCCTCAGGGTCTATCGCACAACGGCGGTCGACGCGGAAAATGGCGCGACGATAACGCCAGCGGCGGAATGGCTTCTCGACAACCACTACGTCATCGAAGAGGCGATCCAGGAAGTCCGCCGTGATTTTCCGCGCAAGTTCTATCGCCAGCTGCCGACGATGACGGTGGGCGGCGTGACGATCCCGCGAGTCATGGCGCTCGGCTGGCTTTATGTCGCCCACACCCACAGCACGGTATCGCGCGAAAACATGACGGCGCTGGTGGATGGCTACCAGACCTCGAAGACGCTGCAGATCGGTGAATTGTGGGCGCTGCCATCGATCATCCGTTTTGTCCTCATCGAAAATCTTCGCCGCATCTCCATCCGTGTGGAGCGTTCGCGCCGCATGCGCCAGAAGGCGAATGAGGTGGTCGACGAGATCATCCGTCTGAACGATGCGGAAGCGTCGGCAGCACTTCTCAAGCAGGTCGATTCGCTGGTCGATGACCCGACTTTCGCGACGCAGTTCCTTTATCGCCTCCGAAACGGCTCGCAGACATCGGGTTTTGCCGTCGCATGGCTTGAAGAGCGTCTGCATGCCGCCGGCACCGACGCCGAAAACGTCATGATGTCGGAGCATAATCGCCTTGCCTCCGGCAACGTGACGATGGGCAACATCGTCAAGAGCCTGCGCGAGATCGATGATACCGAATGGTCGGTGTGGTTCGAGGAAGTCAGCCATATCGACAAGGTTCTGCGCGAAGAAACCGATTACGAAACGCTCGATTTCGGCTCGCGGAACACCTACCGCAATACCATCGAACTTCTGGCGCGTCGTTCTCCCAAGACCGAAGTTGAGGTCGCCCGTGCCGCTGTCGAAATGGCGCGTACCGATATGCCCGCAGAGGCGGACGAGACGCATCCCGTCAATGTCGGCTCCGTGCTGGTGGGTCAGCGTCGTTTCGAGCTTGAAAAGGCGCTGGGATACCGGCCCCTGGCATCGCAGCGTATCGTCCGGGCTATGCGGAAGTTCAACTGGCTGGCAATTGCAGCGCCGGTGCTTCTCATCACCGCGGTCGCCATGCTGGCGGTCGGATGGTTCCTCGCCGAAGCGGGCATGCCCTGGTATGTTGTCACCGCTTTCCTGCTGATGTTCGCTCTGCCCGCCTCGGAGGGCGCGACCGGCCTCTTCAATACCCTTGTCACCTTCTTCGTGAAACCGTTCCGGCTGGTCGGATACGAGTTCAAGAATGGAATTCCCGAGGACGCGCGTACGTTGGTCGCCGTGCCCTGCATGCTGACCAGTCGCGACAGCGTTGACGAGATGATGCGCAATATCGAGGTGCATTATCTCGCCAATCCGCATGGTGAGATCTATTTCTCGCTGGTGAGCGACTGGCGCGACGCGCAATACGAGCAGTCCGAGGATGATCTTGAGATACTCGAATATGCCAAGCGCGAGCTGGCAACACTGAACAGCCGCTACGCCTTTGACGGCAAGACACGATTTTACCTTCTGCATCGTCGTCGCATCTACAATCCGGCCGAAGGCTGCTGGATGGGCTGGGAGCGCAAGCGCGGCAAGCTGCATGAGCTGAACATGCTGCTGCGCGGCGACAAGGACACGACGTTCCTCGGCGGCGCGAATATCATTCCGGAAGGTGTGAAATATGTCATGACGCTGGACGCCGATACGCGCCTGATGCGCGATGCGGTGACGAAGCTGGTCGGCAAGATGCACCATCCGATCAACCGCCCCAGGATCGATCCTGAATCCGGTCGGGTGGTCGAAGGTTACGGTCTGCTGCAGCCGCGCGTCACACCTTCCCTGACCACGGGCAAGGATGCTTCGGTTTTCCAGCGTGTCTTTTCCATCAACCGCGGTATCGATCCCTACGTCTTCACGGTTTCCGACGTTTACCAGGACCTGACCTCCGAAGGCACCTTCACCGGTAAGGGTCTTTACGACGTGGATGCTTTCGAGGCGGCGCTGAAGGGCCGTATCGAAGAAAACTCCGTCCTCAGCCATGATCTGCTTGAAGGTTCGTTTGCGCGTTGCGCGCTGGTGACCGATGTGGAACTCGTGGAGGACTTCCCGACGCGCTATGAGGTGGAAGTTTCGCGTCAGCATCGCTGGGCGCGTGGCGACTGGCAGCTGCTTCCCTATATTCTCGACCGCGCCCGCGGCGTCACCGCTATCGGACGGTGGAAGATGGTCGACAATCTGCGTCGCTCACTGACGCCGATCGCCTGGTTCTTCGCCTCGATCCTCGGCTGGTATTTCATGGATCCGCTCGGGGCGCTGATCTGGCAGATCCTGCTGATCTTCTCGCTCTTCGTTGCACCGACGCTTTCGCTGCTTTCCGGCCTTGTGCCGCGTTCGACAGACATCGTGCCGCAGGCGCATTTCCACACCATCTGGTCTGAAATCCGCGCCACCAATGCGCAAGTCGCGCTGAGAATCGTCTTCATCGCCGATGCCGCCTGCATGATGACAGATGCGATTGCGCGTTCGCTCTACCGCCTGCTCGTCAGCCACAAGCTGATGCTGGAATGGCGCACCGCCGCCAGTATCCAGTCCAGTGCGCAGGGCAGCATCATCGATTATTATCGTCAGATGTGGCACGCCCCCGTTGTGGCGATGCTCGGCCTTCTGTTCGCGGCGCTGCCGGGCGACAATGCCTTCCTGATCGGCATTCCCTTTACGCTGCTGTGGGTGCTGTCGCCCGCCGTTGCCTGGTATGTCAGCCAGTCAGCCGAGACCGAAGACCGGCTGTTCGTTTCCGAGCACGTCTCGTTCGAACTACGCAAGATCGCGCGTCGTACCTGGCGTTATTACGAGACCTTCGTGACACCGCAGGAAAACCACCTGCCGCCGGACAATTTCCAGGAGACGCCGGAACCGATCGTTGCCTCGCGCACGTCTCCCACCAATATCGGCGTTTATCTGCTCTCCGTCATCTCCGCCCGTCAGTTTGGCTGGATCAGCTTTGCCGACACGCTGGAGCGCATCGAGAACACGATCCAGACCGTTGAGAAGATGGAAAAATATCGTGGCCATCTCTACAACTGGTATCACACCGATACCTTGCAGACGCTTGGACCGCGTTACGTTTCGGCCGTGGACAGCGGTAATCTCGCCGGCCATTTGATTGCGGTTTCTTCCGCTTGCCGCGATTGGGCGGAAGCGCCGTCGGCGCATCTTCAGGGCAACCTCGACGGTATCGGCGACGTGGCCGGCATTCTGCGCGAAACGCTGAAGGCCTTGCCCGACGACCGCAAGAACCTGCGGCCGCTGCATCGCCGTCTCGAAGAGCGTATCATCGGCTTCTCGAACGCGCTGGCATCCGTCAAGCGCGAGCACGAATTCGCCTCCATTCGCGTCATCAATCTGGCGGTGCTTGCGCGTGACATTCAGAAGCTCGCCACCAATGTCGACCACGAGGTGAAGTCCACACAGAGCACCGAAGTGACGCGTTGGGCGCAGTTGCTGGTCGAGTGCTGCGAAGCCCATATTTCCGACAGCGCCATCGACCTGACCAATGTCGAGCCCTTGCGCCAGCGTCTCGCTTCGCTGCGCGACCGCAGCCGCAATCTCGCTTTCTCGATGGATTTCACGTTCCTTTACCGCAAGGATCGCCGCCTTCTGTCCATTGGCTATCGCGTCGAAAGCAAGGAGCTGGATGAGGCCTGCTATGACCTTCTGGCGTCGGAATGCCGTCTGACCAGCCTCTTCGCCATCGCGAAGGGCGATCTGCCGACTGAGCACTGGTACCGCCTTGGCCGTCAGGTCGTGCCGATCGGTGCGCAGGGCGCGTTGGTGTCCTGGTCGGGCTCCATGTTCGAATATCTGATGCCGCCGCTTGTGATGCAGGAGCGTCAGGGGGGTATCCTCAACCAGACCAACAACCTGATCGTCAAGGAACAGATGAATCACGGCCGCCGTCTGGGCACGCCATGGGGCATTTCCGAAGCGGCGTTTAATGCCCGCGATCACAACATGAACTACCAGTACACCAACTTCGGTGTGCCGACGCTGGGCCTCAAGCGTGGCCTTGGCCAGAATGCGGTGATTGCGCCCTATGCATCGATCCTCGCCAGCCAATACGATCCGGATGGTGCACTTGAAAACCTCGACAAGCTGCGCAAGCTTGGCGCACTTGGCCAATACGGTTTCCACGATGCGGTGGATTTCACGCCAACGCGCGTGCCCGATGGCAAGGTCTGTGCGGTAGTCTACAACTATTATGCCCACCACCATGGCATGTCGATTGCGGCCGTCGCCAACGTTGCCTTTGACGGCGTGCTGCGCGAGCTCTTCCATTCCGATCCGGTGATCGAGGCAGCTGAATTGCTGCTGCAGGAAAAGGCGCCGCGCGAAGTGCCTGTCATGAGCGCCAAATACGAGCCGGAGACCCCCGGCAAGGAACAGGCCGACCTGCTGCGGGCGGAAGTGCGCTCCATTGCCGATCCGGCGGCGCGCGACCGTGAGGTGGTGTTCCTGTCGAATGGTCACTACTCGACCATGCTTACCTCGACGGGTGCAGGTTATTCGAAATGGAACGGGCAGGCGATTTCCCGCTGGAAGGCCGATCCGACCGAAGACCGCTGGGGCACCTTCATCTTCCTGCGCGACACCACCAACGGGCAATGGTGGAGTGCGACTGCGGAGCCGCGTGTCTTCGAGGGTGAAAAGACCAAGACGGTCTTCACCGACGACAAGGCCGAGTTCCACAAGACCACCGGCGACCTGCAGAGCGTTGTCGAATGCATCGTCGCCACCGAGCACGATGCAGAAGGCCGACGCGTCACCCTGCTCAATGTCGGTTCCGAGGATCGCTATATCGAAGTGACTTCCTATATGGAGCCGGTCATTGCGTCTGAGGATGACGACAACGCCCATCCGCTCTTCTCGCGCATGTTCGTGCAGACGGAGATCGGCCGGCGTGGCGACGTCATCCGCGCCTGGCGCAACCGTCGCAGCCCGAACGAGCCGGGCACCGTCATTGCGCATCTGGCCGCCGATAATGCCGGCCCGTCGCGCCCGACGGAATTCGAGACGGATCGCGCCAAATTCATCGGTCGTGGCCGTTCGCTGCGCGAAGCGGCGGCTTTCGATGCCGGTGCGACGCTTTCCAGCACTGACGGCTTCACGCTCGACCCCATCCTGTCGCTGCGACGCACCGTGCGCGTGCCGGCAGGCAAGAAGGTGAGCGTGATCTTCTGGACGATTGCCGCGCCGAGCCGCGAGGAAGTCGACAAGGCGATCGACCGTTATCGTCATCCGGACGCCTTCGCGCATGAACTCGTTCATGCCTGGACGCGCACACAGGTGCAGATGCGCCATGTGGGCGTCACCTCACAGCAGGCGGCCGCCTTCCAGCATCTCGGCCGATATCTGACCTATCCCGACATGCATCTGCGTGCGGATTCGGAAACGCTGAAAACAGGACTCGCTTCGCAGCGCGCCTTGTGGCCGCTTGCGATTTCCGGCGATTTCCCGATTTTCAGCCTGCGCATCAACGACGATATGGACATGGACATCGCCCGTGAGGCGCTGAGTGCCCATGAATATCTGCGTTCGCGCGGCGTGATCTTCGATCTCGTTATCGTCAACGAACGGGCCGCATCCTACGCGCAGGACATGCAGCATGCGCTGGATCATATTTCCGAAGCACAACGCCGCATCAATCCCGCCGATGGCGGTCGCCCGCACGTCTTCTCCGTGCGCCGTGACCTGATGGATGAAGAGACGTGGAGCGCGCTTCTGGCCGCTTCCCGCGTTGTACTCCATGTGCGCAACGGCAAGATCGTGGACCAGATCAACCGCGCGGTATCGCTGTTTGCGGCCCATCGTGGTCCCGATGGCACAAGCGACGCCGCACAGGCCCGTCTGCCGGTCCCGGCTTTCCCGGTTGCGGAGCCGGTCGAAGACGCGGGCGATCTCGATTTCTGGAACGGATTCGGCGGCTTCGCCAGGAACGGACAGGAATATGTGGTGCGTCTCCATGGTGGGCAGTCCACCCCGCATCCGTGGATCAACGTCATCTCGAACGAGAATTTCGGCTTCCATATTTCGGCCGAAGGCGCAGGTTTCAGCTGGAGCCGCAATTCGCGCGATTATCAATTGACACCGTGGAGCAATGACCCTGTCATCAACCGGCCGGGCGAGGCCTTCTATGTCGCCGATGTGGACACAGGAAAGCTCTATACGCCGTGTGCCGCGTTGTCGCGTGATCCAGAAGCCATGTTCGAAACCCGTCACGGCCTGGGTTACTCCATCCTGACCGGCGTTGCCGACACGCTTGAAGTCGAGGTGACACAGACCGTCGATCGTGAAAAGCCGGTCAAGTTCTCGCAGGTCATCGTTCGCAACAAAGGGTCCAAAAGCCGCAGGCTGAAGGTTTATGCCTATGTCGAATGGGTGCTGGGCAATAACGGACAGAAATCAGCGCCGTTCATTCTGAGCAGACATGATGCGGGCAACAACGCAATCTTCGCGTCGAACCCCTACAGCATCGACTACAGCGCACGCACGGCGTTCCTGACGCTTGATACGGAGGCGAGCGGTTTCACTACCAGTCGTCGGGAATTCATTGGCCGCTTTGGTTCGGCACAGGCCCCGCAGGCGATCGTGTCGGGTAACGCACTCAGCGGCAGCACCGAGGTTGACGGCGATCCCTGTGCGGCGCTGATGCAGGAAATCCACCTTAAGCCCGGCGAAGAACGGCACATGACCTTCATTCTGGGCGACGCCGATAATGCGGAAGAAGCCGAGGCGCTGGTGAAGGATGTCCGCCGTGTGGATTTCCAGTCCGTGCTGGAGGAAAGCAAGGCGTTCTGGACCGGTTTTACCGGCCAGTTACAGGTGTCCACGCCGGATGCCGGCTTCAACCACATGGTCAACAATTGGCTGCCCTATCAGGCGCTGGCGTGCCGCATTCTGGCGCGCACGGCCTTCTATCAGTCGAGCGGCGCCTTCGGCTTCCGTGACCAGCTTCAGGATACCCTGGCGTTTCTGCTCTACCAGCCGGATCTCGCTCGCAAGCAGATCCTGCGCGCAGCCGGCCGGCAGTTCCCGGAAGGCGACGTTCAGCACTGGTGGCTGCCGCTGACAGGCGCCGGTGTCCGCACCACTATCTCGGACGACGTGGTATGGCTTGCTTATGCGATCAACCAGTATGTTTCGGCGACCGGCGATATCACCATTCTGGATGAGAGCATTCCCTTCCTGAAGGGGCCGGCGCTGATGCCCGGCCAGCACGACGCTTTCTTCCAGCCGGAAACCAGCGACAAATCCGCGACGCTCTACGAACACGCGGCGCTGGCGCTCGATCTTGCCATTCATCGCACCGGGGAGAACGGCCTGCCGCTGATCCTCGGCGGTGACTGGAACGACGGCATGAACCGCGTCGGCGTTGGCTGCAAGGGTACCAGTGTCTGGCTCGGCTGGTTCCTTTCCGGCGCCTTGCGCGATTTCATTGAAATTGCGGAAAAGCGCGGTGATACGGATCGGGTCGGCAGATGGGCCTCGCACCGCGAAAAACTGCGCAATGCGCTCGAAACCGCAGGGTGGGATGGCAGCTATTATCGTCGCGGCTATTTCGACGACGGCACGCCGCTGGGTTCCGCCGGAAGCGAGGAATGCCGGATCGATTCGCTTGGCCAAAGCTGGAGCGTTCTCTCCGGCGAAGGCGAAGAGGCCCGGTCGCGGCAGGCAATGGATGCGGTCATGGAGCATCTGGTGGATGAAAAGACCGGCATCATCCGGCTATTCACGCCGCCATTCTCGCGTGCGCCGCACGATCCAGGCTACATCAAGGGATATCCGCCAGGTGTGCGCGAAAATGGCGGACAATATACCCACGCGGCGACCTGGGTGGTTCTCGCTCTTGCCAAGCAGGGCAGGGCGCAGGAGGCCTGGAACTGCTTCAAGCTGCTCAACCCGGTCAACCACGCGCTCGATGCGGCGGCGTCGGAAACCTATCGGGTCGAACCTTATGTGGTGACCGCGGATGTATACGGTGAAGGCGCTTATGCGGGCCGTGGCGGCTGGAGCTGGTACACCGGCTCGGCCGGCTGGCTCTACCGTGCCGCTGTCGAGGGTATTCTCGGCATCACCCGCACTGACGGCAGGCTGCATATTTCACCGTCGCTGCCGGAAGACTGGAGCGGTTTCTCGGTGAAGATCACGCTCGACGGCAAGGCTAGAGACATTGCCGTCAGCCGCAAGCCTGGCACGGCGGAGGTTTCGGTATCTGTCGATGGCAAGGACTTGGCGGCCGGCGAGAGGGTGATCCCCTTCGACTGAGACGGGCGGGCCTTCGGTTTGCTTTTTAAGTCGGGCTCCTGCGGTGACGCAGGGGCCCGAATTTTGTTGTGAGATTCCCCCGCCTTCGATGTTGTTTGGCGTCTGGGGCATGGCGCCTATACGGCGATACAGGGCCGGCAAGAACGCTCAATGGGCGGTCAATGCGAAGCAAGGCACGATGGCAGCAAATCGAGACCGATAGACGATTTCACATATTCCGACGCATGAAGGGCAGATGCTGTACAGAGACTTCTTGGTCCCCCGTGGCTACAGCATCACCCGTGAGGCGATGGATGCATCGCAGACAGCGCGATGGGGAATAGAGTTTTCCAAGCCGCAAGCTCCGAACGAGATCGACCGAGAAATTGAGCTTCTCAGCACAACGGCTGCAAAAATTCGGTGGTGAATATGACGATTGGGGGACTGACGTAGAAGCTTCGTGATGTCCCGATATTTTCGAAGCAGACAACGAAAAAGGGCGGACACGACAGTGCCCGCCCTTTTTGCATTCCATTCGTTGAGCCTCAGGAGGCTATCGCCTTTGGCCGGGGCTGCTGGCCTTCGTCTTCCGTCAGCAGGCCGCTGGTGCGCAGCAGCGAGGTAAAGCGACCGCCGCGTTGGCTTAGCTCATCGAAAGTGCCCTTTTCGATGATCCGGCCCTGATCGAGGAACAGAACGAGATCGGCATCGCGGACAGTGGAAAGGCGATGGGCGATGATGAAGGTCGTGCGGTTCTTTCTCAGCGCATCCACTGCGGCCTTCACACGGGCTTCGGTTTCCACGTCGAGTGCACTGGTTGCCTCGTCGAGAACCAGAATGGGGGCGTTCTTCAGGATCGCACGGGCGATGGCGATACGCTGGCGCTCGCCGCCGGACAGGCGGTTGCCGCGTTCACCAACCTGGGTCAGATAGCCGTTGATGCGGCTGTCGATGAAATCCGTCGCCGCAGCGGCCGCCGCTGCTTCCACCACTTCGGCATCGGTGGCCGATTCACGACCAAGGCGTATATTTTCGCGGATCGAGCGGTTCAGCAGGCCGGCATCCTGAAACACCGTGGCGATGGAGTTGCGGAGCGAATTTTTCGTCACCGTCGAAATATCGGTCCCATCGATCAGGATCTGGCCGGAATCGGGATCATAGACCCGCTGCAGCAGGTTGATGAGCGTCGTCTTGCCGGCACCTGTCGGTCCGACGATCGCGATCGTCTCGCCGGCCCTGGCCGTAAAGGAGACATCGTGAACGCCCTGCTTGGTGTTGGCAAAACCGAAATTGACATTGCGGAATTCCACGGTGCCGGAGACATTCGACAATTCACGGGCATCGCCCGGTTCTTCCCGTTCCTTGACGGAATCCTCGAGGACGAAGAAGTCCTCAAGCTTGGCGCGGGCTTCGAAAATCTGCGTCACGAACTGGCGCATCTGGTCCAGACGGCCTATCAGGAGATTGGCGAAACCGATGAAGGCGATGACGTCGCCGACGCGCAGCTCGCCGTTCTTCACCAGCACGGTGCCGATCACGAGAATGATCATCATCGAAACGGTGGAGGCCGTGCGGTTCAGAGCGCTCGCAAAGGCCCACCAGTCGAGCACGGGATATTGCGCACTTAGAAGCTTTTCGGTGAAGGATTTCAGCGCTTTGGTTTCAGCCTCGATGCGGTTGTAGCTGTGCAGTACGGAAACGTTGCTGATGGAATCGCTGACATGGGCAAAAACGCTGTGATAATGCTCTTCGACCGAAGCCTGACCATCCTTGGTGCGGCCCATCACCCATTTGCCGATGAACCAGTAGACGATGCCGAGGCCAATCAGCACGAAGCTGAGGCGCAGGTCCATGGACATGGCGGTGGGCACAAGCAGCACCAGCGCGACGAAGGTCGCGAGATGGGTGCGCATGAATTCCAGCCATAGGCCGAAGAGCGTTTCGCTGGCGCGCAGGAGGGTGTGCAGGGCATTGGACGTACCGCGCTGATGGTGCCAGGAAAGCGGCATCGAGATGATGCGCCCGAAGGCCTCCGTCAGGAGCGAAGCGCGCCTGCCATGCGCCAGCCGGTCGGCTTCGCGGGCGACGGCTACGTAAGCCACGGTGTTGAAGACGCCGAACCCCGCCCACAATATGAGAATGGACGTGACATTGGAGCCAGAAGAAATGGCGTCGATGATCCGGCCGAACAGCACGGGTTCGGCAATGGTGATCGCTGCAAGAATGACGTTGGCGATGACGACGACGGCCACACGCCATTTATGAACGGTCAGATAGCGCAGAGCGCGTGTATAAACCTGAAACAAGGTCAAATTTTCAATCCAGTCCGGGCGTCTTTTCGAGCGGTTGATTGTTCGGCCTCAATACGATGCTACTTTAGCAAGGTTGCATGAGACGGCGAATTTTGTGTAATTATCGCTCTTTCTGTCTGAATGGCGGCTTAACAGATTGGCCGTCCATGCGAACCGAAAAAACCTCCCGGTGTTTCCCGGGGCCTGCCGTCACAAGATTTCGCATCTTCGTTTCAGGGATTGCTAACGACGATATGTTCAATCTCACCCGACCGGCGCCCGAGTAACATGACGTCATCGCGGGACCATGTCCTTCGTGTCATCCCCTTCAAGCCAAGTCCGGACCATGTGTCTTTATGCATGATATTCTTCACTTCATCTCTGCGTGTTACCAGGCGGGAAACGCCGAACGTGTGCGTTCAGAATTTGCAACGCTCATTCGGGAATATGGTTTCGAATATTTCCTTGTCAGCAGACGCATGACCGGCGAGCTGGCCTCCACCGGCCAAATCCTTGCGCAACATTTGCCGGAAGGCTGGATAGAGGTCTACAGGGCCAAGAAATACAACCTCGTCGATCCCGTCCGCAAAGTCATCGGCATGGTGCACAAACCCTTTCATTGGAAAGAGGCGCTGGAGGGGCTTCCCCGCGCCATGCATCGGAAAAGGGCGAGCGTGTTTTTCCACGATGCCGGCCGTTACGGCTTGCAGGGCGGTTATGCTTTTCCCGTGCATGGACGGGCGGGATTCATAGGTGCCGTGTTCATAGGTGGACAGGACCGGCAATTGCCCTCCTTGCAGGTGGAACTGCTCGATGCAGCGACCCGGGCGGTCTTCTGGCGCCTGCTCGATCTTTCAGGTCAGGCACATGATCTCAGCAATATTCCAGACGGTTCCGCTCTTGAGCTGACACGGCGTGAGACGGAAGTGCTGGCGCTGATGGCGGATGGCATGACATCGGCGGAGATCGGCCGCAAGCTATCCATCTCCAACCATACGGTCGACTGGTATATAAACGGGATTCAGCGTCGTTTCAGCGCCAAGAACCGGCAGCACACCGTCGCACTCGCGTTCCGCCATGGCTTGCTGAGCTAGCGCAAACAGAACAGTTCTCGCCGGAATTGCCCTTTCCAAGACGGGGTTTTGCTGCTTAATTCCGCAGTGCAGCAGAATTTTGTTTTGGCGTGTGGGGAGACCGTCTTGAAAATATCGAAAATACTTGTTGCCAACCGATCCGAAATTGCGATCCGCGTTTTCCGGGCAGCCAACGAGCTCGGGATTAAAACCGTTGCGATTTGGGCGGAAGAGGACAAGCTGTCTTTGCACCGCTTCAAGGCGGACGAGTCCTATCAGGTCGGCAGGGGGCCGCATCTCGCCAAGGATATGGGACCGATCGAGAGCTATCTTTCGATCGAGGAGGTTATCCGCGTTGCGAAGCTCTCCGGAGCGGACGCGATTCATCCCGGTTACGGTCTTCTGTCTGAAAGCCCCGAATTCGTGGAGGCCTGCAACAAGGCGGGCATCACCTTCATCGGACCGACGGCGGATACGATGCGCCAGCTCGGCAACAAGGTTGCAGCGCGCAATCTCGCGATTTCGGTTGGCGTTCCCGTTGTTCCCGCCACCGACCCACTGCCGGACGACATGGCGGAAGTGGAGCGTATGGCCGAGGAGATCGGTTATCCCGTCATGCTCAAGGCCTCCTGGGGCGGTGGTGGCCGTGGCATGCGCGCCATCCGCAAAAAGGAAGACCTTGCCCGCGAGGTGACGGAAGCCAAGCGCGAGGCCAAGGCCGCCTTCGGCAAGGACGAAGTCTATCTCGAAAAGCTGGTCGAGCGTGCGCGCCACGTCGAAAGCCAGATTCTCGGCGACACGCACGGCAATGTCGTGCATCTGTTCGAGCGTGATTGTTCGATTCAGCGGCGTAATCAAAAGGTCGTCGAGCGTGCGCCTGCGCCCTATCTGTCGGAAGCGCAACGTCAGGAACTGGCCGCCTATTCCCTGAAGATCGCCGCCGCGACCAGTTATATCGGTGCAGGCACGGTCGAATATCTGATGGATGCCGACACCGGCAAATTCTACTTCATCGAGGTCAATCCGCGCATTCAGGTGGAACATACCGTTACGGAAGTCGTCACAGGTATCGATATCGTCAAGGCGCAGATTCACATTCTGGAAGGCGCCGCCATCGGCACGCCGGAATCCGGGGTGCCGAGGCAGGAGGATATCCGCCTGAATGGCCACGCCCTCCAGTGCCGCATTACGACGGAAGACCCGGAACACAATTTCATTCCGGATTATGGCCGTATCACCGCTTATCGCTCCGCTTCAGGCTTCGGTATCCGTCTGGACGGCGGCACGTCCTATACTGGCGCTGTCATCACCCGCTACTACGATCCGTTGCTTGTGAAGGTGACGGCCTGGGCGCCGCGGCCTGACGAGGCGATCAACCGTATGGATCGCGCTTTGCGCGAATTCCGTATCCGCGGCGTGGCGACCAACCTCACATTCCTAGAGGCCATCATCGGCCATGACAGTTTCCGCAACAATACCTATACAACGCGCTTCATCGATTCGACGCCCGAGCTTTTTGCCCAGGTCAAACGGCAGGACCGCGCTACCAAGCTTTTGACCTATCTCGCCGATGTGACCGTGAACGGCCACCCGGAAACTAAGGGACGCGCAAGGCCCTCGGACAAGGCGGCAAAGCCCATCGTGCCCTATATCGATGCGCCGACGCCCGACGGCACCAAGCAGTTGCTGGACAAGCTCGGCCCGAAGGGTTTCGCAGACTGGATGCGCAACGAAAAGCGGGTACTCGTCACGGATACGACGATGCGCGACGGACATCAGTCGCTGCTTGCGACCCGTGTCCGTACCCATGATATCGCCCGCGTCGCCAGCGCCTATGCCAAAGCGCTGCCACAGCTTCTGTCGCTGGAGTGCTGGGGCGGTGCTACATTCGACGTTTCCATGCGCTTCCTGACCGAAGACCCGTGGGAGCGTCTGGCGCTGATCCGCGAAGGTGCTCCCAACCTGCTGCTGCAGATGCTTCTGCGCGGGGCAAACGGCGTCGGGTACAAGAACTACCCGGACAACGTCGTGAAGTATTTTGTCCGTCAGGCCGCAAAGGGCGGCATTGATCTTTTCCGTGTCTTCGATTGCCTGAACTGGGTGGAGAATATGCGGGTCTCGATGGACGCCATCTCGGAGGAAAACAAGCTCTGTGAAGCGGCCATCTGCTACACCGGAGACATCCTCAATTCGGCGCGTCCGAAATACGACCTGAAATATTACACCAATCTCGCTCAGGAACTGGAACGCGCAGGCGCGCATATTATTGCCGTCAAGGATATGGCGGGCCTGCTGAAACCGGCTGCCGCCAAGGTTCTGTTCAAGGCGCTGCGGGAAGAAACGGGTCTGCCGATCCATTTCCACACCCATGATACGTCAGGAATTGCCGCAGCGACGGTTCTTGCCGCCGTGGATGCGGGTGTCGACGCTGTCGATGCCGCGATGGACGCCTTCTCCGGCAATACGTCGCAGCCGTGCCTTGGTTCGATCGTGGAAGCGCTTGCCGGGTCGGAACGCGATACGGGCCTCGATACCGAATGGATTCGCCGCATTTCCTTCTATTGGGAGGCCGTGCGCAACCAGTATGCGGCTTTCGAAAGCGATCTCAAGGGGCCGGCGTCGGAAGTCTATCTGCACGAAATGCCGGGTGGTCAGTTCACCAACCTCAAGGAACAGGCGCGTTCGCTGGGTCTCGAAAGCCGTTGGCACGAAGTGGCGCAGGCTTATGCCGATGCCAACAGGATGTTCGGCGATATCGTCAAGGTGACGCCGTCTTCGAAAGTCGTCGGTGACATGGCGCTGATGATGGTCAGCCAGGATCTGACAGTGGCCGACGTACAGAATCCCGAGCGCGAGGTCTCTTTCCCGGAGTCCGTGGTTTCCATGCTGAAGGGCGATCTCGGACAATCGCCCGGCGGTTGGCCGGAAGCCCTGCAGAAAAAAGCGTTGAAGGGCGAAGCGCCCTATACCGTTCGTCCGGGTTCACTATTGGCGGATGCCGATCTCGATGCCGAACGGAAGACCATCGAGACCAAGCTGGAGCGCAAGGTCGATGATTTCGAGTTCGCGTCCTATCTGATGTATCCGAAGGTATTCACGGATTTCGCGCTCACCGCCGAAACTTATGGTCCGGTCTCGGTGCTTCCCACCCATGCCTATTTCTACGGAATGGAGGATGGCGAGGAACTGTTTGCAGATATCGAGCGCGGCAAGACGCTGGTCATCGTCAATCAGGCTTCATCCGGCGTTGACGACAAGGGCATGGTGACGGTGTTTTTCGAAATCAATGGTCAGCCGCGCCGTATCAAGGTGCCGGATCGGACGCATGGTGCTTCCGGCTCTGCCGTACGCCGCAAGGCCGAACCTGGCAACGCGTCGCATGTCGGGGCACCGATGCCGGGTGTCATCAGCCGCGTCTTCGTCAATCAAGGCCAGGAGGTCAAGGCTGGCGATGTGTTGCTCTCCATCGAGGCGATGAAGATGGAAACGGCGCTTCACGCCGAGCGGGATGGCAAGATCGCGGAAGTTCTGGTGCGCCCGGGCGACCAGATCGATGCGAAGGATCTACTGGTCGCTTACGCGGAATAAATACATTCGTCGATCGAACAGTTAGACGCCCGCCTTCCCGGCGGGCGTTTTTTATTGCGTTTCCCCGAAAACTCGAATATGCATGTTCATGCACGTTTATTCCTGTTTATGCATGAGTCTGTATGAGTGATCATTTCGTCAGCGAGCGGCAGGCGCTTATCCTCGAGCAGTTGCGGCAGAACGGCCGTGTGCTGGCGCAGGACCTCGCTCAAAACTTTGGCGTTTCTGAAGACACGGTTCGCCGCGACCTGCGAGAGATGGCGGCCCGTGGGGAATGCATGCGCGTTTATGGCGGCGCCCTGCTCTCGGATAGCAAGACGGTGCCGCTGAAGACGCGGATCGCCGAGGATGCGGACCGCAAGGCTCTGCTGGCCCGCGCCGTTGTCCCGCTTCTCAAGCGGGGCATGGTCGTTTTCATCGATGCCGGTTCGACGAACCTCGCCATTGCCAGGGCGATCCCGGCTGGTCTCAATGTAACGGTGGTGACGAATACGCCCGCCATTGCCGCCGAACTCACGGGGCGGGCGGATATCGATCTTGTGCTGATCGGTGGCAAGGTTGATCCCGCCGTTGGTGCGGCAATCGATGCAATGGCGCTGCGGCAGCTCGAATTGATGCGACCCGATCTCTGTGTTCTCGGGGTCTGTGGTGTCGCGGTCGAGACCGGCCTGTCGGCCGATGTCTTCGAGGATGCCGTTTTCAAGCGGCTCGCCTGCAGCGCCAGCCAGCGGATTGTCGCTGCAATCACCACCGAGAAGCTGGGGCATAAGGCAGCGTTCCAAGTGCATGATTTTTCCCCGCCGCTTTCCCTTGTGCTGGAACGGGATGCCGACCGCGTGTTGGTCGAGGGCGTGTCCAGCCGAGGCGTAGACGTTTATTGCGGCGACGATGCCGTCGCCTGATTTTCCCATGGTCAAGTCTGAAGGATATAGCCGATGAATGGCCCCACCACATTTTCGCAGACGGGTGCACGCTCGTCCTATCTGACGCGTCATCGTATCGGCGTTTCCCTGCTGTTCTTGATGAACGGGTTCATGATGGGATCATGGGCGCCCAAGATTCCCGAATTTGCGGCGCGTCTTTCCCTTAGTGAAAGCGCGCTTGGTCTCATCATCCTGGTCTTCGGTATCGGCTCGCTGGTTTTCATGCCGATCGCCGGCTCGCAGATCGCCCGTTTTGGCTCCCGGACGGTCAGTCTCGTGACCGCGGCGATCTTTCTGCCCACACTGCTTTTCATCTCCTGGGCGGGAACCGTCTGGGCCGGGGTAATCGCGGTTTTCCTGTTTGGGCGGCCTGACGGGAGCGATGGATGTCGCCATGAATGCCAATGCGGTAGCGGTTGAGCGCGATATGCGCCGCGCCATCATGTCATCCTGCCACGCTTTCTGGAGCCTCGGCGGCCTCATCGGGGCCGGTCTCGGCGGTTATCTCATCACGGCCATCGGCGTGCAGGGGCATGCCATTGCGCTGACGGTCATCGCATTCGTGCTGCTGATCGTGGCATGGCCGCGTGTGCTTGCAGATCGTCCGCACCCGGAGGAAGAGCGCCCGAAAGGCGGCCTGCCGCTGACGCCGCTGCCGTGGATCATCGGCCTGATGGCCCTTTTCTCGATGATCCCGGAAGGCGCAATCCTCGACTGGGGCGCTCTTTATCTGCGCAACGAACTCGGAGCTTCGGTGTCACAATCCGGCTTCGCCTTTGCGGCTTTCTCGATGACCATGGCGGCCATGCGTTTTGCCGGCGATCTGGTGCGCGACCGCTTCGGGGCTGTGACGACCCTGCGCTTCTGTTCGGCCATGTCGATTATCGGTCTTCTTATCGCCGGTATTGCGGGAAATTCCACCATCGCGATCGTTGGCTTCGCGATTGCGGGCATCGGCATCTCCAACATGGTGCCCATTGCCTTCTCGGCGGCGGGCAATATGCCGGGCCTGGCACCGGGAATCGGCCTTTCGGTCGTCACCACCATGGGTTATTCCGGCATTCTGGTGGCGCCATCGGCGATTGGCTTCATTGCGGAACATACCGGTCTCGCCAGCGTCTTCCTGTTTCTCCCGTTACTGCATGTGGTGGTTCTGCTACTTTCGCGGCTCGCCCGTCATGCCGACGGTGCTGGCAAGGAATAGGCGTATCGAATTTTGCCATGATTGCGGTAAAGTAGAAGCTCCAGCGCGTTGGGTGTTGACAAGAAGTCCCCCTTGTTTCACCTCAATTGCAAGACCTTGCCGCAAGCTCCAGAGACCGCCATGACGTCACATGCCGATTACGACCCGAAGCCCCGCCGCGCCTCCGTCGCCGTAGACGTCGGCGGCGTCATCGTCGGTGGCGGCGCACCCGTCGTCGTGCAGTCGATGACCAATACCGATACGGCTGATATCGACGCCACCGTCAGCCAAGTGGCGGCGCTGTTCCGGGCAGGTTCGGAAATCGTCCGTATCACCGTAGACCGTGATGAGAGTGCGGCCGCCGTGCCGAAAATTCGTGAACGGCTGCTGCGTCTTGGGATGGATGTGCCGCTGGTCGGTGATTTTCATTATATCGGCCACAGGCTTCTGGCCGACCATCCGGCCTGCGCCGAAGCGCTGGCGAAGTACCGCATCAATCCGGGCAATGTCGGTTTCAAGGACAAGAAGGACAAGCAGTTCGGTGAGATCGTCGAAATGGCGATCCGTTACGACAAGCCCGTTCGCATCGGTGTCAACTGGGGATCTCTGGATCAGGAATTGCTGACTACGCTGATGGACAGGAACAAGGAAGAGGGCTTTCCGCTTTCCGCCCGTCAGGTCACGCGGGAGGCCATTGTTCAGTCGGCGCTGATTTCCGCCGAGCTTGCCGAAGAGATCGGCCTGCCGCGCAACCGTATCATCCTCTCGGCCAAGGTCAGCCAGGTGCAGGACCTGATTGCCGTCTATTCGATGTTGTCTGAACGCTCCGACCATGCCCTCCATCTCGGTCTCACGGAAGCCGGCATGGGTTCAAAGGGTATCGTCGCCTCGTCCGCCGCCATGGGTTATGTGTTGCAGCATGGTATTGGCGATACGATCCGCGTGTCACTGACGCCTGAGCCGAATGGCGACCGCACCCGCGAGGTGCAGGTGGCGCAGGAATTGCTGCAGGTCATGGGTTTCCGTCAGTTCATTCCGGTGGTTGCGGCATGTCCCGGCTGCGGGCGTACCACGTCGACGGTATTTCAGGAACTGGCCCAGAACATCCAGAACGATATCCGCAAGAATATGCCGGTCTGGCGTGAAAAATATCCCGGCGTCGAGGCATTAAATGTCGCCGTCATGGGTTGCATCGTAAATGGTCCCGGTGAAAGCAAGCACGCGGATATCGGCATTTCGCTGCCCGGAACGGGCGAAAGCCCGGCGGCGCCGGTCTTCATCGACGGAGAGAAAGCTCTCACTCTGCGTGGCCCCAACATAGCCGCTGATTTCGAAGCGCTTGTGACCGATTACATCGAAAAGCGTTTTGGCCGGAAAGACGCAGCGGAGTAACGAGTAGCGTGAAAAGGCCGCAATTCCACTGTCATACCTCCTGACCCTTTCGGAGCATCAAAACACATGATCAAAAAAATCGCGATCGTCGCCCTTTGCGGCACCTATCTTTCCGCCTGCACCACCACCGATCCCTATACGGGCGAGCAGAAAATGTCGAACACGGCCGGCGGCGCGGGTATCGGCGCTGTTGTCGGTGCGCTCGGCGGTCTGGCTGTGGGCGGTTCGCCGGTCGGACGCCGTAACGCTGCCCTGATCGGTGCCGGCATCGGCGCGCTCGCTGGCGGCGCCATCGGCAATTACATGGATGGCCAGGAAGCGGAACTCCGCGCGCAGCTTCAGGGGACCGGCGTTTCGGTGACCCGCCGTGGCGACAGCATTGTTCTCAACATGCCGTCGAATATCACCTTTGCCACGGATCAGGATCAGGTCATTCCGCCCTTCTATCAGACGCTCGATTCCGTTGCGATCGTGCTGAACAAGTTCAACCGCACGCTGATCGACATCAACGGCCATACCGACTCGACCGGTAGCCTCGCCCACAATCAGGGGCTTTCGGAACGCCGCGCCGCGTCGGTTGCCAACTATCTCGGCGCACGCGGTGTCGATCAACGACGCATTTCAACACTTGGCTTTGGGCCTTCGCAGCCCATCGCCTCGAACGCAACGTCTGATGGTCGCGCCCAAAACCGCCGTGTGGAAGTGTTGATTTCGCCGCTCAAGGGCTGATCGACTTGAGAGGCTGAGCGGGAAAACCCACTCAGCTTTTTCGTTCTGCGATAAATCTGGCGGCCGCGGTGAGAATCGCGGCCTTTTCGCCATAGGGAGCCAGGAGTTCGCTGGCCTCTGCCACCTGTTCCTGAAGTTTGCGACGCGCCCAGTCTTGGCCGCGCAGCGCCACCAGCGTTCCCTTGCCGCGTGCGGCATCCTTGCCGGTCGCCTTGCCCATGGTGGCGGCGTCGGCCGTCAAATCCAGGAGATCGTCTGCCAGCTGGAAGGCGAGGCCGATTTTTTCTCCAAAGAGGCGTAGCCTCTGCCTTTCGCAATCATCGCTACCGGCGATGATTGCGCCCGCCTCGCAGGCGAAGCGCAGCAGTGCGCCGGTTTTCATAGCCTGCAATGTAATAATGCCGATTTCGTCCGGTGCGTTCTTTTCCGCGGCGAGATCAAGCGCCTGCCCGCCGGCCATGCCGCCGATGCCCGCTGCGCGGGCAAGCGAAAGCACGAGCGCGGCCTTGCGCCCGGCCGCGAGCGGATTTTCTTCCGATGCAATGATATCAAAGGCCAGCGTCAGCAGGCTGTCGCCAGCGAGGATGGCGGTCGCCTCGTCGAATTTGCGATGCACCGTTGGCTGGCCACGACGCAGGTCGTCGTCATCCATAGCCGGCAGATCGTCGTGAACCAGCGAATAGCAATGGAGGCATTCCAGCGCGGCACCGGCAAAAAGCGCAGCTTCTCCATCTCCGCCGAGGAGTGCGGCGCTTTCGATGACGAGGAAGGGCCGCAGGCGTTTACCGCCGTTCAGCACGCCGTGGCGCATGGCCTCAAGCAGGTTCTGCGGGCGCGCGATCTCGTCCGCGCGCGTCTCGCCGGAGAGCAGGCGGCCAAGCAGGGCTTCGGTCCTGGCGGCGTTCTCACGCAGCCGTGTTTCGAAATTCGTCATCTGAGCGTCCATGCCGCGCTCTTTGGCACGCCGAGCGAATGCAGGCAAACCTTTTCGTGATTCCCCAACTCAACTGTCGCGCCGGACTCGCCTTGAAGACGGCAATGGACTATGAAAGGCTTCAATTGGCGTGGGGTGCGGGGACGGATAGTGAGCAGTACGCCTGAAAGCGACGCAGATTACGCCGTGCTGGCGGAAGACCGGAGCAGTCCGAAGGTGGATTTTCGCACGTTGGCCAAGCGCATCATCATGACCTTGCTGGCATTGCTCATCCTGCCTTATCTGCTGATTCCGGTTTATGCGTTGCCCTTCATCCGGCCCGTGTCGACGCTGATGCTTGCCGATCTGGTCACGCTGCAAGGCTATGACAGGCGCTGGGTGCCACTAGAGGATATTTCGCCGCGCCTCGTGCAATCGGTGATGATGTCCGAGGATGGGCAATTCTGTTTTCACGGCGGGGTTGACTGGAACCAGATGCAGTCCGTGGTCAGCAATGCGCTCGACGGGGCCGCGACGCGCGGCGCCAGCACCATCCCGATGCAGACGGCCAAAAACCTGTTTTTATGGAACGGTCGTTCGTTTCTGCGCAAGGGACTGGAATTGCCGCTGGCGATTGCCGCCGATTTCGTCTGGTCAAAAAAGCGGATGATGGAGATTTATCTCAACGTCGCCGAATGGGGACCGGGTATTTACGGCATCGAGGCTGCCGCCCAGCACCACTTCAAGGTGCCGGCCGCCAAGCTCAGTTCCCGACAGGCCGCACTTCTGGCCGTTTCGCTTCCCAATCCCATTGATCGTGTGGCCAGCAAGCCGGGGCGCGGGTTGCAGAGGCTCGCCGGCCTTATCGAGCGCCGCGCCCGCGCCTCGGGCAGCTATGTCGGCTGCGTGCTGGATTGATACCAGCGCGCCGCTTCAGCCCTTCTTGAAAATATAGTCGGTTTTCTGGCGCAGCGTCTCGCCCGGCCGTAGTATGGCATGCGGAAAATCAGGGTGGTTGACGGCATCCGGCCAGATCTGTGTTTCCAGGCAGAAACCGGCAAAGGGACCGTAGTGACGGCCATCGAGGCCCGGAACGGGAACGTCCAGTTTGAAAGCCGAATAAAACTGCACACCGGGTTCGGTGGTGTGAACCTCGAGAGCTATATCGGAGGCTGGCGAATAAGCGCGGGCGACCCTGCGCTTGGCGCGGCGCTCGGGCGAAAGGCAGAAATTATGGTCGTAGAGAACCTGCTCACCATTTTCGCTGCGCCGCATCGGCGTCGGGTGGCGAAGGTCGAAGACGGTGCCTTCGACGGAGCGGATTTCGCCGGTCGGTATCTGCTTGTCGTTGGTGGGCAGGTAAAAGTCAGCCGCGATGCTGATCTCATGCCCAAGTGCGGTGTCGGCGCCATCGAGATTGAAATAGGAATGCTGGCACACATTGGCGATGGTCGGCTTGTCGGTCACCGTTTCATAGACCACCGACAGCACGCCGCCGTCACGGATCGTGTAGGTGGCTGTGACCGTGCAGTTGCCGGGATAACCGGCACGGCCATCGGGGTCGATGATCTGCAGAACCGCGTGGCTTTCGCCGTGTTCCATCAGCATCCAGTTGCGTTTGCCCATGCCGTCGCTGCCGCCGTGCAGGTGGGTTACGCCTTTTTCATTCAGTTCCAGCTGGTATTCGTGACCGTCGATCGAAAATCTGCCATTGCCGATGCGGTTGGCGTTACGGCCGGGTGTGGCGCCGAAATAGGAGGAATATTTATAATCCTCGAATTTGTCGAAGCCGAGAACGAGCGGCGGCTGGTGACCCTCAAGGCGCAAATCCTGGATGACGGCACCCCAGGTAATGACCTTCGCTGTAAGCCCACCTTTCGAAATGGTGACACGCTCGACCTTTTCGCCCGTTGCCGTGAAACCAAAATTCTCCCGTGCTGCCCCGTCGCTCATAACATCATTCTCCCGGTTGCCATGAATTGCCGGGCGGACGTTGCGTCATTTCCCGGCAATTCGCAATCCCGCAAATTCAGGCCGCCAGCTGGCCGATGGCCTCGAGTTCATACGGTGTGGTCTGGTATATCTCGTTGATCCAGTTTCCGAAAAACAGATGGGCATGACTGCGCCAGCGGTTAAGGGGCGCGAGTTCGGGGTCGTTATGCGGAAAATAATCATGCGGCAGCTTGATCGGCACGCCGGCGTGAACATCGCGGAAATACTCTTCCGAAAGCGATGTCGAATCATATTCGACATGATTGAACATATAGAGACGGTTGCCTGCCTTCTCATGTACCAGACATACACCCATTTCCTCCGACTCCATGAGGATTTCGAGTTCCGGATGTTTTTCGATGTCGGCGCGGCGCACTTCCGTCCAGCGTGACACGGGAACCTGGAAATCGTCCGAAAAACCATTGAGATAGATCGACGAGGGGCAAAGATTGCGGTGGCGGTAAACACCGAAAGCCTTTTCCTTCAGCTCGTATTTAGGCACGCCGTGGAAGTGATAGATGGCGGCCATCGCGCCCCAGCAGACGTTGAGGGTCGAATGGACATTGGTCCGCGTCCACTCGAAAATCTTTTGCATTTCATTCCAGTAGGTGACGTCCTCATAGTCCAGCAGCTCAATGGGAGCACCGGTGATGATGAAACCGTCGAACTTGCGGTGACGCACCTCTTCCCACGTCTCGTAGAAGGAGAGGAGATGTTCTTCCGGCGTGTTCTTGGCGCGATGACCGCCGATGCGCACAAGCGACAACTCAACCTGAAGCGGCGAGGCGCCAACGAGGCGCGCCATCTGGATTTCCGTCTTGATCTTGTTCGGCATGAGGTTGAGAAGCCCGATCTGGAGCGGGCGGATATCCTGCCGGATGGCCGCCGTTTCGGTCATGACCCGCACGCCCTCGTGAACGAGGGTCTCAAAGGCGGGAAGCGTATCGGGAATCTTGATCGGCATGTCGAACTCTCTTTTCCGGATCACGTAAAGAACGTTGCGAAAACAAAAAAACCGGCAGCGGAAATCGCGACCGGTCCCAGGAAATTGCCTTTTTCCTCGACCCTTTAGCGACTTCTTTAAAGTGGCTGCAAGCCGGTCGGCAAATCACCACTAAGGCGTTTCATAATCCCGAAGCCGACGAAAATCAATATGGACGGTTTTCGGAGGCTTTCGGCTTTCCATTTTCGGCCGAGGTGCGATAAGGCAGGGCATGGATAAAGCGCACTTCACCATTCTGCTCGGCGGCGATGTTTCGGTTACTGATCGTCTCAGGGACGCGGTCGCGGGTAGCCGCGTGATCGCGGCTGATGGCGGCATGCGCCACGCCCGGCCGCTTGGCCTCACACCGGAGTTGTGGGTCGGGGATTTCGATTCCGCCAGCAAAGAGTTGCTGGATGCCTGGACCGGTGTGACACGGCAGCCTTACCCGGCAGCAAAGGCGGTGACCGATGGTGAGATAGCGGTCTCGGAGGCGCTCGCCCGCGGCGCCGGTACGCTGGTGCTTGTCGGCGCGCTCGGGGGTGCACGAAGCGACCATGCCCTCCAGCACCTCCTTTACGCCGTCGCGCTTGCCGAACGTGGTCTCGATGTTTCGCTCACCTCCGGCGAGGAAGAGGCCCGGCCGCTGCTCCCGGGCTCGCTTGATGTCTCTCTACCCGCAGGCTCGCTTTTCTCGGTGGCCGGCTTCACAGCCCTGAAGGGGCTGGATATCGGCAATGTGCGTTACCCGCTGGAGGATTTCGCGCTTGCTTTCGGTTCCTCCCGCACTATTTCCAATGTCGCGAATGGCGGCCCTGTGCATTTTTCGCTTAAAAGCGGAAAAGCCATCGTGCTCGCCCGCCCTTATGATCTGACCGGAGCCTGACGCCTTGGCACCCCCTATTTTGAAACTCGATGACATCAAGCTGACCTTCGGCGTTACCCCGCTGCTGGACGGCGCCAATCTCCAGGTGGAGCCGGGCGACCGCATCTGCCTTGTTGGACGCAACGGTTCCGGCAAGTCCACGCTGATGAAGATCGCAGCGGGCCTTGTCGAGGCCCAGTCGGGCGAGGTTTTCCGTCATCCCGCTGCAACCATCCGTTATCTGGAACAGGCTCCGGATTTTGCCGGTTACGATACCGTTCAGGCCTATGCCGAGGCGGGGCTCGGGCCTGGCGACGATGCCTATCGGGTTACTTATCTTCTCGAGCATCTCGGGCTTACGGGTCAGGAAAACCCGGCAAACCTTTCCGGTGGTGAAGCGCGCCGCGCGGCGCTTGCCCGTGTCGTGGCGCCGGAGCCCGATATTCTGATGCTGGACGAACCCACCAACCATCTGGATCTGCCGACAATCGAATGGCTTGAAAGCGAACTCCAGCAGACGCGCAGCGCGCTGGTGCTGATTTCGCACGACCGTCGTTTTCTCGAACGGGTTTCGACCTCGACCGTCTGGCTCGATCGCGGCCAGTCCCGCCGTCTCAATCGTGGTTTTGCCCATTTCGAGGAATGGCGTGACAAGGTGCTTGAAGAGGAAGAGCTTGAACAACACAAGCTCGGCAAGGCCATCGAGCGCGAAGAACACTGGATGCGGTATGGCGTGACTGCAAGGCGCAAGCGCAACATGCGCCGTGTCGGTGAGCTTCAGGCCATGCGGGCGGAATATCGTGGGCACAAGGGGCCGCAGGGGACGGTGCAGGCGACCGTCACGGAAGGCCGGGAGTCCGGCAAGCTGGTCATCGAGGCGGAGGCTATCACCAAGGCTTACGGTGAGCGCATGATTGTCGCGCCGTTCTCACTGCGGGTGCATCGCGGCGATTGCATCGGTCTCGTCGGACCGAATGGCGCGGGCAAGACAACGTTGCTGAAGATGCTCACCGGCCAGCTTGAACCAGACAGCGGCTGGGTGAAGCTCGGCACCAATCTCGAGATCGCAACGCTTGACCAGAAGCGCGAGGAGCTCAATCCCAACGATACGCTCGCACATTATTTGACCGACGGCCGGGGCGACAATCTTCTCGTCAATGGCGAGGTGAAGCATGTCACGGGTTATATGAAGGACTTTCTGTTCCAGCCGGAACAGGCCCGCACGCCCATCCGCAACCTTTCCGGCGGCGAGCGTGCAAGGCTCATTCTGGCGCGTATTCTCGCCCGGCCGACCAATCTTCTGATTCTCGACGAACCGACAAACGATCTCGATATCGAAACGCTGGATCTATTGCAGGAGATCGTTGCCGGGTTTTCCGGCACGGTCATCCTTGTCAGCCACGACCGTGATTTTCTTGACCGTACGGTCACTTCCACCATCGCGCCGGCCAATCCCGATCAACCGGACGGACGCTGGATCGAATATGCCGGTGGCTATTCGGATATGATGGCGCAGCGCAAGGGAGCTGCGGAAGAGAAACGAAAAGCTGAGAGACAGGAAAAGGCGAAAGCCGCACCTTCAGCCCCGTCTTCGCAGGAGCCTGGAAAGGCCAAGGCCAAGCTTTCGTTCAAGCAGAAATTCGCCCTCGAAAATCTCCCCAAGGAGATGGAGAAGGCGCAGGAAGAGATTGCAAAACGCGAGCAGCGCATGGCCGACCCGGAACTCTTCGCCAAGGATCAGGCGGCCTTCAACAAGCTGGCGCAGGAAATGGAAAAGCTGCGCGAAAAACTTGAGGCCATGGAAGAGGAGTGGCTGGAGCTGGAGATGCTGCGCGAGGAACTGGAAGGCTGAGCCGATCTTTCCGGCCACACCGCCATCCGCCTTTGACAGGACGGCGGAAATGCCGTTTGCTGTCCCGGTTCGGAGGAGTTCAACACCATGCGCATGATCTTCGTCAACCTGCCCGTCAAGAATATCGAGACATCGAGAGCCTTCTTCACGACACTGGGTTTCACCTTCAATCCGGAATATTCCGATGACCGCACGCTCTGCATGATTGTCGAGGAGAATATCTTCGTCATGCTCCTTCAGGAAGAGCGTTTTCGTGATTTCATCAACGGCGACATCGCCGACGCCAAGCGGAGTACCGAGGTACTGACCTGTCTTTCCGCCGGAAGCCGGGAGGAAATCGATCGTATGATCGAGGCCGCGCTCGCGTCAGGCGGCAGCCGCTGGAAACCCGTTCAGGATCACGGATTCATGTATGCAGGCAGTTTTCAGGATCCCGACGGCCACGTCTGGGAACTGGTGCACATGGCGCCGCAGGGTTGATGGCAGCCATCTTGCCAAGATGGGTCGGCGGGACTACACCATTATCTTGATCTAACGGGGTGTCTTTCGCGCTTGGGCGCAAAAGGCTGAGAGGCTTGCCAACCCGAAGAACCTGATCCGGTTCATACCGGCGGAGGGATTAGACGGCTTTCATGCAGGCGGCTATTTCCCTCCTCGTTTTGAGGAGATATTCGTGCGCCGTCGTGTTTTTGTAAATTCCATCATTGCCGTTTCCATGCTTCTGCCCGGGTTCGCAGTTGCGCAGGAAAAACCGGAACTGACGGTCTATACCTATGAGAGCTTCGTTTCTGAATGGGGTCCCGGTCCCAAAATAAAGGAAGCTTTCGAGAAGGTGTGCGCTTGCACCGTCAATTTTGTCGGCGTGGCGGACGGCGTGGCGCTTCTCAACCGGCTGAAATTAGAAGGTGCGGGGTCCAAGGCGGATGTCGTCGTGGGACTTGATACAAATCTGGTCGCGGAGGCGAAACAGACCGGCCTTTTCGATGTCAGCGGCGTTGATGCATCAGCGGCCAAGGTACCCGGCGGCTATGAGGACGATGTGTTCGTTCCCTATGATTACGGCCATTTCGCTATCGTCTATGACACCCAGACGCTGAAAAGCCCACCAGCGAGCCTCAAAGAACTCGTGGAAGGCGACCCTGCCCAGAAGATAGCCATTCAGGACCCGCGCACCTCGACGCCGGGACTGGGGCTGCTTCTGTGGGTGAAATCGGTTTATGGCGACCAGGCGCCGGAAGCCTGGGCAAAGCTCAGGAAGCGGATCCTTACCGTTACGCCGGGCTGGTCGGAGTCCTACGGGCTCTTCACCAAGGGGGAGGTGCCGATGGTGCTGTCCTACACGACTTCGCCCGCCTATCATATGGTCGCCGAAAAGTCCGATCGTTATCAGGCCGCAGCTTTCTCCGAAGGACATTATATCCAGATCGAAGTGTCAGGCCTTCTCAAAAACGCGCCGCACAAGGATCTTGCAAAGCAGTTTCTCGCATTCACCCTCACCTCCGGTTTTCAGGATACCATTCCCGAAAACAACTGGATGATGCCGGTTGCGGCAACCTCCGCCCCCCTGCCGGAGGCCTTTTCCAGGCTCGTTGTGCCGCAGAAGACTTTCCTGATGCAGCCGGAAGAGGTCGCGAAAAACCGCAAGGCATGGATAGACGAATGGCTGACGGCCATGAGCATGAATTGAAGAAGAGGCGCGTCCACGCATGATGCTGCGTCGCGATTACCGGCGGTCAATCATTTTCGGGACGGCGGCTTTTGCCGCCGTTTTCCTGTTCATGGCGCTCGCCGTGTTTGCGCTTCTGTCCTTTGACGCGGGTGCATCCGCTTCCGGCATTTCGGACCCTTATACATTGCGTATTCTGCGCTTCACGGTTTATCAGGCGACGCTCTCCACCCTTCTTTCCATCATTCTTGGTCTTCCCGTGGCCTTGGCACTCTCCCGGCAGCGGGAGTTTCCGGGAAGGATCTGGATCATCCGGTTGATGGCAGTGCCGATGGGGCTGCCGGTTATCGTCGGCGCCTTCGGTATCATTACCATCTGGGGGAGGCAGGGTGTCTTAAATACGCTCCTTGTTTTCGCCGGCGCGGAAGAACCTTTCAGCATTTACGGTCTTTCCGGCATCCTCATTGCTCATGTGTTTTTCAATCTGCCGCTTTCCGTCCGGTTGTTGCTGGCCGGGCTGGAGCGTATTCCGGGCGAATATTGGCGCATGGCGGCGAGCCTCGGCATGGGGCCGATCTCGGTTTTCCGTTTTGTCGAATGGCCGGCCGTGTCCCGGCTTGTTCCGGGTATCGCCGGCCTCATCTTCATGCTTTGCGCCACCAGTTTTACGCTCGTGCTCCTTTTGGGCGGCGGGCCGGCGGCGACCACCCTGGAGGTCGCAATATACCAGGCGCTGCGGTTCGATTTCGATCCGCAGCGGGCGATCGCGCTCTCGGTTCTGCAGATCGTCCTCACCGCGGCCCTGCTCGGCCTTTTGGCCTTCCTGCCGTCGCCGGAAGCGGAAATCGCTTCACTTGGCCGGCCCGTGCGCCGTTTCGATGCAGGTCGGGCGGCGGCCCGCCTGTGGGACGGTCTAATCATCGTTTCTGCGGTGCTGTTGGTCGGACTGCCGCTGGTCGCCATTGTCTTCTCGGGCGTCCAGGCAGACCTGCCGCGCCTCATCACAGCACCGGTCTTCCTGCGCGCGGCGGCGACAAGTCTTGGGATTGCCGCGTTCTCGGCAATTTTCGTGATCATCGTCAGCATGGCGATCATCCGCGCACGTCAGGCGGTCAGCGCGAAACGGCGGGCCGCGCGGCCTCTTCACCTCTTGTCCAGCGTTCTCGGCGCGGGATCGTCTCTGGTTCTGCTGGTTCCGCCCGTGGTGCTCGGAAGCGGATGGTTCCTTCTCTTGCGGCCTTTCGGTGACGTCGCTGTTTATGCCCCGGTTCTCGTGGCGCTCATCAACATGCTGATGGCCCTGCCGCTTGCCATGCGGGTGCTGGAGCCGGCCGTCACCAGTCATTTTCTCCGCACCGGCCGACTTTCCGCCAGCCTCGGGCTTCAGGGTCTGCCGCGGCTGCGGTTCGCCGATCTGCCCGTCTTGTGGCGGCCGCTGGCCATGGCATTTTCCTTCGCGATGTCCCTGTCGCTTGGCGATCTCGGCGCGGTTGCCCTGTTCGGTTCAGAGAATTTCGTCACCTTGCCGTGGCTCGTCTATAGCAATATGGGCAGTTACCGGACCAACGATGCTGCCGGTTACGCCTTTCTTCTCGGTGTGGTCTGCCTGTTGCTTGCTGCAACCGGCGTATCGCGACATTCACAACCGGAGCAGGCAAAAGCGGCAGAGGCGATGACATGAAGGGCGACGATTTCGCAGTGCAGCTTGACAGGGTCAGGCTGCGGCTTGGAACGCAGGATTTCGACCTCGACTGTGCGTTTCCGCAGGGGCAGGTCACCGCTGTCGTCGGTGCATCCGGTTCGGGAAAATCGACACTGCTTAACCTCGTTGCCGGTTTCGAGTTGCCGGATTCCGGCCGCGTGATGATCGGCGGACGGGACGTGACGACGCTCGACCCTTCCGAAAGGCCTGTCTCTTCGATCTTTCAGGACAATAATCTTTTTGCCCATCTCGACGTTTTTACCAATGTCGCGCTTGGTATAAGCCCCACGCTCAGATTACACGCGGAAGACCGGCAAAGGATAAATATTGCGCTTGCGCGCGTTGGTCTTTCGGGTTTCGGCAAGCGTTTGCCGGGCACGCTCTCCGGAGGAGAAAGGCAGAGGGCGGCGCTTGCGCGCGCATTGGTCAGGAAGAAGCCCGTCATGCTGCTCGATGAACCTTTCGCCGCACTTGATCCAGGGCTACGGGCGGGCATGAGTTCTCTGTTGCTTGACTTGCATCAAGAAACAAATAATGCGGTGATTATTGTGAGCCATCACCCGGAAGACATAAAAAGATTAGCGCGGCGGGTGGTTTTTCTTGATCGTGGCCGTGTCGTTTTTGCCGGAGCGACAGCGGATTTCTTTGCCACACAAAATGTGAAGGCCGTGGACAGTTTCCTGAACGGGTGACCGCCTTATTTTCGACGCGCGCCGCTGGCAATCGCTTTAGATGACTTCAATGGCGCTAATTTGCACTTGCCAGTTTCAAGTTGTTGCCCGAGAAAAGATGAGAATTATTGCGTTCTTCAGGAATATTCCGGATTGATGGATCGATTTTACCGTCTCGGCATTCATCGCCCGTTGGGGCGAATCTGTTATTCTGGTCTGCAATTAACGGATGATCAGGAACGTTAAGGGGCAGGCATAGAGAATGAAAAATAGCATGACTGCACAGCGGAGGCTCTTCTCCGGTTCAGGCCTTCGCCGTTCCGGCCGGCTCGCTGCGGCGTGGTCCGCGCTGACCGCTTCTGCCGTGTTGCTGTCATCGTGCCAATCTCTTTTCAGCCCGGCCTACCAGTCCACATTGCGTCCCTCGGACAATCCGCAGACGGTGGAAGAGGTTCAGAAGAACGATCCGCGCGCGCAGATGGGCGCACGCGAACATCCACGCATCGTGGCAAGCTATGGCGGCGAATATCGTGATGCCAAGACGGAGCGGCTTGTCGCCCGGATTGCCGGAGCGCTGACGGCCGTCTCCGAAAATCCGCAGCAATCCTACCGCATCACCATTCTCAATTCGCCCGCCATCAACGCATTTGCGTTGCCCGGGGGATATCTCTATGTGACACGCGGGCTTCTGGCACTCGCCAATGACGCCTCGGAAGTGGCGGCCGTGCTGTCGCACGAAATGGGCCACGTCACCGCCAACCACGGGATCGAACGTCAGCGCCGCGAAGAAGCGGAAGTGATTGCGAGCCGCGTGGTTGCAGAGGTCCTGTCCAGCGATCTCGCCGGCAAGCAGGCGCTGGCCCGTGGCAAGCTGCGGCTTGCAGCTTTTTCGCGCCAGCAGGAGTTGCAGGCGGATGTGATCGGGGTACGCATGCTTGGCGAGGCGGGTTACGATCCTTACGCATCGCCGCGCTTTCTTGATTCCATGGCGGCCTATGCGCGGTTCTCTTCGGCCGATCCGGAAAACGACCAGAGCCTCGACTTCCTTTCGAGTCACCCCAATACACCACAGCGCATCGAGCTTGCGCGCCGGCATGCCCGTGCCTTCGGCCAGGAAGGCCAGGTCGGAGATCGTGGCCGAGACTGGTTTCTGGACGGTATAGACGGGCTGCTTTACGGAGATAGCCCGCAGGAAGGTTATGTCCGCGGCCAGACATTCCTGCATGGAACGCTCGGCATTCGTTTCGACGTGCCGGAAGGTTTCGTGATCGACAACAAGGTTGAGGCTGTCCTGGCGACAGGGCCGGGCGAAGTCGCAATCCGTTTCGACGGCGTCGCCGATCCGAAACAGACGAGCCTTGCCAATTACCTGACGAGCGGATGGGTCGCCGGCCTGCTGCCTGAAACGGTAAAGGAAACGCAGATCAACGGACTGGAGGCCGCGACAGCCCGGGCAAGCGCGGATAAATGGGATTTCGACGTCACGGTCATCCGTGTCGGCCAGCAGATATTCCGGTTCCTGACCGCGGTGCCGAAGGGCAATACGCAACTCGATTCCATCGCCAATACCTTGCGCACCAGCTTCCGCAAGATGACGCCGCAGGAGATCGCATCCCTGAAGCCGCTAAGAGTGCGGGTGGTGACGGTGAAGCCGGGTGAAACCGTGGCCACGATGGCGGCGCGGATGATGGGAACGGAGCGGAAGCTTGACATGTTCCGCATGATCAACGCGATGGGCGCCACGGCCACGATTCAGCCCGGGCAAAGGGTAAAGATCATCTCTGAATAAACAAAAACCCCGGATCTCCCCGGGGTTTTATGTTCAGACCTTCACCCGGCAATCACTGCCACTCACGAACGTCAACAAAATGACCCGCAATGGCTGCCGCCGCCGCCATGGCGGGGGAGACGAGGTGGGTGCGGCTCTTATAGCCCTGACGGCCTTCGAAATTGCGGTTCGAGGTGGACGCGCAGCGTTCGCCGGGTTTCAGGCGGTCGTCATTCATGGCAAGACACATGGAGCAGCCTGGCTCGCGCCATTCGAAACCGGCTTCGAGGAAAATCCTGTCCAGACCTTCCTTTTCCGCCTGTTCCTTCACGAGACCGGAGCCGGGCACGATCATGGCCGAAACGGTGGGAGCGACTTTACGGCCGTCAACGATCTTCGCCGCCGCGCGCAAATCCTCGATGCGGCCATTGGTGCAGGAGCCGATGAAGACACGGTCGATGGCGATATCGGTGATGCGCGTGCCGGGCTTGAGGCCCATGTAGTCAAGCGCGCGCCACTTGGAGGCGCGTTTGTTTTCTTCGTCGATGTCGTCGGGATTGGGAACAATGCCCTGAACCGAGGTTACATCTTCCGGAGAAGAGCCCCAGGAGACGATAGGCGGAAGATTGGCCGCATCGAGGATGACGACCTTGTCGTAATGGGCGCCCTCGTCGGATTTCAGAGTCTTCCAGTAGGCGATCGCCTGTTCCAGCGTTTCGCCCTTCGGCGCACGTGGCTTGTCCTTGATGTATTCGAAGGTCGTTTCGTCAGGCGCAATCAGGCCGGCGCGGGCGCCGCCCTCGATGGTCATGTTGCAGACCGTCATGCGACCTTCCATGGAGAGCGAACGGATCGCCTCACCGGCAAATTCGATGACATGGCCGGTGCCACCGGCGGTGCCTATCTCGCCGATAATGGCAAGGATGATGTCCTTGGCGGTAACGCCCTCGGGGATTTTGCCATCGACACGCACCAGCATGTTCTTGGCTTTCTTTTGGATCAGCGTCTGTGTGGCCAGAACATGCTCAACTTCGGAGGTGCCGATGCCATGCGCCAGTGCGCCGAATGCGCCGTGGGTGGAGGTGTGGCTGTCGCCGCAGACGATCGTCATACCCGGCAGGGTGAAACCCTGTTCGGGACCGACGATGTGAACGATGCCCTGGCGCTTGTCGCGTTCGGAATAATATTCAACGCCGAAGTCCCTGGCGTTCTGCGCCAGCGCTTCCACCTGAATACGGCTTTCTTCGTTCTTGATGCCTTCCAGCCGGTCGGCGGTGGTCGGCACGTTATGATCGACCACAGCGAGCGTGCGGGCCGGCGAATGCACCGGACGGCCGGCGATGCGCAGACCTTCGAAGGCCTGCGGGCTCGTCACCTCATGAACGAGGTGACGGTCAATATAGAGAAGACAGGTTCCATCCGGGTCGCGATTGACGACGTGGTCGTCCCAGATCTTGTCATACAAAGTGCGGGGTGCGCTCATGGCTCTGTGCCTTGTCATGGAAAAGGATAATAGGGTTCAGTAAGGCGGTGGACAGCGGTGCTGTCAGGCGAGCCTAAGTCGGCTGGTGAGCGCCCCGGAAATGCGCGCAAAGAAGCGTGCCGGCAGACGCTTGTGGTCCTGCAGCACATACACATTCTGAGCGAGACATCCGAATTTCGATCCCATGGCAACTTTCATAGCAGATCGATGGTTTTACGGCAACATGAATGCGCAGGAGACAGGCTGAAGGACAGGATCGTGCCAACACTATGCACTGCATCACGGCGAGACGGCCTGCCCAGCAACGCTTTGCAGTTGTTATGATGCAACGCAACTTGCCTATTTTGCAGCGCACATATAGATGGGTTCCCTTATCATTTGCATTCGACGAGAAATCGAAGGGAGGAAAGCATATGGTATCCGAAAAGGCCCTTATCTCGAAGATCACCTGGCGGCTCATGCCGTTTCTTGGCCTTCTCTATCTCATCGCCTATATCGACCGGCAGAATGTCAGCTATGCCAAGCTGCAGATGGTCGATGCGTTGAGCCTCAGCGAATACGCCTATGGTCTTGGCGCGTCGCTGTTCTTCATCGGCTACTTCATCTTCGAAGTGCCGAGCAACCTGTTCCTCAACCGCTTCGGCGCCAGCAAATGGTTTGCCCGCATTCTGGTTTCCTGGGGGGCCGTCACCATTGCGCTTGCCTATACGCAGAACGCTACGATGTTTTACATCCTGCGCTTCCTGCTCGGGCTTTGCGAGGCGGGCTTCTTCCCGGGTGTGCTGTTCCTGATGACGCTCTGGTTCCCGCGCGATTATCGCGGCCGCATGATCGGCCTGTTCATGATCTTCAGCGCGCTCGCCAATGCCATCGGCGCGCCGCTCGGCGGCATGTTGCTCGATCTCGACGGTTTCCTCGGTTATGCCGGGTGGGAATGGGTATTCCTTGCCACTGGTATTCCGGCTGTGATCGCTGGCATAGCCACCTTCTTCTATCTGGATGATACGCCCGAAAAGGCCAAGTTTCTGTCGCAGGACGAGAAGGACTGGCTGAAGAACCGGCTTGCCGAAGAGAACAAGGGCATGGAAGAGCATGCGGAAGATGGCTTCAAAGCCCTGATCAATCCGCGGGTTCTGTTCATGTCGCTCTGCTATGTTGGATTTCCGCTGGCCGCCTATGGTCTCAGCTACTGGCTTCCAACCATCGTGAAGAGCTTTGGCGTTTCCAACACCGCGAACGGTTTCATCAACATCATCCCCTGGGTGATCGTTGCCGTTGCCTTGTTCGTCGTGCCTCTGGCGGCCGATAAGGCAAAGAACAAGACGCCCTATATCGTTGGTCCTGCCTTTATCGGCGCGTTTTGCCTGCTGATGTCGGCATTGCTGAGCGACCCGGTGTTGCAGTTCGCTTTCCTCTGCATCGCCGCTGCAGGTATCTTTGCAGGCCAGCCGGTGTTCTGGAGCCTGCCCGGCCGCTTCCTCAAGGGAGCGGGCGCTGCTGCGGGTATCGCCGCCATCAATTCGGTCGGCAATCTCGGTGGCTTCGTGGCGCAAAACGTCGTGCCCTGGATCAAGGATCAGACCGGCAGCACCATTGCGCCGATGTTCTTCCTTGCCTTCTGCCTCGCGCTTGCCGGTGTGCTAGTCATCATCGCCACCCGCAAGATGGGCAATCAGGCTCAAACCGCCTGAACCAAAAGAGAGGGATGGCCGGATTGCTTCCGGCTGTCCCCTTTCCCTCATCCTTGTTTCGAGCGCATCGCCTTTTCAATCCGCCGCAATATCAGTGATAGGCCTATGGTCAAGATCAGGTAGATATAGGCGACGATCGAATAGGTCTCGAAAAACCGGAAAGAACCGGCGGCATAGACTTTTCCCATTTGGGTGATGTCGGTGACGCCGAGCACCGAAACAAGTGAGCTGTCCTTCACCATCGACACGAAATCGTTCGAAAGCGGCGGAAAGATCGTCCGGGTCGCCTGTGGCAGAGTGATCAGCCTGAAGCGCTGATAGCGGCTGAAACCGAGGGCCTTTGCTGCCTCGATCTGCCCCTCCGGAACGGCCTGTATGCCGGCGCGGAATATCTCTGCAATGAAAGCCGCATAACCGATGGTCAGTGCGATGATCGCCCGCCAGATCAATGATACGTCCCGCACAAGCAAAGGCTCCACCCATCCCTGTGAGACAAGCGGAGCAGTCAGCCCGTTATAGAGCGCCACCAGGCCTGGCGTTCCCACAAAAGCGATGTAGAAAAGCAGAACGATGATCGGTATGCCGCGAACCACTTCGATGTAAAACCGTGCCACTTGCCGTGCCACGATATTATCAGCCATTCCGACGAGGGCGATGCAAAGGCCGAGCAATGTTGCCAGCATAAAGGCCATGAGCGTGACGGAAACCGTGATGCCGACACCTTTTGCCACGGTGCTGAACACCTGCGTGTAAATGCCATTGACAGCGATCATCGCGGCAAGGGCAATGCCGATCACGAGGATCGCGAGCAGCCACCAGGGAAAATCCTCGCTCGTGCTGTTCTGCGTGTTCCGCTTTGTTGTGGCGTCGTGCAGCGTCATTCGCCAAGCTTGTAGTCGAGGAACCACTTCTTATCGAGTGCGGCGAAGGTGCCGTCCGCCTTCAGCGCCGCGATCGCGGCATTGACAGGGGCAACGAGATCGGAACCTTTTTTGAAGATGAAACCGAAGTCATCGCCGCCAAGCGGACCACCGATCAGTTTGAGCGTGCCGTTTGACGCATCGACATAACCCTTGCCGGCAACGCCATCGGTGAGCACGAGGTCGACATCGCCTGTTTTCAACGCCTGAACGCTGGCGCCGAAGGTTTCCATCAGGCGAAGGCGCGGATTTTGCTCGTTGCCATCCAGAACATCGTAAACGGCCGTGTAGAAGGGCGTGGTGCCGGCCTGTGCGCCAACGAGACCTTTATCGAAGGCGGCGAAACTCTTTGCGTCGGTAAAGCGGTTTTCGTCTGCCCGCACCAGCATGAACATTTCCGAACGCATATAAGGGACGGAGAAATCCACTTTTTCCCTGCGGTCGTCCTTGATGCTGATTCCGGTCATCCCGATGTCGTATTGCCCCGCAGAAACTGACTGTATCATCGCGTCCCAGGAAATATTTTGATATTCGACCTTGAAATTCAGCCGTCTGGCGATCTCTTCCATCGCATCATATTCCCATCCGATGGCTTTTCCGCTTTTCGGGTCGACGAATTGCAGCGGCGGATAGGCATTTTCCGTGACCACGACGACGGTGCGTCCCTCAAGATCCGGCAGATCGACGGCGCCGGCGAGTGCAGGCGTCATGGCCAATACGGCGAGGGCGGCGAGAAACGGGCGTCTGGCGATCATGAAAGGCTCCGGAGCGATTTTTCTCAAATTGCACGCTTGCCGGAGCGAGAGCAAGACATGTGAGCGCAACAAAAAAGGCGGTCCCAAGACCGCCTTTTCCGTAAATCCAGTAAACTGGAAATCTTATTCTGCTGCGGTTTCTGCAGCCTTTGCTGCTTCTTCTGCTGCCTTGGCTTCAGCAGCTTCGGCTGCTGCCTTTTCGGCGGCGAGAGCCTGTGCTGCTGCTACCTTTTCAGCTTCCAGACGTGCCTTTTCTTCGGCAGCTGCCTGGCGCTCGGACTCGTTCAGCTTACGGGCGCGCGTACCGGTGTTTTCAACGATACGGGCAGCCTTGCCGCGACGGTCGCGCAGATAGTAGAGCTTCGCACGACGAACCTTACCGCGGCGAACGATTTCAACGCCTTCGACCAGCGGGGAGTAGATCGGGAATACGCGCTCGACGCCTTCGCCGTAGGAGATCTTGCGAACGGTGAAGCTTTCGGAAAGGCCGCCGCCGGAACGGGCGATGCAAACGCCTTCATAAGCCTGAACGCGGGTACGGTTACCTTCGGTAACGCGCACGTTGACGCGCAACGTGTCGCCCGGAGAAAACTCAGGAAGGGTGCGCTTTGCTTCGATCTTGGCAGCCTGTTCGGCTTCCAGCTGCTGAATGATATTGGTCATGTTAACCTCTGATTTCTTCTGAAACAGCCAGAGCGCTCAACGGTTGCCTGTCGGTCGATGCCTTCAGGCCATGCCTTGCGGCAGGAGCGGGTTCGCCATTCTTTGCTTGCGGTTAAAGGGGTAAACCCCAATTCCACGCGGGCACATACACGAGGATGCACCGTTTGTCATCCCTTCATGACAATTTTTATCAATTCTTCGCCGCGCTCTGACAGTTGCGAAGCGGCTTTCGGCCGGATATGGCATGAAAACCTTGGGAGGGGCCATGTCCATATTCATCGTTCTCATGCTGTTTGCAACCGGCTTTCTGTCAGGTGTCGTCAATGCGATTGCCGGCGGCGGCACATTCCTGACCTTCGGTGCGATGACGCTGGCCGGCCTGCCGCCGATTGTCGCAAACGCCACGTCGGCGATCGTGCAGTTTCCGGGCTACGTCACGTCCGTCATCGCCTATGGGCCGGAGATACGCGCCCATTGGCGCGAGGCGATCCTTCTGTCGGCTGTTTCCGTCGTCGGTGGGCTGGGTGGATCGCTCCTGCTTCTGTCGCTCGACAACCCCTCCTTTCGTCAGCTGGTTCCATGGCTGCTTCTCGCCGCCACCGCCGTTTTTGCCGCCGGCCCTTGGCTCAGGCCGAAGGCAAGCACCGAGCGCTCTCCCGGCAATCTGCCGAGCCTCGTCTTCCAGGGGCTTGCCTCCATCTATGGCGGCTTTTTCGGCGCAGGAATGGGCATCATGATGCTTGCCATCCTCGGAATAACCTCGGGCGGGAGCTATCATCATCTCAACGCTTTGAAGAACCTGCTGTCGGTGGTGATTGCGGTCATCGCGATTACGATCTTCGTCAGCGGCGGTGTTGTCTCCTGGTGGGCGGCGCTCATCATGTTTCCCGCGGCAGCGCTTGGCGGCTATGCGGGCGTGCACACGGCGCGGCGGGTGCCGCAGTGGGTCATTCGCTGGCTGGTGATTGCGGTCGGGCTGGTGCTGACGGCTTATTATTTCGTCTCGACCTGAGGCTTCTCAAGAAGGTCGGGCCGCCTTTCCTTCGTCAGCTTCAGCGCCTGTTCATGACGCCATTTGTCGATGACGGCGTGATTGCCGGAGGTGAGAACGGCGGGGATATCGCGGCCTTCCCAGACCTGCGGGCGGGTATAATGAGGATGTTCCAGCAGCCCGCCCTCGAAGCTTTCATGCACGCCGGAAAGGTCATTGCCCATGACGCCCGGCAGGATGCGCACGACGGCGTCCAGCAGCGTCAGCGCCGCCGGCTCACCGCCGGAGAGGATGTAATCGCCGATCGACACCTCCTCCAGTGCGCGCGCCTCGATCACCCGCTGGTCGACGCCTTCAAAACGGCCGCAGACGATGATTGCGCCGTCACCCGCCGCAAGTTCGCGCACACGGTTCTGGGACAATGGCTTGCCGCGCGGGCTCATCAGCAGGCGCGGGCGCGTGTCACCATCGGAAACGTGGTCGATGGCCGCGGCCAGGACATCGGGTTTCAGCACCATGCCAGCGCCGCCGCCTGCGGGCGTGTCATCGACGCTTCTGTGCCTGTCGGTGGCGAATTCGCGGATCTGCACGGCGTCCAGCGACCATTGTCCCCGCTCCAGCGCCTTGCCGGCCAGCGAATATCCGAGATGTCCCGGAAACATTTCCGGGTAAAGCGTCAGCACGGTAGCCTTGAAGGTCATCGGTTACTTCTTGCCGAACGGCGGAACGCCGGTTTCGTCCTTGTCGTCGGGATTATCGATCAGGCCGGCGGCCATCGGATCGATAAGAATGCGTCCGGCTTCGAGGTCGATCTCCAGCACCGCCGCCTCTGAAAAGGGAATGAGGGCCGGGCGACGGCCCGCACCCTTCAGCTCCAGCAGATCACCCGCGCCGAAATCATAGACCGCACTGACGGCGCCATAACTCTTGCCTTCGGCATCAACCGCCTCCAGCCCTTCGAGATCGGCATAATAGAATTCGTCGTCATCAAGCTCGTCGTCGGGCAGATTGTCGCGTTCGATGAAGAGTTCGAGCCCATTCAGGCTTTCGGCTGCATCGCGGTCGTTGACGCCCCTGAAGCGCACAATGACAACGTTCTTGCCCTCGCGAATTTCCAGAATTTCAAAAATGCGGCCATCGGCGCTGACCAGATTGCCGTAATCGCCGAGCGCCAGCGGGTCATCGGTATATGTGCTGACACGGACTTCGCCACGCAGACCCTGCGCGCCACCGATTTTTGCCATGAGTATCGGGTTTTCCAGCTTTGCCATCGGGCCGTCCGTCTTCTGGTATTGGTTGCGTCAGCTTTAAGGTCTGTTGACGCCAAAATAAACAAAAAACGGGCGGCGTGGAAATCCACGCCACCCGTTCCTCAAAAGTTTCCGTGCAGATTATTCTGCAGCAGAGGCTTCCGCAGCGGCAGCGGCTGCATCTTCAGCCTTCTGCTTCTTTTCAGCAACGCGTTCCAGAGCGCGCTTGCCCGGCTTTGCCTTTTCCGGGTTGCTGCGAGCGGCGCGCTCGGCAAGGCCGGCTTCTGCGAGGAAGCGCAGAACGCGGTCGGTCGGCTGTGCGCCCTTGGCGATCCATTCCTTGATGAGGTCAGCCTTCAGCTCAACGCGCTGCGGGTTGTCCTTGGCAAGCATCGGGTTCCAGGAACCGACCTTCTCGAGGAAGCGGCCGTCGCGGGGCGAACGGGCGTCAGCAACAACGATCTGGTAATACGGGCGCTTCTTGGAACCACCGCGTGCGAGACGAATTTTGAGTGCCATGTCATTTACTCCTTAGGATGGCTTGTCCGCCGTTCAGGCGGTCTTTTCTGTGCCGCCATGTTCGGCGGCGATTGCTTCATGATGCCGGATGACTTCCTTGATGATGAAGTTCAGGAACTTCTCGGCGAAATCCGGGTCCAGATTGGCGTCCTTTGCCAGGTGGCGAAGGCGTTCGATCTGGTATTCCTCGCGCGCCGGGTCTGCCGGCGGCAAATTGTATTTTGCCTTCAGCACGCCCACCGCCTTGGTACAGCGGAAACGTTCGGCAAGAATGTGAACCAGTGCGGCATCGATGTTGTCGATCGACTGGCGGTATTCGGAAAGCTGGGCTTTCACCTCTGTATTGTTCATTGGCGTCCCCCTCACTTCTTTTTCGGAAAGCCGGGAAGGCCCGGCATGCCGCCAAGACCCGGCAGCTTTGTGCCTCCGAGGCCCGGCAATCCGCCCGGCAGACCGCCAAGGCCGGGCATTCCACCCGGCTTGCCGAGGCCGGCGGCTTCCGCCTGCTTCTGGAGCGCTTCAAGCTGCTTCGGATCGATGTTGGACAAATCAGGCATGCCGCCGCCCATCATGCCACCGAGACCCATCTTGCCGGCAAGGCCGCCCATCATCTGCTTCATGATGCCGCCTTTGCCCTTGCCGCCCATGGCTTTCATCATGTCGGCCATGCCGCGATGCATCTTCAGAAGCTTGTTGATTTCGGCGGCATCGGTGCCGGAACCGGCAGCGATGCGCTTCTTGCGGCTGTGTTTCAGAATATCCGGATTGGCGCGCTCCGCCTTGGTCATGGAGGAGATGATGGCAATCTGGCGATCGAACATCTTGTCGTTCATGCCGGCTGAAGCCATCTTGTCCTTCATACCGGCCATGCCGGGCATCAGCCCCATGATGCCGCCCATGCCGCCCATCTTTTTCATCTGGGCAAGCTGGTCGGCCAGATCGTTGAGGTCGAACTTGCCCTTGGCCATCTTCTCGGCCATGGCGCGGGCTTTTTCCGCATCGATGTTTTCGGCGGCCTTTTCGACCAGCGAGACGATGTCGCCCATGCCGAGAATACGGTCGGCGATACGGCGCGGGTGGAACTCGTCGAGTTCGTTCATGCGCTCGCCGATACCGATCAGCTTGATCGGCTTGCCGGTGACGGCGCGCATGGAGAGGGCCGCACCGCCGCGGCCGTCGCCGTCCATGCGGGTGAGAACAAGGCCGGTGATGCCGACACGCTCATCGAAATTTCGCGCCAGATTGACGGCGTCCTGACCGGTCAGCGAATCCGCCACCAGCAGGATTTCATGCGGGTTGGACTTCTTCTTGATGTCGGCCATTTCCAGCATCAAGGGTTCGTCGATATGGGTACGGCCGGCGGTATCGAGAATGACGACGTCGTGGCCGCCGAGCTTTGCGGCCTGCACGGCACGTGCGGCAATATCCGTCGGCGACTGGCCGGCAATGATCGGCAGCGTGTCGACGCCGGTCTGGACGCCGAGCTGGCGAAGCTGCTCCTGTGCGGCCGGACGACGCGTGTCGAGAGATGCCATCAGCACCTTCTTCTTGTCGCGGTCGGTCAGGCGCTTGGCGATCTTGCCGGTGGTTGTGGTTTTACCCGAGCCCTGCAGACCTACCATCATGATGACGACGGGGGCGGCCGCATGAAGGTCGATCGAGACGCCTTCGGTGCCGAGCATTTCGACAAGCTCGTCATGGACGATCTTGACGACCATCTGGCCGGGCTTGATGGATTTCAGAACGGCCGCGCCGACGGCTTTTTCACGCACTCTGTCGGTGAAGGAACGTACGACTTCCAAGGCCACATCCGCTTCCAGCAGCGCACGGCGAACCTCGCGCAGGGCGGCGGCAACATCGGCTTCCGTCAGCGCGCCACGGCCGGTCAGTCCATTTAGAATGGAACCAAGGCGGTCCTGGAGGTTTTCAAACATCGTTTCTTCCTTCTTCGTTCCGGGTTTCCGAAACGTCGGTGCTTTCGCTGGCAAAAACAAGACGCAAAGCCAAAAAGCACCCGAGGGCGCATCGCGCTGTCGGGTGTTGACCTCCGGGATCTCTTTATACCTTTTCGGGTCCCGGTCGGCGGCTTGGAGTCGTGAAACTGCCAGCTGATGGGCGGGATAAACAGGAAAGTGCCGGAAAAGTCAAGGCAGCGTTGGTTTCCGCCCGACAAAGCCTGCATTTCATCTTTGCGTGATCGGTCGTCGGCCGCCAGAGGCGGTGCTTGAACGGCGCCATTCTGCTCCCTATACATTTGTCATGAACCGTCGAAAATTTTTCCGTTTTTCCGCTGTTGGCCTGCTCGCTCTGGCGGGCGGCGGCCTTTATGCCCGTCGTTCAAGCGCCAGCGCCTATTATAGCGGCCCCATTTCCGATCATTTCGACGGGATACGCTTTTTCAATCCCGGTGGTACGCCACCCAGCAACTTCATGGGTCTGCTGAAATGGCGCTTCAATGGTGAACGCGCCAAGTGGCCGGAAAGCTATGCGAGCCCGTTTCCGTTTGCGAAACCGGACAGCCGGGTCGAGGGTAAAGACATGCGTGTCACCTTCATCGGCCATGCTTCCTTTCTTATCCAGACAGCGGGCCTGAATATTCTCGTCGATCCCGTGTGGTCTGAGCGCACGAGCCCGTTCAGCTTCGCCGGGCCCAAGCGCGTCAACCCGCCCGGTATCCGTTTCGAGGATCTGCCGCCCATCGATCTCGTGCTGGTAACGCATAATCACTACGATCATCTGGATATGGAGACGCTGAAGCGCCTGCATGTGGCGCACAAGCCGCTTTTCATCACGCCGCTCGGCAATGATGCCATCATCCGTACCGGCGTTCAGGCGGCGCGCATCGAGGTGGGCGACTGGGGTGATGTGATTGATGCCGGTGCGGTGAAAATTCACTTCGAGCCGTGCCATCATTGGTCGGCACGTGGTCTGAACGACCGGCGCATGGCACTCTGGGCGGCGTTCGTCATCGAAACGCCGGGTGGGAAAATCTACCATATTGGCGATACCGGCTTTCACGAGGGCCTCAACTATCACGCCGCGCGCAAGAAGCATGGTGAGTTCCGCCTCGCCAACCTGCCCTTCGGCGCCTATGAACCGCGCTGGTTCATGAAGGGCCAACACCAGAACCCGGCGGAAGCCGTGGAAGGCATGAAGCTTTGCGGTGCGGCGCATGTCTGCGGCCACCATTGGGGTACGGTACAGCTCACCGATGAGGCGGTGGATGCGCCGCTTGTGGCCCTCAAGGCAGCGCTGACCGAACACGGGGTGGAGGAGAGCCGTTTCCGGCCGATGCGCCCCGGAGAGGTTTTCGACGTGCCTTCCGCGTGACAGCCGCCCCGTTTGCGACGCAACAGTCTGGTAATTTGCCGGTGTTTCCGCCATATAGGGCGAAAGCACGGGAAAATCCCGTATGAAAAGCGGTTTTCAGGTTTAAAGCGATGGCGAACACGGTCGAATTTGCGAAGATGAACGGGCTTGGCAACAAGATCCTGGTTGTCGATATGCGCGGCCGAAAGGATATGGTCACGCCAGAGGCAGCAATTGTACTCAATGCCGATCCTGCCACCCAGTTCGACCAGATCATGGCCATCCACGATCCGCGTATCGAGGGAACTGATGCCTATATTGACATCCTCAACTGCGATGGCACCAAGGCGCAGGCCTGCGGCAACGGCACGCGTTGCGTGGTGCAGGCGCTGTCGTCCGAAACCGGCAAGACCAGCTTCACCTTCCAGACGGTCGCCGGTATCCTGAATGCCGTCGAGCATGAAGACGGCATGATATCGGTCGATATGGGGCTCCCGCGTTTCCGCTGGAGCGACATTCCGCTTTCTGAGGAATTCCACGATACCAGCCGCATCGAGTTGCAGATCGGGCCGATCGACGCGCCGATCCTGCATTCGCCTGCCGTCATGTCGATGGGCAACCCGCACGCCATATTCTGGGTTGATCGTGATCCGATGGAGTTCGATCTCGAACGTTTCGGGCCGCTTCTCGAAAACCACCCGATGTTTCCGGAAAAGGCCAATATCACGCTGGCGCAGGTCGTTTCAGACAGCGCGCTTCGCACCCGCACCTGGGAGCGCGGCGCCGGGCTGACGCTTGCCTGCGGTTCCGCCGCCTGCGCTTCAGCTGTTTCCGCTGCCCGCACCGGCCGCACTGGCCGAAAGGTCAGCATCGATGTGGCCTCCAGCCCCATTCGCGTGCCGCTGACGATCGACTGGCGTGACGATAACCACGTCATCATGACCGGTCCTGCCGAGTGGGAATGGTCAGGGTCGGTCGACCCAGTCACCGGTTCCTGGGCGCGGGATGCGGTCGAGCGGGGGGCTGTATGAGCGGCGTCGAGGTCATAACCTTCGGCTGTCGTCTCAACACCTATGAATCGGAAGTGATGCGGGCGGAGGCCGAAAAGGCCGGGCTTAACAATGCCGTGCTGGTCAATACCTGCGCGGTGACCGGGGAGGCGGTGCGTCAGGCCCGCCAGGCGATCCGCCGCGCCCGGCGCGACAACCCGTATGCGCGCATCATCGTCACCGGCTGCGCCGCCCAGACCGAGAAGCAGACCTTTGCCGACATGCCCGAGGTGGATGCGGTGCTGGGCAATGAGGAAAAGCTGAAAAGCGCCTCCTATCGCGCGCTGCCGGATTTCGGCGTTTCGGCGGAAGAAAAACTGCGTGTCAACGATATCATGAGCATCAAGGCGACTGCGCCGCAGATGGTCAAGCACATAGACGGGCATGTGCGCGCCTTCATTCAGGTGCAGAACGGCTGTGATCATCGCTGCACCTTCTGCATCATTCCCTATGGGCGCGGCAATTCGCGCTCCGTGCCGATGGGTGCGGTGGTGGATCAGGCGCGCAGGCTGACGGAGAGCGGTTATTGCGAGATCGTGCTGACCGGCGTGGATGCGACCAGTTACGGCGCCGATCTGCCGGGTGAGCCTTCTCTTGGTTATCTTGCCAAGACATTGCTGAAGCAGGTGCCCGACATTCTGCGCCTGCGCCTTTCTTCCATCGACAGTATCGAGGCCGACCACCATCTGATGGATCTGATTGCCGGTGAGCCGCGTTTCATGCCGCATCTGCACCTGTCACTCCAGCATGGCGACGACATGATTTTGAAACGCATGAAACGCCGCCATTCACGTGCCGATGCCATCCGCTTCTGTCACGAGGTGCGGGCCCTCAGGCCCGATGTGGCCTTCGGCGCGGATATGATCGCCGGTTTTCCGACCGAGACTGAAGAGATGTTCGAGAACGCGGCGACGCTTGCGGAAGAATGCGGCATTTCCAACCTGCATGTCTTTCCCTACAGCCCGCGTGCCGGCACGCCCGCCGCACGCATGCCGCAGCTGGACCGAGCGCTTGTGAAGGAGCGGGCGGCGAGGCTTCGCGTGCGGGGGGAGTCGCTTAAGGTGGCGCATCTGCAAGGAATGGTTGGTTCGGTGCAGACCATTCTTGTTGAAAACAACGGTTTTGCCCATACGGACAATTTCACGCTGGTGGCGGCGCCCGATCTTGCCCCGCGCACTCTTGCGCGGGTTGCGATTACCGGCCACAACGGCAAACATCTGAATATGAGGCTTCTAGCCGCAGATGCGGCCTGAGACAGCGCAAGAAAAGAGACACGGGAACAACCATGGCCCTCGGCTTCATCAAAAAAGTCTTTTCGTTCGGCAAGGACAAGGCCGAAACGGAAGAGCGGCCACAAGAGAATGCTGCGCTTGAGCGCGGCAATGAAAACGCCTCTTTCGAAGCGGCGCTGAACGACGCCGAAGCGCATGATGCTGTCGACAGGGATCCTGTTTCCGAACTGGAGATGGAGACGGCCGGCGGCCCGGCCCCCGACGAGGCGGAAGATCTAGCCTCCTCCGGCGAGAATGAAGACGAGGACGCGCCGCTTCTTCCCGGTGCCGAGCTTTCCGGCGATATGGGCCTGGTGCCATTGTCGTTGCTACAGGCGGAAGCGGCTGCCGAGGAGCAGGTCGAACCGACTCCGGAGGCTGCCGACGTCGTGCTTGATGCCGATGCGATGGATGCGCTGCTTGACGAGGCGGAAGCCGCGACCGCGCCTGAACCCATTGCGGTTCCACCATCTCTGCCAAAGGGCTTTTCGTCCGCCAGCGAACGGCAGGAGCCTGCGCCAGTCGCACCTGAGGTGAAACTGACATGGTTCCAGCGCCTGCGAAACGGGCTTGCCCGCACGTCTTCGCAGCTAACCACACAGATTTCAGCGCTTTTCACCAAACGCAAGCTGGATGAAGATACGCTCGACGAGCTGGAAGACCTTCTCATCCAGTCCGATCTCGGCGTCGAGACCGCCATGCGCATCACCGGCGCGTTGTCATCCGAACGCTACGGTAAGGATGTGAGCGGTGAAGATGTGGCGCGCATTATGGCTGGTGAAATCACCAAGGTGCTGAAGCCTGTTGCCAGACCTTTGGAACTCGATCTCTCGCACAAGCCGCATGTCATTCTCGTGGTCGGCGTCAACGGTACGGGCAAGACGACGACCATCGGCAAGCTCGCCGCCAAGCTTTCTGGCTCGGGCCTCAAGGTGATGCTGGCGGCCGGCGATACTTTCCGCGCGGCAGCGATCGAGCAGTTGAAGATATGGGCCGACCGCACCGGCTCGGACTTCATCGGCACCAAGCTTGGGGCAGATGCCTCGGGTCTCGCTTACGACGCCTATGAGCAGGCTCGGGCGCAAAAAAGCGATGTGCTCATCATCGACACCGCCGGCCGTTTGCAGAACAAGACGGAACTGATGGCGGAACTGGAAAAGATCGTGCGCGTGCTCGGCAAGCTCGATCCGGATGCGCCGCACACCGTGTTGCAGACTCTGGACGCAACGACGGGCCAGAACGCCATGAACCAGGTGGAAATATTCCGCAATGTTGCGGGCGTTTCGGGCCTGATTATGACAAAATTGGATGGCACGGCGCGGGGCGGTATCCTCGTCGCCATCGCTGCAAAACACAAGCTGCCGGTCTATTTCATCGGCGTGGGTGAAGGTGTTGACGATCTGGAGCCCTTCGAGGCGGAAGATTTCGCCAAAGCCATTGCGGGAGTTTGAGTATGGATATTGAAAGCAATTCCAAGGAAAGCGAAAAGATGGTGGCGGAAATCAGCCCGCTCCTGAAATTCGTGCTTGAGCTTGGCCCGCTCGTCGTTTTCTTTTTCGCCAATTCCCGCGGCGAATGGCTTGCCACCACTTTTCCGGTTCTGACAGAGTTCGGTGGCCCGATCTTCATCGCCACCGGCCTGTTCATGATCGCGACGGCGATTGCGCTCTCCGTTTCCTGGGTGCTGACGCGCAAGCTGCCGATCATGCCGCTGATTTCAGGCATCGTGGTCTTCGTGTTCGGCGCTCTGACGTTGTGGTTGCAGAATGACACTTTCATCAAGATGAAGCCGACCATCGTCAACACGCTGTTCGGCGTTATTCTGCTGGGCGGCCTGTTCTTCGGGCAGTCGCTGCTCGGTTACGTCTTCAATTCCGCCTTCAAGCTTACGGATGAGGGCTGGCGCAAGCTGACGCTGCGCTGGGGCATCTTTTTCCTCTTTCTGGCGGTGCTGAACGAGGTTGTCTGGCGCATGTTCTCCACAGACACCTGGGTGGCCTTCAAGGTCTGGGGCACCATGCCGATCACCATCATCTTCACCATGGCGCAGATGCCGCTTGTGATGCGCCATTCTGTCGAGCCGCTTGGCAAGGACGAAAAATGACATTTGCGGAGATGCCGGCTTCCCGTTCGCGTTCGCTTAAATGGTTCGGCGTGGCCGCCGGGCTGCTTCTCCTGCAGATCATCATTCTCTACGCCATGGGCCGCATTCCGATTTGTGAATGCGGTTATGTGAAGCTGTTCGAGCCTGGCGTGAATACACCGGGCAACTCCCAGCACATCGCTGACTGGTACACCCCGTCACATATCATCCACGGCTTCCTGTTCTACTGGTTTGCGTGGCTGCTGTTCCGCAACAAGCCGCTTTCCATGCGGCTTTCCCTTGCGGTGCTGGTAGAGGCCGCGTGGGAAATTCTTGAAAACTCGCCCATCATCCTCGATCGCTACCGAACCGCGACGATGGCGCTGGGGTACACGGGCGACAGTATCCTGAACTCGGCGATGGACACGGTTTTCATGGCGTTGGGTTTCTTCTTCGCCGGCCGTGCGCCGGTGTGGCTAACCGTGGTGGCCGCCATCTTCTTCGAGATATTCACCGGCTGGCTGATCCGCGACAACCTGACGCTCAACGTCGTCATGCTTGTCTGGCCTGTTGAAGCCATAAAGGAATGGCAGAACGCGCTCCCGCAAATGTGAACGGTGTTCGCCGACATTGCAGTCCGAACGGCCCTGGAATCGCGCGATATATGCAGGCTTTCTTAAGGGCATTGCGGTAACATCCGGGTTCAAAGGCTCGTCTCTCCCTCCGGCAGAACCCATTGCAAGACAATTTCGCCTATCTTCTTCCCTTTATCATGCTGACATTCGGCGTGGTGTTTCTGTTCCTGCAGAGGACCGGGCAGGCTTCCGCCCGCTACTGGGGTATCGGATATCTTTCGGCGGCCTTTGCTTTTGCAACACCGCTGGTGCTTGGCGGGCTGCCTTTTGAAGTTCAGGCGATCCTTTCGAATCTGTTGTTCTTTTCCGCCTTCTTCCTCTATGGCCACGCGTTGCTCACCCATTTCGGGCGGCCGCTCTATACCAAGGCGCGGCTGTCGATCGTCGTGGTTGCGGTGTTGCTGGTCTCTTTCCATGTTTTCATCACCCCCGATCTGAAACGCGAACTCGTCATCGGCGATCTCGTTTGCGCCCTTTTGCTCGCGATCCCGGTCTGGCTCGTGCGAAAGCGCCCGGCTGCGCTTGCCGACAGGCTGATGGTGGGGATCGCCTGTCTCGTGGTGGTGGAGACGCTGGTGCGCATCGGCTTGCTGCTGGTGATGACGCCGGGAGGCTCGATGATCGAGCTCAGCGAGTTCTTCGAGTCGGATTATGCTTTCTACATGCAGCTTGCCGCGAGTATTTTTGGCTTCCTGCTCGCGCTTTCGGTGCTCGCGAGCCAGATTTCCGTCACCGTGGACCGGCATCAGCACGCGGCGGAGCATGACCCCCTGACGGACGTGCTGAACCGCCGTGGCTTCGACCGGCGTGTGCCCGACTTTCGCAATGATACGCCTGATGGCGCGGTGATTGCCTGCGACATAGACCATTTCAAGCGCATCAATGATGTCTACGGCCATGCGGCGGGAGATATCGTCCTCATCGGCCTTTCCGATCTTCTCACAAAAAATGCGCCCGAGGATGCGCTGGTAGCGCGTTTCGGCGGCGAGGAATTCGTGGTGTTCCTGCCCGGTCAGACGGCTGCTGCGGCCAGCCAGCTTGCCAATGGCATGCGGACAGGCCTGTCGTCACTGGATTGGCGGAACCGGGGTGTGACCAGTCAGATCACGGCGAGCTTCGGTGTTTCGGCGGTCGCGAGGGGCGATCATTCCATTCACGACGCCATCAAGCGTGCTGATGACAGTCTTTATGCCGCAAAACGCGGCGGTCGCGATCAGGTGGTGCTGGAAGGCATGCGTCTGCCGGCGGAAGGCCCGCCTCTGAGGGTCGTTAACAAGGCGTGATGCCTTACGAGCGGTTATTTTCCGGCTGCGGCCGCAATGGCCGGTCGCAGGTCGCGCTCGACGCTGCGGGCATCAAAGGGGCCGACCTTTTTGTAAAGGATCGTGCCGTCCGCGCCGACCAGGTAACTTTCGGGAATGCCATACACACCCCAGTCAATCGCCGCCTTGCCGCTGGGATCGACCCCTATCGCGGCAAAGGGGTTGCCGAGCTCGCCGAGGAAGCGCAGGGCATTGTCCGGCTTGTCCTTGTAATTGATGCCGACGACAGTGATGCGGTCGTCTTTCGCCAGTTCCTGCAACAGCGGATGTTCCTGCCGGCAGGGAATGCACCAGGAAGCGAAGACATTGACCAGCGTCAGCTTGCCCTTGATGGCGGCATCCGTCAGTGCCGGCAGGTTCGAACCTTCCAGTGGCGGCAGCGACAGGGTCGGCGCCCTGGTACCGATCAGCGCTGACGGTATGGCGCTGACATCCAGTCCGTTGACATCCTGATCATATAGCATCTTGCCGGCAACGAGGGCAAAGCCGCCGAACAGCAGCAAGGGAAGAAGCGCCAGCGCGTAACGTGCGCGGCCAGACGACCTGGATTTTGATGTGTCATTCTGGTTAGTCTGCGTCATTTGCCGTCACCAGCGGAACCGGCTCTTGCCCTGCGGCGCACGCCGGATGCTTCGAGTTCCTTCAGTTCCCGCTTGCGTGCCTGGCCGTCAACGACGACCCAGGCGATGAGACAGAGAACGACAAGGCCGGTCGCCGCATAGGACATGCCGATATAAAAGGCGTGTGTCATCCCTCAACCCTCCCGGTTCGCCATGCGAGCGGCAAGCCGGCGTTGCGCGGCCACGCGGCGGCGCCAGATTTCATTGCGCATGGCGGCGATATGCAGGGTGAAGAACAGCAACGTGAAACCGATCGCCATGGTCAGAAGCGGCCAGAGAAACTCCGCGTCGATGGCGGAGCCGCCCATCCGGATGACGCTTGCCGGCTGGTGCAGCGTATTCCACCACTCGACAGAAAACTTGATGATCGGAATATTCACGAACCCGACGAGGATCAGCACCGCGCTGACGCGGGCGGCTCTGGATGGATCGTCCATGGCGCGGTTGAGTGCGATGAGCCCGAGATACATCAGGAAAAGCACGAAAACGGAGGTCAACCGCGCATCCCACACCCACCAGGTTCCCCACATAGGCTTGCCCCAGAGTGAGCCGGTGATAAGTGCGATGAGCGTGAAGGCCGCGCCAATGGGGGCTGCGGCCTTATGGCTGACATCGGCCAGCGGATGGCGCCAGACGAGGGTGCCGATAGCGGATATTGCCATGACCGAATAACACATCATGGCCAGCCAGGCGGAGGGCACGTGCACATACATGATGCGCACCGTGTAACCCTGCTGGTAATCTCCTTCCGAGGTGAAGGACATGTAGAGGCCGGCCGCCAGCACCAGCGCGGTCAAACCGGCGAGCCATGGCAGGATGCGTGCCGCCAGCGCCAGAAACCGCGTGGGATTGGCGAGATCGCTGAACTTGGTGATGGAGAAAGTCTGCTCGTTCATGCCGTTTGTGTAACCCGAGAATGGCCGCCCCGCAATTGATCCCTGTCAACAGGGTATCGTGCGTTGCGGTTTCCTCAATCCATAACATTGCGCAACGCCAAAGCGGCAAAGAAAGGGCCGGTCACGGCTGAAAATAACGTGATCGCGCACAAAATGAGAAAGGGTGGGAGGAAAGGCGCCGGGTCCTGCACTGCGGCGTAGGAAGCGCTGACACCGAAGATCAGCACCGGAATGGCGAGCGGCAGGACGAGGATGGAGACCAGAAGGCCGCCGCGTGGCAGGGCAACGGCAACCGCCGCCCCCACCGCGCCGATGAAGGTGATGGCGGGTGAGCCGACGAGGAGGGTGAGCATCACCGCGCCGATTGCCACCTCGTCCATGTTCATGAACAGGCCGAGAAGGGGTGATGCCAGCACTAGGGGCAGGCCCGTTGATACCCAGTGCGCCAGGCATTTGACGAAGACGGTCAGCACCAGCGGCGTTTCCTGCATCAGGATGAGATCGAGGGAGCCGTCGTCGCGTTCGGCCTGGAACAACCGGTCGAGGCCGAGAAGGGCGGACAGAAGTGCGCCGATCCAGACAATGGCCGGGCCGATACGGGCAAGCAGGTTGAGATCGGGTCCAACGCCGAAAGGGATGACGGCAACCACTGTCATGAAGAACAGGACGCCGATCAGCGCGCCGCCGCCGGCGCGGATGGAGAGTTTGAGATCGCGGAGGAAGAGAGCGGTCATTGGGGTGGCCTCGGCGGGTGAAGTTTACCCCCCTCTGCCCTGCCGGGCATCTCCCCCTCAAGGGGGGAGATCGGCAAGATGCCCTTCCACCACTCCATTCTCGAGCGTCGAGATTGTCGAGACCTAGCCACAGGCCGATCTCCCCCCTTGAGGGGGAGATGCCCGGCAGGGCAGAGGGGGGTAGGCCGCCTGCACATCGCCATCACGCCCAAGCCTCCACACCCGCAAACCCCGTCATCTGCAATTCCCGCGCATTCGTTAGCCCCAAAGGCTGATGGGTTGCCGCCAGCACGATACCGCCTTTTGCAAGATGGCCTTTCACAAGGTCGGTAAACATGTCGTCTGCCGCCCTGTCGAGCGCCGCAGTCGGTTCATCGAGAATCCATACCGGCCGCCATGCGACAAGGAGCTTTGCCATCGCGAAGCGGCGCTGTTGACCGGCGGACAGGTAACCGAAAGGCAGGTGGGTAATGCGGGCAAGGCCGACACTCTCGGCCGCTTCGTCAATCGCTACGCCCGCCGCGCCATGAAAGTCTCCAAGGAAATCCTTCCAGAAGCGCAGGTTCTCGGAAACTGTCAGTTCCGTCTTCATCGCATTGCGATGGCCGAGATAATGGCACGCTTCCGAAGGTCGCATCTCGGCTTCTATTACTTCGCCGGCTATCTTCACTTGCCCCCGCTCGGGTCGCAACAGACCGGCCACCGTGCGCAGCAGCGTCGATTTTCCCGAGCCGTTACGCCCGGTCAGCACCAGCGCCTCACCGTCGCTTAACTTGAAGGAAATGTTCATGAATATGAAATCTTCGCCGCGTCGCACGCCAAGATTTTCCGCCGTCAGATGCATGCTGCGGTTCCGATTAAAATTTGCCGTTCGATCATAAAAAAATCGATTAGCGTCGTGGAATGGTCTGGCACGTTTGTCTGAAATTATCTATATGGGTGTCAACACGCCAGCGGCCGGCGTGAACATCATCTTGCGCCGGACTTGACGATTGCGAGGAGCAATTTTCACGTGCGGACAGCGGAAATGGTCGTACCCGCATCCTGATGTGCATGAGTGCATAGGTGTCCGCACGAACGTGTTGGCTATCAGTGTAAGCGGGGTTTTTATCCATGCCCAAATCACTCGACAGTTTCAAATGTCGTTCCGTTCTTACCGTCGATGGTAAGGACTATGTCTATTTCAGCCTGCCCAAGGCTGAAGCCAATGGCCTGAAGGGCGTTTCCAAGCTGCCCTATTCCATGAAGGTCCTGCTCGAAAACCTCCTGCGTTTCGAGGACGGCCAGTCCGTTACCAAGGAACACATTCTGGCGGTTTCCGAATGGCTCAACAACAAGGGCCTCACCGAAAACGAAATCGCCTACCGCCCCGCCCGCGTTCTCATGCAGGACTTTACCGGCGTTCCTGCCGTGGTCGATCTTGCCGCGATGCGTGATGGTATCAAGGCTCTCGGTGGAGATCCCGAAAAGATCAATCCGCTGGTTCCTGTCGATCTCGTCATCGACCACTCCGTTATCGTTGACGAATTCGGTACGCCGAACGCTTTTGCCCGCAACGTCGAACTTGAATATGAGCGCAATGGCGAGCGTTACCGCTTCCTCAAGTGGGGCCAGCAGGCATTCAAGAACTTCCGCGTTGTTCCCCCCGGCACGGGCATCTGTCACCAGGTCAACCTGGAATATCTCGGCCAGACCGTCTGGACCAAGGAAGAGGACGGCGAGACCATCGCTTATCCGGATACCTGCGTCGGCACGGATAGCCACACGACCATGATCAACGGCCTCGGCGTTCTCGGCTGGGGCGTCGGCGGTATCGAGGCTGAAGCGGCCATGCTTGGCCAGCCGGTTTCCATGCTTCTGCCTGAGGTCATCGGCTTCAAGCTGACTGGCAAGGTGAAGGAGGGCGTCACCGCGACCGACCTCGTTCTGACCGTCGTGCAGATGCTGCGCAAGAAGGGCGTCGTTTCCAAGTTCGTTGAATTCTTCGGCCCCGGCCTTGATTCAATGTCTTTGGCCGACCGAGCGACCATCGGCAATATGGGCCCGGAATATGGCGCGACCTGCGGCTTCTTCCCGGTTGACAGCGAAACCATCAATTACCTGACGATGTCCGGCCGTACAAAGGATCGTATTGCCCTCGTGGAAGCCTACTCCAAGGCCCAGGACATGTGGCGCACCGGCGACGGTTCCGATCTTGTCTTTACCGACACGCTCGAACTCGACCTCGGCGACGTTGTACCGTCCATGGCCGGCCCGAAGCGTCCGGAAGGCCGCCTGCCGCTCGAAACCATCGCGCCCAATTTCGCGACTGCTCTCGAAAACGACTACAAGAAGCCCGGCCAGCTTTCGAGCCGCTACGCGGTTGAAGGCGAGGACTTCGATCTTGGTCACGGCGATGTGGCAATTGCCGCCATCACCTCCTGCACCAACACGTCCAACCCCTCCGTCCTCATCGCTGCCGGCCTTCTCGCCCGTAACGCTGTCGCCAAGGGGCTGACCTCCAAGCCATGGGTGAAGACGTCGCTTGCACCTGGATCACAGGTGGTTGCCGAATATCTCGACAAGTCGGGCCTTCAAAAGGATCTCGATGCGATCGGTTTCAACCTCGTTGGCTTCGGCTGCACGACCTGCATCGGCAACTCCGGCCCGCTGCCGGCGCCGATCTCCAAGACGATCAACGACAAGGGCCTGATTGCGGCCGGCGTTCTCTCCGGTAACCGCAACTTCGAAGGCCGTATCTCGCCTGACGTGCAGGCGAACTATCTGGCCTCTCCGCCCCTCGTCGTCGCTTACGCTCTTGCCGGTACGGTCCAGAAGGACCTGACCAAGGAGCCGATCGGCAATGATAAGGACGGCAACCCGGTCTATCTCAAGGATATCTGGCCGACCTCGAAGGAAATTCAGGAGTTCATCCTGAAATACGTCACGCGCGAGCTTTACGAGACGAAGTACGCCGACGTCTTCAAGGGTGATGCCAACTGGCAGGCCGTTCAGGTGCCGCCGGGTCAGACCTATGCCTGGGACGACCACTCGACCTATGTCCAGAACCCACCCTACTTCGTGGGCATGGGCAAGACGGGCTCGGGTCTCAAGAACATCAAGGGCGCGCGCGTTCTCGGTCTCTTCGGCGACAAGATCACCACCGACCATATTTCTCCGGCCGGTTCGATCAAGGCGGCATCGCCTGCCGGTGCTTATCTCACCGAGCATGGTGTCGGCGTTGCCGACTTCAACCAGTACGGCACACGTCGTGGCAACCACGAAGTGATGATGCGCGGCACCTTCGCCAATATCCGCATCCGCAACCACATGCTCGGCCCGAACGGCAAGGAAGGTGGCTACACCATTCACTATCCGTCCAAGGAAGAGATGTCGATCTATGACGCGGCCATGAAGTACAAGGCTGAGGGCGTTCCGCTCGTCATCTTTGCAGGTGTCGAATATGGCAACGGCTCATCCCGTGACTGGGCGGCCAAGGGTACCAACCTGCTCGGCGTCAAGGCGGTCATCGCGCAGTCCTTCGAGCGTATTCACCGTTCGAATCTGGTCGGCATGGGCGTCGTCCCCTTCGTCTTTGAAGAGGGAACGTCCTGGGCGAGCCTCGACCTCAAAGGCGATGAAATCGTTGAGATCGACGGTCTCGAAGGCGAGATCAAACCGCGTGAAAAGAAGATCGCCAAGATCACTTACAGCGATGGCACGGTGAAGGAAGTTCCGCTTCTTTGCCGTATCGATACGCTTGATGAAGTGATCTACATGAACAATGGCGGTATTCTGCAGACCGTTCTTCGCGATCTGGCTGCGTAAAGCTTCGGCAATCGAAGGCGCCGGGAGGGATCCCGGCGTCTTTCCGTTTCAAGTCGCTTGTTTTGTGATTGTCGCTCACCCCTTCGTGACTTTCTATTGAAGGGCGTTAGACGTTATTTTCCGGTTTGCATCCCGGCGGGATTGATCGCATCAATTCGTCTGGAGCTCTTCCGGACAAAGGTTTTTGTAATGCCGCTGAAATTCCCCCTGTCGATATGTCTTCTCGGCACGTTGCTCGTCACCTCCGCGCAGGCGCAGGAGGCGGTGAAGGGCGTCGTCGAATTGTTCACATCGCAGGGATGTGCATCCTGCCCCCCGGCGGATGAGGCCCTGCGCAAGATGATCCAGAAGGGCGACGTCGTCGGTCTCTCCTACCATGTCGATTATTGGAACTATCTCGGCTGGACGGATTCGCTCGCATCCAAGGAAAATACCGAACGGCAATACGGTTACATGCGTGCACTCGGCCGCAACGGGGTCTACACGCCGCAGGCCATTCTGAACGGCCGTGACCACGTAAAGGGCGCGGATGTGCGCGGGATTTATGACAGGCTCGACTCGTTCAAGCATGAGGGCAAGGGATTGAACGTACCCGTCTCGTCAAAATTTGCGGGTGATGAGGTGGAGATCGATATCGGTGCGGGCAGCGGCAAGGCCGATGTCGTCGTCGCATATTTTACCCGGGAGCAGACCGTGGATGTGCAGAAGGGTGAAAACCAGGGGAAAAAAATGTCCTACTGGCACAGCGTTTATGACGTGCAGACGGTCGGCATGTGGGACGGTTCGCCGATGACGGTAAAGCTGCCGGCGAGCGTGGTGGCCAAGGTAAAAAAGGGCGGCTGCGCCGTGCTGTTGCAGACGGCGAATTCAAGCGGTGATCCCGCGGCAATTGTCGGTGCAAGTATTTTATTGGGGAACGAAACGCCATAATCGCCGATCTGGCGATTGAAGATCCGGTCCGGGCACTGGGGGCTGGGGGTAAAGGGTCAATGCACCGGACCGGGTCATCTTGGTGCCTAGGCATCAATTGACAATGCGACTATTCCACCCAATTCAGGCCATGGTTTGACCGAAATACGGCAGGCGCCCGTAAAATGGGTGCCTAAATGGTTACCGTTTTTACCCTGCTTTTGCGCGGGACGGTTTGTCGGTGATGTTGGGGCAGATGCTCGTTGTCGCATTGTTTTTCTGCCTGCAGAGCTTTCGAAGCCGAGAAACCCCATCTGGTTCCTGTGAGCGCCGTAAGTCGACAACACTTGCAATTTCGAGCCGCCAAGCTCACATTGATCTGATGATTTGGGTGGAATCGGAGGTACTGGATGACCGATCAACCGGATGTGCAGCAGGCTCAAACCGCTTCACGCGACAGCTCCACCGTTATCGATCTCCGTGAATACAAGAAGAACAAGGATCCATTGCCGGTGACCTTTCACCGCCGCGAGCTGGATGCGATTTTGCGCATTTATGGCCGCATGGTGGGAGAAGGGGAGTGGCGGGATTACGCCATCGATCATCTGAAGGAAAAAGCGGTGTTTTCCGTCTTTAAACGGTCGGGAGAAATGCCGCTCTATAGGATCGAAAAGAACCCCAGGCTGGCGGCGAAGCAGGGAGCTTACAGCGTCGTGAATGTGGATGGCCGCATTCTGAAGCGCGGCCACGAGCTGCCGCAAGTCCTCAAGGTTTTCGACAAGGTTTTGAAACTTATCGAATGAGCTCCAGTAACGTCAGTCTCCTGCCTTGACGGACGATCAGGCGCATTGAGTGAAATGAGGTAATAAAAAAGGCGACCCTGAGGTCGCCTTTCTTTTTTCCGTAGGACCCAATCCCTTAGTCGTCGCGGTTCCCGAGGAACTGCAGGAGGAAGGTGAAGAGGTTGATGAAGTCGAGATAGAGCGTCAGCGCACCCATGATGGCCTTGCGGCCGGCGACGGCAACATCGTCAGCATCGAAATACATTTCCTTGATCTTCTGGGTGTCGTAGGCGGTCAGGCCTGCGAAGATCAGCACGCCAATCGCGGAAATCGCGAACTGCAGCGCGGAGGATGCAAGGAAGATGTTGACGATCGAAGCGATGATCAGACCGAACAGGCCCATGATCAAGAACGAACCCATGCCAGACAGGTCTTTCTTGGTCGTGTAACCGTAAAGCGAGAGCGCACCGAACGAAGCCGCGGTCACGAAGAAGGTCTGCACGATGCTCTGGCCGGTGTAGACCAGGAAGATCGAGGAGAGCGAAACACCCATCAGCGCGGCGTAAACCCAGAAGGTCGTCTGCGCAGCGGAAACGCTCATGTTCTGGATGCGGAAGCTAAGGAAGAAGACCAGTGCCAGCGGAGCGAGCATCACGACCCAACGAAGCGGCGACGCGAAAAGCAGCTGCTGGACAGCCGGATTGGAAGCGGCGAGCGTATAAGTGCCGAACGCGGCAACGCCGGTGATGACCAGAGCCAGCGCCATAAGGTTGTAAACCTTGAGCATATAGGCGCGAAGACCTTCGTCGATCAGCGCACCAGACTGTGCACGCGTCTGCGCCATGCGGTTCTGGTAGTTATTAAAGTCAGCCATTGTTTCCTCTTTTGAGCTCCGTAATTGCTACGGTGTCGGGATACCTCCCGGGCGCCGCTGCGGAGCTTCAGCAAGCCTGCTCAAGAATATGATGGCAGAACGTGTTCGATACAAGGCCTTTTCCCGCCGAAAAGACACCGTATGCGCGAAAAGCGCTCACGTTTTGGCGATCATTACAAAGAATTAATCGTTAAAGTTAAGCGACGCACAACCGATGATCATTCACCAGCCTGTCTGAGAACGGGCGCTGCCTTCTGCCCGAGAATCCGCCAGGTGCCGATGAGGCCGATGCCCACAGTCATCACAAGGGCGACGACGAGGGTTCCGATTGCCACATCCGGCAGGAAGCTGGAGGGTAGCTTCATGATGCGGGCGATCACGAACCATGCGGAGACACCGCCGGCGAAAAGCGCGAAGACGGCGGTGGCGAGACCGAGGATCATGTATTCATAGGAGAAGGCGCGTATGAGCAGGCTTCGCGTGCCGCCCAGCGTTTTCAGGATGACGGCGTCATGCGTACGGGCGCGATTGCCGGCCGCAAGCGCGCCGGCGAGAACCAGGACGGACGCAATGAGCGCAACGGCTGCGGCGGCGCGGATCGCGGTCGCGAGCTGGCCGACAAGCCGGTTGACGACGTCGAGTGCATCCTTCACGCGGACGCTGGTGATCGTGGGATACGTATTGGTGACGGCGCGCAATATGCGGCCTTCGTCGGCCGCAGTTGCGGAAGGATCGGCAAGTGTTGCCAGCCAGGCATGGGGCGCGCCGCGGAAAGTATTGGGCGAAAACACCATGACGAAGTTGATCGACAGGGATTCCCATTCGACATTGCGCAGATTGGCGATCTTCGCCGAAATGCTGCGGCCAAGCACGTTGACGGTAACGCTGTCGCCAATCTTCAGGCCCAGATCACCCGCCTCTTTCGCTGCGAAAGAGACCAGCGGTTCGCCGCTATAATCCGTTGCCCACCATGCGCCCTCCGTCAGCTTGGCATTTTTAGGAATGTTTTCGGAATAGGTGATGCCGCGGTCACCACGCAGCACCCATCGCCCGGACGAGGGTACGTCCATTTTCGTCACGTCTTCTCCGTTGAGAGCGAGGATGCGGCCGCGCAGCATGGGCACTTCCGTCAGGGTGCCATGCGGCGCTTCCTGTTTGAGAAGATCGCGGAAGCCTTGCACTTCGCTGCCCTGAATATCGACGAAAAAGAAATTCGGCGCTTTCTCCGGCAGGCTGTCCGTTAGTTCGCGGCGCAGGTTGCCGTCGATCAGTGTCAGCGTCACGAGGAGGGTCAGGCCGAGGCCGAGAGAAAGAACCACCGAGGGGGTGAGTGCGCCCGGTCGGTGAATATTGCCGATCGCCAGTCTCAGCGCAGCCGAATGAACGCGCGGACTGCGCTTGGCTATGGCCTTTACGCCGGAGGCAACCAGCCGCAGCACTACGAAGGCAAAGGCAATGGCCGCGAGGAAGACCGAGGCTATGAAACGGTCTTCCGCCGAGAAGACAGCAAGGGCCGCAAGCGCCGCCAGAAGCACACCGGTCGCGGTCAGATAAGGCCAGGACGGCAAGCTTCCCTCCTCGAAACCCTGTTCGCGGAAGAGCGCCGTAGCCGGCACCTCGCGTGCCTGACCGAGTGGTACGATGGCGAAGGCGAGTGTCGTCAGGAGGCCGAACAGGGCGGCGAGACCGAGCGCGCCGGGATAGAAGGCAAGTTCTTCCGGCACTGGCAGCACGCCCTCCAGAAACCGCATGGCGATGAGTGGCGCAACGGCACCGACCACAAGCCCGATGACAATGCCGACAGCCGCTATGAAGGCGATCTGGAAGAGATAGGTCATGGTGACCACGGAGGCCGGCGCACCCAGGCATTTCAGCGAGGCGATGGTGGTGCGCTTGGAATCCAGAAATGCGCGAACGGCATTGGCGACGCCGACACCGCCGACGATCAGGGCAGTGAGGCCAACCAGCGTCAGAAACTGCGAGAACCTGTTGACGTTTTCGGTGAGCGACGGGGCAGCCCGGTCGCTGGTGCGGATCGACCAGCCGGCATCGGGAAACGCCTTGTTGGCTGCATCGGTCACTGCCGCCCGTGCTGCAGGATCGTTCAGCTTGATCTTGTAGGCGTGTTCCACGAGACTGCCCGTCTGGACGAGACCAGAGGCGAAAAGGGCGTCGCGGCTGACCATCAGTCGAGGAGCAAAACCGAAACCATCAGATAGGGCATCCGGCTCATCGATCACGGTGCCGTTCAGTTTCAACGTCACATTACCGAGCAGAATCTCATCGCCGACCTTGATTCCGAGCCGTTCCAGTAAAAGCGGCGCGGCAATCGCGCCATAGGTGTCGCCATTTCCGGCCAGAAGCTCGCTCAGCGGCCGGTTCGGCTCGGCCACGAACGTTCCATAGAGCGGGTAGGAGCCGTCAATGGCCTTTACTTCCGTCAGGGTCTGTTCTGAGCCATTCGCGAGGCGCGCCATGGAGCGTAGACCGGTGGAAACCGCGACGGTGCCGAGACTATCGAGGTAAGCGCGCTCTTCTGCCGTCACTTCCCTGTTGCGCAGCTCAAAACGCACGTCGCCTGCCAGTATGGACTGCCCCTCCGTGGCGATGGCGCTGGTGACCGCGCGCGAGACGGAATTGACGGCGGCGATGGCGCCGGTTCCAAGCGCGATGCAGGCGAGGAAGATGTAAAAGCCCCGCAGGCCGCCGCGAATTTCGCGCCGCGCGAGCCTTGCTGCGTTTCTGACATTTGCAAAAGACGGAAGAAAGATTCCGGTCATGCGGATACCGCCCGAGCCATCTGTGAGCGGGCGCTGTCGCCCTCGATTTCGCCGGAGCGGACCTTGATCTGCCGTGAGCATCGGGCCGCCAGCGAGGGATCATGGGTAACGAGGATCATCGTCATGCCGCGCTCGGCCTGTTTGGCAAACAGAAGATCGGCGATCTGTTTGCCCGTGTCGGTATCGAGGTTGCCGGTCGGTTCATCGGCTATCAATACGGCTGGCGACGGGGCGAGTGCGCGGGCGATGGCCACACGCTGCTGCTCGCCGCCGGAGAGCTGTCCGGGATAATGATTGAGGCGCTCGCCGAGACCGACAGCGACCAGTTCACGCTCGGCGATTTCGAACGGGTTCGGAACGTTTGCCAATTCCAGCGGCACTGCGACATTTTCCAGTGCGGTCATGTTGGCGATGAGGTGGAAGGACTGAAAAACGATGCCAATGTTGCGGCCGCGGAAATCCGCGAGCGCGTCCTCACCGAGCTCGTGCAGCGGCGTATCCGCAATGATGATTTCGCCGCTGTCGAGCCTCTCGAGCCCGGCAAGCACCATCAGAAGTGTCGACTTTCCCGATCCGGAGGGGCCGACGATGCCAACCGCCTCGCTCTCTCTGATTGAGAGATCGATGTTCTTGAGAACGTGGACGGAGGCGGCGGCATTGCCGAGCGTGAGGTCGGCTTTCTTCAGCTCTATGATGCTTTTCGTCACAATTCTCGTTCCTATATAGGGTGATGAAAACGGTCTGGCGGTCGATCAGGCAATGGGAACCAAGTTAGGAAAGCCGTGATGAGATTTAAAGCTGCCCTGTTTCACTTCATCGTCATTTTCTCCACCGCCCTTTCCGCCACTGCTGGTTTCGCCCAGGAGCGGACATTGCAGCTGGTTGGCCTCGGCGACAGCCTGATGGCGGGTTATCAGCTTCCCCCGACTGACAGCTATACCGCACAGCTTGAAGCTGCATTAAAGGCCAGGGGGATCAATGTCGCCATCGCCAACGCAGGTGTGTCCGGTGACACTTCCTCAGGCGGTCTGGCGCGGGCGGAATGGTCTGTTCCCGATGGCACTGACGGCGTCATTCTGGAACTGGGCGCCAACGACGCCCTGCGGGGAATTCCGCCGGAACAGACCGAAAAGAACCTCGACACCATCATTTCCGGTTTTCAGAAGCGCAACATAGCCGTGTTGCTGGTCGGTATTATGGCGCCGCCAAATATGGGCGATGATTATGCAAAGCGCTTCAATCCGATATTCCCGAAGCTTGCGGGAAAATACAACCTGCCGCTTTATCCCTTCTTTCTGGATGGCGTGGTGACGGATGATGCGCTGAAGCTGGACGACAAGATGCACCCCAATACCAAGGGGGTGGCAGTGATGGTCGAAAAATCTTTGCCGGCTGTTGAAAGCTTCATCAAGACAATCGGTGCGCAAAAAAAATAAGCACTTGCGCCCGTCTGCATTGCGTGATTCGCTATGCTTGTTCTGCCAAAAGATTCGGGGAGCTCGCCATGCCGAGACTGTTTACCGCCCTCGAAATTCCGCGCAATGCGGCGATGAGCCTCTCGTTGTTGCGCGGTGGTCTGCCGGGAGCCCGGTGGATCGATGTGGAGAATTATCACATAACCCTTCGTTTTATCGGTGACATCGACGGTCGTACCGCCGATGAGGTCGTTGACAGGCTGGACCGGATAGACCGGCCGGAATTCCAGCTCAACCTCACCGGAATGGGCTCCTTCGGCTCCAAGAAGCCGCATTCCATCTGGGCTGGCGTTTCTCCCTCGCCCGAAATGCATGCGCTGCAGGCGGAAATCGAGAGAATCTGCCAAAGGATCGGTCTCCCGCCCGATCCGCGCAAGTTCATGCCCCACGTCACGCTGGCGCGGTTGCGCTCCTCCCGCGTGGACGATGTGGTGCAGTATCTTTCCGGACGCGGCAACTTCCGCACCTCACCCTTTACGGTCGGCCGCTTTGTGCTGATGTCGTCGAAGGAATCGGTGGGTGGCGGGCCCTATATCGTCGAAGAGGTGTTTCCGCTTCACGAGGCGCGGTCCAGCTCGATCTTTTCGAGCAGCGATCTGCATCCCGCTAAAAGCATGTTGTAAACTGTGAGGAATCCGTCCTCGGCCCCGTAATAGGGATCGGGGACGTTCTCGCGACGCCCGGCGGCATATTCCATGAAAAGATGGATTTTGTGCCGGTGCCTTTCGGAGCTCAATCGCAGCAGGTTCGCCAGATTGTTTTCGTCCATGGCGAATACCAGATCGAAGGTCTCGAAATCCGCCGCAGTGACCTGTCTCGCCCGTTGAAGTGAAATATCGATACCGTGCCGGCGCGCCATGGCGATGGATCGCGGATCGGGCGCGTCACCCCTGTGCCATCCGCCGGTGCCGGCGGAATCGACGATAAGCTGATGAAGCGCTGCGCTGTCGGCAAGTTCCTCAAAATCCCTTCGGCCAACGGTGAGCGGCAGATATTGCCCATGCAAACGAAGAGAATAGCTGTATGTTTCATGGAATATGCGTCGATCCGGTCGTTAAAGAGTTAATGGGTTTTAAAGCGGAGGCAAATTCATGAAATATCCCAGACTCGAGCCCGATGCCATCCGGCAGGCCCTGCAGAAACTGGAGGGTTGGTCCCTGCGCGAAGACGGGGCAGCGATCGTCCGTTCCTTCAAGTTTTCCAGCTTTGCGGAAGCCTTCGGTTTCATGGCTGAATCCGCACTCGTCGCAGAGCGGCTCAATCATCATCCCGAATGGTCCAACGTCTACTCGCGGGTCAAGGTATGCCTCACGACCCATGATTCGCAGGGTGTGACGGAGCGCGATTTTCTTCTGGCCGAGGCCATGCAGAAGGCCGCTGCCGGCCGAGGCAATTGAACGCTCCGCCTTAAATCCCATATAATAGCCGTGACCGGAGGACCGTCGATCATGGATGATGTGAAAATCGGTGAAATTCTTCTGCCGGGTGAAACCGACAGGCAGCGTGAGCGCGAAGAGGTTGTTCGGACCAGGTTCTGGCCGAAGCTGAAACGTGTCATGTCGAAAGTGCCGTTTGCCCGCGATGCGGCCGCGGCCTATTATTGCGCGATCGATCGCGACACGCCGCTGCGCGCCAAGGGTATCATCCTCGCTGCGCTGGCTTATTTCATCATGCCTTTTGATGCCGTGCCGGACATGCTGGCCGTCGTCGGTTTTACTGATGACATAGCCGTCATTACCGCAGCGCTCGCGATGATCCGCGCCAATATCAAGATGGAACATTACGACGCGGCGGACGCCATGTTGAAGCGGCAGCAGGAAGCCGGGTAACGCCTCTGTGATCTGCCCGTTCGGGCGCGCCCGACGGGCGACAAATTCTTGCCTGAATTTATGTGTCATACACACGGAGGAAGGGTGTCGCACGCCCTTCTCCTCAGGGCGTCGGGAGTCGCCAATCTGTAACACTGCAAGGCGTTTCCGGCATTTTATGCGTGTTGTTGACGGTTTGGTAACCGCTTCCCGACCACAATGAGAAAAGACGATCCGCACCTGAACGTGGCCGATCCAGACTCTGGGCTCGCCGATGCTTCGGGCCAATGGAAGACAATAACCCGGCAGGAAATTCTATGTTTGTAAGAAGTGTAGCAACCGCAGCGGCCATTTTGCTGACCAGCGTCGGCGTAGCATCTGCACAGTCGCCCACGCGCATCCAGCAGTTCAATGCTTGGGGTGCCTATTCGTACAAATCGGGCAACAGCACCGTCTGCTACGTTCTTTCCATTCCCACCGCCAAAGAACCGGCGAGCGTCGACCACGGCGATATATTCTTCATCGTCTCCCAGCGCCCGGGCCAGAACATCTCCTACGAGCCGCAGGCCATGGTAGGTTATCCGCTGAAGCAGGGTTCGAAGGTCAATGTGACGATCGACAACAAGAATTTCGTCATGTTCACCAAGGACAAGGCCGCCTGGGTTGAAAACGCTGCGGAAGAACCGGCTCTCGTGGCTGCCATGAAGGGCGGCAAGTCCATGACCGTCAAGGCAGTTTCTGGCCGTGGCACCGCGACCTCCTATTCCTATTCGCTGTCGGGTATCTCGGCTGCTCTCAAGCAGATCGAGAGCTGCAAGTAACGCTGACCCTTCATCGCGTTTGACAATGGCCGGTCCTCGACCGGCCATTTGCGTTTTTGCCGGTTTGATGCTAAAGGCGCGGCAATATTGACAGGCGGATGCGCGAAAAGTGCTCCGCCTTTGATTTTCTCGACATGCAGACGATTTTCCGCCTTCCCGACAGGCCGGTCGTGCGACGCATGGAACGATGGGATAACGTGATGTCCGTAATGCAAGCTCCTGCCGGTCTGGCAGTCAAAACCCCGCTGATCGCCAATAGCGATCTCATGTCCGGCAAGCCGTCGCTGATCGGCATGACCCGTGAGGAGATGGGTGAGGCGCTCGCGGAAATCGGTGTGCCGCAAAAGCAGGTGAAGATGCGCGTCAGCCAGTTGTGGAACTGGCTTTATGTGCGCGGCGTTTCCGATTTCGACAATATGACCAATGTCGCCAAGGAGCTTCGCGAGAAGCTGAAGGCGGCCTTCACCATCGCTCGACCTGAAATCGTCGAGGAGCAGATCTCCAATGACGGCACCCGCAAATGGCTGATGCGTTTTCCGCCGCGGGGCGCTGGTCGTCCCGTCGAGATCGAAACGGTTTATATTCCGGAAGAAGGGCGCGGCACGCTGTGCATTTCGAGCCAGGTGGGCTGTTCGCTGACCTGTTCTTTCTGTCACACCGGCACGCAGCGTCTGGTGCGGAACCTGACGGCCGAGGAAATCCTCTCGCAGCTGTTGCTGGCGCGTGATCGGCTCGGTGATTTCCCCGATGGTTCGACGCCGGTTGGTGCTTATGTGCCGAGCGAAGGCCGCAAGGTCTCCAACATCGTGATGATGGGCATGGGCGAGCCGCTCTACAATTTCGAGCATGTTAAGACCGCGCTTCTGATCGCCACCGATGGCGATGGCCTGTCGCTTTCCAAGCGCCGCGTTACACTCTCCACCTCGGGTGTGGTGCCGGAAATCTTCCGCACCGGCGATGAGATCGGCGTCATGCTGGCGATTTCGCTGCATGCGGTGCGTGATGAGTTGCGCGACATGCTGGTGCCCATCAACAAGAAATATCCTCTGAAGGAACTGATCGAAGCCTGCCGCAGATATCCGGGCCTCTCCAACGCCCGGCGCATCACCTTCGAATATGTGATGCTCAAGGACGTCAATGACAGTCTGGAAGACGCCAAGATGCTGGTGCAGCTTCTGAAGGGCGTTCCGGCCAAGATCAACCTCATTCCGTTCAACCCGTGGCCGGGCACGAATTACCAGTGCTCGGACTGGGCGCAGATCGAGAAGTTCGCCGATTTCATCAATCAGGCAGGTTATGCCTCGCCGATCCGCACGCCGCGCGGCCGCGATATCCTAGCGGCCTGTGGCCAGCTGAAGTCGGAATCCGAGCGCATGCGCAAGACCGAAAGGCTGGCTTTCGAGGCGATGATGATCGCCAACCATGGCGCAGACGACTGAATAAGCCGGTTTTGCCTCATAAAGCTGGGTTTCCGGCGGTTCTCCGATTGATTTCGGCCTGTCTTGTTCCTAAGAAGACGAAAACAGGGAACCAACAGGAGGATATCCATGCGCGCATTCATTCTGGCTCTCGCCGCTGCGAGCGCCATCGTTCTGCCGGCGAAGGCTGAAACCGTCACCGTTGCCGTGACCGCCATCGTCGAACATCCGGCACTCGATGCCGCCCGCGATGGCGTGAAGGCTGCCCTTGCCGAAGCGGGCTACAAGGAAGGTGAGAACCTCAAGTTCCTTTACGAATCCGCGCAGGGCAATCCCGGCACCGCAGCACAGATCGCGCGCCAGTTCGTTGGCGAGGCACCTGCTGTCATCGTGCCGATTTCCACGCCGTCCGCCCAGGCCGTCGTTGCCGCCACGCGCGACATTCCGGTTGTCTTCACGGCGGTTTCCGATCCGGTCGGCGCACAGCTCGTCAAGGATATGCAGAAGCCGGGCCGTAACGTCACCGGCCTTTCCGACATGTTGCCGGTCGGCGAACATCTGGCGCTCATCAAGGAAATCTCGCCGAACGCCAAGTCCATCGGCTTCATCTACAATTCGGCCGAGGCAAACTCTGTTTCGACACTCGCTCTCTTGAAGACCGAGGCCGAGAAGGCGGGTCTCAAGGTCGTTGAATCCGTCGCCACCAAGTCGGCTGAGGTGCAGGGTGCGACTCGTGCGCTGGTCGGCAAGGCCGACGTGATCTACGTTCCGACTGACAACACCATCGTTTCGGCTTTCGAGGCTGCTGCCGGTGTTGCGTCTGAAGCCAAGATCCCGCTCTATGCCGCCGATACGGATTCCGTTGCTCGCGGTGCGGTGGCTGCCCTCGGCTTCAACTATTTCGACGTTGGCAAGCAGACCGGTGCCGTCGTTGTCCGCATCCTCAAGGGTGAAAAGCCGGGCGATATTCCGGCAACCGTTGCTGTTGGCACCGATCTCGTGATCAACAAGAAGGCCGCTGAAAAAGCAGGCGTCACCTTCCCCGAAAGCGTTACGAAGCGCGCTACCAAGGTCATCGACTGAACCGAAACCTGACTGAATAACGGGCGGCGGCAAACTCGCCGCCCGTTTTACGTGGCACGAGACGGTGCCCGTATCCGCCCGATGGCGGCAATAACAAGGACATTACCGTGAGCCAAATCGCCTTCTGGGGTGCCGTGGAGCTGGGACTGGTCTTCGCTTTCGTGGCGATCGGCGTTTACCTCGCTTTCCGGGTGCTTGATTTTCCTGACCTGACCGTGGACGGTTCGTTTCCGCTTGGCGCTGCCGTGGCAGCCGTGCTGATCATCGCCGGTCTGAATGCCTGGGTCGCGACGGCGATTGCGATGGTGGCCGGTGCGGCTGCCGGCATCGTGACCGCCACACTCAATGTGCGTTTCAAGATTCTGAACCTGCTTGCCTCGATCCTGACGATGATCGCACTGTTTTCGGTCAACCTGCGCGTGATGGGAAAGCCGAATGTCGCGCTGCTCAATCAGGACACGATGATATCGCCGTTTTACGGCCTCGGCCTTTCTGAATATCTGGTGCGGCCGCTCTTCGTCGGCGCTTTGGTGCTGATTGCGGTCATTCTCGTCTGGCGTTTCCTTGAAAGCGATGCGGGTCTTGCCATGCGCGCGACGGGTGCCAATGCCCGGATGGCGCGGGCGCAGGGCGTGAAGACCGGTAGCCAGATCTATCTTGGCATGGCGCTTTCAAATGCGCTTGTGGCTCTTGGTGGTGCGCTGTTTGCCCAGACCAATGGTTTTGCGGATGTGACTTCCGGTGTCGGCACCATTGTTGTCGGGCTTGCGGCCGTCATCATCGGTGAAACCCTGTTTGGCGCGCGCGGCATCCTGATCGCGCTGATCGGCTGTGTCTTCGGCTCCATCGCCTATCGTCTCGCCATCCAGCTTGCTCTGTCGAGTGATGTGTTGGGTCTCAAGGCGTCCGATCTCAATTTCGTAACGGCGGTACTGGTGGCCATCGCATTGATCCTGCCCCGACTGCGCCGTGGGGGAGCAACATCGTGATTTCGCTTTCCGACATCCAGGTCGTCTTCGGGCGCGGCACGCCGCTGCAGAAGCAGGCGCTGTCCAAGATAGACCTCACCATTGAGGATGGCTCCTTCGTCACGGTCATCGGTTCCAATGGTGCGGGCAAATCCACACTTCTCGGTGTTCTGGCCGGCGATGTGCTGCCCACGGCAGGCAGGGTGATGATCGGTGGCGCCGATGTTACCCGCAAGCCGACCGCCAGCCGGGCGGGGCGGGTGGCACGCGTGTTTCAGGACCCGCTGGCGGGCAGCTGCGGCGCGCTTACCATCGAGGAAAACCTCGCGCTAGCGGCATCACGTGGTGAACGTCGCGGTCTTTTGCCCGCGCTCGGACGTGGCCGGCGGGATTTTTTCAAGGAGCGTATCGCTTCGCTCAATCTCGGTCTGGAAAATCGTCTGAAGGACCGCATGGACCTTCTGTCGGGCGGCCAGAGGCAGGCGGTCTCGCTCGTCATGGCGACACTATCAGGCTCGGACGTGCTTCTATTGGACGAACATACGGCAGCGCTCGATCCTGGCATGGCGGAATTCGTGATGGAATTGACCCGCAAGGTGGTATCGGAGCGCAAGCTGACGACGCTGATGGTCACCCATTCAATGCGTCAGGCGCTGGACTATGGCACGCGCACGATCATGCTGCATGCCGGTGAGATCGTGCTCGACGTTTCCGGCGACAGCCGCAAGGATCTTGAGGTGGAGGATCTGATCGACATGTTCCGCAAGATACGCGGCCAGAAGCTCGATGACGATGAGTTGCTGATTGGTTGATTCTAAAAAAGGCGCCGTAAGGCGCCTTTTGTTTGCCGTCAGCGCGCCTGCGTGAAGAAAATCTTCACGGCGAAAAGCGAAAAGACGCCGGCGATCGTATAATCCAGTCCGCGCAGAATCTTCCGGTTGCGTTGCAGCCAGGCGGAGAGAACATCTGCGGCGATCACGATGCCGATGCCGATCGGCAGTGCGACGATGATTGACCAGATGCCGAGGAAAATCAGCTTGCCGGTCACATGCGGATCAGATGCGCTGACGAATTGCGGCAGGAAGGTCATGAAGAAGATGATGATCTTCGGGTTCAGCAGGTTGACCCAGATGCCGTTCAGCAGGGCGGATTTGAGGGAGGCCTGCGCTTTTTCGCCGGTGCCTTTGACCATCACGAAATCCGAGCCCTTGCGGATCGCCTGAATGGCGAGCCAGACAAGATAAGCGGCTCCGCCGGTCTTCAGGATCATGAAAGCCGTCGGCGAGGCGACGATGAGGGCGGCGACACCGAAGGCGACCAGCATCGTGTGCACGGTGATGCCGATATTGGTTCCTACCAGGGTCATGAAGCCCGCCGCCCGGCCTTCGCGCAGGGAGCGGCTGATCCAGAGCGTCATGTCCGGACCCGGTGTTACCGCCAGGAGAAGGATGGCGATGGTGAAGGCGATCAGTGTTGGCAGGCTTGGAACGAAATCCATCGCGGCACCCGTAAAGCTGGAGAGGGCCGTTGTTTAACGTGATTGCGGATTTCTGCCAATGTTTTTGAGTGGCGGCCCTAGCGCAGTGGTGGATTAAGCAGGGCGGGGCACCGCAATTTTCAGATCGCGGCGGCCCCTTGGCGTCAGTTCTTGAGAAAGCTGGTGAAGGCGGCGGAATATTCCGTGTGCCAGCGTGAGAGCGGCGGGCGGTTCTGGACGATATCATAGGCCGCCCAGAGAATGCGTTTCTCGTCCGTCGGGCGGTCAACCTCGCCATCCGGGCAGAGAATGTAGAAATCGCCCCGGCCGATGCTTTCGAGCATGAACTCGATGGTCTGTTCGCCGGTCCAGGCGCCTTCCGGTTTTTCCGTTCTGCCGTGGGCTGTAAGGCCCGTGAAGACGAAGCCGGGGATGAGGAGATGGGCGGAAACTCTACCATTTGGAACATTGCGCAACTCGTGTTGAAGCGCTTCCGTGAAGGTTTTGACGCCTGATTTCGAGACATTGTAGGCGGGATCGCCGGGAGGCGTGGTGATGCCCTGTTTCGAGCCGGTGTTGATGATGAGTGCCGGCTCACCATGGGCGATCATGCCCTGACCGAAGACACGGCTGCCATTCACAACGCCCATCAGATTGACGCTGATAATCTTTTCCCAGTTGGCCTGGGGACCGAAAATGGCGCTGCCAGGCTGGATGCCGGCATTGTTCATGAGGACGTGAACGCGCCCGAAACGCTGAATTACGGCGCGTTCCAGCGCCTCCAGCTCATCGAGTTTCGAGACGTCGGTCGGGATCGCAACGATTTGCGCCTCGCCGTCCCGGGCAAGTGCCAGAACGTCCGCATGCGCGGCGGCAAGTTTCTCGCCATCGAGATCGACGAGCACGACACTCATGCCGAAACCGGCGAATTTGCGGGCGGCGGCGAGTCCGATGCCAGAGGCCGCACCTGTTATGACGGCGACATTATCTTCCTTGAATGCGGGGTGGATGGTCGTCATAGGTTTCTCCTTCGCGTCGTTTCTGCTGTTTCCAGCGGTTTGCAACGTTGCCTGAACCTGAGTGGCTTCATTCACGGTTTTCAAGTCGATCGCGCCGCTTCATCATAAAGCGCGAATTTTCTAAATGCATGTGACAACGGCTTCGTTCCCCTCGGTGTAGCTGTCGTCACGTGCGTCACGCGTGTCCATCAATTGTTTTGTCGCTTATCTCACGGAAAAGCGCTTCACACATTTCGGGTTGCACTGTAAAAGTGCCGAAATCCCAAGGAAATGGCGGTGTCCCGATGCCGTCATCATGCAGATGGACATCACTATGGCACTCCCGAAAGACGTTAAGAAAGTCGTTCTCGCCTATTCCGGCGGCCTCGACACCTCGATCATTCTGAAATGGCTTCAGACGGAACTCGGCGCTGAGGTCGTTACCTTCACCGCCGATCTCGGCCAGGGCGAAGAGCTTGAGCCGGCACGCAAGAAGGCCGAGATGCTGGGCATCAAGGAAATTTTCATCGAGGACGTCCGTGAAGAGTTCGTGCGCGATTTCGTGTTTCCAATGTTCCGCGCCAACGCCGTCTACGAAGGCGTCTATCTGCTCGGCACCTCCATTGCCCGGCCGCTGATTTCCAAGCACCTGATCGAAATCGCCAGGAAGACCGGCGCCGACGCCATCGCCCATGGTGCGACCGGCAAAGGCAACGACCAGGTGCGTTTCGAGCTTTCGGCCTATGCACTGAACCCTGACATCAAGATCATCGCCCCGTGGCGCGACTGGACGTTCAAGAGCCGTACCGACCTCCTGAACTTTGCCGAACAGCACCAGATTCCGGTTGCCAAGGACAAGAAGGGCGAAGCGCCGTTCTCCGTCGACGCCAACCTGCTGCACTCCTCTTCCGAGGGCAAGGTTCTAGAAGACCCGGCGGTGGAAGCTCCTGAATATGTGCATATGCGCACGATCTCCCCGGAAGCCGCTCCCGACAAGGCAACCGTCATCAAGGTTGGTTTCCGAAAGGGTGATGCCTGCTCGATCAATGGTGTCGAGATGTCGCCTGCGACGCTTCTTGCCACGCTCAACAATTATGGCCGTGAAAACGGCATCGGCCGTCTCGATCTGGTCGAGAATCGCTTCGTCGGCATGAAGTCGCGCGGCGTTTACGAAACGCCCGGCGGTACCATCCTTCTTGCCGCGCATCGCGCCATCGAGTCCATCACGCTCGACCGGGGTGCCGCGCATCTGAAGGACGAGCTGATGCCGCGCTACGCCGAGTTGATCTATTACGGCTTCTGGTTCTCGCCGGAGCGCGAAATGCTGCAGGCCCTGATCGACAAGAGCCAGGAGCATGTGGAAGGCGAAGTGACGCTGAAGCTCTATAAGGGCAACGTCATGGTAACCGGCCGCGAGAGTGCCAAGTCGCTCTACTCCGACGCGCTGGTGACCTTTGAGGACGACCACGGCGCTTATGACCAGAAGGATGCTGCAGGCTTCATCAAGCTCAATGCGCTGCGTCTTCGCACGTTGGCAAAGCGCAATCTCAGCAGGTAATTCTGTTCTTGAAAAAATAACGAAACCCGCTGGTGGTGACACCGGCGGTTTTTTCATGTCGCTCTTCTGGAGACGATGCGGAAGCCGATGTAGCTGGCAACGGCCGTGAATTCCATCATGGGAATGATGACGCCGAAGCCGGTCAAAGGTGAACCGATGAGGGAGGCTGCAGCGCCGCCGGCGAAGCCCGATCCCATCTGGATAAATCCCATCATGGCCGATGCCGAACCGGCGATATGCGGGAAGGGCGCAAGCGCTGCTGTCACCATCGAAGGGGTCAGCAGGGCGATGCCGACAGTCGCGACTGCAACGGGCCCCATGATCGAAAGGAACGATGGCGGCATCAGGAAAACCGACAATAAAATAAGGACGCCGCCGGTTCCGGAAAAACAGAGGCCGATCACGACCGAGCGCCGGTCACCCAGTCGGGGCGCGATGTAACGCAGGGCAATCGAGCCGAAGAAGTAGGCGCCTGTCTGCATCAGCATGCCGATGCCGAAGGCGGTGGGTGTCATGCCGACCTCGTTGATAAGGATGAAGGTCAGCATGGTGGCCTGCGCATAAAGCGCGCCGATGGAACCACCGAGCACCAGTGCAGCCAGAAGGAAACGTGGCGCGCTGAGCAGCGTGCCATAGGCCGACAGGAGCCGCCTGGGCCGGATCAGGCTCCTGTCCGGAACCGTTGTTTCCCGCAAAAAAATCACGACGGATAAAATGGCGATGGCTCCGAGGCCGACCATCAGAAAAAACACGGATTTCCAGCCGAAAGCCGCGAGTGAAAGTCCACCGATCGTCGGTCCGAGGGCAGGGCCGACCGCCAGCATGATACCAATGAGATTCATGATGCTGGAGGCTTCGGCGCCGGTAAACTGGTCGCGCACCACGGCACGCGCCACCGTCATACCGACCGAAGCACCGATGCCCTGAACCAGCCGGGCGAAAAGCAGCACTTCGATCGTCGGCGCGGAAATGGCCACCAGGCCGCCGCCCAGAAAGATCAGGAGGAAGACGATGCTTGCCTTTCGCCGACCGAAGGCATCCGATGCCGGCCCGGCGAGCAGTTGCGCCAGCGCGAACCCGGCAAAATAGAGGGACAGGCTGAGCTTGACGGCGGACTGGTCAGTGGCAAAAACCCGCGTTAGTTCCGGCATGGCGGGTGTGTAAATCGCCATGGATATGGGCGCAAGCGCCGTCAAAAACGCACCAAGCATCGCCGTGCGTTTCGTGGACATGATCGGTTTTGGCGACATGGTGATCAGCCGTTCTGCCCCGGTTGTTCCGGCTGCAGATTGTCACGAAGGGTTTGCAGAAAGTGGCGGAACAGCGCCACCTCCTCGTCATTCAGGCCCTGGGTGGCGTGGCGGACGAGTTCATCTATTTCCTGCCGGACGGCTTCCAGCATGTCGGCTGAGGATTTGGTCAGCACAATACGCTTGGAGCGTCTGTCCTGCGGGTCCTGCTGCCGCTCGATGAGATCGAGGGACTGCAACTTATCAAGATAGGCGCAGATCGTCATGGGTTCTATTCCGAGGCGAGCGGCGATGTCCGACTGTTTGCTGCCGTCAACGACAGCGACCGTCAGCAATGCGCGCGCCTCGCCGGGGGTCAGGCCCAGTCCGGCCTCGGATATACGGCGCTCAAAAGCACTGTTCAGCAGGCGTGCACCGCTGTTCAGCAGAAATGCCAATGAATCTTTTTCGCGTTTCGTGCCCATGCTTCGCCTTTTCGTAAGTCAGCCTTACTAAAATCCGGGCGATAATCAATGGTACACAAATCATATTACCGAAAATCGAGTAAACTATATGTCACTTCCATTGCGGTGTGCCCCGCAACGCGGTTCAGGGGCCGTCACGCCAAAGCAAAAAAAGACAGAACGTCCTGCATTTTTTCAACCTCGTCTGCGGTGCCGATGGAACGGGCAATTTCAGCTCGGTCGGAAAAATAGGTCAGGAAGTCGAATTCCGTGTCCTCGGTCACATCAGCTATGTCGATGACCTCACCGCTGGCACTAAGGGTTTGTGCCGGAAGTTCGGACGAAAGTTCAAAAAGGGTGTCCTGGCTGATTTTTCCCGCATGGTAATAATCTCGGGCGATTTCGCGCAGGTCGCGCGGGCTGATGCGGGTAAAATCTATCCCTCTTACCGTCTCTTCAAAGCCTGAGGCTGCATCGGATTTTCCGGCCTTGCCGAAATCGGCAATGCCCACGGATCTTGCGTTTCTGGAATTGTCCCTGAAAAGGAAATTATTAGAGGCCCTTAAAGAATAAATCTCCATAATACATATCTCCGTCATGGGATATTATTTAAAGAAGCAGACCATGATGTCGTCATATCGGTCAATACTTGGAAATGAAGGCGAGTGCGTATTCCACACCAAATTCCGATATTGAATTGGCGGCGGCGGCGTGCCCATATGGCTAAACCGGAATTGTACGAGGAACATGAAATGCCATCTGAGACCGCGCTTTATCCCGCACTCGTTCACTGGAACGGTCACAATGGTCTGCCAAAATTCGATGCAGTCAGGGATGAGGATTTCGCTCCGGCCTTTGACGCCGCACTTGGTTCCCATGAGCAGGAGATCGATGCGATCGCAGCCAATGTCGAGGCGCCGACATTCGCAAACACTGTAACTGCGCTTGAGGTCGCGGGTGACGATCTTTCACGCATTTCGGCGCTGTTCTGGAACAGGGCAGGAGCGAACACCAATGGCGTGATCCAGGCGCTGGAGCGGGAGATTGCTCCGAAAATGTCGCGGCACTATTCTAAGATCGGCATGAACGCGGCTCTGTTCAAGCGCATCGATACCTTGTGGGAAAAACGCGAGACACTTGGGCTGACGGGTGAGGAAAACCGTGTTCTCGAACGGCACTGGAAGGGTTTCGTGCGCTCCGGCGCGAAATTGCCGAAAGACCGGCAGGAGCGGCTGGCGGCGATCAATGAGGAGCTGGCCGGTCTCGGTGCAAAGTTCGGGCAGAATGTACTAGCGGATGAAAAGAACTGGAAGCTCTTGCTTTCCACGGAAGAGGAACTTGCCGGCATTCCCGGTTTTCTGCGCGACGCAATGGCGGGTGCGGCCCGGGAGCATGGCGAGGATGGCAAGTTCGCCGTCACCCTTTCCCGTTCCATCATCGAGCCCTTCCTGACATTTTCCGAACGTCGAGACCTGCGTGAACAGGCCTTCAAGGCATGGGTGGCGCGCGGTGAAAACGGTGGCGAGACCGACAACCGCGAGATCGTCCGCCGCACGCTTGAACTGCGCGGGGAGAAGGCGAAGCTTCTCGGTTATGCGAATTTCGCCGCCTACAAGCTTGACGACACGATGGCAAAGACGCCCGATGCCGTGAACGGCCTTCTGGGGCAGGTCTGGGAAAAGGCCGTTCGCCGCGCGGGTGAGGAGGAGGCTGAGCTTGCCGCCATCATCGCCGCGGAGGGCAAAAACCACGACGTTCTGCCATGGGACTGGCGACATTATGCCGAAAAGCTCCGCGCTCAGAAATTCAATTTCTCCGAGGCGGAACTGAAACCTTATCTGCAGCTGGAAAAGATCATTGAAGCCTGCTTCGATGTGGCCGGGCGGCTGTTTGGAATTCGTGCCGTCGAGGTCAAGGGTGTCGCCGCCTATCACCCGGACGTCCGGGTTTTCGAGATCCGCGACGACCAGGGCGATCTGAAGGCCATGTTCCTCGGCGATTATTTCGCGCGGCCCTCCAAGCGATCAGGCGCATGGATGAGTTCGTTCCAATCGCAGCACAAGTTGCCGCTGAAAAATGGTACGGTCGGAGAAATCCCGATCATCTATAATGTCTGCAACTTCGCCAAACCGGCCGAAGGTAAGCCCGCGCTTCTTTCGCTTGACGATGCGCGTACACTCTTCCACGAATTCGGCCACGCGCTGCATGGCATGTTGTCCGATGTCACCTACCCCTCGGTGTCGGGAACGGGCGTATCGCGCGATTTCGTCGAATTGCCCTCGCAGCTTTACGAGCACTGGCTGACTGTGCCGGAAATCCTGGAAAAATACGCCCTGCATTATGAAACCGGTGCGGCAATGCCGAAGGCGCTGCTGGACAAGGTTCTGGCCGCACAGACCTTCAATGCCGGCTTCAGCACGGTGGAGTTTACCTCTTCGGCGATTGTCGACATCGCGTTCCACACGCGCGACAGCGTCGACGACCCGATGGCCGTGCAGGGTGAGGTTCTTTCAACGCTCAACATGCCTGAATCCATCGTCATGCGCCATGCGACACCGCATTTTCAGCACGTTTTCTCCGGCGACGGTTATTCCGCTGGATATTATTCTTACATGTGGTCGGAAGTGCTGGATGCCGATGCCTTTTCCGCCTTCGAGGAAACCGGCAATGCCTTCGATAGCGATATGGCGCGGCGGCTGAAGGACAACATCTACTCCGTCGGTGGTTCCGTGGATCCCGAGGAAGCCTATCTCGCCTTCCGCGGCAAGATGCCGAGCCCGGACGCGATGCTTTCGAAGCGCGGTCTCCTATAAGAGACTGTCATATTTCTGAGCTAGAAGCTGAGCGCAGGGGGCTTATGACATGAGCCCCCCTTTCGCATTTGCAAAAAAAAGGTTATGAGCGCGCCAAACTAAATTGGCGTTTCTCATCAATATAGCGCCCAACCTCAGAGATTTTGAACAATGGCACTTCGCAACATCGCGATCATCGCGCACGTTGACCATGGAAAAACGACGCTTGTTGACGAGCTTCTGAAGCAATCCGGTTCGTTCCGTGAAAACCAGCGCGTGATGGAACGCGTGATGGATTCCAACGACATCGAAAAAGAGCGCGGCATCACCATTCTCGCCAAGGCGACCTCGATCGAGTGGAAAGATACCCGCATCAACATCGTCGACACCCCCGGCCACGCCGACTTCGGCGGTGAAGTCGAGCGTATCCTGTCGATGGTGGATGGCGCCATCGTTCTCGTTGACGCTGCCGAAGGGCCTATGCCGCAGACGAAGTTCGTGGTTGGCAAGGCGCTGAAGGTCGGCCTTCGCCCGATCGTCGCCATCAACAAGATCGACCGCCCGGATGCCCGCCATGAGGAAGTCGTCAACGAAGTCTTCGACCTTTTCGCGGCTCTGGATGCAACCGACGAGCAGCTCGACTTCCCGATCCTCTACGGCTCGGGCCGTTCCGGCTGGATGAACGTCAATCCGGAAGGCCCGACTGATGAAGGTCTTGCGCCGCTTCTCGATCTCGTCGTCAAGCACGTGCCGGAGCCCAAGGTCGAAGAGGGTCCGTTCCGCATGATCGGCACGATCCTCGAAGCCAACAACTTCCTCGGCCGCATCATCACCGGCCGTATCGCTTCCGGTTCGATCAAGCCGAACCAGGCGGTCAAGGTTCTCGGCCAGGATGGCAAGCTGATTGAAAACGGCCGCATCTCCAAGATCCTTGCTTTCCGTGGCATCGAGCGCACCTCGATCGAAGAAGCCCATGCAGGCGACATCGTCGCCATCGCAGGTCTCTCCAAGGGCACCGTCGCCGACACGTTCTGTGACCCTGCCGTCATGGAGCCGATGCAGGCGCAGCCGATCGATCCGCCAACCGTTACCATGTCCTTCATCGTCAACGATTCGCCGCTCGCCGGCACCGAAGGCGACAAGGTGACGAGCCGCGTCATCCGCGACCGTCTGTTCAAGGAGGCCGAAGGTAACGTTGCGCTGAAGATCGAAGAATCCGCCGACAAGGATTCCTTCTTCGTATCTGGCCGTGGCGAATTGCAGCTGGCGGTTCTGATCGAAAATATGCGCCGCGAAGGTTTTGAGCTTGCCGTTTCGCGTCCGCGCGTCGTCATGCACAAGGATGAGAACGGCCAGCTGATGGAGCCGGTCGAAGAAGTTGTCATCGACGTGGATGAGGAGCATTCCGGCGTCGTCGTGCAGAAGATGTCCGAGCGCAAGGCCGAAATGGTCGAGCTTCGCCCCTCCGGCGGCAACCGCGTCCGTCTGGTGTTCTTCGCGCCGACCCGTGGTCTGATCGGTTACCAGTCGGAACTCCTGACCGACACGCGCGGTACGGCCGTCATGAACCGCCTGTTCCACGACTACCAGCCTTACAAGGGCGAGATCGGCGGTCGCGTCAACGGCGTTCTGCTGTCGAACGAGTCGGGCGAAGCTGTTGCCTATGCTCTGTTCAACCTCGAAGATCGCGGCCCGATGATCATCGATGCCGGTGAGAAGGTTTATGCAGGCATGATCATCGGCATTCACAGCCGTGACAACGACCTCGACGTGAACGTGCTGAAGGGCAAGAAGCTCACCAACATCCGCGCCGCCGGCAAGGATGAAGCCGTGAAGCTCACCCCCCCGATCAAGTTCACGCTGGAGCGCGCGCTTTCCTGGATTCAGGATGACGAACTCGTTGAAGTCACGCCGAAGTCGATCCGTCTTCGCAAGCTCTATCTCGATCCGAATGACCGCAAGCGTTTCGAAAAGGCAAAGCTTGCTGCCAGCTGATCGGTTCGATCCCTGTTTCGAAAACCCGGCCTTGCGCCGGGTTTTTTTATGCATTCTTTTTTATGTGTGCATGAGTCGAAAGGCGCTTTGCCAAAGGTTAAGGATGCGTTAATTTTTTCTGGTCGTCCACATGAATAGGCTGTGGGTAAGCTTGCCGGCGTTAACCTTTATGACTGGTAAGTTTCCGTGGCCGGGGCCAGAATCGCGTTATGAAAACGTTATCCATCGATGTTCGCCGTGCTGAACCGCATGATGCGCGCGCCATATCCGAGGCGCACCGTCTGTCGTGGCAACAGGCCTATGCCGGGCTTATCCCGCATCGGCCGTTGACGCAGATGCTTGAGCGCCGTGGCGAAATCTGGTGGAAAAAGGCAACCAAGGGTTCCGCAACCATGCTGGTGGTTGAAGTGGCGGGCGTTGTTGCCGGCTACGCGACGCTGGGCCTCAGCCGGGCGCGCGGACTGCCGCATGACGGCGAAATTTACGAACTCTATCTCCGTCCGGAATATCAGGGCATCGGCCTCGGATCACTGCTTTTCACGGAAGCGCGCCGGTTGCTGACCTCGCTTGGCTGCAACGGTATTGTCGTCTGGTGCCTTGAGGACAGCGATGTAGCCAATCGCTTTTTCCGCTCGCATGGCGGGCGCGACATTGCCGAAGGCATGGAAGATTTCGGTGGCAAATCACTTCGCAAGGTTGGTTTCGTCTGGAACTGACGGCGCAAATTCCGGGATTGTCGTTTCGCGTCCGGTCGTGACCGCATCGCTGGCACCCAATTTATCCATTATGCCTTATATGCCCACAGCCGTGTTGCAATGCGCAGACTTTCCCAGTATCGAAAACCAAATCCAACCCGTCGAATGAGGGAAGCGAATGCGTATCGATGCAATTTCCGTAGGCAAAAATCCGCCGGAAGACGTTAATGTTATCGTTGAAGTGCCGGTCGGTGGACACCCGATCAAGTACGAGATGGACAAGGATGCCGGTGCGCTGATCGTTGATCGCTTCCTCTACACGCCGATGACCTATCCGGGTAACTATGGTTTCGTACCGCACACCCTGTCCGACGATGGCGATCCGATCGACGTTCTCATCTGCAACACCCGCCCGCTGGTACCGGGCTGCGTCATCAATGTTCGTCCCATCGGCGTGATGATCATGGAAGATGATGGCGGCAAGGACGAGAAGATTCTGGCGGTTCCGGTTCCGAAACTGACCCGTCGTTACGACAAGGTCAATAATTACACCGATCTTCCGGAAATCACGCTGAAGCAGATCGAGCACTTCTTCGAGCACTACAAGGATCTGGAGCCCGGCAAGTGGGTGAAGATGGGCGGCTGGCAGGATGTTGACGTCGCCAAGAAGCTGATCGTCGAAGCCATCGAGCGCTACAAGGCGCAGGGCTGATCTGGTCTAAAGCTTTTTCAATCGGTCTTCAAAATCCTCCGGGTCGGTGTCGATCCGGAGGATTTTTTTGCGCGCTGTTTCGCCCGAAACGAAGCTGATGGCGGTTTTGGGTACGCCAAGTTTCTTTGCCAGCAAAACAGTCAGGGCCTTGTTCGCCTTACCGCCTTCCGGCACGGCGCTGACCCGGGCCTTTAGCTGCGCGTTTCCGTCCGCATCCAGCTCGACTCCATCAATCGCGTCCCGCCCGCCATTCGGCGTGAGGCGAACGGAGAGCCGGATATGATCACCGTGTTTTTGCCAGCAGCCGTTCACGCGAACATCGGGTACAGCGTGTTCCACATGAAGGAGCGGATGAAGAAGATGATCAGGAGCACGATGATCGGCGAAATGTCGATGCCACCGAGATTGGGCAGAACGCGACGGATGGGGCGCAGAACCGGTTCCGTGACATTGAACAGAAAGCTGCCGATGGCGTTCACGAACTGGTTGCGGGAATTGATGACGTTGAAGGCGTAAAGCCATGAAAAAATGGCGCTGCCAATCAGCACCCAGGTATAGAGGTTCAAGGCCAGATCGATGGTCTGAAACAGGGCAAGCATCAATATCTCCGTATCTTGGTTGCAAGACATTTAGACATTCGTCGCTGAACCGGCAAGTGTTGCGCCGAATCGTAATCATCACCGGTTAGATCCACCTGCTGTGATCGTGGTCTAACTCATAACCGGGCGGCAGGATTTCACGCAAAAACCGCTCACACTTTGCGCGATCGCGATGGTGAGGGCTGGTGATTCCTGTCATATCGCTTTATTGCCATCACACATTTTCTTCGCGAGCACCCAGCCGATGTCTCTTCCTTCTGCCGAAAACCGTTTCGGTGCATTCCGGCATTCATCCTATCGACGTTTCTTCAGCGCCCGGTTTTTTTCGGCCTTTGCCATACAGATCGTCAGTGTTTCGGTTGGGTGGCAAATGTATGAAGTGACCGGCAATGCCTTTTATCTCGGCCTGATCGGTCTTTTCCAGTTTCTGCCGTCCCTTCTCTTGATCCTTGTTACGGGAACGGTTGCCGACCGTCACAATCGCCGGCGTATTATGGCCATATGCCTGATGGTTGCGGCGCTCTGTGCCGTCGCTCTTCTGGCGCTGACACTCACGCACAGCTTTTCCCCTTGGCCGGTCTTTGCCATTCTTGTCGTCTTCGGCATAGAGCGCGCTTTCATGGGACCGGCGGTCCAGTCGCTGGCGCCCAATCTCGTGCCGGTGGAGGATTTGCCGAACGCCATCGCCTGGAATTCTTCTTCCTGGCAGATGGCCTCCATTCTCGGTCCCGTTGCCGGCGGCCTGCTTTATGGTCTCGGCGCCTCCGTTGCCTACAGTGTGGCGCTCGTGCTCTTTATCGTCTCCGCAGGACTTGCGGTGGCGATCCGCAAGCCGGAGCAACGCGGCCCGGCAAAGGCGATCAGCCTCGAAACCATGCTCGCCGGGTTTAAATTCATCTCGCAGGAAAAGATCGTCCTCGGTGCAATATCGCTCGATCTCTTCGCGGTGTTGCTGGGTGGCGCGGTTGCATTGATGCCGATCTTTGCCAAGGAAGTGCTGACGCTCGGCCCGTGGGGCCTCGGGCTTCTGCGCGCGGCGCCCGGTATCGGCGCCATCACCGTCGCCGTTATTCTGGCATTCAAGCCCATTCGTCACCATGCCGGCCTGCTGATGTTCGCTGGCGTTGGCCTTTTCGGCGTTTCAACCGTGGTCTTCGGACTTTCGCAAACCGCGTGGCTGTCCATCGCCGCGTTGGTAGTCATGGGCGCATCGGACATGGTATCGGTTTATGTGCGAGAAACTTTGATCGCGCTTTGGACACCGGATGAGGTACGGGGGCGTGTGAACGCGGTGAACATGGTCTTCGTCGGCGCATCGAACGAACTGGGTGAGTTTCGTGCCGGCACCATGGCTCATGTTGTGGGTGCCGTTCCAGCCGTTGTCATCGGCGGGGCTGGCACGCTCGCCGTGGCGGTCATCTGGGCGCTCGGCTTTTCCAAGCTGCGCAAGATCGACAATCTCGACGCGCCGCACTGACAGCCATTGGTCTCAGATCGTCTTGGCTTTTCTTCGAAGCGCAAAAACGATCCAACTTTTTGTTTTCACGGATTATCCGGACGTAAAGCCGCAGCGCATCTTTACCGGAAATGCTCTAGCGCTGCGCCTTGCCCTCAAAAACCAGATCGAGAAAATTGCTGAGCCATGCCCTGAGCGGGGTATCGAACAGCATGCGGCCTTCCAGATGCTGGCTGCCCACCTGGGCATTGGGCATGCCGAAACGCTGCGCGCCGCGCACCACCCAGCTATGCATCATGGCACGGGTCAGTTCGGCGTGAAACTGCAGGCCCCAGGCATTTTTTCCATATCGATAGGCCTGGTTGGGGTAGGTCTCGCCCGATGCCAGAAGTTCGGCTCCACGCGGCAGCTCAAAGCCTTCGCGATGGAAGTGATAGACCATCTTCGGCCAGTGCGGCATCAGAAGCCGCCCATGTTCGGTGGCATGGAGCGGATACCAGCCAATCTCCACCTTGCCGTCCCTGTCGGCTTCCACCCTGCCGCCCAAATGTTTGGACAACATCTGCGCACCGAGACAGATGCCGAGAAAAGGCTTGTTTTCCTTCAGCGGCACTTTCAGCCAGTCGATTTCGGCTTTGACATAATCATGCGGATCATTGGCGCTCATCGGGCCGCCGAAAATGATGGCTCCGGCGTGTTTTTCCAGCGTCTGTGGCAGGTCATCGCCGAGCGCGGGGCGCCTTATATCCAGACGATACCCTTTTTCCACCAGCATCTGGCCGACGCGACCGGGCGTGGAGCGTTCCTGATGCAGGACGATGAGCAGTGAAGGTTGTTGTTTCTGTTGCCTGGAGGGGTCAAACAGCATCGTCTTCGTTTTCGCTTTCTTCAGCGGGTCCGGACCTCGTGGCGGCCTGCTGACGTTGCAGGACCCTGTCGCGCACGGAAACACCCAGCAGATCCGCGACACGCCAGATCACATGGTCTTCCATCTCGCTTCGTTCGCCGTCAGCGTAAACAATATCCCATAATATGCCAATAAGCTCCACGCGCTGATCTTCATCCAAGTGGCGACGGATATCGGTGGTAAAGCGGTAATAATCGACGGCTTCCTTGCCGGCCTCCTGGCCGGCGGCGAGCAGGGCATCAAGCTTGCCGCCGTCGAGATGGTAATATTCATGCAGAATTTCGCGAAGACGATCACGCTCGCTTTTCGAGATGGTGCCATCGGCTTCCATGACCTGAAAACAGAGGGCGGCTACCGCCACCCTCAGATCATCGGGACTGAAATCACCTGCCTGCGGGCCGACGAGGTTCTGAATAAACGACTGTATTTGCTGGAACATCGATAGCCTGCTCGTCAGAAGAGTTTGAGCCGTGTCTTGGGTTCGGCTTCCGCGCCGGGTTTCTTCACACCCGGATCATCTGGCGCACCGCCGAAAAAGGGCACTGCTTCGGCCTTTTCATTCGCCGCTTCGGTTTCCACCGGCGCTTCGATCGTGACGGGCTTTTTCTCCGTCGGAGCCGAAACACTCGGTTTTACCTCTATGGGCTCAGCCGAAGCCCGCTTTGGCTCCGCACGGGTCTCGGGCGCGGTTTCCACGACGACCGTCTTTACCGTCGGTTCGGTCCTTGCGGGTGCTGCGGCAATCGCGTTTTCGATTGTCAGATCTTCAACAGGGCCTTCCAGCTGCCCGAAAGGCGCTTTCCATTCGAAGGCATCGAGACGACCCGTGACAGGCGAGACCGGCAGCCATTTTTCAGAGACGATACCGTCGGCGACCCATGCCGGATCACGCGGCGCGCGCAGTGCCTGCGCCATCCAGTAGCGCACACGGCCCTGATCCCCGGTTTCGGCCTCCTCGATATCGGCCATCAAGAGGAAGATGCTTTCGCGCGGCTCGATCCGGGCGGCGGCCTCGGCCTTCGCCCGGGCCTTGGCGAATTCCTTGGCGTCGAGCGCCGCCTGCGCCACTGCAAACAGGGATTCGATGTTGTTGGGCTTCAGACTTTCAAGCCGCTCTGCCCGCTTCAGACGGTCGATGGCGGTATCGCCGCTGCGGGCGCGTACGTAAAGTTCGGCGATCTGCGGATGCGGATCGTTTTTCCAGACGGGTTCAAGAATCGCGGCGGCCTTGCGCAGATTGTCTTCGCGCAGGTAGGACTTTGCCGCGATAAGCGCTGCCGGGACGAGGCCTTTTGCAAGCTTGAGAGCGTGCTTCGCGTCCTCGCGCGCACCTACCGGGTCGCTTTCCAGTTTCTCGCCGGCCTTGGCAGTGAGAAGCACGGCTTTCAGCCGCTCCGCCTCGCCGCGTTCGATGACGCTGGCCGCCTTCTGCTGATCAAGCAGACGGATGGCATCGTCCCACTGCCCATTGCGGCATCGGTTTTCCAGCGTCGCCTGTGCCGCCCATGGCAGATAGGGTGCTTTTTCCGCGGCGTCCTCGGCATATTGCTGGGCGGCTTCGTAAGCGCCCTGACGACGTGCCTCGATATAGAGGCCGCGAAGGCCGAGTTCGCGCGTTTCGGGATCACGCGCCATGGCCTCGAACTTACGGCGCGCCTCATCATATTTGCCTTCGATGAGATCGGCCTGTGCATCGAGCAGGTGAATTAGCGGCTCCTGATCGGCACTCAGTAGTCCCTGCGTGCGGGCCGTCATCTTCCGTGCAAGAATGGCATTGCCAGCGCCAGCGGCGATGAGGCCAGTGGAGAGCGCCTGATAACCGCGGTCGCGCTTGCGCGCGCGGAAATAACGACGGGCGGCATTAGGCGAAGTCCATACGGCGTTGACGATCCACCAGAGCAGCATGGCAGCAGCGATGAGCGCCGCGATGATGGAGGCTGCGACCATCAGGCTCATTTCGATCAGCCGACCTTGCCAGACGATGGAAAGGACGCCCGGCCTGTCAGCCAGCCATGAGAAACCGAAACCGAGGGCCAGAACGATAACGGCGAAAGTCAGAATTCTGGTCATGCCCTTACCCCTGCCTGCGGGTGCTGGTGATGGCGCGGTTCAATGTGCCGCCGACCAGATTTTCGACCTCGATGCGCGCATCCAGCGATTTCTTGTAATCGGCGGATGCCGTCTTGGCGGCATCGGGAAGCCCGTTCCACTCAAGTGCCGCGCCCTGCAGATCGCCGTTGCGCAGCTTGTTTTCCATGCGCGCGATCTGGGCTTCTGGGGTCTCGCCCTCGATATTTCCGACAGGGCGTACCTTCACCAGCGAAAAGGCGCTTTCGGTCAGGCGTTCCATAATGCCCTGATTGGGGTCGGGCTGGTTTATGGCTGAGAGCATCGCATTGGCGACATCGGGGAACTTCTGCATCAGCTCCGAGCGTGATGGTACGCCGGTTGCGGCGAAGGATTGCAGCGATGCGATGGCCGGATCGTCGGGTGTTACTTTGGACAGCGTGTCGAGTTCCGTCAGGAACGGCCCACCGCGATCGATCGCGGCCTTCAGCGCGGCGGAAGCGATGGCGCGGGCGACTTCGATATCGTCGCGCGGCTCGTTGATTTTGGCTTCCGCATCCGCAAGACGGCGTGTCAGTTCCGCCGTCGCCGATGCCTGCGCGGATCGCTCCGACTGGAGGGTGGATTCCAGCGCGGCGATTTTTTCCGACAGCCCATCCACCTGCGGGGTCTCACCCTTTGCGCCTTCGAGGGTTGCGATGCGCTGTTCCAGCGCCGAGGTGTCGGAGGCTGGCGCATTGGCAAGCTGCTGGCGCAAGCTGTCCAGATCGGTTTTAAGGGCAGCGATTTCCTCGCTTCCCGCCTTGCCTGCATTGAAGGAGGGCAGGATGCCTGCATATTGCATGCTGCCGGCGGCGGCGAGCGCCACAAGGCCGCCGACGATACCTGCCGCGATCAGGCCCGAGGTCGCCGCCTGTTTGCTTTCGACCCGCTGCGGTATGGAGGGCTTTGCCGGTCCTGAGGACGAGGTCGCGGTCGAAGGCTTTGCCGTGGTGGCGCCGCCGGATGCGCTGGTGGAGGCTGTGGATCCGGAGGCGGGCTTTGCTCTTGCAGCCGAGGCAGCGCTCGTGTGGGCGGTGCCTGTCGAAGATTTAGTATCGGCTTGAGGCGGAGCGGAGGAGGGCGAGACAGGCGTTTTCTGTCCGTTATCCAGGTTCTCCGCCTTCGGTGTCGCCGCCACGGCGTCCGCTTTCCCGACATTGGGCTCGGGCTCGAGAGGGGGTCTCTTTGGCTGATCCCATATCGGTGCGGCATTGCTTGTTGCGGTTGCTTCCGATCTGATATCCGAAACTGCGGAATCCGCTGCGGTCTCCGGGGTTTTGTCACCGGGCTTTTTGTCGGTCTCGGCGGCATCCACGTCGGCGGAAACTGCTTTCACGTCTTTGGCGTCTAGGTCGATAGTGACCGGTTCGGCTTTGGACTTGGAGTGGCGTGGCGGCTTTCCCGATACCATGACAACCTCATTTCTGCCTGCAGTACTCTTAAACCTAGTCAGTGACGGCGGCAAAGGAAAGAGGCGAGCTCGAATTAGGTTCCAGAGTTGCGGTGCAGAAGTTCAAACATTGCAGCCTCGCTCGGCTCTTTGGCGGCAACCGCGTTTACGCGGAAGATTTCCGGAACGAGAGAAAACACGTTGCGGCTGATGCAGATGAATTGTGTTCTCGCCAACGCCTTTTCGTATTTTTCTGTCGATACATGATGGAAAAATGCCCGCGCCGCTTCCGATGAATAAAGCAGGACCACATCCGCCGCGTTTTTCACCAGGGCCGTTTCGAGCACAGTTTCAGGAACGTTGCAGGGCAGCATCTCGTAACAGTCGACCGTTTTGAAGGCAATGCCGGCGGCGGCAAGGCCTTCCTCGAAGACGGCGCCACGGGGTCGGCCGGCGAGATAAAGCAGGGGTTCTTTCTCGGAAAACAGGGCCGCGCGTTCAGTCACCAGCGCGTTCAGACTTACGGCGTCGCCGGAAGCGGTGAGAATGTGTTTGAAACCGATTTTTTCCGCCGCTTCAGCCGTTGCCCTTCCGACGGCGAACAGCGGTTTTGACAGATTGGGAACCAGCCGGTCTCGTGATGTCTCCAGTGCCCGCAAAGCCTCTGCGCTGGTCACGGCGATGGCCGCCATTGGGTGCGACAGCGCCGAGATGGCGCGCTCGTGATGATGGACGGGATAGAACAGCGGCAGTAGCGCCGGCGTGTGGCCGAGCGCTTCGAGTTTTGCGGCCGTCCTTTCGCCCGAACGCTGCGGCCGGGTGACGACGATCCGCATTGGCTCAGCCCCAGCCTTCGAAGAAACTGCTGCCTGCCTTGGCGCGTACCTCTTCGCCGGCCTGTTGGCCCAGTCTCGCCGCATCCCTGCGGTTGCCGGAGATTTCGATGCCATGGCTCGTCTGGCCATCGGGGGTGAGGATGAGGCCGTAAAAATGCAGTTCCTCGCCGTCACAGGTGGCATAACCGGCAATCGGCGTGCGACAGGAGCCGTCAAGCGCCGCCAGAAAGGCGCGCTCACAGTTCACTGAATCATGAGTGGGCCTGTCGTTTATGGGCGCGAGCAGTTCGTCCATGCGCGTATCGCCGATGCGGCTTTCCACGCCGATTGCGCCTTGGGCTGGAGCGGGAGGGAACTCCTTCGGGTCAAGAATTTCCGTCGGAACGGTGTCCTTTCCGAGCCGCTTCAGGCCCGCAAGGGCAAGAAGTGTCGCGTCCGCCTGGCCTTCCTCCAGCTTACGCAGCCTTGTATCGACCTGACCGCGAAAAATGATCACGCTCAGATCCGGCCGCAGGCGACGGATCAGCGCCTGGCGACGCAGGGATGCGGAGCCGACCACGGCGCCATGCGGCAGTTCGAGCAGCTTTAGCGCGGTGCGGCCGATGAAGGCGTCGCGTATGTCTTCACGCGGCAGGAAGGCGGACAGATAAAGGCCTTGCGGCAAAACGGTCGGCATGTCCTTTGAGGAATGCACGGCCATATCGAGTTCGCCTGACAGTAGCTGGCTTTCCAGTTCTTCGGTAAACAGGCCCTTGCCGCCGATTTCGGACAAGGCGCGATCGGTTATCCGGTCGCCCTTGGTGGATAGCACGACAATTTCGAACATGTCTTCCGGCAGACCATGCGCCGCCATCAGTCGGTTGCGCGTCTCATAAGCCTGCGCGAGCGCCAGCGGGCTGCCGCGCGTGCCGATTCGGAAAGGTTTTGTTTGCATCCGCGTCTATCCATTGTTACCGGAGTTGTCTTAGACCAACTCCGCGCATGATCGCAATGAACGAACAGATGTGATGACCCCCTTTCTTCGTATCCTCGGCATAGAGACAAGCTGTGACGAAACCGCTGCATCCATTGTGGTTCGGCATGCGGATGGGCGCGGCGAGATCGTCTCCGACGTCGTTTTGTCGCAGCTCGAGGAACACAGCGCCTATGGCGGTGTGGTGCCGGAAATTGCCGCACGGGCCCATGTCGAGGCGCTGGATACGCTTGTGGAAGAAGCGCTGGAGCAGGCGGGCGTGACCCTTGCCGACGTCGATGCCGTTGCTGCTACCTCCGGCCCCGGGCTGATCGGCGGCCTGCTGGTGGGCTTGATGACGGGCAAGGCCATCGCAAAAGCAGCAGGCAAGCCGCTTTATGCGATCAACCATCTGGAAGGACATGCACTGACGGCGCGCCTCACCGATGGTCTATCTTTTCCCTATCTGATGCTGCTCGTGTCCGGTGGCCATACTCAGCTGGTGCTGGTGCGTGGCGTTGGCGATTATGAGCGCTGGGGCACCACCATCGATGATGCGCTCGGCGAGGCCTTCGACAAGACCGCGAAACTTCTCGGCCTGCCCTATCCCGGGGGCCCTGCGGTTGAGAAGGCGGCGGCAAAGGGCGATCCCGACCGCTTTCCGCTTCCTCGTCCGATGGTCGGCGAGACCAGGCTCGATTTTTCCTTTTCCGGCCTGAAAACGGCGGTACGGCAGGCGGCGACCGCGATCGCGCCGCTGTCCGAACAGGACATTGCCGATATCTGCGCATCGTTCCAGAAAGCGGTCTCACGCACACTCAAGGACCGGATTGGCCGTGGCCTTGCCCGTTTCAAGCAGGAGTTTCCGCATATGGAAACCCAGCCTGCCTTGGTCGTCGCAGGCGGCGTTGCGGCCAATCAGGAAATCCGCCAGACGCTGCAGTCGCTTTGCGATACCCATGGCTTTCGTTTCGTTGCGCCGCCGCACCGGCTCTGCACCGATAATGCGGCCATGATCGCATGGGCCGGGCTGGAGCGAATGGCCGACGGCCGAGAAGCCGATCCGCTGGAAATCCCGCCGCGCTCGCGCTGGCCGCTCGACGGCAGTGCGGAGACATTGATCGGTTTCGGTAAAAGGGGAGCCAAGGCCTGATGCAGCGGGAGAAAATCGTCGTCATCGGCGCTGGCGCCTTCGGAACTGCGCTTGCCGTCGTCATCGCGCTGGAAAACCGGCACGACGTGATCCTGCTCGGCCGCGATCCATCCCTGATGGCCGACCTCAGGAGCGACCGCGTACATGAGGCGGCGCTGCCTGGCGTCGAACTGCCGGATGTGCTTGAATTTTCCGCCGAGCCGGATGTTCTGACCAGTGCCGGCATCGTCCTCTTTGCGATGCCTTCGCAGGCTCATGCCGATGCGGCTCGTCATTATCGTCCTTATCTGGCTAATGACTCGATCGTCGTTACCTGCGCGAAGGGTATCGACCGGAGTTCCGGTCGGCTGCTCACGGAACTTCTGGAAGCGGAATTGCCCCGTCATCCGATCGCGGTTCTCTCCGGTCCGGGCTTCGCGGCCGATATTGCGCGAGGTCTACCGACAGCCATGGCGATTGCGGCGGAAGATGCAACAATAGCCGAGCGGCTTGCGACCACGATCTCCGGCAAGACCTTCCGGCTTTATGCCTCGACAGACCGCATCGGCGTGCAGCTTGGCGGCGCACTGAAAAATATCCTCGCCATTGCCGCCGGCATCGTTGAAGGCGCGGGCCTCGGCGATTCCGCCCGGGCGGCGCTGATATCGCGCGGGCTTGCCGAAATGTCGCGTCTCATCGTTGCCATGGGCGGCAAGGCCGATACGGTACGCGGCCTCTCTGGTCTTGGCGATCTGGTGCTGACCGCCACCAGCCACCAGTCGCGCAACCTGCGTTTCGGCATCGCGCTTGGCCGCGGTAACGGCAAGGACATGTCCGGCGGGCTGGTAGAGGGTGCCTTTGCGGCCGCCGTCGCCGCCCGGCTGGGAGAAAGTCACACCGTGGACATGCCAGTTACCGAAGCGGTGGCCGCTATCATCGACGGAAATCTGGATGTGGCGAGCGCCATGCAACAATTGATGACACGGCCCATCACAACCGAATAAGGCATAAGGAGACGAAAATGCTGTTCGCTTTTATCTGCAAGGACAAGCCCGGCCACCTGAACGTGCGCATGGAAACGCGCCCGGCGCATCTGGAGCATCTGAACAGGCTCAATTCCGAGGGCACGCTGAAGATCGCCGGGCCTTTTCTCGACGCCGAAGGCAAGCCGAATGGCAGCCTCGTCATCGTGGAAGCCGCCGATATCGATGCGGCCAAGGCTCTTGCCGAAGCCGATCCCTATGCAAAGGCTGGCCTGTTCGAAAGCGTGGACGTGAAGCCCTATAACTGGGTCTTCAACAATCCGGGAGCTTGAGCGGGCATGGCGAATTATTGGCTTTACAAGTCCGAGCCGTTCAAATGGTCGTGGGAGATGCAGAAGGCCAAGGGCGAGGCGGGCGAAGAGTGGACCGGCGTGCGCAATTATCAGGCGCGCAACAACATGCGCGCCATGAAGATTGGCGACAAGGGCTTCTTTTACCACTCCAATGAGGGACTGGATGTTGTCGGCATCGTCGAAGTCTGTGCGTTGTCGCATCCGGACTCGACCGCCGAAGGTGATCTGAAGTGGGATTGTGTCGACATCCGCGCCGTCTGCGATATGCCGCAGCCGGTTTCGCTAAAGGATGTTAAGGCCAATCCGAAGCTGGCGAATATGTCGCTTGTCACCTCCATGCGGCTTTCCGTGCAGCCGGTGACGGAAGAGGAGTATTTTGAGGTCTGCCGCATGGGCGGGCTCGCAAATCCTCCGAAATCCCCGGATTGAAGCGTCGGTGAGGACCGATCCCGAACGCTTCATCCTCGACAATACCGGCATCATGCATCCGCCTCATGTGCCGGAACTCTCCCTTCATCTCGCGACCGAAGCGCATGAGCTCTGGCTGAAGACGGAAGAGGAACTGGAGCAGATTGGCTTGCCGCCGCCTTTCTGGGCTTTTGCCTGGGCCGGCGGGCAGGGTCTTGCCCGTTATGTGCTCGATCACACGGAAAGCGTAAGCGGCAAGCGTGTGGTGGATTTTGCCAGCGGCTCCGGGGTGGTTGCCATAGCTGCTGCAAAGGCCGGCGCTGCGACCGTGCTTGCCGCCGATATAGATCCGTGGACGGAAACGGCTGTTCGTATGAATGCAGGCCTGAATGGGGTTGATATCGGCTTTACCCATGCCGATCTGATCGGCCGTGCCATTGAGGCTGATGTCCTGCTGGCAGGAGATGTCTTTTACGACCGGGCCTTTGCGGATCTCCTCGTGCCATGGTTTATAAACCTGACTGACCGGGGCGTCAGCGTTCTCGTTGGAGATCCAGGCAGGGCCTACCTGCCGAAACAGCGTCTTGAGACCCTCGCGACCTATCATGTTACCGTCAGCCGTGCACTGGAAGACAGCGAAGTGAAGAAGACCACCGTCTGGCGCTTCCTCTGATCAGGGGCGAATAATGCAGACACCGTGCTGGTAAACGCAGGCATCATCCGCATTATCGGTATTCACGGTAATGATTTTTGCTCTGGGCGCCGGCAATAAACGGGGTCCGGTCGTGGCAATCTGCGGCGATATTCCGCTGCCGGTCGCGAAATAATTGCCGTTCCCTCGAACTCTTAGCGCGGAAATGCTTCCGACATAGGTGCCCCCAGGCAGCGTGGACGGCAGGCCGTCAGTTGAAAAGCTGACTTGCGATTGACTGTGACGATAGGAATTCTGACTATGAAAATCGCCCGCCAAAGAGGGCAGCGCGTAAGTTGAAATCCCGCCTGAAACGATCATGACCAAGGCAACGATTCGGTGCTGTAACATGAGCTTCATGCTCCGGTTTTTTGAGTTAACCATTCGTAAATTACACCTTTTCGGAATTACGTAAAGGTAAATATTTTGAGGGCGTAAATCTTGGAAACGCTCGATTTTTTATTTTCATGCAAAAAAATTCCAAAAAAAATCCGCGAACCAATCGATTAAATTGGAATCCGCCATGAAATGTGCTTGTGGTGATGCGCCCATGTGATTAAACGTCGCGGTTGGTGCAATGCACATTCTTTCGTCATGTGCTGTTGCTTGGGGGCGTCCTGTCTTGTGGACGCACGGGAAAACGCCGCGAGGTTCTGATGGCGAATGTGACAAATAACCGGCCTCTGTCGCCGCATCTTCAAATCTACAAGCCGATTCCGACGATGGTGGCCTCCATCATCCACCGCGTAACCGGTGGCGCGCTCTATTTCGGTACGCTCCTGGTCGCCTGGTGGCTTATCGCGCTGGCATCCGGTCCAGCTTATTATGACTGGGTCAGCTGGGCGATGGGCACCATCATCGGCAAGATCGTTCTCGTCGGCTACACCTGGGCGCTGGTTCACCACATGATCGGCGGCCTGCGCCACCTGATGTGGGACCTCGGGCACGGCTTCGAGAAGCACTTCACCACCAAGCTGGCAAAGGCCTCCTTCGTGGCGTCTATCTGTCTGACCGCGCTGATCTGGGTCATCGTCCTGATCGTGCGCTGAGGAGATACTTACATGGATATGCGTACACCTCTCGGGAAGGTTCGCGGTCTCGGCTCCGCCAAGGAAGGCACCGACCATTTCTGGCGCCAGCGCCTGACGGCCGTTTCGAACATTCCGTTGCTGACCTTTTTCGTTGTCTTCCTGATCAAATATGCCGGCGCGCCCTATCCGGAAGTCGTCGCTGCGCTTTCCAACCCGCTCGTCGCTGTCATCATGGCTCTGGTGCTGGTCTCCGGTCTCATCCACATGAAGCTCGGCATGCAGGTCATCATCGAAGACTACATTCACGCCGAAGTTCCGAAGCTCGTTCTTCTGATGCTGAATACATTTTTCGCGATCCTCATCGGTGGCCTGTCTGTCTTCGCCATCCTGAAAATCGCATTCGTAGGATAAGTTCGTCATGGCTTCGATCAGTTCACCTTCCCAGAATGGCAAGGCCTACACCTATGTCGATCACTCCTATGACGTGATCGTGGTGGGCGCCGGCGGCGCCGGTCTGCGCGCTACACTCGGCATGGCCGAACAGGGTTTCAAGACCGCCTGCATCACCAAGGTTTTCCCGACGCGCTCCCACACCGTCGCAGCGCAGGGCGGCATCGCCGCATCGCTCACCAATATGACGCCCGACTGTTGGCAGTGGCACCTTTACGACACCGTAAAGGGCTCCGACTGGCTGGGCGATGTCGACGCCATGCAATATCTCGCCATGGAAGCGCCGAAGGCGGTCTATGAGCTGGAGCATTACGGCGTGCCTTTCTCGCGTAACGAAGAAGGCAAGATCTACCAGCGCCCCTTCGGCGGCCACATGCAGAATTACGGCGAAGGCCCACCGGTGCAGCGCACCTGTGCCGCCGCCGACCGTACCGGTCACGCCATTCTGCACACGCTTTATGGCCAGTCGCTGCGCAACAATGCGGAATTCTTCATCGAATATTTCGCGCTCGACCTCATCATGGCGCCGGATGGCCGCTGCACTGGCGTCGTTGCCTGGAACCTCGATGACGGCACGATCCACCGCTTCGCTGCCAAGATGGTGGTTCTGGCGACCGGCGGTTACGGCCGCGCCTATTTCTCGGCGACGTCTGCCCACACCTGCACCGGCGACGGCGGCGGCATGATCGCCCGTGCGGGCCTGCCGCTTCAGGACATGGAATTCGTGCAGTTCCACCCGACCGGTATTTATGGCGCGGGCTGCCTCATCACTGAGGGCGCGCGCGGCGAAGGCGGCTATCTCGTCAACTCCGAAGGCGAACGCTTCATGGAGCGTTATGCACCTTCGGCGAAAGACCTTGCCTCGCGTGACGTTGTCTCGCGCTGCATGACGATGGAAATCCGTGAAGGCCGCGGCGTCGGCAAGAACAAGGACCACATCTTCCTGCATCTCGATCATCTCGATCCGGCGATCCTGCATGAGCGTCTTCCGGGCATCTCCGAAAGCGCCAAGATTTTCGCCGGCGTTGACGTGACCCGCGAGCCGATCCCGGTCCTGCCGACGGTTCACTACAACATGGGCGGCATTCCGACCAATTATTGGGGTGAAGTGCTGAATGCCGATGCCAACAACCCGGAACGCATCGCGCCCGGCCTGATGGCGGTCGGCGAAGCCGGTTGCGCCTCGGTTCACGGCGCCAACCGTCTTGGCTCCAACTCGCTGATCGACCTTGTGGTCTTCGGTCGTGCCGCCGCGATCCGCGCCGCTCAGGTCATCAATCGTGACGAGGCGATTCCCGCTCTCGATACGGCTGCCTGCGACAGGATCATGGAACGCTTTGACAGCCTGCGTTATGCCAACGGCTCGACGCCGACGGCGGTGCTGCGCGACAAGATGCAGCGCGCCATGCAGGACGATGCGGCCGTGTTCCGCACGCAGGAATCGCTCGAAAGCGGCTGCCGCCGTCTCTCGGCGATCTGGAAGGAACTGCCCGACGTCAAGGTCACCGACCGTTCGATGGTCTGGAATTCCGACCTGGTCGAAACGCTCGAGTTGCATAACCTCATGGCCAATGCCATCACCACGGTCTACGGCGCGGAAGCGCGCAAGGAAAGCCGTGGTTCGCATGCCCGCGAGGATTTCGTCGACGGTCCGTTCGGTGGTCGCGACGACGTGAACTGGCGCAAGCATACGCTTGCCTGGGTCGGCCCCGAAGGCGACGTGAAGCTCGACTATCGCCCGGTTCACACCGACCTGATCGCCGACGGCATCGATCCGAAAAAGATCGAGCCGAAGGCGCGTGTCTACTGATTTGAGGAACTTGATATGGTTGAACTTGCTCTCCCCAAGAATTCCCAGATCAGCGAAGGCAAGGTCTGGCCGAAGCCGGATGGTGCCAAGAATGTGCGCGAATACCGCGTCTATCGCTGGAACCCGGATGACGGACAGAACCCGCGCATCGACACTTTCTATATTGATGTCGATGATTGCGGACCGATGGTTCTCGATGCGCTTCTTTACATCAAGAACAACATCGACCCGACGCTGACGCTACGCCGCTCCTGCCGCGAAGGCATCTGCGGTTCCTGCGCGATGAACATCGACGGCACCAATACGCTCGCCTGCACCAAGGGCATGGACGAGATCAACGGCACGGTGAAGGTTTATCCGCTGCCGCATATGCCTGTCGTGAAGGACCTTGTTCCTGACCTGTCGAACTTCTACGCCCAGCACCGCTCGATCGAACCCTGGCTGAAGACGGTTTCGCCCACACCCGCCAAGGAATGGAAGCAGAGCCATGAGGATCGCCTGAAGCTGGACGGTCTTTATGAGTGCATTCTCTGCGCCTGCTGCTCCACGTCCTGTCCCAGCTACTGGTGGAATGGCGACCGTTATCTGGGTCCGGCCGTTCTGCTGCAGGCCTATCGCTGGCTGATCGACAGCCGCGATGAGGCGACCGGCGAGCGTCTCGACAATCTCGAGGACCCGTTCCGTCTCTATCGCTGCCATACGATCATGAACTGCGCGCAGGCTTGCCCGAAGGGCTTGAACCCGGCCAAGGCGATTGCGGAAATCAAGAAGATGATGGTTGAGCGCCGCGTCTGAGGACGAATCGCCTACCACAGAGATTTATCGGGCCGCGGTCTCGACCGTGGCCCTTTTTTCAACCCGGCGTGGGAAAATTCGGTAAAAATTGACCGAAATGGTAATTATCCCGGCCATCGCTTGCGCAAGATAAGGCTTTGGTAATAATTCAGCCTTCTTGTTTGATCATCGTCTTTCCGGAAGCGAGAGAATCGGGAGCTTGATATGCAATTCAGATATGTGGTGACGGGCCTTGCGGTTGTGATGAGCCTTGCCGGTTGCCAACGTACCTCCTACGATTACAACAACAACGCCAGCAACAATCCCGGTTATACGCCGCCCCTGCAGGCGCAGCCGGTGCCCTCCGTTCAGTCTGGCGCCCTGCCGCCGCCCGGTGGTGCCAACGGCAGCCAGTTCCCGTCGGCGCCTGCTTCGGCGACACCCGGCGGCACCAATGTTGCATCCGCTGCTCCACCGGCAACAGCTCTCGATGTGACCAAGGAATCCATGGTCGGCAACTGGCGCGTTTCTAATGGCGGGGCCAATTGCGATATGTTCCTGACGCTCACCAATCTGGGCAGCGGATCGCGTGGCGGCACGCGTGGTTGCTCCGGCGAGCTGACGGCGATGGGGTCCTGGGAAGTATCCGGCAAGATGGTCGTCTTCAAGAATCGCTCGGGTGACACTATCGGCCGCGTCTACAAGAGCGCAGACGCACGCTTCGACGGCACGACCAATAGCGGGCAGCCGCTCAGCCTCAGCCGATGAGTCGTTCCGGTGCAGCCGGAACGTTCATTCTGCTCTAAGCCATTCCATTCGTCGCGGGTTCTGTGCTGCATCCGCGACCGGGGCGTCTTTTCATGAAGCCATTGCCTGATTACAATCATAGTGTCGTTGAACAGCTCAACGCATTGACGGCAGCTGGCACCTTGCAGGCCGATGCCGCCCAGCTTGGTGTGGCGGCCCATCTCGACAGAATTCTCGCCGATCTGAAGGCCCGCAAGCCTGCCAAGAAGAAGAGCGCGCTCGGCTGGATGTTCGCACGCAAGGCCGGTCCAGCAACGACGGTGAAAGGGCTTTATGTCTATGGCAGCGTCGGCCGCGGCAAGACGATGCTAATGGACATGTTTTACGAAATGGCGCCCGTTTCTTCCAAGCGGCGTTGCCATTTTCATGAATTCATGGCGGATGTGCATAATCGTGTGCATGCGCACCGGCAGAAGCTGAAGAATGGCGAGACCAAACAGGCCGATCCGATTCCGCCTGTCGCCGCCCAGCTTCTGGCGGAGGCCGAACTCCTGTGTTTCGATGAATTCACCGTGACGGATATTGCTGATGCGATGATCCTCGCGCGGCTATTCAGCGAGCTCTTCGCCAATGGCTGCACATTGGTGACGACCTCCAATGTCGTTCCGGACAATCTCTACAAGGATGGTCTCAATCGCGGCCTGTTCCTGCCCTTTGTCGAGCTGCTGAAGAAGCATGTGGAGGTGGTGACGCTGGACAGTCCCACCGATTATCGGATGGAGAAGCTGGAAAGCCTGCCGGTCTATGTGACGCCCCTTGATGGCGCGGCCGATCAGGCGATGGATATGGCGTGGCGGCACATGACCGGCGGGCACCTTGTTGCGCCAACCGAGATACCCATGAAGGGTCGTTCCATCCTGGTGCCGCGCGCTAGCGGTCGAGTGGCGCGTTTTTCCTTTTCCGACCTTTGCGAGAAGCCGCTCGGCGCTTCCGATTTCCTGGCCATCGCCAATCGTTTCGACACGGTCTTCATCGACCACATTCCATTTTTGAACGCGGACAAACGGAACGAAACCAAGCGTTTCATCATCCTCATCGACGCGCTTTATGATCACAGCGTCAGGCTGTTCGCGTCGGCGGCAGCGATGCCGGAAGAGCTGCTCGGCAAACGCAAGGGGACGGAAGGTTTCGAGTTCGATCGCACCGCCTCGCGTCTGTTTGAAATGCGTAGCGCCGATTATCTGGCGCTTCATCAAGAAAAACGGCAGAAAGTTTGACACTTTCGTGACGCATTTTCTTACGTTTACGTAAGAAAATATTGATCTAAACGATTGAAAATACTCAGCAGAAAAGAATCTGTTGCCTATTTTGGCCAATGGGTCTAATCGGAGTGCGACAATTTGGCTGCCGGTTTGGCGCGGTGAAATTGAATTGAAGCTCAAGAGGAAGCATTCGATGGCTCGCAAAAAGATTGCACTTATTGGTTCTGGCATGATCGGCGGCACGCTGGCGCATCTGGCCAGCCTGAAGGAACTGGGCGATATCGTCCTCTTCGATATTGCTGACGGCATCCCGCAGGGCAAGGGCCTGGATATTGCCCAGTCCGGCCCGGTTGAAGGCTTCAATGCAAAGCTCACCGGCGCATCCGATTACGCTGCCATCGAAGGCGCTGACGTGTGCATCGTCACCGCTGGTGTTGCCCGCAAGCCCGGCATGAGCCGCGACGATCTTCTCGGCATCAACCTCAAGGTCATGGAACAGGTCGGCGCCGGCATCAAAAAATACGCGCCGAACGCTTTCGTCATCTGCATCACCAATCCGCTCGACGCCATGGTCTGGGCGCTGCAGAAGTTCTCCGGCCTGCCGAAGAACAAGGTCGTCGGCATGGCCGGCGTTCTCGACAGCGCGCGTTTCCGCCTCTTCCTCGCCGAAGAGTTCAACGTTTCGGTTGAAGACGTCACCGCCTTCGTTCTCGGCGGCCACGGCGACACCATGGTGCCGCTCGCCCGTTACTCCACCGTTGCTGGCGTTCCGCTGACCGATCTCGTAAAGATGGGCTGGCTGACGGCCGAGCGTCTCGAAGAGATCATCCAGCGCACCCGTGACGGCGGCGCCGAAATCGTTGGTCTCTTGAAGACCGGCTCGGCCTATTACGCCCCGGCTGCCTCGGCAATCGAGATGGCTGAATCCTACCTCAAGGACAAGAAGCGCGTTCTGCCCGCCGCTGCCCACCTTTCGGGCCAGTATGGCGTAGACGACATGTATGTCGGCGTTCCCACCATCATCGGTGCAGGCGGTATCGAGCGCATCATCGAGATCGAACTCAACAAGGAAGAAGAAGCTGCCTTCCAGAAGTCCGTCGGCGCTGTCGCTGGTCTCTGCGAAGCCTGCATCAACATCGCTCCGTCGCTGAAGTAACAACTTCAAGCGGTTCCAAACAGGGATTATTCCATGAATATTCACGAATATCAGGCCAAGGCTCTTCTGAAGGGCTACGGCGCGCCGGTTGCCGAAGGCGTTGCCATTCTCAAGGTCGAAGAAGCCGAAGCTGCCGCAAAGCAGCTTCCGGGCCCGCTCTATGTCGTCAAGAGCCAGATCCATGCTGGCGGCCGCGGCAAGGGCAAGTTCAAGGAACTCGGCCCGGACGCCAAGGGCGGCGTTCGTCTGGCCAAGTCCATTGAAGAAGTCGTTTCCCACGCCAAGGACATGCTCGGCAACACGCTGGTAACGGCGCAGACGGGCGATGCCGGCAAGCAGGTCAACCGTCTCTATATCGAAGACGGCGCTGATATCGCTCGCGAACTCTATTGCTCGCTGTTGGTAGACCGTTCGGTCGGCCAGGTTGCCTTCGTGGTTTCCACTGAAGGCGGCATGGACATCGAAGCCGTCGCCCACGACACGCCTGAAAAGATCCACACCATCGCCATCAACCCTGAAAAGGGCGTTTCCGATGCCGACGTTGCTGCGATCTCCAAGGCGCTTGAGCTTGACGGCGTTGCAGCCGAAGATGCCAAGTCGCTCTTCCCGATCCTTTACAAGGCCTTCAGCGAGAAGGACATGGCTCTCCTCGAGATCAACCCGCTGATCGTCATGGAAAATGGCCATCTGCGCGTTCTCGACGCCAAGGTTTCCTTCGACGGCAACGCCATGTTCCGCCATGACGACGTCAAGGCGCTGCGCGACGAAACCGAAGAAGACGCCAAGGAAATCGAAGCCTCCAAGTGGGACCTCGCTTACGTCGCCCTCGACGGCAACATCGGCTGCATGGTCAACGGCGCAGGTCTTGCCATGGCCACCATGGACATCATCAAGCTTTACGGCAAGGAGCCGGCAAATTTCTGCGACGTCGGCGGCGGCGCCGGCAAGGAGAAGGTTGCGGCAGCTTTCAAGATCATCACTGCCGACCCGAAGGTCGAGGGCATCCTCGTCAACATCTTCGGTGGCATCATGAAGTGCGACGTTATCGCCGAGGGCGTTATCGCCGCGGTGAAGGAAGTCGGTCTGCAGGTTCCGCTCGTTGTTCGCCTCGAAGGCACCAACGTCGAACTTGGCAAGAAGCTTCTGAATGAATCGGGCCTTGCGATTACGGCTGCTGACGATCTGGACGACGCAGCCAAGAAGATCGTCGCGGCGATCAACGGCTAATTGAGGGACCGGAAATAATGTCTATTCTCGTTAATAAAGACACCAAGATCCTCGTTCAGGGTCTGACCGGCAAGACCGGTACCTTCCACACCGAACAGGCGCTTGCCTATTACGGCACGCAGATGGTCGGCGGCATTCATCCGAAGAAGGGTGGCGAAACCTGGACCGGTTCCAAGGGCGAAACCCTGCCGATCTTCGCAACGGTTGCCGAAGCCAAGGAAAAGACCGGTGCAGATGCATCCGTGATCTATGTTCCGCCGGCAGGTGCAGCAGACGCGATCATCGAAGCCATCGATGCGGAAATTCCGTTCATCACCTGCATCACCGAAGGCATCCCGGTCATGGACATGGTCCGCGTCAAGGCTCGCCTCGACCGTTCGAAGTCCCGCCTGCTCGGCCCGAACTGCCCCGGCATCCTGACGCCGGAAGAATGCAAGATCGGCATCATGCCGGGCTCTATCTTCCGCAAGGGTTCGGTCGGTATCGTTTCGCGCTCCGGCACGCTGACCTATGAAGCCGTGTTCCAGACGTCCAACGAAGGCCTCGGCCAGACGACGGCTGTCGGCATCGGCGGCGACCCGGTCAAGGGCACCGAGTTCATCGACGTCTTGGAAATGTTCCTCGCTGACGACGCCACGCAGTCGATCATCATGATCGGCGAAATTGGCGGTTCAGCTGAAGAAGATGCGGCGCAGTTCCTGATTGACGAAGCCAAGAAGGGCCGCAAGAAGCCGATGGCCGGCTTCATCGCGGGTCGTACGGCTCCGAAGGGCCGCACCATGGGCCACGCCGGCGCTGTCGTTTCCGGCGGCAAGGGCGATGCAGAATCCAAGATCGCTGCCATGGAAGCAGCGGACATCAAGGTTTCGCCTTCCCCGGCGCGACTCGGCAAGACGCTGGTTGAAGTCCTCAAGGGCTGAGACCACATGAAACCGGTAACGGGCGGCGCGGCTTCAAGCTCGCGCTGCCCGATGCCGCACGAAGACAAACAGACGGCATACCGCCTCGGCGGCAGACAGCAATAATCAAAGCGGCAGGCCGGTCGAACGGCCCTAACGGCATCGAGGAGGCGGACGGACAAGTCCGCAAGAACACAATGGCAAGGCAAGAAGCGAACGAGCAGTTTCAGATCACGTCGTTTCTGGACGGCGCGAATGCAGCCTATATCGAGCAGCTCTATGCCCGGTACGAAGAGGACCCCTCTTCCGTGTCGCCGGAGTGGCAGAGCTTCTTCAAGGCACTGTCCGATAATCCGGAAGATGTGAAGAAGGCGGCCAAGGGCGCCTCCTGGAAGCGTGCCAACTGGCCGATCCCGGCAAATGGCGACCTGGTGTCCGCACTTGATGGCAACTGGGCCACGGTCGAAAAGGCCATTGAAAAGAAGGTTCAGGCAAAGGCTGAGGCCAAGAGCGCCGATACCGGCAAGCCGGTCAGCGAAGCCGAAGTGCTGCAGGCGACCCGTGACAGCGTTCGCGCCATCATGATGATCCGCGCCTACCGCATGCGCGGCCACCTGCATGCCAAGCTCGATCCACTCGGTATTGCCGTTGCCGTCGAGGACTATAACGAGCTTTCGCCGAAGTCCTACGGCTTTGAAGAAAGCGATTACGACCGCAAGATTTTCATCGATAACGTGCTCGGCCTCGAATATGCGACCGTGCGCGAGATGATCGATATTCTGGAGCGCACCTATTGCTCCACTATCGGCGTCGAATTCATGCACATGTCCAGCCCGGAAGAGAAGGCCTGGATTCAGGAGCGCATCGAAGGTCCGGACAAGGGCGTTGCCTTCACGGCCGAAGGCAAGAAGGCCATTCTGTCAAAGCTGGTCGAAGCCGAAGGTTATGAGCAGTTCCTCGACGTGCGTTTCAAGGGCACCAAGCGTTTCGGCCTCGATGGCGGCGAATCGCTGATCCCGGCGCTCGAGCAGATCATCAAGCGCGGCGGCCAGGAAGGTCTCGAAGAAGTCGTTCTCGGCATGGCTCACCGCGGCCGCCTGAACGTTCTGACCAACGTCATGGGCAAGCCGCACCGCGCCGTATTCCACGAGTTCAAGGGTGGTTCGTTCAAGCCCGACGACGTCGAAGGTTCGGGTGACGTGAAGTATCACCTCGGTGCCTCCTCGGACCGCGAGTTCGACGGCAACAAGGTTCACCTGTCGCTGACGGCCAACCCGTCGCATCTTGAAATCGTCAACCCTGTCGTCATGGGCAAGGCCCGTGCCAAGCAGGACCAGCTGGCCAAGGTGTGGGAAGGCGATGTCATTCCGCTTTCCGAGCGCGCCAAGGTTCTGCCGCTGCTTCTGCACGGCGATGCCGCTTTTGCGGGCCAGGGCGTGGTTGCTGAAATTCTCGGCCTCTCCGGCCTGCGCGGTCATCGCGTTGCCGGTACCATGCACTTCATCATCAACAACCAGATCGGCTTTACGACGAACCCGGCCTTCTCCCGTTCGTCGCCCTATCCGTCCGACGTCGCCAAGATGATCGAAGCGCCGATCTTCCACGTCAACGGTGACGATCCGGAAGCTGTGACCTATGCGGCCAAGGTTGCCACCGAATACCGCATGAAGTTCCACAAGCCCGTCGTCGTGGACATGTTCTGCTACCGCCGCTTCGGCCACAACGAAGGCGACGAGCCGGCGTTCACGCAGCCGAAGATGTACAAGGTCATCCGCGGCCACAAGACCGTCGCGCGCATCTATGCCGACCGTCTGATCGCCGAAGGCCTGCTCAGCGAAGGCGAATTCGAAAAGATGAAGGCCGACTGGCGCGCCCATCTCGAGCAGGAATTCGAGGCGGGGCAGTCCTACAAGCCGAACAAGGCCGACTGGCTGGACGGTCAGTGGTCCGGCCTGCGTGCCGCCGACAATGCGGATGAGCAGCGTCGCGGCAAGACCGGCGTGCCGATGAAGCAGCTGAAGGAAATCGGCAAGAAACTGTCGACCATTCCCGAGGGTTTCAACGCCCACCGAACGATCCAGCGTTTCATGGAAAACCGCTCGCAGATGGTCGAGACCGGCGAAGGCATCGATTGGGCGATGGCGGAAGCGCTTGCTTTCGGTTCGCTCGCCGTCGAAGGCCACAAGATCCGCCTCTCCGGTCAGGATTGCGAACGCGGCACCTTCTCGCAGCGCCATTCGGTTCTCTACGATCAGGAAACTGAAGAGCGTTACATCCCGCTCGCGAACCTCGCGCCGACGCAGGCCCGTTACGAAGTCATCAACTCGATGCTTTCGGAAGAAGCCGTGCTTGGTTTCGAATATGGCTACTCGCTCGCCCGTCCGAATGCGCTGACGCTCTGGGAAGCCCAGTTCGGCGACTTCGCCAACGGAGCACAGGTGGTGTTCGACCAGTTCATCTCGTCGGGTGAACGCAAGTGGCTGCGCATGTCCGGTCTGGTCTGCCTGCTGCCGCATGGTTACGAAGGCCAGGGTCCGGAACATTCGTCCGCCCGTCTGGAGCGCTGGCTGCAGATGTGCGCGGAAGACAACATGCAGGTTGCCAACTGCACGACGCCGGCAAACTATTTCCACATCCTGCGCCGCCAGGTGAAGCGCGACTTCCGCAAGCCGCTGATCCTGATGACGCCGAAGTCGCTGCTGCGTCACAAGCGCGCCACCTCTTCGCTGGCCGAGCTTGCAGGCGAGTCCTCCTTCCACCGTCTCCTGTGGGACGATGCTGAAGTCATCAAGGACGGCCCGATCAAGCTGCAGAAGGATTCGAAAATCCGCCGTGTCGTCATGTGCACGGGCAAGGTCTATTATGATCTGCTGGAAGAACGTGAGAAGCGCGGCATCGACGATATCTATCTGCTGCGTATCGAACAGCTCTATCCGTTCCCGGCCAAGGCGCTCATCAACGAACTGTCGCGTTTCCGCAATGCGGAGATGGTCTGGTGCCAGGAAGAGCCGAAGAACATGGGTGCGTGGTCGTTTATCGACCCTTACCTGGAATGGGTCCTGGCGCATATCGACGCCAAGTACCAGAAGGTCCGTTACACGGGCCGTCCGGCTGCCGCCTCTCCGGCGACCGGCCTGATGTCCAAGCATCTGGCGCAGCTTGCTGCGTTCCTGGAAGACGCGCTGGGAGAGTGAGAACTCTCCCGCATCGCCCCGCAAAAAAGACACCTGAATAACGGAACTAGATCATGGCCACTGAAATCCGCGTACCAACCCTCGGCGAATCCGTCAGCGAAGCGACCGTCGGCACCTGGTTCAAGAAGGTCGGCGACACCGTCAAGGCCGACGAACCTCTCGTTGAACTGGAAACCGACAAGGTTACCGTCGAAGTCCCGGCGCCTGCCTCTGGCGTTCTGACTGAAATCGTTGCGCAGAACGGCGAGACCGTTGGGCTCGACGCGCTTCTCGGCCAGATCGCCGAAGGTGCTGCCGGCGCTGCGACCTCCGCACCGGCTGCCGAACCGGCAAAGCCTGCTGCTGCCGCGGCCGCCGCTCCGGCTCCCGCTGCTTCTGCCGCCAGCGCTATGCCGCCGGCACCTGCCGCTGGCAAGCTGCTTGCTGAAAACAACCTGTCTGCCGATCAGGTCGACGGTTCCGGCAAGCGTGGCCAGGTGCTGAAGGGCGATGTGCTCGCTGCTGTCGCCAAGGGCGTTTCGGCTCCGGCCGCTCCGGCTCCTGCTGCTGCACCGCGTCCGGTTTCCGCCGAACAGGATCAGGTTCGCGAAGAGCGTGTGAAGATGACGCGCCTGCGTCAGACCATCGCCAAGCGCCTCAAGGACGCGCAGAACACCGCCGCCATGCTCACCACTTACAACGAAGTGGACATGAGCGCGGTTATGGACCTGCGTAACCGTTACAAGGACGTGTTCGAGAAAAAGCATGGCGTCAAGCTCGGCTTCATGGGCTTCTTCACCAAGGCCGTGACCCACGCGCTGAAGGAACTGCCTGCCGTCAACGCCGAAATCGACGGCACGGACATCATCTACAAGAACTATTGTCACGTCGGCATGGCTGTCGGCACGGACAAGGGTCTTGTCGTTCCGGTCATCCGCGATGCCGACCAGCTTTCCATCGCCGGCGTCGAAAAGGAACTCGGCCGTCTTGCGAAGGCGGCGCGCGATGGTTCGCTCGGCATGGCCGACATGCAGGGCGGCACCTTCACCATCACCAATGGTGGCGTTTACGGCTCGCTGATGTCTTCGCCGATCCTCAACGCACCGCAGTCGGGTATTCTCGGCATGCACAAGATCCAGGAGCGTCCGGTCGCCATCGGCGGGCAGGTCGTCATTCGCCCGATGATGTATCTGGCGCTCTCCTACGATCACCGTATCGTTGACGGCAAGGAAGCCGTGACCTTCCTCGTTCGCGTCAAGGAAAGCCTCGAGGATCCGGAACGTCTGGTTCTTGATCTCTAATCGCTCTTGCTTTTCGTTTCAGCGGGGCTTCAAGTGAAGCCCCGCTGAAAGACTAACAGGGAGAGCAGACGTGCAGCCGACATTTCTAGCCGCTTCGCCTTTTTTGCCGCTTGTCGGTCTGAGCGTTCTTCTCCTCGTCGTGCACGTCATGTTGCAGGGGATGACGGCGACCAAGGAATTCGGGCTTGAATGGAATGCCGGCCCGAGGGATGGCAGCCGAGAGCCGGAGGGCAGGCTTTCCGGCCGTGCCTCACGCGCGTCTGCGAATTTCCGGGAAACATATCCGGCTTTTCTGGCGCTCGCTTTCGGGGTCATCATGGCGGGTGATCCTGCCGGTCTGGCGCTCACTGGCGCCTGGATCTGGCTGATCTGCCGGGTGATCTATATTCCGCTCTATCTGGCGGGCATCCCCTATATACGGTCTTTCGTCTGGCTGGGGTCGATGCTCGGCCTGGCGCTCATGTTTGTCGTGCTGATGTTCTGAAGGCTGCTTTACGATGCATCAATATCTCATCGAACTTGCATCCCTGATGGCGATTTTCTCCTTCGCGATCGTGTCGCCTGGCGCCGATCTCGCCATGGTCATGCGTCAGGCGATGGTGCATGGGCGCAAGCAGGCCATCATCACCAGCTTCGGCGTCGGGACATCGCTGATGTTCCATGTCACCTATACGATCCTCGGCCTTGGCCTGATCATTTCCCAATCGATCTATCTCTTCAACATCGTCAAATGGCTGGGTGTCGCCTATCTGATCTATATCGGCATCAAGGCGCTGCGCGCTGGCAAGACCGAATTGCCCGCTGCCGAAGGTGAAGGCGTTCAGGCGAAAAGCAGTCAGACGGCGCTGAAGGCGTTTACGCTCGGTTTTGCGGCCAATGCGCTCAACCCCAAGCCGGTGTTTTTCTTTCTGTCGATCTTTTCGACGGTGGTTCACGCCCACACGCCGGTGGCCGTCAAATTCGGATACGGTCTCGTCATGGCAAGCTGCCTCATCCTTTGGTTCGTTGGCGTCAGCCTCTTCATGACGACACCACGGATGCGCGCCGCGTTTCAGCGCGCCAGCCAATGGATCGACCGCACCAGCGGGGTGGTCTTCATCGCCCTCGGTATAAAACTCGCAACGGAAAAAGCGGCCTGAGTTTCAGGTCAAATGGAAGCTGGGCAATGATCCGATATCTTGCCCCTATAAAGCAGGAACCAGAACATGGCATATGATGTAGTTGTAATCGGCACCGGCCCCGGCGGTTATGTTTGCGCGGTCAAGGCGGCGCAGCTGGGCCTCAAGGTCGCTGTCATCGAAAAGCGCGCGACCTATGGCGGCACCTGCCTCAATGTCGGCTGCATTCCCTCCAAGGCGCTGCTGCACGCGTCCGAAACCTTCGCGCATGTTGCCCATGGTGTCGACTCGCTCGGCATCGAAGTTCCAGCGCCCAAGCTGAACCTTGAAAAGATGATGGGTCACAAGGACGGCGTGGTGAAGGCCAATGTCGATGGCGTTTCCTTCCTGTTCAAGAAGAACAAGATCGATGCTTTCCAGGGCACCGGCAAGGTTGTGTCGGCCGGCAAGGTTTCCGTCACCAACGACAAGGGCGAGACACAGGAAATCGAAGCAAAGAATATCGTCATTGCCACGGGTTCTGACGTTGCCGGCATTCCGGGTGTTCAGGTTGATATCGATGAAAGCGTCATCGTGTCCTCCACCGGCGCAATCGCTCTCTCCAAGGTTCCGGAAAAGCTGATCGTTGTCGGCGGCGGCGTCATCGGCCTTGAACTCGGTTCGGTCTGGTCGCGTCTTGGCTCCAAGGTTACCGTCGTCGAATATCTCGACAACATTCTCGGCGGCATGGATGCCGAAGTTTCCAAGCAGGCGCAGCGTCTGCTCGCCAAGCAGGGCCTCGATTTCAAGCTCGGCGCAAAGGTAACGGCTGTTGAAAAAACCGCTGCCGGCGCCAAGGTCGTGTTCGAGCCGGTCAAGGGCGGCGCTGCCGAAACGCTGGAAGCAAACGTCGTGCTGATCTCCACCGGCCGCAAGCCCTACACCGAAGGTCTCGGCCTTGCCGAAGCTGGTGTCGTGCTTGACAGCCGTGGCCGCGTTGAAATCGACGGCCACTACAAGACCAATGTCGATGGCATCTATGCGATCGGCGACGTGGTGAAGGGCCCGATGCTGGCGCACAAGGCGGAAGACGAGGGTGTTGCGCTTGCGGAAATCCTTGCCGGCCAGCGCGGTCACGTGAATTACGACGTCATTCCGGCAGTCGTCTATACGCAGCCGGAAGTGGCTTCCGTCGGCAAGACCGAAGAGGAACTCAAGGCCGCCGGCGTCGCTTACAAGGTTGGCAAGTTCCCCTTCACCGCCAATGGCCGCGCCCGCGCCATGCAGGTGACGGATGGTTTCGTGAAGATCCTTGCCGACAAGGAAACCGACCGGGTTCTCGGCGGTCACATTGTCGGCTTCGGCGCTGGCGAAATGATCCACGAGATCACCGTACTGATGGAATTTGGCGGTTCCTCGGAAGATCTCGGCCGCACCTGCCATGCGCACCCGACCATGTCGGAAGCCGTGAAGGAAGCGGCGCTGGCAACGTTCTTCAAGCCGATCCACATGTGATCGGCGTTTGAGCCCGACGCTCGAATATTAAATTTCCGTCATCTGCTGAACCCCGGCTTGCCATGCAGGCCGGGGTTTCTCATACTCGCGCTAAAGCCTGTCTAACCTTTTGATAAAAGGCAATAAAATGGCGCATTCCACTCAAGTTTCCTTCTCCATTCCGCAGCGTGTCATCCATTGGACAATGGCGCTTCTGATTTTCTTCAACCTCTTGTTTCCCGATGCCATGGCCCATGCCTACCGGCTGATGCGGCGGGGTGAAACATTGACGCCAGATCAGATTTCTTCTGCCAATATCCATGCCTATGTCGGCTTCGCCGTGCTGTTTCTTGCGGTACTGCGCTTCTGTCTGCGGCTGATCCAGGGCGTTCCGCCACATCCGCCTGAGGAGCCGCGTGTCGCGCAGATTGCCGCCAAGGTGGCGCATTTTACGCTTTACGCGCTGTTCTTCATCCTGCCACTCTCTGGCATCGCCGCCTATTACTTTGGGGTGAGCGCGGCAGGGGAGCTACACTCCGGCCCGTTCAAGGTGCTGATGTGGGTTTTGATCGCGGGCCATGTCGCGGCTGTCCTTGTTCATCAGTTCTATTGGCGCACCAATCTCCTCCGGCGCATGACACACGGCTGAGCGGCGGTTTGTCACGTTCCCCCCGCCGCGTAAAAACGGCATGTTTCCCTTGCTGCAAAGGAGCGGCTGGGGATCAAAGATGCCAAATATTGAAGATATATTGCCAGGTGCCGATTGGTACGATTGCTTTCAGGGTGAATTGACAACGCCTGTAACGTCCTCGCTCGATGTGAGCAGGCTTTTTCTGGAGCATCCTCCGGCATGGATCAGCGGCCTGATGTCGCTTCGAAACGGTATCGTTTCGATGGTCGGTTTAAAAACGGTCGAGCTGGCGGCGGGCAGTTCTGCGGGCGGGTTCCCGGTCATCACCTCCACGCCAGAGCGAACAGTCCTCGGCTTTGATGACCACCACCTCGATTTTCGCATCGTCATCGATCTCGAAGATGCGGCAGACCGCCAGCTGGCGAGCGTCACCACCATTGTCCGGCGCAAGAACCTGTTCGGTCGGTTTTATCTTCTTCTCGTTGGTCCGTTTCACCGCCGCATCGTGCCTGCGACGATGCGACCGTTCTGCGCCTCTATCCGGCCCGTCGAAACAGGAACTGTTCCGGTCACTCAACCCGCGTCAGCGTGAAGCCTTTCGCGCGCAGCAGTTCCACGAGGCCTCCTTCGCCCGGCAGGTGCAGCGCGCCGACGGCCATGAAGACATTACCCTTGGCAAGCTCATTGGTGGAGCGGTCCGCCATCACATGGTTGCGATCGGTGATGATGCGCTGTTCGAAAGCGGCATAGCCCTTATCGTTGTCGGCGGCCTTCTTGGGATCCAGACTTTTCAGCATCGGCATGGTCATGCCGATGTCGCCCGCGACGTAAAGATCGGTCATGGTCGTCATCACGTCATCCATGCGGTCGCCGAGCTCAAGCGTTTCGATAAGCGCCTGCAGATGAAATTCCATCGGCAGTTCGGACATTGCGGTCAGTTGTTCGACCATTGTCTCCAGCCCGACGAGGCGCTTTCCGTTCGCAACCGCATCTTCGGCAAGCTTCTTGTCGAGAAAGGAAAGGCCCGTTGCCTTGCGGGCAAACTCGCAGGCGGGAAGGGCAACGAAGCTCGAGAGCATCCAGGGCTTCATGCGCGACACGGCATTGAGTGGAATGCCGCGCTCCTTCAGTCCCTTTTCGAGGCGCGCGACATTGTCGGGCGGCAGGATGTCGGTGATCGATTTGCCGTCCAGAAACATGGTGAGTTCGGGCTTGCCCAGCAGGGATGCCGCTATTTTCTTGTCATCAAGGATCTCGTCCGATTCCACGATGACAGTCGCTGCCTTCTCAAAGGCGGGGCTGGCGGCGGCCGGCATCTCCAGAACGCGCGGATCGGTCACATGCATGGTGCCGAGAAGATAGGATGGGGCCGTACCTGTCTTTTCGATGCGCCAGAAATTGCCCTTGCCGTTCGGGATCGCTGCCGCTTCCTGTTCGATCTTGGCGAAGGCTTCAGGATCGGTCTTGCGCATCTCAACGAGAATGTCGCTGCCCGCGCAGGTGATCGTCTGCTCGGCGGCTTCCGCCTGGCTGAGCGACAGTAGAGTCACGAGCAGGATGGCAACGGCGGTGACATGCAGGGCGGCCAGCAGCCAGAGCAGCGCGTCGCCAGTCTTGCCCATCAGGGTGGCGGTGAGATTTTGAGGCTTTATCAGGCTGTGCATCGGTCCAATCCGGTTCTTGTTCGCTTATAGAACGGCGGTTTGGACGTCTGGTTAATGCCTATGGTTAACCATTTTTCTGCTTCATGCGCGAGGGTGCGCGTTGTCGTAGATTTCAAGCAATCTTGCCGTATCCACCCCGGTATAGACCTGTGTGGTGGAGAGGCTGGCATGGCCGAGCAGTTCCTGAATGGTGCGCAGATCCCCACCGCCGGCCAGAAGATGGGTGGCGAAGGAATGGCGCAACGCATGCGGGGTGGCGTTTTCCGGCAGGCCGAAAGCGCCGCGCAGCTTCTGCATTTCACGCTGGATGATGGCAGGCTGAAGCTTGCCGCCGCGTGCCCCGAGGAACATCGGTTCGTCCGCCGACATGGCATAGGGGCAGAGCTTTTTGTATGTATCGACCGCTTCCGTCACCACTGCGAGCAGCGGCACGATCCGCGTCTTGTTGCCCTTGCCGGTGATGCGCAGGCTGCGCGCGCCGGGTGGGAAATCGGCGGGAGTAAGACCCAGTGCCTCGGAAATGCGCAGGCCACAGCCGTAAAGCAGCGACAGGACCGCAGCGTTGCGGGCGGCAATCCAGGGTTCTTCGTTCAACTGTGCCTCGGCCGTGGTGATCTTCAGCGCCTGACGGTCGGTCAGCGGCTTCGGCAGCGATTTCGGCTGTTTTGGCGCGCGCATTGCGGTGGCGCCGGCCGCATTGACGAGTCCCTTTTTCTGAAGGTGGTGCAGTAGCGAGCGCAGGCCCGCCAGATGCCGCCCAAGCGACCGCGCGCCGGCGCCCTCCTTGCGTCTATTGGCCAGAAAGGCGCGAAGATCAACCGGGCGCAGATCGGCAATATCGCTTATGGAGGCTGGTTTGCCGATGTAGCCGGTCAGGAACGCCAGGAACTGACGCGTATCGCGCTCATAGGCCTCGACGGTGTTGTCGGAGAGGCGGCGCTCGCCTGCAAGCGCCGTCAGCCAGGCTTGGCGCTCGGCGAGCAGATCGGGTTCGGCAAATGTCAGGATTTCGGTCACGCGGCGCTCCATTCCACAATTCGAAACTATGCGCTTATGGTCAGCATTTAGTTAAGAGGTGGACTTTGCGTGGTGCGCCCACTACATCCGGGCGGTTTCCTTTTTCCTGTCGCCGGGGCATGGTCGCCACATCATGGCAAAAGATTCGTCCGATCTGTTTGGGGCTCTGTTCGACCCGCCGTCGCCCACGCGCACGGTGCCCGTTCTTGTGCCCATGCCGGCGCCCGGGCCCTATAGCTACGCTGTGCCTGAAGATATGGTGGTGGAAACTGGTTCCGTCGTTCAGGTGCCGCTTGGCCCCCGGCAGGTGTTCGGCGTGGTGTGGGACGAAACCGGAGAGAAAGCTGTCGATCCGAAGAAGTTGCGGCCCATTACCAAGAGTTTCGAGTGCCCGCCCATGAAGACGGAAATGCGCCGCTTCGTGGACTGGGTCGCCGCCTATACGCTTTCTCCGCCCGGCCTCGTGGCACGCATGGCGTTGCGTGCGCCCGCCGCTTTCGATCCCGAACCGATGATCGAGGGGCTGCGGCTGACCGAAGGTAGGCCGGAGCGCCTGACCCCCGCCCGCGAACGGGTGATGGAGCTGGCGGCCGAAGCGCACGGCTGGACGAAGAGCGGGCTTGCCCACGCTGCAGGTGTTTCGACAAGCGTCATCGACGGGCTTGTCAAACAGGGCGTGTTCGAGACGATATTCCTGCCCGCGCCGCCAGTGGTGCCCGAGCCTGACCCCGATTATGTCGAGCCGCGTCTGGAAGGCCCTCAGAGACAGGCGGCATCGGAGATTCTCGAGGATGTGCGCAAGGGTGGATTTCATGTTTCCCTGATCGATGGCGTGACCGGCTCCGGCAAGACCGAGGTCTATTTCGAGGCCGTGGCCGAGACGCTCAGGCAAGGCAAGCAGGTCCTCATCCTGCTGCCCGAAATCGCGTTGACGGCGGCGTTTCTGGAGCGTTTCCAGGATCGTTTCGGCGCCAAGCCGGCCGAATGGCATTCGGACCTGTCGCCGCGTATGCGCGAAAAGGTCTGGCGGCAGGCAGTGACCGGCGAGGTGAAGGTGGTGGCTGGGGCACGTTCGGCGCTTTTCCTGCCGTTCGACAATCTTGGTCTTATTATTGTCGATGAGGAGCACGACCCCGCTTACAAGCAGGAAGATCGTGTCTTCTATAATGCCCGCGACATGGCGGTGGTGAGGGCGCGTATCGCCGAATTCCCCGTCGTGCTGGTTTCGGCCACGCCTTCGGTGGAAAGCCAAGTCAACGGCAGTTCGGGGCGTTACAACACCATTCACCTGCATACGCGTTTCGGCGATGCGGCAATGCCCGATCTGCATCTTGTCGATATGCGCCGCCATCCGCCGGAAAGGGGAGGGTTTCTGTCACCCGTTCTGCTGCGCGGAATCGGCAAGACGATCGAGAAGGGCGAGCAGGCGCTGCTGTTCCTCAATCGACGCGGTTATGCGCCGCTGACGCTGTGCCGCGTCTGCGGCCATCGTTTTCAGTGCCCACAATGTTCCAGCTGGCTGGTGGAGCATCGTTTCCGCAATCAGTTGCAGTGCCATCAGTGCGGCCATAACGAGCCGACGCCCGACCATTGCCCGGAATGCGGCACCTTCGATCATCTCGTGGCCTGCGGGCCGGGGGTTGAGCGCATCGCCGAAGAGGTGGAGAAACATTTCCCCGATGCCCGCACCATCGTGCTCTCTTCCGATCTCATGGGCGTCAAGCGGTTGCGGTTGGAGCTGGAGGCGATCGTCAAAGGCGAGGCGGATATCGTCATCGGCACGCAGCTCGTCGCCAAGGGGCATAACTTCCCGCTGATGACGCTCGTTGGCATCGTCGATGCCGATCTCGGCCTTGCCAATGGCGACCCGCGTGCGGCGGAGCGAACCTTCCAGCTGCTTTCGCAGGTGACGGGTCGCGCCGGACGGACGGGGCGCAAGAGTCATGGCCTGCTCCAGACCTATCAGCCGCAGCATCCGGTTATGCAGGCGATCGTCTCCGGTGACGCCTCGGCCTTTTACGAGAGGGAGATCGTGGAGCGCGAAAAGGCTGTCCTGCCGCCCTTCGGACGGCTTGCCTCGATCATCGTATCAGCCGATACGCGCGCAGAGGCGGAGACACATGCGCGTGGATTGCGGGCTGCGGCCCCGCAGGTAACCGGCATCATGCTGCTTGGCCCGGCGGAAGCGCCGCTCGCGCTCATCCGCGGCCGCCATCGCTTCCGGTTGCTGGTGCACGGGCGACGCAACTCCGACATGCAATCGTTCCTGCGAACGCTTCTGGCAAATGGCCCTAAAGAGCGCGGCAGCGTGCATGTTCAGCTGGATATCGATCCGCAAAGTTTCCTTTGAACTTTAGCAAAGAAGGGCTTTTTCCTGCTGTCATGACCGTGTCATAACGCCAGCGGGAAACAGAATGATTTGGGGAACGATATGGAGTTTTATTTTCCGACCGAGTTCGGCGAACAATTGGCCTTCGGCGCGGCGGTGGTGTCAGCCGTCATAGGCCTTTTTTTTATGTTTGCACCCGGCTTGACGCTTCGCGCTTTCGGTCTGCTGCCCGCCGGCGAACGCCGGGATGGCTATGCGCTGGTGCGCTCGTCGCTTGCCGGCTTTTATCTGGGCCTCGGCGCCGCCGCCCTGCTTCTCGCCCAGCCCATGGTCTATCTCGCCTTCGGTGCGGCATTCGGCCTCAGCGTCTTCGGCGGGATACTCTCCATCCTCTCGGATGGTGGCGCAAGCATCCGGAATCTCTTACTTCTGGTTGTGCACTTTCTGCTCGCCGCATTCTCGTTGAGCTACGTCTTCGGCCTGGTCTGAAGCCGGCTTTTTGGCTTTTGCACCTCACAGACGCTTGATCCTGAGCGAAATCGGAAAATTAAAACGCATTCCCCCTTGCCCAAACGGCGCTTTCCGCTATTACGCGTGTTGCGAGTCCCGGCGTCCTATGCTAGACGGACCGCGAAATTGGGAAAAGGCAGGGGGGAATTCCGGTCTTTTTCGGGGAAATTGAAACGATTTCAAGAATTTGATGCGGTGGAGCCCCATCGCTGATGGTCTTGGACGATTAGCAGGGAAAAAGTGCCCGTGGCAGAGACCTCCCAGGGAACATCCGGTGTAGCGGAAAGGTATGCGTCGTCGCTTTTCGAGCTTGCTTTGGAAGCGGGTACGGTCGAAGCGGTTCAGGCCGAACTGGACAAGTTTGGCGCACTTCTCGACGAAAGTGACGATTTGAAGCGTCTGGTTGCGAGCCCGGTGTTCTCCGCCGAGGACCAGTTCAAGGCAATCACCGCTATTTGCGAAAAGGCCGGCATCACCGGTCTTGCGCTGAATTTCCTCAAGGTTGTTGCGAATAACCGCCGTCTCTTCGCCGTTCCCGGCATGATCCGCGCCTACCGCACCATTGCTGCCGCCCACCGCGGCGAAATTACCGCCGAGGTCACCTCGGCACATGCGCTCGACGAGGCGCAGGAAACTGAACTGAAGGCGGCGCTGAAGAGCGTTACCGGCAAGGATGTGGCGGTTTCCGTTACCGTCGATCCCTCGATCCTCGGTGGTCTGATCGTCAAGGTCGGCTCCCGCCAGATCGATACGTCTCTTCGCACCAAACTTTCCACCCTTAAGCTTGCACTGAAAGAGGTTGGCTGATGGATATCCGCGCCGCGGAAATTTCCGCAATTCTGAAAGATCAAATCAAAAATTTCGGCAACGAGGCGGAAGTCTCGGAAGTCGGCCAGGTGCTTTCCGTCGGTGACGGTATTGCTCGCGTTTACGGTCTCGACAATGTTCAGGCTGGTGAAATGGTCGAGTTTCCGGGCGGCATCCGCGGCATGGCGCTCAACCTCGAAGCCGACAATGTCGGTGTGGTTATCTTCGGTTCCGACCGTGACATCAAGGAAGGCGACACCGTAAAGCGGACTGGCGCTATCGTTGACGTTCCCGTTGGTCCGGAACTGCTCGGCCGCGTCGTTGACGCGCTCGGTAACCCGATCGACGGCAAGGGCCCGATCAACGCCGCCAAGCGTTCGCGCGTTGACGTCAAGGCTCCCGGCATCATTCCGCGCAAGTCGGTTCACGAGCCGATGTCGACCGGCCTCAAGGCCATCGATGCGCTCATCCCGGTTGGTCGCGGCCAGCGCGAGCTTGTCATCGGCGACCGCCAGACCGGCAAAACCGCAATTATTCTCGACACGATCCTGAACCAGAAGGCCATTCACGACAATGGTCCTGACGGCGACAAGCTTTATTGCGTCTACGTCGCTATCGGTCAGAAGCGTTCGACCGTCGCCCAGTTCGTGAAGGTTCTGGAAGAGCGCGGCGCGCTGCAGTACTCGATCATCGTTGCTGCGACCGCTTCCGATCCGGCTCCGATGCAGTACCTGGCACCGTTTGCCGGTTGCGCCATGGGCGAATACTTCCGCGACAACGGCAAGCACGCCCTCATCGGTTACGACGACCTTTCCAAGCAGGCCGTTGCTTACCGTCAGATGTCGCTTCTGCTGCGCCGTCCTCCGGGCCGCGAAGCTTATCCGGGCGACGTTTTCTACCTCCACTCCCGTCTTCTCGAGCGCGCTGCAAAGCTCTCCGACGAAATGGGCGCCGGCTCGCTGACAGCTCTGCCTGTCATCGAAACCCAGGGTAACGACGTTTCGGCCTTTATTCCGACCAACGTGATCTCGATCACCGACGGCCAGATCTTCCTTGAAACCGACCTGTTCTATCAGGGTATCCGTCCGGCTGTTAACGTCGGTCTGTCGGTTTCGCGCGTTGGCTCTGCCGCCCAGATCAAGGCGATGAAGCAGGTTGCCGGCTCGATCAAGGGTGAACTCGCCCAGTATCGCGAAATGGCCGCCTTCGCCCAGTTCGGTTCGGACCTCGATGCCTCGACGCAGCGCCTGCTGAACCGCGGTGCACGCCTGACCGAACTCCTGAAGCAGCCGCAGTTCTCGCCGCTCAAGACGGAAGAACAGGTTGCGGTGATCTTCGCCGGCGTCAACGGTTACCTCGACAAGGTTCCGGTCGCACAGGTCGGCAAGTTCGAGCAGGGTCTGCTCTCCTACCTCCGGTCGGAAGGCAAGGCGATCCTCGACACCATCCGCACGGAAAAGGCTATCAGCGACGATACCAAGGGCAAGCTCAAGGGCGCTCTTGATAGCTTCGCCAAGTCTTTCTCTTAAATCAGGGCTCTTTTACTCGGACGGATAACGGATGCCTTCACTAAAGGATCTGAAAAACCGCATTGCCTCCGTAAAGGCGACGCAGAAGATTACCAAGGCGATGAAAATGGTCGCCGCGGCGAAGCTTCGGCGCGCCCAGGAAGCTGCGGAGGCCGCCCGGCCTTATTCTCAGCGCATGAGCGCCGTTCTTGCCAACATCGCGAATGCGGTCGAGGCGGACGTTGCTCCGGCGCTGATGACCGGCACCGGCAAGAACGACGTGCATCTGCTCGTCGTCTGCACGGCTGAGCGTGGTCTTTGCGGCGGTTTCAACTCGCAAATCGCCCGTTTTGCCCGCGATCACGCCCGCAAGCTGATTTCGGAAGGCAAGACGGTCAAGATCATCACGGTCGGCAAGAAGGGTTACGACGCCCTGCGTCGCGAATTTGCTGCCAACATCATCGAGCGCATCGAGCTGCGCGACGTGAAGAAGGTTGGTTTCGAAAATGCCGACCAGATCGCCAAGAAGGTGATCTCGCTCTTCAACGCCGGTGAGTTCGATGTCTGCACGCTGATCTATTCGGAATTCAAGTCCGTCATCAGCCAGATCCCGACCGGCCTGCAGCTCATTCCGGCCGCAACGCCTGTTGTGGAAGAGGATGCAGCAACGCAGAACGCCGTCTATGAATATGAGCCGGATGCGGCTTCTATTCTGGAAGACCTTATTCCGCGCAACATTTCGGTTCAGGTTTTCCGGGCTCTGCTCGAAAACGTTGCCGGTGAAATGGGCGCCAAGATGAGCGCGATGGATAACGCAACGCGCAATGCCGGTGAGATGATCAACAAGCTGACGCTGTCCTACAACCGTCAGCGTCAGGCTCAGATCACCAAGGAACTCATTGAAATCATTTCGGGCGCGGAAGCGCTCTGAGGTAAGGAAAGAGGGTAAGGATAATGGCTAAGGCAGCTACCCCCAAGAAAACCGCAGCGGTGAACGGCGCGGGCAAGGTTACCCAGGTTATCGGCGCTGTTGTCGACGTGGCGTTCGAAGGCGAACTGCCTCCGATCCTGAACGCGCTCGAAACCGAGAACAACGGCAACCGCCTGGTTCTGGAAGTCGCGCAGCACCTCGGTGAAAACGTCGTTCGCACGATCGCCATGGACTCGACCGAAGGTCTGGTTCGCGGTCAGAGCGTTTCGAACACCGGCGCTCCGATTTCCGTTCCGGTTGGTCCGGAAACGCTCGGCCGTATCATGAACGTCATCGGCGAGCCGGTTGACGAAGCTGGTCCGATCGTGACCGCTTCCAAGCGAGCCATCCACCAGGACGCTCCTGCTTACGTCGAACAGTCGACCGAAGCACAGATCCTCGTCACCGGCATCAAGGTCGTCGACCTTCTGGCTCCTTACGCCAAGGGTGGTAAGATCGGCTTGTTCGGCGGCGCCGGCGTTGGCAAGACCGTTCTCATCATGGAACTCATCAACAACGTTGCCAAGGCACACGGCGGTTACTCGGTATTCGCCGGCGTTGGTGAGCGTACCCGTGAAGGTAACGACCTCTACCACGAAATGATCGAATCGAACGTCAACAAGCTCGGCGGCGGCGAAGGCTCCAAGGCTGCGCTGGTTTACGGCCAGATGAACGAACCGCCGGGCGCCCGCGCTCGCGTCGCTCTGACCGGTCTGACGATCGCTGAAAACTTCCGCGACGAAGGCCAGGACGTTCTGTTCTTCGTGGACAACATCTTCCGCTTCACGCAGGCTGGTTCGGAAGTGTCGGCTCTGCTCGGCCGTATTCCTTCGGCCGTGGGTTATCAGCCGACGCTGGCAACCGACATGGGCCAGATGCAGGAACGCATCACCACCACGACCAAGGGTTCGATCACCTCGGTTCAGGCCATTTACGTCCCCGCCGACGACTTGACCGACCCGGCTCCTGCTACCTCGTTCGCCCACCTGGACGCCACGACGGTTCTGTCGCGCTCGATCGCTGAAAAGGGTATCTATCCGGCCGTTGACCCGCTCGACTCCACCTCGCGCATGCTCGACCCGATGATCGTCGGCGAAGAACACTATGAAGTGGCTCGTAAGGTTCAGTCGACCCTGCAGCGCTACAAGGCTCTTCAGGACATCATCGCCATCCTCGGCATGGACGAACTGTCGGAAGAAGACAAGCTGACGGTTGCCCGCGCCCGTAAGATCGAGCGCTTCCTGTCGCAGCCGTTCTTCGTTGCCGAAGTCTTCACCGGTTCGCCGGGCAAGCTCGTTGCGCTCGAAGACACGATCAAGGGCTTCAAGGGCTTGGTCAACGGTGAATATGACAGCCTGCCGGAAGCTGCCTTCTACATGGTCGGTTCGATGGAAGAAGCCATTGAAAAGGCCAAGAAGCTGGCTGCCGAAGCTGCCTGATCAGAAATTGGCGGGCGCGTGGTTCAGCCGCGCGCCTTGCCGACAATGGTGGCGAAACCGATAAGGCTTTGTCGGCGTTGTAACAGACAAGTCCGTGACGCCCGCGTAATTGAAAAGAAGTGAATAGCCATGGCTGACAGTTTCAAATTCGATCTCGTTTCCCCGGAGCGTCTGCTCGTTTCCGAAACGGTTACGGAAGTCGTCATCCCGGCCACGCTGGGTGAAATGACCGTTCTGGCCAACCATGCGCCGACGATGACCACGATCAAGCCGGGTCTGGTAACGGTGAAGTTCGCTTCTGGTGAAACGCATAAATATGTCGTCTTCGGTGGCTTTGCGGATATTCTCCCGACCGGCTGCACGCTTCTTGCCGAATCCGCGGTTTCGGCCGATGACATGTCTCCCGACACGTTGCAGCGTCGCATCGATGCGGCCAAGGCCGAAATCGAAGAAGGCAATCATCACCACGAGCATCTGACGAAGCTTGAAAAGCACCTTTACGAACTGACGAACCTGCATGAGGTTCTCGTCGCTGCTTGAAAGCACCGGGCGGGTTCGAAAGAATGACTGCCCACAAAAAATCCGAACCAGAAAGCGGCCGTCTCGGTCGCTTTTTTTGTTTTGACCTGCTGCTTAACGGGTCAGCGGGTACGATTGCCTTCGTCGTCCTCAGCCTGCCCACATAAGCTTCAAAATCACGTTGACCGGGTTGCATCAATTATCGCCTACGGAACATGAGTCTAGCAAAGGCGCGCTTCAACGATTGCGTTTCAACCGGGCAGCCTCGGAAACCGATTCCGATTTTCAGAGCTTTCGTTTAGATGTGATATCCCGAAGAAATGCTGCTCGGGTGCGCAACACGAAGCAGATTTGGTGATGGAGGAGTGATCGGCGTGTCGGCAAAAGCGAGCTACAGAGGGGTCGCGAGAACCGCGTTGCGGTCAGGGACCCTGATCGAGGGCGATAGAGCGGTGCCCGAGGAAGTGCCGGTTGCTTTTTCCTATGGTGGCAGCACCCATGCCGTGATGATGGCCAGCCCCGCAGATCTTGTCGATTTTGCGGTCGGATTTAGTCTGACGGAAGGCATCATATCCACACGGGCGGAAATCCGGTCAATCGAGGTGATCGAGGCGGGGCAGGGCTTCGACGTTCAGGTGGATTTGCAGGATGCCAATGCGGATGCGCTCAAGGCGAGACGGCGGCATATGGCAGGCCCTGTCGGCTGCGGTCTTTGTGGCATCGAGTCGATAGAACAGGCGGTCCGAGTGGTCCCGGTCCTGAGCGGCTCTGAACTCTCCGTCTACGGGGATGATATTGTTGCTGCGATGAAAGCACTGAATGAAGCGCAAAGCCTTAATCGCGAAACGAGAGCGGTTCACGGCGCGGGTTTCTACAATCCTCAAAAGGGGCTGCTTGCTGTTCGTGAAGACGTCGGTCGCCATAATGCGCTCGACAAGCTTGCAGGTGCAGTTGTCAATGCAGGCCTGCCGCCGAATGCCGGCATTGTGGTTGTGACCAGCCGCCTGTCGGTAGAAATGGTCCAGAAGACCGCCATCCTTGGCAGTCCCATTCTGGCGGCGATTTCCGCACCCACCGCGCTCGCCATCGAAACCGCTGAAAGCTCGGGTATCACCCTTGTCGCACTCGTGCGGGGTGAAGATTTTGAGATCTTCACCAGGGCGGATCGTATCATTTTATAACGTAGAGGCCGCCGTTCCCGACGGCCTTCAGACTTCAGAGAGACCCTTAGAACTCCGCCCATTCGGCTGCTGCGTTTCCATGAGACCTTGGTAAAGCAGCATATCGCGGTTGCGGCACCGGCAGCCTGGTGAGGACGGCTGGTTTCTTGTCGACGGGGCGTGCGGGTGACGTGTCGTGCGCGATTCTGAACTGCCGCAGCAATTCATGCAGATTTTCCGCTTCTGTAGCGAGCCCGTGGCTGGCGGCGGTGGTTTCTTCTACCATCGCAGCGTTTTTCTGGGTGGCCTGATCCATAACGTTGACGGCCTGATTGATCTCCCTGAGACCGTTCGCCTGTTCGCGGGATGCTTCAACGATGGCCGAGACATTAGTGTCGATCTCGCCCATCTGCGACTGGATGTCCCGCAGGGCGTCGCCGGTTCTGCCCACCAGATCCACGCCGTTGGAGACCTGCTCGCGAGAGGTGTTGATGAGGGATTTGATCTCCTTGGCGGCAACGGCGGATCGCTGTGCGAGCTCCCGGACCTCCTGTGCGACGACGGCGAACCCCTTGCCCGCTTCCCCGGCGCGCGCTGCTTCAACGCCCGCATTGAGAGCCAAGAGATTGGTCTGGAAAGCGATGTCGTCTATAACGCCAATGATATTGGTGATTTCGCCCGAGGACCTCGAAATCGCATCCATGGCGGAAATTGCCTGCTGAACGATGTCGCCGGAATGCTCGGCATGTTCTCTTGTCCGCAGCACCAGTTTACCGGCCTCACCTGCGCGGTGGCTTGCATCGGTTACGGTGGTGGTGATCTCCTCCAGCGCCGCAGCGGTCTCCTCCAGTGAGGCGGCTTGCTGTTCGGTGCGTTGCGAGAGCTGATCGGCGGCGATGCGGATTTCGCCGGATCCGGATGCGATTGTCGAGGCATTGTGCGCGATTGTCTGCATCGTGGCCTGCAGCTTGGCGACGACCTCGTTGAAATCTGCCCGCAGTTTTTCCATGCTGGGCACGAAGCTGTTGTCGAGGCGTTGTACAAGGTCGCCTTCGGCCAGCGCCCGCAGGGCATCTGCAAGCATGCGAATGGCGCTCATGCGCGGTGTGACGTCGGTGGCAAATTTCACCACCTTCACCACTTTACCGGTTTCATCGACAACCGGATTATAGGCGGCCTGGATCCATATTTCCTTGCCGTTCTTCCCGTAGCGGACAAACTCGTCCGAGATGAATTCGCCTGATGCCAGTCGTTGCCAGAAATTTGCGTAGGCGGGCGAGGCGGCATAGGCAGGATCACAGAACATGCGGTGGTGCCTGCCCTCGATTTCCTTGAGGTCATAGTTCACCGCAGCGCAGAAGTTTGGATTGGCGGTGATGATCGTACCGTCAGGAAAGAACTCAATGGTGGCTTGCGAGCGGGAGAGCGCCTCCAGTTTGCCCGCATCTTCCGCGGCCGTGATCTTTTTTGCGGTGATATCTGTTGCGATCTTGACCACTTTATAGGGCTTGCCCGAACGGAAAACCGGGTTGTAGGAGGCCTCGATCCAGATCACCGAGCCGTCCTTGCGGATACGGCGAAATTCCCTGGCCTGAAACTCGCCACGGGCGAGAGAGTCCCAGAATTCCTGATAGGCGCGAGACGCGGCAAGCTCGCTGTCGCAGAATATGCGGTGGTGCTTACCGACGATCTCTGTGAGGTCATAACCCAGTGCCGCGCAGAAATTCTTATTTGCGGTGAGGATATTACCTTTGAGATCGAATTCGATGACCGCCTGCGATCTTGATATCGCATCGAGCATATTTCTACTGTCTGCGCTTTTTCCTAACCCCAGCATTACAAGTCCCCCAAAGTCAGCCCACGGCGCGGCAAGCCGCAAAGAAGATGCGGTCCACGCCATATCACGTTGAACACCGAACAGGTTTTGCCGCCGAAGGCAGCAATGCAGGCACTTCTCTATGTTGGCCCTGGGTCAGGTATCGGCCCGCGTAATAGGCTTACCGGCGCGGTACTGATCTATGGCGTTAATATTAGATATCTATAATATTAAAATGTTCTTATTTAATAAAATGCGTGAAAGAAAAAACAAAACCGCCGGCAGGTGCTCCGGCGGTCTGGATTGTTCCTTATCATTCTTCAGCGAGGCCTGCGCAGACCTTGTCAGGCCGCGAGATCTTCCGCTTCAGTGCCCTTGAACATTTTCGCAAGGTTCAGGAAGCAGATCATGCCATGTTCGTTGGCGATGATCCCTTCGGAATAGGACTTGTCGAAGGAGGCTGAAATTTCGGGAACCGGCTGGACCTGGTTTGCCGGGATCGTCAGAATGTCTGAAACGCGATCCACCAGCATGCCGATGACCATGTTATGCACTTCGGCCACTACGATTGCGCTGCGCTCATTGGCAACGGTGCTTTTCATGCCGAGTTTGTGAGCCAGATCGATGATCGGGATAACAGAGCCGCGCAGGTTCATGACGCCGATGACGTCTTTCGGTGCGTGGGGAATAGGCGTCGAAGGCGCCCAGCCGCGGATTTCGCGAATGGTCGTCGTCTTCACGCAGAATTCCTGATCATGCAGGCGGAATGCGATGATTTCGAGCGTCTCACCGCCAAAATTGGTAGAGTTAATCATTGCCATCAGAATTCTTCCCAATGCTCGCTGTGGAGGCCGGCGCAAGTGCACCGACACTTGCAATGCGAATTTGGCGTTCTGCCTGGTGCCTGAACAGCCGGAAACAATATTTCCGTCTTCAATGGAAGATTCCTAGCACGAGATGGTTTCGCAAACCTAAATGCGAACCATCTCAATACTCTTTCTCGTAAAATATGCCTGCTGCGCCTTCGCCATCGCCGCCCGCTTCCCCGCGCAGCTTCACACCGCGTCCTACGTCGAGATTGATGATGGCTTTTGCGCCGGATTCGCCGCTTTGCTGCAGCTCCAGATAGGTTCTTTCGTTCAGGTATTTACCGGCGGAAACACGGGCCTGTCCTTCGGAGTCCGTCGAAATATCAAGATCATCGACGCCGAGATTGCTTCTGAGCTTGTCGAACAGCGATGTGGAACGCCCGCCGGCCAGTTGAGCGGCGGCATCCGCCAACCGCGCGATCTGCAGCGCGGATAGTTTTGACATGGACTGGCCGAAGATCAGCTGTGCCATCACCTCATCCTGTGGCAGAGCGGGAGCCGAGGAGAACGCAAAGGTCGGATCGTTGGCGGTACCGGAAACAGATACGGTGATGGTCGTTGAACCAACCGTTGAGTCCGCCTTCATGTCGAGGACCGGAACGAGGCCGCCACCGAAACTGATATTTCCTGTCGTGAAATCAAGGCGGCGAGTGAGGATTTCAAGCCTGCCCCGACGCATTTCGAAGCCGCCGGAAATGACCGGAACCGCTGCCGTGCCACGGATCGTCAGATTGCCGGTCAGTTCTGCATCGATACCCCGACCGCGCACGAATATACCGCTCGGTGCATTGACCTGCAGATCGAGATTGATGGTGGACGAGCTGCCGCTTCCGCCCTGATCGGCTCCAAGCGCCTTGGCCTGCGCGCGCACCTTGGGTGGCGCGTTCTTGTGCTTGACGTCGATCTCCGTCAGCGAGGCCGGCAGCTTCTCCGGAATGGTGATGGCGCTTCTGTCCAGCGTCAGGTTGCCGCCCAGCACGGGGGAATTCAGCAACGGGCCTTTCAGCGTCAGCGTGCCGCTCACCACTGTCGTTACCAGCGTGCCGTCGTTGTAACCGGCGCGATTAAGCGTAATCGATATATCGGCAGGAAAACCCGAACCACCGGTTATGCCGACGCTGCCGGTTCCCGAGATCGTTCCACCGCCTGCCAGCCTGCCGGTCAATCGGGAGATGACGGCACGATCACGGTCGAAGGTGATGGTGGCGCCCAGATCGTTGATGGTGAGGTTTCGGCGCACGTCGGTCAGGCGCGTGCCATCAGTGGTGATGCTGCCGCTAATGACAGGTGCGGAAGCGCTGCCGGAAATCTTCACGTCGATGGCGGCGGTGCCATTCACATCAAGGCCCTGCGCTGCTGTTTGTGCCGCGACGGCTGAGAAAGGCAGTCTGCCGGAAAACGCCATCGAAAGCGGACGATTGCCGGCGATACCGAGCGAGCCGCCGCCTGAAAGCGCCATGCCGCCCTGACCGGAGACATTCGTGTCGATCTGAAGGGTACCACCGGAAAATTGACCGTTCGCCTTGATGCCGAGGGCGGCGAGACCCGCGGCGCGCGTCTGCGCGACCTCGGCATTTACCCAGTTGAGATTATAGTCGACCGCAGGGTTCGATGCCGCACCCTTGGCCTTCACCGTGCCGGAGATGCTGCCCGCCGCATCCAGTCCGGTGGCAAAGGCATTTGCGAGACTTGCGGGCAGCGAACGGATATCGGCATTGATATCAAGCGTCGACCCGGCGGTGCCGTTGACCTCGACACGTCCTTCGCCCGTGATGATGGTCAAATCGGAGATCCGGGCCGTACCGTTCTGGATGGCAATGGTGGTGGGTTTTTCAAGGCGCACGGCAATGCCCTTGGGCGCGGCGGAAAAGGCGTCGAGTCTTACCGTCATGGGCGATCCGCCCGTCTCGGCGCTGCCATTCACCACCAGCGGTGCGTTGTCGTAACGCGCGTTGACGTCGAACTGCGTCGTTGTGCCGGAATGACCGATTGTGGCTTTCAGGTCAGATATCGCAGCCGCGCCGGCATTGACGGTATCGGCGTTGACCTTGCCGTTGATGGCGATTGCCTGAAGGTCGTCTATTGAAATATCGGCTGCCAACCCTGAGATCGTTGTCGTGCCTTGACGGATGCTGCTGCCATTGGCTTTGATCGTCGCGGCGATCCGGCCATTGGCGTTGCTAAGGGCGATGTCGCCGGCAATATCGCCATCCGCCTGCTGCGCAGCGAGAGCGGCGAGTAGCGCAAGGTCGGGAAAGTTGAAGGAAAGATTGCCGGATGGCAGAAACTGCTGCGAGAATTGCAGTTGCCCGTTCAAGATATTCCGGCCTACCGCCACGCGCAGCTCGGGAATCGCAGTGCCGTTTTCGGTTTGCACCAATTCGGCGTTGGCATCGATCTTCTGTCGGTCAAGGCTGCCGCTGGCGGTAAGTTTCGCCTGAGGAGCGGCGGGATCGGCCTTGCCTGTCGCATTGACTTGCAATGATTCAAGCGTACGTCCGGCAAGGATTGCGCTCTCGGAAGTCAGGGTCACGTTGAAATCCGGCGCTGCCAGCGCGCCGGTGGCCTCGATCGCAAAATCGGCGACGCCCTTTGCCTGTGGCGTCAACTTTTCAAGAGCGAGAAATTTACCCGTCAGGCTGGCGCTCAATGCATCGTTTTCGAGACCGGCATTGCCTGTCGCCTCGATCGTTCCCGACTTGACGACGAGGTTTTCAACGCTGGTGCGTCCACCGATGGTCACGTCGACATCACCCTGGAGGGCGATGGTGGTGTCGAACTTTTCCGCGAGAGCCGGTGGAAGGGTGGCGGGCAGCGCGAAGAGCTGCACGCTGGAGGTGAGGCGGTTGCCGGTAAGGTCGAAACTGCCGTTCAGTGTTCCGCCAACGCTGGCGCTTTCAAGCGTCGCGCTGTCAAAGCCGATGGCGGATGGGCTCAGGCGTAGTGGTGCCTTGATGGTGAGCGGCGCACGCACCAGCCGATCAATATCCGGGCTGACAAAGGACGATTGCGCTACGGAGAGAGCGGTGGCGATTGTGCCGCTCCGGTCGGCGATATTGAGATCAGCGCTTTGCGCCGTCAGTTTGACGTCGTCCAGCCTGCCTTGCGGCAAAGAGAGGCTGCGCAGGGAAACGGTCGTGTCAAGATGTGCGGCGTCTGCCCCACCCTTTAACGAAAGATCAAGGCCGTTGATGAGGGCCTGCACCTCCCCATCGCTCAGCGGCCAGCGAAAATCGACGGGCCCGGCTGTGCCGATGAGGTTGGCGGCAAGGTCGTTCTGGCCGTTCGGATCAATGGTGCCGGAGGCCGTCAGCAGCAGGGTGCCGGTTTCCAGTGTACTGCTGCCGATTTCGATGCGCCCCTGTGGGGAAAGGGTGGCGTTTGCGTCGAGCTTTGTCTCACCGGCAAAAAGCTGCCGGAAGGCGGGCGGCAGAAGCAGATCGGGCTGGCCGCCACCCGCAACTTCGATGCGGCGGGTGCCATCCTCCGCGAGGAGGTGCCGACCGGTGACGTTGACAACAGGGTTACCAGCGACGTTGCCGCGCATGCTGCCGGTCCAGTTTGAAAGCGGTCCTTCGCCGTTAAGGTCGATGGCGACCGCAGGTGTGCCGGGCAGAGACAGCAGCGTGGCAAGAAGTCCGCCCTCAGGCTCCCGCATCTCCGCTTTCAGCTTCAGGACATTTTCGTTGGGAAGAAATGCGATGTCGGCGTTAACGGCCGCATCCGGGGCATTCAGCCGGTGGGCCGTGAGCGACAGTCTGATATCGTCGCTGGCGGCCTTGAGGTTGCCTTCGGCCGTCAGTTCAAAGGGGCGGCCGAGAAGGGGCTGGCCGAGACGAATATCGGGAAAGCTGAAATTGTCGATCGCTATTTCAATCGGCAGAGAGGAACTGCCGGAGCTTTTGCTCGTCGTTTCCTCCACCGGAACCGGTTGGCGCTGGACATCGATCGATCCCGCCGATACCCGGTCCGCATGGAAGGTGCCGGCAAGAAGCGAGAAGGGTGACCAGTCGACGGCGATCTGGTTCACGCGGGCATAAGGGCCCTGCCGATCCGAAAGAGTGACGTTGTCGAGCCTCAGATGCCCCGTCAAAAGCCCGCTGGGCGGAGAAATCTCGATTATCTGATCGGGTGTCGATACAAGCGATGAAATCTGCTTTGCGGCTATTCTCGCGCCCATCGGCGTAAAACCGACGAAAAAGGCTGCAAGCAACAGAAGTACCACGCCGCACAAGGCAGCGTAGCCCAGCCATTTCAGCAATCGAATCAACGTTTTCATAAAGGGTAATCTACACTCTGTTGCAAGGGTGTTCGACTGCGGCGTTTAAAAAGACTGACCGATGCCAGCATAAATGCCGAAACTGTTGCCGCCATCGTATTTGTCTAGCGGCGTGGCGACATCCAGACGCAGAGGCCCGAAGGGTGTCGCGTAACGCAGCCCGATACCGGCGCCAGCGCGAATGTCGGAAAAGTCCGGGGTCACGTCTTCCGAGACCACACCCGCATCGATAAAAGGTACGATACCGATCGTGTCGGTGACCTTGATGCGGGCTTCAATGGAGCCAACGACATAGGAGCGACCGCCGGTCGCGTCGCCTGCCGCATTATAAGGCGATATTTCCTGATAGCTATAGCCGCGCACCGACCCGCCGCCCCCGGCATAAAAGCGGCGGGTGGTGGGGATGTCCTGCAGGTCACTTCCGCCGACGAGCACGCCGCCCGACAGTTTTCCGGCCATGATCAGCCTGTCTTCGGCGCCCAGCCCCTTGTACCCGGTAATCGAACCTTCGAAAGAGGAGAAGAAGGTCCCGTTCAGGGCCTCATAGCTGGGCTTGGCGGCCACCGATGCACGAAAGCCTTCGGTCGGGTTGAGCTTGTCGTCGCGGGTATCGCGAACGAATTCCAGCGGAATGGACGTGGTAAGATATTCGTTCTTTCCGAAGGCGTCGTCTGTATCGGCCCACTGCACCTCCAGGCCCGCGGCAGCCGTGTCGGTATCGTTTAGTTCATAACTGAAACCGGCAGTCCCAGTCAGCGTCTTGGCTTCGTAGGTGTCCGGATGCTCGGTCTTGGCAATCAGGCTGGTCTTGAATGTCGTGCGGGGATTGAACATTCCGGGCTTCGTAAAGGTAATGCCCGCCGAATAGTCCATGCCTTCCACGCTCGATGCCTCTGCAATGCGCGAGACCGATCCCTCGATGCGCAGAGATTCGGCCTGGCCGAACAGGTTTCTGTGGCCCCAGTAGCCCTGAAGACCAATGCCTTCGGTGGTGGAATATTGTGCGCCGACGCCGAAATAGCGGTGCTTGCCTTCGGACACTTCGATGGTCAACGGAATGGTGCCGTCGCGGGCGAGCGTTCCTGCCTCCTTGATCGTCAGGCTGGAAAAAACACCGAGCTGGCGCAGGCGATCGGCGGCCTTGCGCAGTTTTTCCGGCGAATAGGGCTCGCCGCCATTGAGGCGCGAATAGCGGCGGATGAAATCCCCATCGACGGTTTTTTCACCGGTGACGGTGACCGTGCCGAGTGGGGCGACGGGGCCGCCTTCGGCCGCCATGGTGATGTCGACAGTGTTTGTCGCGTGGTTTGCAACGGCCTCGCGTTTCGTCAGCTTGGCAAGCGGGCGGCCTTCGGCCTTCAGATCATCGATCAGCTTGTTGCCGGCGCGGATGATCGCCAGGGAGCCCGCATCGCCGCCCGTCGTCAGGCCGTATTCCTCGAGATTGCGGCCTGTGACGTCGCCTTCGAGACGGATATTGCCGAGTGTGAATTTGGGACCGGGCGTAACGGTTATGACCACGGGAACGGGCGCGCTATGGTCGAAAACCGGGTTGGGCGGCAGGTCGTCGACATTCCTCCCGGCCACGGTGACATTGACAATACCGCCATAGCGGGCTTTTTCATAAAGCGCTGCAATCAGCCTGTCCCTGTCGTCCCTTGCCTTTATCAGGAGTCCGAGATCGCCTGAGGCAGGCTTGTCTTTGTCGGCCAAAAGAAGGGAACTGTTTTCGAGGCTGTCCGTCAGGGATTTGTCGGCGTCGGGAGCGTTGAGCGTGACGGCATATTTGACGGGGTTGATAACCTCGACCTCCGGTTCTTCCGAACCCCACAGGCGCATGCCGAACAGTTTAAAGGCGAAGGCATCACGCGCAAAAGCCGGATACAGGGCGAACGTCACAGCAACCGCAAGCGCGGTGCCAGCTTTCCGATACGCAATACCTGTCTTCGGGTTAGTTCGTGTTCTTCGCATAAGCTGCTTTATGGTTGAGCCTTTATTGTCGCCCTAACCCGTTTCCTCTCCGTTAACATTGCAATTTAATCATAAATAAACGGCTTTGAGGACCCTCGGCACATGTTTTGCAGCCCATAACGCAAAAAGCCCCGGATGACCGGGGCTTCTGTGCAACGGTATTTCGCGAAGCGATTAGCGGCAACGTGCCGTGTAACGCTGGCCGTACTGGTCGCGGTAATAGCAATAGCCCGGCTCGGAAGCGTTGCCAATCAAAGCACCACCGACGCCACCGATCGCTGCGCCAACAGCTGCGCCACGAACGTTGCCAGTGACCGCGCCACCGATAACGGCGCCGGAAACGGCACCAATCGAAGCACCCTTTTCAGTCTGCGTGCAGCTTGCAAGCGACAGGCCGACCAGCGCAAATATGATTGCCTTTTTCATGAAACTCTCTCCAACGTTACAATGAGCTCTTTGGCTCGGTAGGCGTCCCATATTTATCTGCGGCGACTGCTACCTCCGACCGCCACAGATAACTAACAATTCGATGTCGTTTAGGGAAGCCTCCACTTAAGGCATTCCTCCGAGCGTAAATCGATTGTGCCCCAAACAACGGCGCGGCGCAAAAAAGGTTCCAAAAATCCGCTTTTTTGATGTGAATCAATTTTGCGCTTTTCATGAGCGGCTATAAACGGTTTATTGGAATGGTTCAAAACAACGGCGAATTGACGCAGTGGCGGCTAAAATAGCCCGGAAGGGTTGACGGTCCCGGCAACGAGGCAGAGAACGAGCTGGTCAATTCTGGAGCATGGCATGGACTTCGAGGCATTTTTCACGACGGAACTGCAAAGCCTGCATTCTGAGGGACGCTATCGCGTTTTTGCGGATATCGAACGCCAGCAGGGCAATTTCCCCCGCGCGACCCGGTATAACGCCAATGGTGAACGCAAGGACGTTACTGTCTGGTGTTCCAACGACTATCTCGGCATGGGCCAGAACCCGAAGGTTGTCGAAGCCATGAAAGCCGCCATTGATCACTGTGGCGCGGGTGCGGGAGGCACCCGGAATATTTCTGGCACCAACCACTATCACGTCCTGCTCGAGCGCGAACTTGCTGACCTCCATGGCAAGGAATCGGCGCTGATCTTCACCTCAGGCTATGTGTCCAACTGGGCTACCCTCGGCACGCTCGGCCAGAAGATACCTGGCCTGATCATCTTTTCGGACGCGCTCAACCATGCCTCAATGATCGAGGGCATCCGTTATGGCCGTTGTGAGCGGGTGATCTGGAAGCACAATGATCTCGAGGACCTCGAGGCCAAGCTCCAGGCCGCTGATCCGAACGCGCCGAAGCTCATCGCTTTCGAATCCGTTTATTCCATGGACGGCGATATCGCGCCGATCAGGGACATCTGCGATCTTGCCGATCGTTATGGCGCCATGACCTATCTCGATGAAGTCCACGCTGTGGGCATGTACGGCCCGCGCGGCGGCGGCATTGCCGAGCGCGAAGGCCTGATGGATCGCCTGACGATCATCGAGGGAACGCTCGGCAAGGCCTTCGGCGTCATGGGCGGTTACATTACCGGCTCCACCGCGGTCTGCGATTTCATCCGCTCCTTCGCTTCTGGCTTCATCTTCACCACGGCATTGCCGCCGTCGCTCGCCGCCGGGGCGATTGCTTCGATCCAGCATCTGAAGGCAAGCCCTTTCGAGCGGGCCCGTCATCAGGACCGCGTGCGGAAGCTGCGTGGACTTCTCGATGCGCGCGGCATTCCGCATATGGATAATCCAAGCCACATCGTGCCGGTCATGGTGGGCGATGCTGCCAAGTGCAAATGGATATCTGATATCCTGCTCGACAGTCACGGCGTCTATGTGCAGCCGATCAATTATCCGACGGTGCCGCGTAAGACCGAGCGTCTGCGCATCACCCCGACCCCGCTGCATAGCGACGCGGACATCGAGCATCTGGTCGGCGCGCTGCATCAACTCTGGTCGCATTGTGCGCTGGCGCGTGCGGTGGCGTAAGGAAACTCTTCGGATAGGGAAATCGGGCCGCGTTTACGCGGCCTTTTCTTTGGTGGAGATGAGTTCGCCGGCATGGCGGCGAGCTTCCTCATCTGCCGCGAATACATCTTCGATCGTGCCAGCGCTGCGGCCGTCATCCATCCGGTCCATGACCGTTTCCACGATGTCCGCCATATCGAGGAAACCGATGGCGCCGTCGACGAAGGCGTGAAAGGCGGTCTCCTCGGCAGCGTTCAGGGCGGCACCCTGTAAGCCGCCGCGCTCCAGCGCGGTTCGCGCCAGCCGAAGTGCCGGGAACCGTGCCTCATCCGGCGCCTCGAAATCGAGCCTCGCCAGTTTTGCCAAATCCAGCCGTTCGACGTTCAGCTGTCCGCGCTCAGGATAGGTAAGGGCGTAAGAAATGGCGGTGCGCATATCGGGAGATCCGAGCTGCGCGATATAAGAGCCGTCGCTGTAGCCAACCATCGAATGCACGATCGACTGCGGATGGACTATTACCTCAACCTGATCCGGCCTGAGATCGAAGAGATATTTCGCCTCGATCATCTCCAGTCCCTTGTTGAACATGGACGCGCTGCCGATGGAAACCTTCAACCCCATTGACCAGTTGGGATGGGCGCGGGCGACGTCCGCCGTGACGTTGGCCATTTCTTCGCGCGACCATGTCCGGAACGGGCCGCCGGAAGCCGTCAGGATGATGCGTTCCACAGCCTCTCTGTGATCGCCCGTGAGGCACTGGAAGATTGCGCTGTGCTCGCTGTCGACCGGGATCAGCCTGCCGCCACCCTGCTTGACCGTGCGTATAAAAACATCGCCCGCCGAAACGAGGCACTCCTTGTTGGCGAGGGCGATATCTGCGCCACGCCTGGCCGCAGTCACCGTGGGGGCGAGACCGGGGGTTCCGGCAATGGCCGCCATCACCCAGCCGGCATCCATCGAAGCCGCCTCTTCAAGACCGGATTTGCCTGCCGCGGTCTTTATGCCCGTTCCTGCGAGAGCGGACTTGAGGTCTTCGTATTTGTCGTCCTCGGCGGTGACGGCAAGCTCCGCGCCGAATTGTCGCGCCTGCTCCGTCAGAAGGGCGATATTCCCGGCGCCGGTCAAAGCCACGATCTCGAATTGGCCCCTGCCGCCCAGTTGACGGACCACATCCAGCGTATTGGAGCCGATCGAACCCGTCGAACCCAAGATCGTCAGCTTGCGGGGCATTTCACTGGCATTCGTCATTTTCAGTCCGTCGGTCCGTTGCTGGTCGCAATTCTTCGGGCGTGCCGTTCTCCCGAAGGTACTGCACGTTTTCGGGCTATATGCCTTAGCCTCTACCCGCGAAAACAAGCCATAACAAGGACAAAGCCAGCCTATTGTTTTTGCGGATGGCAAAGCCATATGCAAGAAAAACGATGAGAGGATATTGATGCGGCGTTTTCTCGTTTCCAGCGGATGGATTTTTGCGGCGAGCCTTGTGCTGGTTGCGGCCTTTATCCCTTTTGATCCGCGCCTCTCGGAAAACGCGCAGGCGTTGCCCGGCGCAGTGGTATCCTTTAATCGTGCGATTACCGATTTCGGAACTTTCCGCTGGATGCTTTATTCCACCGGCGCGCTGGCCATTCTCGCCTATGTCGCGGCGCGGGTTGTCAGCGCGCAGACCTATCATGGCCGGTTGCGGACAGCGTGGCGGCTTCTCTCCTATTTCTTTCTGACAATCGGGACCGCGAGCATTCTCGTTCATACGCTAAAGTTCCTGATCGGCCGGGCGCGACCGGAGCTCCTTCTGGAAATGGGGGCGTATAGCCTCACACCCTTCACCGGCGACAATCTTTATGAAAGCTTTCCCTCCGGCCATTCCACGGCTGCCGGGGCGTTTTTCGGTGTCTTTGCCATGCTTATGCCGCGCTTTCGCTGGGCGTTTCTTCTGCTTGCCCTTGTGATCGGCGTCTCACGTGTCGTTGTCGGCGCGCATTATCCGAGCGATGTGGCGGCCGGGCTGCTGCTCGGCATGTGGACGGCCATGGCCTTCGCCTTTATCTTCGCCAGGTCCGACATGTTGTTCCGGTTCGACGCACAGGGGTGGCCGCAACCGAAAAACGTGGCCTTACCTGCGCAAAAGACTTGATGGTGGTGGGGGATCGTATGGTTGCCGGGGGCCTTGACGCCGAAATGCCAGAGCGGAAGCGGATCATCACAAGGGTTGCCATTGCCGGAGCTGGCCCTGCCGGGCTCATGCTCGGGCTCCTCCTTGCGAGAGCAGGTATCGATATCACCATCGTTGAAAAGCATGGCGATTTCCTGCGCGATTTTCGGGGCGATACCATTCATCCTTCCACTCTCGATATTGTCGAGCAGCTAGGCTTCATTCGGGAGTTTCTGGCGCTGCCGCATACGAGAGCGCAGAAACTTCATGCCGAGATTGCGGGTCAGATGGTCACCATCGCCGATTTTTCCCGGCTGCCTGCGAGAAACCGTTTCATCGCCTTCATGCCGCAATGGGATTTCCTAAGCTTTCTTGCCGGCAAGGCAGGGCAATATGAGAATTTCACGCTGCTCATGAATGCAGGTGTCTCCGGTCTGCGCGAGCGCGATGGCGTTGTTGCGGGTCTCGTGGTGGATACGTCCGACGGGCCGCTGGAGATCGATGCCGAGCTCGTGATCGGGGCGGATGGCCGCAATTCAATCGTGCGGGACAAGGCAGGTCTGGTGGTGGAAAGCTTCGGGCAGCCGACGGAGGTTCTCTGGATGAAACTATCCAGGCAGCCGGGCGATCCGGCGGAAACCATGGGGCATGCCGGCCCACAGCAGGGTTTCGTCCTGATAGATCGCGGCGATTATTGGCAGTGCGGTTTTGTGGTCCGCCGCGGAACCTTCGCCGAGATGAAGGTTCAGGGTATCGCAGCGTTCCGCGATGCGGTGGCGAAAGTGCGCCCGCTGCCGCAGGAACGGCTTCTCGAACTTCAGACCTTTGAGGATGTGCATCTGCTGACGGTCAGGATCGACCGGCTGAAGCGGTGGTGGAAGCCTGGCCTCATCTGCATCGGTGACGCGGCTCACGCCATGTCGCCCATTGGCGGCGTCGGTGTCAATCTTGCTATTCAGGATGCCGTTGCCGCCGCAAATATTCTCATTCCCGTTCTTGCGCGGGGCGAAAAGCCAGGCGAGCGGGAATTGATGGCCATCGAAGCGCGGCGCTCATTTCCGACAAAGGCGACACAAAAGCTGCAATTGATGATGCGCAGCAGCCGGAAGAAGGATCAGGGCGATAGCCGCAAGGCGAAAGGGCCCCCCGCTTTCGTGCGCATCATTGCCCGCGTTCCGCTTCTCGCCCATCTCGCCGGCCGTTTGATCGGCCTCGGTTTCCGACGGGAGAAGTTGACCCGTTGATCCTTCGGTGGCGTGTAGGCGTCCGTTCAGGCCTCTTCGATCACCCGTGCATGTTTCAGCCCGAGAACGGCCGAGCCGATCAGTCCCGGTTCAATCCTGCAGATGGCAGGCACGACCAGCGGCCGGGCGAAGCGACGGAGAACTCGGGCTCTGACCGCTTCATCCAGTGTGGCAAGCAGTTCCCTGGAGTTTGACAGGCCGCCGCCGACCGGCACGATGGTTGCGCCGGTAACGTTTATCACCATCGCCAGCGGCGAAGCGAGAATATCGACAAGGATATCGATGGTTCTTGCGGCGTCCGGGTTGCCGCCCAACCAGGCTGCGATGATCTCCTCGCTGGTCATGTCCTGCCGGTGGAGATGCATATGAAGCTTTTCCATGCCGCGGGCGCTGCCAATGGCATCGACACAACCCGTGAGGCCACAGCCGCATTCGAACCGAGGCAACTCGACCGGCGGGTTGCCGGCCCGCGTTGGAGCCACGGGTCCGTGGCCCCATTCGCCGGCGAAGCCACCCTCGCTGTTGATGAGCCGGCCGTCGATCACCAGACCTCCGCCGACACCGGTTCCGAGGATGACGCCAAAAACCACGCGATGGCCCCGCCCGGAACCGATCTCCGATTCAGCCATCACGAAACAGTCGGCATCGTTGGAGACGATGACAGGAAGGCCCAGCGCCTGTTCCAATTCGTCCTTCAGCGCGCGGCCATGAATACTTGGAATATTGGCGACAGTGGCCCTGCCGGTGTCGGCATCGATGACGCCGGCAATCGACAGCGAAACGCAGGCGGGTGTGCCGCCACTATTGTCGATGACGGATTTCAGGCCGGCAGCAAAGTCTTCAAAGCTGGTCTTTGGCGTCGGGATGCGCGGCACGGGGCGAATATCGTCAGGAGCGTAAGCAATCGCGCCCTTGATGGTCGTTCCGCCTATATCGAAACAAACGATCATGATTCAGTCTCCGGAGCGTGCGGCATCGTGGATCTTATCTCCGCCGATCCATGTCGAATGCATCTGAAGTTCAGATGTAAGCATGACAAAATCCGCATCGAAACCAGGCAGAAGCCTGCCTTTGCCAGAAGCGCCGATTGCCTCGGCAGGATAGGCGGACGCCATTCTCAAGGCCTCTTCCAGCGGCGCGTCCAGCTTTTCGTGCATGAAGCGAATGCAGGAGAGCATATCGATATCCGCCCCCGCCAGCGTACCGTCTTCAAGCGTCAGCCGGCCGCCGTTGCGATAGACACGCCTGCCATTCAGTTCAAAACCATCATCGTCGGTGCCGATAGTCGACATGGCATCCGTGACGAGGAAGATGTGGGCCGGGCCATTCTTTGCGCGCAGCGCAATGCTGATCGCGGCCGGATCGACATGGAAACCGTCGGCGATCAATCCACAATCGAGCTTGCCGTTTGAAAGTGCCGCCCCCACGAGCCCCGGCTCGCGATGACCGAGCGGGCTCATGGCATTGAAAAGATGTGTGACCATCGAAGCACCTGCTTCGGCATAGGCAGTCGCCATGTCGAGTCCTGTGTCCGTGTGGCCGAGACTGACGACGATGCCGGCTTCTGCCAGCGCCTTGACCTGTTCCAAGGTTACATTCTCTGGGGCAACGGTCGTCATCACGAAGGGGAGTTTTGCCTTGCATCCGGTCAGCACCGCCAGATCAGGCGCTTCCATTTTGCGGATCAGTGCCGGATCATGTGTGCCCTTGCGGGCAACCGAAAGATGCGGGCCCTCGAAATGCAGGCCGAGAAAACCGGGCACCCTTTCTCTTTGGGCGTCAATGCCCGCTTCGGCGGCTCGCAATGTGATATCCGGCCGGTCGGTGATGAGCGTGACCATCAGCGCCGTGGTGCCGAATTTCGCATGGGCGGAGCAGATCCGGGCTATTCCTTTCGCATCCGGCTGGTTATTGAACATCACCCCACCGCCGCCGTTGACCTGAAGGTCAATGAAGCCAGGCGTGATCAGCAATCCTGGCGCGTCGATGATCTCGGCTTCTGCCGGTGCGGACATGCGGCCACTGATGTCGCCGACACGGCCATCCACGGTCACGAGCACCCTGTCGTCGTGCCATGCGGCACCATCGAAAATGCGGGCGCCGACAAATGCCTTGATGCCGCTCATTGAGTTTCCGTCACCTTCTTCAACGCCACCGGCGCATCCGGGTTGAAGCCGCGCAGGCGCGACAATTGCTCGATGAAGCCGTAAAACGGCGCGATCAACAACAATGCATCGGTCAGCGGATGGTTGGTTTCCACGAAGGGCAGGGACTTGGCGGGGCTGCCTTTTGAGGATGTAACGAAAACATTGGCGCCCTTGCGGGAGAGATTTGCGGCAATTTCCGTCACGGAGGTCTCGGCGCGGTCACGGGCGGCAAAGGCGATGACCGGAAATCTCGGCGCGACCAGCGAAACCGGGCCATGCATGACTTCCGCCGACGAATAGGCTTCCGCGTGCAGTTCGCAGGTTTCCTTGCATTTCAGCGCGGCTTCTGCGGCGATGGCGAGGGCAGGACCACGGCCAAGCATATAAAGCGATTCCTCACCCTTGACGGCCTCGCCGATGTGGCTCCAGTCAAGGGCGACGGCCCGGGCGAAATTCTGCGGCAGGGCGCTGATCGCCTTGGCAAGCAGGTTGTCTTCCGTCCATTCGGCAAGGATCGCGAGACCGGCAACGATGGAGTTGACGAAGGATTTGGTGGCAGCCACGGCTTTTTCCGGGCCAGCCTGTATATCGATGCCGTGATCGGCGGCATCGCCAAGCGCAGATGGCAGGGTGTTGACGAGCGAGAAAGTGAGCGCACCGCCATCGCGCGCACTTTGCGCCAAGGCGACGATATCCGGGCTCTTGCCCGATTGCGAAACGGCAATGGCCGCCGCCCGTTCCAGCCGCAGCTTCGTCTGGTAGATCGAGGCGAGCGACGGGCCGAGCGAGGCGACCGGAAGCCCGGTCTGCAGTTCGATGGCATATTTCAGGAAATGGGCGGCGTGATCGGAAGATCCACGGGCGATGGTGACGATAACGGCCGGATCACGGGCCTTCAGCTTGGCGCCGGCTTCCTGGAAGTCCGAATTGGCATTGTCGAGCAGGCGGGCTACTGCATCGGGAATCTCATCGATTTCCTGGCGCATCAGGGTTGTCATTGTTTCTGTCCTTGATCACTGGTGGTCACTCGGGGCCCATCGTCAGTTCGGCGACGAGGTCATAGGCGTCGCTGCGGTACAGCGCACGGGATATTTCCATGAGGCGCCCGCTTTCCAGATAGGCCATTCGCTGAACGGAAAGCGCTGCCGAGCCCGGCGGAACGCCAAGCAGCAGGGTTTCTTCATCGGTAAGGTTACGGGCAGAGATGCGCTGGATGGCGCGCACCGGGCGAATGCCACTTTTCTCAAGCTCAAGATAGAGCGAATTTTCGACCTGTTGCGGGTCGGGCAGAATATCGCCTGGCAGGCTCGTGACTTCGAGCGCGATCGGCTGGTCATTGGCAAGGCGCAGACGGGTGAGCCGCGCCACCATGGCCGATTGTGAAAGGCCAAGCGCCATCATTTCGTCGCCGGTGGGGTGAAAGAGGCCTCTGTCCAGCCAGCGGGTGCTCGCCGTCATGCCACGCCGGCGCATGTCCTCCGTAAACGAAGTGAGCTTGGTCAGAGGCTGTTGCATGCGGGTGATCGGCTTGACGACAAAGGTACCGGAACCGTGCCGCCGGACGAGGAGGCCGTCGCGCACGAGGTCATCCACAGCCTTGCGCACCGTGACGCGGCTGACGCAGGCACTTTCCGCAATGTCGCGCTCTGGCGGCAAGGCATCGCCATGTTTCAGGCGGCCACCATTGATGGCGTCTTCAATCGTCTGGCGCAGCTTTAGGTAAAGCGGGCCGCCACCCGATTGCAGATCCTCCAGATTAAGCGCTGCCCCGTTCATCCATAACCTCTGTTACAATCCGATATGGCTGCTTCTGGCTATACCACACAAGACGCGATCAGCAATACCAAAATAGAACCATTGGCGAACTTGTATTATTAATCGGAGCTTTTTTCGTTCTAATGCCTCAATTTAAGGCCTTATGATCGAAATTTCCGCATTAACCAAAAAAATTTTCTGAGCATTGTAATTGCTCTAGACGATTGGCATTTTTTTGGTATTGTTTTGGCATCGGTTGCCGGTGAATAGCTGTTGCGCGTCCTGCCGGCCTGGAAGAATGGGTTTCATATCCGCGACTTGCCAGAGTAAATCGAATTTTGCTTGACCGTTTTGAAAACTAATTTCATCATGGTTGGAAATTATCGCAGATAAATGAATAGCCAGCGGAGAATTGGCTGAATCTGCGAAAATTATTTACGAATGAGCAGGGAACAAAGTTCATGAAGGTGGGAATTATCGGACTCGGATTCCGTCTCGGTTATCTGGGCTACGTTTTTCATGAGATCGACAAGGATTTCGAGATCGTCGGTTATGTCGATCCGGCGCCGGCGGGCTTGCCGGGTCTCAAGGAAAAGGGGATCTCGGCCGGCAAGGCTTACGACAGCCCCGAGGCCTTGATCGCCAATGAAAAATTCGATCTCCTGATGATCGGTTCGCCGAACCACATGCATCTCGACCATATCCGCATCGGTCTTGAGGCGGGTTGCACCATCTTCTCCGAAAAGCCGATCGTCGTCAGCATCGAGGAAAGCCTCGAACTTGCCCGGCTCCTCAACAAGCATGGTCACGAGCGGTTGCTGGTGGGTCTCGTTCTGCGATATTCGCCGCTTTACCGCGATCTGCGCGCCGCACAGGCTGAAGGTAAGCTTGGCGATGTCGTTTCCATCGAGGCTTCCGAGCATATTCCGCCCTATCACGGCGCATTCTTCATGCGCGACTGGCGGCGTTACGAGCACTATTCCGGCTCCTTCATGCTCGAAAAATGCTGCCACGATCTCGATCTCTACAATGGTGTTGTCGGCGCGCGACCCCGTTTCGTATCGAGCTTTGGCGGGCGCAAAAGCTTCACGCCGGCCAATGCGCCGCAGAATGATGGCATCAACGACATGGAGGTTTACCATCGCAAGCCGAGCGGCTGGATGGGATCCGACAAGGTTTTCGACAGCGACGGCGACATCATCGATTACCAGACGGCGATCGTCGAATATGAAAACGGCGCTTCGCTTGCCTTCCATACCAATCTCAACGTTCCCGATGATTTCCGCCGTTTCTGCGTCATCGGCGCCAAGGGCATGGCGGAGGGCGATTTCGTTCGCGGTTTTCTCAACGTGCACAATGCCCGCACCAATGAAAAGACCCTGGCCAAGACCTATTCGGCGGCAACCACGCTCTCGCAGCATTATGGTGCGGACGAGCAGATGGCGGAGGATGTCATCGCCCATGTCGTAGAGGGCGCGCCGCTTCCGGTTTCCGCGCTCGACGCAATCGAGGCCGGTATTCTGGCGCTTGCGATGGATGAAGCGCGTCATGGCCGCAAGGTGGTCGATCTGAAGCCTGTTTGGGAGGCATACGATCTGGCCCTGCATGGGCAGCCGAAATCCCCCGCCGTGAAAACGGCTTGAGGGGCGGCGCGATGGAAGCGAAACGCAGCGCTGTCGTCTTTGCCTGGCTCCTTCTTCTGCCGGCGCTTTTATACATCACGGTTATCGTTGCTTATCCGCTTGTCGATACCTTCATCCTGTCCTTTACCGATGCGTCGCTCAGGAAAACGACAAATTGGGTCGGCTTCATCAATTACGAGAAGATCTTCAACGCGACTTTTGCCGATGTCATCACGCGGACCTTTATCTGGACGTTCTTTTCCGTCTCGATAAAGATGATCATCGGCACCTTTGGTGCAGTGCTGTTGAACTCCGCCGTTCCCGGCCGGGCGCTGTTTCGCATCCTGACAATGCCGCCATGGATCGTGCCGATGGCTATCGGCATCTTCATGTGGGGCTGGATGTATAACGGCCAGTTCGGCATGATTTCCGGCGTGCTGCAGAACCTCGGCCTGGTGGATGGTCCGGTCGCATTCCTCGCCTATGGCAGAACGGCATTTTGGGCAACGATCGTCACTGACGTCTGGATCGGCGTGCCGATGGTGACGCTCTATCTGCTGGCGGCCATCCAGGCCATTCCGCAGGATCTCTACGAGGCCGCTTGGACAGACGGGGCAAGCCGCCTCTACCGCTTCCGCCGCATCACGCTGCCGCTGATGCTGCCCGCGATGATTACCATGTCGATGATCTCGCTGATTTCGACCTTTAATTCCTTCGATATCATCTGGATCCTGACGCAGGGCGGACCGACCGGCCAGACCACGACCATGATCATCGACACGTACAAGACGGCGATCGGCTCTTACAAATATGGTGAGGGTGCCGCGCGCGCCGTGCTGATCTGCATCTTCCTGTCGATCTTCACCTATTTCTACTTCCGCATTACCAGCCGCATCTCGCAGGAGGCCAGCCGATGACCGACAAGAATGCGATGATCAACCGCTACAGGTGGTATGAAATTGTCGGGATTTATTGCGGTATCGCCGTGTTCCTGACCTTCGTGCTGGCGCCCTTCGTCGAAGGATTCCTGGTTTCGCTGAAACCGCTCAGCCTGCTGTTTTCCTCGCCTTACAAGTTCTGGCCGACAAACGGTTCCTTCGAGGCCTACCGTACCATGTGGGTCAGCGTTCCGGGCTTTGCCCGCTACGTCTTCAACTCGTTCTTCATTTCGACGATCTCCACGATCATCGTTCTGCTTCTGGTGGTTCCGGCGTCATATGCCTTCGCCCGGTTCCAGTTTCGCGGCCGCGGGCAATTGCTCGGTGCATTTCTGGCGATCAACATGTTCTCCGGCGCCGTGCTCCTGATCCCGCTTTACCGGTTGATGCGCAATATGGGTGTGCTGAACACCTATCTGGCGATGATCATTCCCGGAGCCGCTTTCCTGATCCCGACCGCGATCTGGCTTTTGCGCACCTATATGCTGCGTATCCCGCGGGAACTGGAAGAGGCGGCCTATGTGGATGGCGCAAGCTACTTCTACACCTTCCGTCGGGTGATCCTGCCGCTTGCGATGCCGGGTATCGCCGTGGTCTCCATCACAACCTTCATCGGCGCTTATGCGCAGCAGTTCATCTTCGCGCTCACTTTCAATTCCAAGACCGAATATATGCCGCTGCCCATCGGCCTCTTCGCCTATTTCGGTCGTCAGGAAGTCATCTGGAATGAGTTGATGGCGGCCAGCTTCGTCGGCATTGCGCCGGCCATGGTCGTGATCTTCTTCATGCAACGATATCTCGTCAGCGGGCTGACCGCCGGCGCGGTGAAATAAACAACAACCGGAACGACCACCAAAACGGGAGACTACCTATGGCACTGAAACATTACGGATTGGCGCTCTGCGCTTTCGCATTTGCCGGTTCCACTGCCCTTACCACGGTGACGGCGCACGCGGCCGACAAGGAGATCAGCTGGATCTATTGCGGCGACAAGATGGACCCGATCCACGAAAAATACATCAAGGAATGGGAAGGCAAGAACGAGGGCTGGAAGGTTGTGCCCGAGGTCGTCGGCTGGGCGCAGTGCCAGGACAAGGCGACAACGCTTGCCGCTGCCGGCACGCCCGTCGCCATGGCCTATGTCGGTTCGCGCACGCTGAAGCAGTTCGCGCAGAACGATCTGATCGTTCCGGTGCCGATGACCGAAGACGAAAAGAAGAGCTATTACCCCAACATCGTCGACACGGTGACGTTCGAGGACACGCAGTGGGGCGTTCCCGTCGCATTCTCGACCAAGGCGCTCTACTGGAACAAGGACCTGTTCAAGCAGGCTGGTCTCGATCCCGAAGTGCCGCCGAAGACATGGGCTGAAGAAATAGCCTTCGCCAAGCAGATCAAGGAAAAGACGGGTATTGCCGGTTACGGCCTCCCCGCCAAGACCTTCGACAATACCATGCACCAGTTCATGCATTGGGTTTATACCAACAACGGCAAGGTGATCGACGGCGACAAGATCACGGTCGACAGCCCGCAGGTTGTCGCGGCGCTGACGGCCTACAAGGACATCACGCCCTATTCCGTGGAAGGCCCAACGGCCTATGAGCAGAATGAAATCCGCGCCATCTTCCTCGATGGTAAGGTCGGCATGATCCAGGCCGGCTCGGGCGCCGCAACACGCCTGCAGGAAACCAAGATCAACTGGGGTATCGCGACCCTGCCGCTCGGCCCGGAAGCCAAGGGTCCCGGCACGCTGCTCATCACCGACAGCCTGGCGATCTTCAAGGGAACCGGGGTTGAAGAAAAGGCGACGGAATTTGCGAAGTTCATCACGTCGCCCGGCCCTCAGGGCGAATATGAGCTGCAGGGCGGCGCGGGCCTCACCCCGCTGCGTCCGTCTGCCAAGGTGGACGAATTCGTTGCGAAGGATCCCTTCTGGAAGCCGCTGATCGACGGTATCGCCTATGGTGGGCCGGAGCCGCTCTTCACGGACTACAAGGGTTTCCAGGACGTGATGATCGAGATGGTTCAGTCTGTCGTTACCGGCAAGGCAACGCCGGAAGATGCGGCAAAGAAGGCTTCTGGCGCTCTCGAGCAATATAAATAATCCGATTGCAACGGTTGCGGGCGTAATGCCCGCAACCGGTCCGTTTCGCCGTGAGATTGGTCGCCGCCCCATGTGGCTACTCTTTCTCGTGTTTTTCAACGGTTCCGGTCTGACGCGGTTTCCGCCTCATGGTCCAGAACGTCTCTGAATGCGGCCAGATTTCGGCCGCTGACGGGAGAGGCAAGTCTTGGGTCAGCTTTATCTCAACAACGTCCGCAAGAACTATGGACATTTCGAAGTCATCAAGGGCGTTCAGCTCGACATCAGGGATGGCGAGTTCGTCGTTTTTGTCGGCCCCTCGGGATGCGGCAAGTCCACTTTGCTGCGCATGATCGCCGGCCTTGAGGATATTTCCGGCGGCGACGTCGTCATCAACGGCGTGAAGGTCAATGAACTGCCGCCGGTCAAGCGTGGTATCGCCATGGTCTTCCAGTCCTATGCTCTCTATCCGCATATGACTGTTTTCGAAAACATCGCTTTTCCTTTGCGCGTCGAAAAGATGGAAGAGGGCAAGATCAAGGACAAGGTGGAGAGCGTCGCAAAGATTCTTCAGCTCGACCAGCGCCTGCAGCAACGCCCCGGCATGTTGTCCGGCGGACAGCGCCAGCGCGTTGCCATCGGTCGCGCCATCGTTCGTGAACCGAAGATATTCCTGTTCGACGAACCGCTTTCCAATCTTGATGCCGCCCTTCGCGCCGATATGCGCATCGAGCTCACCAATCTTCACAAGACGCTCAAGGCAACGATGATCTATGTCACACACGATCAGGTGGAGGCCATGACCATGGCGGACCGCATCGTTGTGCTGAATGCCGGCGAAATCGCCCAAGTGGGCGCGCCGCTCGAACTTTATCATAAGCCGGCGAACCTGTTCGTCGCGGGGTTCATCGGTAATCCGAAAATGAACTTCCTGAAGGTCACCTGCAAATCCGTCGGTCCCGAGGGTGTAACGGTGGCTTATGAGGGCCAGACGATCACCGTGCCGGTGGAACCTCGCGCTGCTCTGGAAGGCGCCCAGCTAACGCTTGGCATTCGCCCCGAACATACCGGCCTCGAGCCGGCGGACCTCAACATCAAGGTGGCTCCCAGTGTCATCGAGCGGCTCGGTGTGAACACGATTGCCTATGGCGTCGCGCCGACAGGTGAAAATTATTGCGCGCTGCTTTCCGGCTCCGCACCCGTGGTGGTGGACGAGCCCATCGTCACCGGCATCAAGGCATCGGATTGTCACCTGTTCGACGAAAGCGGCATTGCTCTCGAGCGGCGCGTCGATCTTTCCGTCCTCAAGCTGATACAATAACGGCTGGGAGTCGGGCCATGCACTCTGTCCTAACGCGCCCGGCTTTTCCTGATGCGATCGGTGTCCGGCGATTTTTGTCCGTCACCGGGCGAAAAAACAACGCCGGGCTTTTGGCCCGGCCTTCACTGAACTCCAGCATCTCCGTTGGATCACGGCATGGGGTTGGGCATGTATCCGGTAAAGCCGCTGATCTTCCAGCGTCCTTCATGCAGCCGGCAGTAATAAAGCGTCTGCCACTTCATGACGTCGAAACCGCCATCGGCCCTGCGAATTCCGCCGTCGAATTTCTTGCGAACCAGCGCGGTTTCGCCTTCCACTTCGATTTCCTCAAGCGTGGTGGTGGTGAAGATCGCATGGCGTGGGTCTTCAGCAAATTGCTGGGTTTGGAAATCCTTCGCCTGCCGCAGCCATTCGTCGCGATAGGCGGCAAGGGAGGGGAAAGACAGGCGCCAGTTGTCAGGATTTGCATCCCGACTGGCATTGATGCCGAGGAAGCCGTCTTCAACGAAATCATCCGCTACCCTGGACCAGTCGGCTGCAAGGAAAGCGTCGATGTCCCGCGTTACCAGCATCTCCCAGATGGAATGGCGGGCGCTGTCGGTTTCGGCGAAGGGGTTTTGGAAGGGATCGCGCATGATTCTGGTCCGTTGTTGAAATTATTTTCAGGAATTGGAAATTTCTCTGGTGATTATTGTTGGCATATGCTCATCTTCCAATCAACAGAGAAAACCGTTTTCATGCCGAGGATGTCAGGCGTGTCTTCGGGAGGACGGAACAACGGCGGTTCCCGGCTTTATTCGGTTGACGGGCGGCCTGGATTAGGGTGCATCGGAAACGGGGCCAAGCCTTAAGTTTTGGCGGAACGGAGACCGGTGAGCATGGATATTTTCGCAAGAATACAGGAAGACAGGGGACAATTCTCGCAATCGGAGCGGCGGATTGCCGATATTCTGGTTTCGGATTTCGAATTCGCCGTCAATGCGTCGATCATTGAACTTGCCGCCCGCGCCGAAGTGTCGCCGCCGACGGTGACGCGGTTCTGCCGCCGGCTGGGCTGCCAGAGCTTTTCGGATTTCAAGGTCAGTCTCGCCAAGACGGCCTATGTCGGTATCCGGTACCTCACCTCCGAACCGTCCAGCACCGGCCCCTCGGACGTCGCGGAAGAGGTGCTTGCCAAGGCTCAGGAAGCACTTTTCCTGTTGCACAGGACGCTCGATCCTGCCCTTGCCGATGAAGCGGCGATCAAGATCGCCAATAGCGGCATGATCTATGCCTTCGGCGCGGGCGGCAACTCCTCAATGATCGCTTCGGAAATCCAGAACCGGCTTTTTCGCCTGGGTTTGCGTGTCTCCACCAGCGCCGATCACAGCATGCAGCTGATGATGACCGCCGCGGCCCGAAAGGAGGACGTGATTATCGGCTCCTCCTTTTCCGGCCGCAACATGGAGCTGGTGAAGTGTTTCAGGCTGGCTCGCGACATGGGGGTTACCACCATCGCGCTTACCCAGAGCGACACGCCGCTTGCCGCGGCCGCGGATATGGTGGTGGGTGTCAACGTGCCCGAGGGAAACAATATCTTCCGCCCGACTTCATCGCGCTACGCCTATCTGGCTGCCGTCGATGTTCTGGCGACGCTTGCTGCTTATCACCACCGGCAAAGATCGATGGTGACGTTGCGTCACATCAAGCAGCAGCTCGTGGAGCATCGCGATTCGGATGACAAGCAATTGCTCGGCGACTGAAGGTGGGATGATGAAAACGTGGGCTGCTCGGCCCGAGACCCCGCAACAGGGGTCGTGAAACTTCAAGGGAGTTGCAGGAGATGAAGGACAGGAAAGACCAGCTCGCCATCGTGACCGGCGCGGCAGGTGATATCGGGCGGGCGATTGCCGCGGCGCTTTCTGAAAGCCATGCGAAGGTGGTGCTGGTTGATATCGATGCTGAAGCCCTTTCCAATGCGCTTTCTCTGCTTTCCGGATCCGGTTTCGTTGCAAAAACCTGCGATGTCACCGATCCTGCAGATCTTTCGAGGCTGGCGGCTGACGTCGCGGAGCTGGGCGATGTGGCGACACTCGTCAACAATGCCGGTGCCGCGAGGGCTGTCAGTCTGCACGACACGACCGCCGAAATATGGCGGCAGGACAATGCCCTTAATCTCGAAGCACCGTTTCTCTGCTTTCGCGCTTTTGAAGACGCGCTGAAGCGGACACAGGGTTCCGTTGTCAATATTACGTCGGTCAACGGCATGTCGGTTTTTGGCCATCCAGCCTATAGTGCGGCGAAGGCCGGATTGATCCACCTGACGAAACTCATCGCCGTCGAATACGGGAAATTCGGTATCCGTTCCAACGCTGTCGCGCCGGGCACCGTGCGCACCCAGGCGTGGGAGGTGCGGGCCGCTGCCAATCCCCAGGTCTTCGAGGAGGCGAAGCGCTGGTATCCGCTGCAGCGCATCGTGAAACCCGAAGACGTGGCGAACGCGGTCGCCTTTCTGACGGGACCGCAGGCGGCGGCCATCAGCGGCGTGTGCCTGCCGGTCGATTGCGGTCTCACGGCGGGGCAGGCGCCGCTGGCCCGCACTTTTTCGCAATCCGAACACTACTGACCGAGCCCTCTCATAGGGTCAAATGCGCAATAAAGGGGAGCATCATGGCGCTCGCAAACTATCGTCTCGAAAATTCATGGCATCCACTGGCGGAATCCGCATCCGGAGGCTTCACCTTCACGCTGATCAATCTTTCCCGAGAGCCGCTGAGGGATTTCCGTATCGTTTACACGTCGCTGACGCGGACGGTAGACAAGCCGGTTTGCGGCAATGCGGTTTATCTGCGCCGTAACGCCAATTTCCATGAATTCGCGCCGCCTGCCGGTTTCGTGCTGGAACCCGGCAAATCCTGGCGTTTCACCGTCGATGGGTTGCTGAGGCCCGCCCGGCATCGCACGGATGGTGCAAAATCCGCCTATATCAGCCTTGCCGACGGCACGCATCGCGCCGTTGATGTCGGGGACCTGATGTTGGACGGGCGTCACAGCGAGCCGGCGCCGGTGCTGCTTCCAGAAGGCAAGCTTGTTCTGCCTTTTGCCATCCAGCCCTGGCCCGCCGAAATCGATGCCGAGCCCGGCGACGGCTTTCCCGTCGCGCTCTTCCCGTCGGAAGATGCCGAGGCCAATGAAGTCCTTGCGGTGGAAACCGTGCTTTCGCTGTTCCGCAGGCTATTTGCCGTCGGGCACGTGCCCTTCAGCCTCGCCCCTGTGCATGAGGGAAAGGCCCTGCACTTCAAACAGCATAGCGGACTGGAGGCGGAAGGTTATCGCCTTTCCTTTTCCTCTGACTTTGTTGTCGTGGAATACTCGGCCGCTGCCGGGCTGCAGTATGGCCTGACGGTTCTGGCGCAATTGCTGCATGGCGCGCGTCTCGATCCGAGGTTCCGTTTTCCCGCGTCCGGCACAATCAGCGATGCGCCGCGTTATAGCTGGCGGGGCTGCCACCTGGATGTCTCGCGGCAATTTTATCCGACGCAGGATGTCGTGCGGCTCATCGATATTCTTGCATGGCTGCGCATGAACCGCTTCCACTGGCATCTGACGGATGATGAGGCGTGGCGTCTTGAAATCAAGGCTTATCCGTTATTGACCACGGTCGGCGCCACACGCGGCCCGGATGCGCCGCTTCTGCCGCAGCTTGGCAACGGCGCGGAACCGGTCTCCGGTTATTATACCCAGGACGATGTGCGCATGGTCGTTGCCCATGCGGCGGCGCTGAATGTGGAAATCGTGCCGGAAGTCGATATTCCCGGCCATAGTACGGCTGCCCTCGTCGCCTATCCGGAACTGACGGACGGGCAGGAAGCCCCTGACAGCTATCGCTCCGTGCAGGGATATCCTAACAACGCGCTCAATCCGGCCATCGAACTCACTTACGAATTCCTCGGCAAGGTTTTCGATGAGATGGTGGAGCTGTTCCCGTCTCGGCTCATCCACATCGGCGGCGATGAGGTTGCGGACGGATCCTGGCTCGCCTCGCCACTCGCCAAGGCGCTGATGGAAAAGGAGGGACTGGATGGTACTTTCGGTATCCAGTCCTATTTTATGAAACGCATTCAGGCCATGTTGCACGAGCGCGGCCGTCAGCTGGCCGGCTGGGACGAGGTTTCGCACGGCGGCGGCGTCGACCCCGCAGGAACATTGCTGATGGCGTGGCAGAAGCCGGAGGTCGGCCTTGAACTCGCAAGGCAGGGTTACGATGTGGTGATGACCCCGGGGCAGGCCTATTATCTCGACATGGTTCAGGACGAAGCCTGGCAGGAGCCGGGTGCCAGCTGGGCCGGCACCGTTCCACCTTCCCACACCTACTCTTATGAGGCGATCGGTGATTTTCCAGAGGAGTTGAAGGAGAGGATGAAGGGCGTTCAGGCCTGCATCTGGTCAGAACATTTCCTCAACCGCGCCTATTTCAACCATCTGGTCTTCCCGCGGCTACCGGCCATTGCCGAGGCGGCCTGGACACCGAAGGCGCAGAAGGATTGGTTGCGTTTTGCGGCCATCGTTCCCTTTAGTCCGGTGTATTGAGGGGAAGGTGACATGCGTATTGCCGTTGGTGGAATCCATACCGAGTGCAGCACCTACTCGCCGGTGTTGATGGGGCAGGAGGATTTTCGCGTCTTTCGCGGCGCGGAGTTGCTGGAGGCCGAATATTTCAACTTTCTCGCCGAAGGCGGAGCGGAGGTGCTGCCGCTTCTGCACGCCCGGGCGGTGCCGGGCGGTCCGGTGTCGCGCCCGGCCTACGACGCTTTCAAGCGGGAATTCCTCGAGCGTCTGAAAGCCTCATTGCCCTTGGACGGACTTTATCTCGCCATGCATGGCGCGATGAATGTTGAAGGCATGGACGATGCGGAGGGCGACTGGATTTCAAGCGCCCGCACCGTGGTCGGACCGGATGTCGTCATCTCCGCGAGCTACGACCTGCACGGCAATGTCAGCCAGACGATCATCGATCAACTCGACATATTTGCCGGCTATCGAACTGCGCCGCATATCGATGTGCGGGAGACGATGGTGCGCGCCTGGACGATGTTGATCAGGGCCCTGGAGACAGGGACAAGACCCGGTATCGCCTGGGCGAAAATCCCCGTTCTGCTGCCCGGCGAGAAGACTTCCACGGAAGACGAGCCGGCCAGGAGCCTTTATGCTTTCCTTCCTGATCATGACGCCCGCCCTGGCATCTGGGATGCGAATTTCATGATCGGCTACGTCTGGGCGGATGAACCGAGAGCGACCGCTTGCGCCGTGGTGACGGGAACGGATAAAGCGGCCGCACAGGCAATTGCGGCCGAGATCGCGCAATCCTACTGGGACGCCCGGCAGGATTTTCATTTCGGTCCTGTGACGGAGCCGCTCGCGAAAATTCTGGATATTGCGGAAACGACGACCACCCGGCCGATCATCCTGGCGGACTCGGGCGATAACCCCACTGGCGGCGGGGTGGGCGATCGCGCCGATGTTCTGGCGGCGCTGCTTGCGCGTGACTGGCAGGGGGCATTGCTGGGCGGCATTACCGACAGGCCTGCGGTCGAAGCCTGTTTTGCGGCGGGCGAAGGCGCGATCCTTTCCCTGAAGATCGGCGGAAGTCTTGATCCGAAGAGCCCGTCCGTCACCGTTGAAGCCGAGGTTGTGACACTGGACGATCCCGGTGCGGCAGATCAGCGGCAGGCTGTGATCGCCATCGGCGGAATCACGGTCATTCTGGCGGCCCGTCGCCGGCCCTATCACATGATTTCGGATTTCACCCGTCTTGGCTTCGATCCGAAGGACGTGCGGCTTCTGGTGGTGAAATCCGGTTACCTGTCGCCGGAGCTTGCGCCGATCGCCAATCCCAACCTCATGGCGTTGACGGAGGGTGTAATCAATCAGGATATTGAAAATCTTCCCAATCGCCGTCGGGAGGGCGATTTTTATCCCTGGAAGCCGCACTTCGATTATATCCCGAATCCTACCCTTTCGGTCCGCTGGCGATGACAGCGGTCCGGTAGCTTCAATCCAGCGATCTGGCTTTGCCGGATCATCTCAGGCGAACATCCATGCCGTCGGCTCTTTCCATCGTCATCAACAATCCGTCGATCCGCATCGGGGCGCTCGCCATCCTGTTCTTCGGATTTTCGAATGCGGCGACCGCGCCCTATCAGGCGGTGATCGGCATTCGCGAAATCGGGCTCAGCAACACCGTCTATTCGCTGCTGATGCTGTTTGCCGCCGTCATCAATGTCAGCGCCAGTGTGCTGATGGGCATCGTCGCTGACAGGCTGGGTGAATATCGCAAGCCAATGCTCTATATTGCGCTGTTCGGTGTCAGCGGTTACCTGCTGGTGTATCTCGCCGGTAATGCCACTGCCTTTGCGGCCTCCAAACTCGTGCTTTTGCCAATTTTCGGCGCGATGAATTCGCTGATCTTTGCGCATGTGCGCGCCGACGCCCGCAATCTTTCGACGGGCGAGATGATCGCGGTGAATTCCATCATGCGGGCGACGATCTCGCTTTCCTGGGTGCTGGTGCCGGGGCTTGTGGGGGTATTTCTGGTGAATTCCGGAAACATGCTGACCGCGTTTTTGTTCTCGGGCATCTGCGCGCTCGTCTGTTTTCTGCTGGTGGCCTTCTGCCTGCCGCGCGCCGCCACGCCCGCCTCGGCCAGTACCGAAGCGCGTTTTGGCCTGCGCGCCTCGCTTGGTGAAATCGGATCGCGTCGGGTGCTGCTTCGGATCGTCGCCATTGCATTGATCTGCTCGATGCTGCATTTGAACGATTCCGTGCGCTCCCTCATCATTACCGGCCAGGCCAGGGGTACGGTGGCCGATATCGGCATCGTCGCCGGTATCGTCGCCGCGCTGGAAATCGTTTTCATCTTGCTGTGGGGCTGGATAGAAAAGAAGGTGCCCCAGACCCTGACGCTTGCCGCGGGCGCACTGCTTTACGCTGTTTACCTGATCCTGCAGGGGCTCGCATCGGCGCCGTGGCATATCTATGCCCAGACCGTCATCAGCGCACTGGGGGCGGCCGCGATCATCAGCATACCCATCACCTACCTGCAGGAACTGATCGCGGACCGGCCGGGCCTCGGCAGTTCGCTGATCGCCGTCAATATTTTTCTTGGAGCGGGTCTGGGCGCCCTGATTTTTGCGCTTGGCACGCTCGTCTCCAATTATTCGGGAACGTCGATCCTCGGGGCGATCGTCGGGATTGGCGGGGTTTATATGCTCTACGCCCTTGATGGGATCGGTCGCCGCAGGTAACCGCCATCGAATGAAAGAGGCTATGATGATTCTCGAGATTTGCGTAGACGATGTGGCCGGCCTGGAAGCCGCAGTGAGAGGCGGGGCAGACCGTATCGAACTTTGCGCGGCACTGTCCGGCGGCGGGGTCACCCCGTCTGTCGGCTTTATGCACCGCGCTGCGGCTTATGGGTTGCCCGTCAGCGTGATGATCAGGCCACGCGCCGGCGATTTCGTTTTCACGCGTGATGAAGCGGATGTGATGAAACGCGATATAGATGCGGCGCGCGCCGCGGGCCTTTCCGGCGTGGTGCTCGGTGCATCGCGCGAGGACGGCTCCCTCGATCTCCCGCTGCTCGAAGAGCTGCGTCGTCATGCCAACGGTCTGGATGTGACGCTTCACCGGGCTTTCGATGTCGTTCCCGCCATGGATGAAGCCCTCGAGGCCGCCGTTGCGCTGGGCTTTTCCAGAATTCTCACTTCCGGCGGCGCACGTTCAGCGCTGGAAGGGGTGGACACTCTGGCCCGCTTGTCGGAGGTCGCTGCCGGGCGGATCGCCATCATGCCGGGTGCAGGCGTGCGTCCGCAAAGCGTGCAGACGCTGCTTGACCGGCTTCCAATCACCGAAATCCACGCATCCTGTTCCGCCGTTCCTCACTATGATCCGGAAAGCCGCGTGGCGAAGCTCGGTTTCACCGGGGCGGGGCGCAAAGTCACGGATGAGGCAGCGGTGCGTGAACTAAAGGCGATCCTTACCGCTCATCATAAAGCCGATGCAGCGTCCTAGCCGTCCCGGCGGCGCCATCGAGATTGAGGTGGACCGTACCGGGTGGCGGCAGGACGAGCGCCGCCTTGATCGCTTCGGCCATGGAGGCTGGCGAAATATCTTTCTCTTCCAGCACATGGGCAAGCCCAAGCCCGGCCAGCCGCTCCGCACGGGCGCTCTGTTCGGTTTCACCGCCGGCCGCGAAAGGGATGAGGAGCGAACGGCATTTTGCCTGAAGAATATCGCAGACGGTGTTGTAGCCGGCCTGTGATACCGAAAGGCGCGCGCCGGCGAGCAAGCTCGCGAAATCCTTGCGGAAGCGGAAAACGGAGATATTTTCCGGTGCTGCAGCCAATATCGCATCGAAATCCGCCTGTGGCATATTGGGACCGGTGATGAGACACCAGCTCTTGATACCGTCCAGCAGCGGCGCGGCCTCAAGGGCGGCCCGGACAAGGGCCGCACCGACAGCGCCGCCGCCGGCGGAGACCACAATATCGAATTTCTCGACCGGTTCCGGCGGTGGAAGCGGGGCCACCAGGCCGGTATAGACAATACGCTGACGTATCTCGCTGGCGAGGGGAAAGGTATCTTCCAGCCGGGCGAAATCCGGGTCGCCGTGCACGAGCACGGCGTCGAAATGTTTCTTTACCAGCGAGACGGTTTCTTCATCCCGGCCCGGCTTGGTTTTTTCCTGCAATATATCTCGCAGTGACGCCATGACGAGCGGGCGCGGTTCGCTATCCTCGATCTCATCGAGAAGCGGAAGCAGTTCGAACCGCACCTGCCTGCGGCCGAAGGGAAAAGCCTCGATGATGACGATATCGGGTTTGGCGCCATGATAGGCACCGATCAGCATATCGGTCCTGAGCCTCTTGAAGTCGTCATCCACCGGTTTGCCGGCACTGTCGACCAGGCCGGTAAAACTGCCATCGCTGACGGCAATCGGCGGCAATTCGACATGACGGATGCCTTCACCCGGAAATCCCGGGACAGGCGTTCCGCCCGTCACCAGAACCACGTTGAAGCCATCCGCCTGAAGGGCATTGGCGATGCGGCTGGCGCGGGCTATATGGCCGATGCCAAGAAGATGCTGGACATAAAAGAAAACACAGGGCCGCTTTTCCATCTCGGTCATGGTGTCTTTTCCCATTCGGTCTCGAAGAGCGTCTTGAGTTCGGCAATGCTGGTGCGATGATCGAAGGCGGTGCGCACACGGTTTTCGGCGGCGTTGCCAAGTCGCTGGCGCAATTGCGGATCGGTAATAGCCAAGCGCAGGGCTTCTGCGAAGGCCGCTGGATTTTCCGGCTCTGTGAGCAGGCCGTTTTCACCACTGACGAAGAACTCCGGAATGCCCGATATGTTGGTGGAGATGCAGGTCATCGCCTGGCTCGCAGCCTCGACCAGCACGTTGGGAAGACCGTCGCGGTCGCCATCGCTGGTGATGCGGCAGGCAAGGGCAAAGAGGTCCGCTTGCCGGTAATTCTCCAGCACCTGCTTCTGGTCCATGGCTCCCGTCCAGACGACCCTGTCGGAGACGCCAAGTTCGTCCGCGAGTTTTTTCAGCGCAGCCAATTCGTCCCCGCCGCCGATATGGGTAAAGCGCCAATGGATATTGCGTGGCAGCGAGGCGAGCGCGCGCAACAGAATATCGATTCCCTTTTTCTTGACCGCACGGCCGACACTCAAAATCCTGACCGGATCCTCGGCATCTGAACCGTCTCTCGCCGGCCGCGGCGTGTCGAAATGCGGGAAACGCGTGAGATCGAGGCCATGATAACTCAGATGCACGTTCTGCCTCACCCCGGAAAGGGTCTGCAGATGCCGAAAGCCGCCGGCAGTGCAGGTCACGGCCCAGCGAGCGCTTTGCAGCTTGGCGGCAAGGTCACGATCGCTGGAGGTCCAGATGTCCTTGGCGTGGGCCGAAATCGTCCAAGGCGTGCCCGTGATGAGATGGGTATAGGCCGCGACTGAGGCGGGCGTATGAATGAAATGCACATGCAGCCACCCGGCATCCTCCGGCCATTCATTGGCCAGCACGGCCGCCTGACCGAAACGGCGAAAGCGGTTGCGGCTGAGATCATGGGGCAGGTCGCTGAGAAACTGGCGAAGCGCCTTGGTGAAGCCCGGCTTTTTGTGACATCCCCACAGGGCTTTCAGCACACGCAGAGGTTCCTCATGCAGATACTCCGGCAGGTAGGTGACGGGCGCGCTGATCTCATCATGAACGGGATGGCGTTTCTTATCCGTTGGCCGGCGCATGGACATGAGTTCGAGCTTCAGCCCGGCCTTTTCAAGCCCCAGCAATTCCTGGGCGATAAAAGTCTCGGACAGGCGCGGATAGCCCTTGAGGAGCACCACGATTTTTTTTGCATCAGTCACGTTGCGCGCGTCTCTTCTGAACGTTGGTTGCCGAGGCCGGGTTACGCGCTGAGCGTGATCGGCGTCTTGTCGCCCTCGGGCGGCAGCCATTCGGCAATCCTGCGTGATATGTTTTCCAACCCGTCGAGCTTCAGCCCGCACGAATTGACGGATGGCGGCGCGCGGTGCGGCAGGGCTTTGAGGGCGGCCGCCATCTTGGCGGGGTTCTCGGCATCTTCCGGCAGGAGCATGTCGAAAAGACCCAGCTCCGATGCGCGGCTGGCGCGGATAAGCTGCTCCTCCCGCGGCACCGTGCGGGGCACGACGAGTGCGGGTTTGTCGAAGGACAATATTTCGCAGACGGTGTTATAGCCGCCCATGGAGACCACGGCCTGTGCGCCAGCGACGAGATCTTCCATGCGATTGTCGAATTCGATGATTTCGATGTGCGGTATATCGGCCACGCTGCTCATGAAGCGCTGGCGCTGATCCGCCGGCATATAAGGGCCGAGCACGACCAGCGCCTTGTGCGTCAGCTCCGGGTCATGTCGGTAGGCGTTGATGACGTCATCGATCAATTCACTGCCGTCGCCACCGCCGCCTGTGGTGATGAGAAGATAATCGCCTTCCGGCCGATGCGCTGCGGTCTCCGCCTGTGTCTTCGATCTCTGAAGAAAGCCCACGAAATCCATCTTGTCGCGCACCGTCTGCGGAACGTCGAGCCCTGTCAACGGATCGTGGAAATCCGGCGGGCCATAGACCCAGACATGGTCATAGAACTGGCCGATCTTGGTCATGACGTTGTTGCGCTTCCACTCCGCCTCGAGCAGTTGCGGCGCATCCATGACATCACGCAGGCCGATAACGAGCTTGGTGCCCTGTCCCTTGAGATAAGCGAGTGTTTCCTCCACCTCGCCGCGAAGGCCCATCGGCTCCTTGTCGACGATGAAGATGTCAGGCTGGAAGCTTTCGGCGGTATGGTAGATGATGGACCGGCGCATCTTCAGCGTTTCCTGAAGATCGATATGCCTGTCCATCGAGGTGTATTCGCCATTGCGCAGCTTGATGACGCTCGGAATTTTCACGAAATCGACGCGGGCGCGATAATCGAAGGCACCTGCAATGGTAGCCCCTGAAATGATGAGGACGTTGAGACCGCGATAATCCTCCACCAGGGCATGCGCAATGGTGCGACACCGCCGCAGATGGCCGAGACCGAAGGAATCGTGGCTGTACATGAGAATGCGCGCGTCGTTCAAACGGGAGCTCATGGGCCACACCTCTTTTTGCCTTTCACGATGAAGGCGGCTTCGGAAGGGCAGTTTATCAAGGTGTATTCCATTTTATCTGAAGGGGTCCGCAGCATCACGTAGTCCGTCACCGAAGAAATTAAAGGCCAGAATGACGAGAACGACAGGGATCGTCGGGATGAGAAGCCAGGGATATAGCGCAATGACGCTGACGCTGCGCGCCTCCGTGAGCAGAATTCCCCAACTTGTGATCGGGGGGCGCAGGCCGAGGCCCAGGAAGCTGAGCGCTGTTTCGCCAAGGATCATGCCCGGTATCGTCAGGGTGGCCGAGGCGATAAGATGGGACATGAAGCCCGGAATAAGATGTCGGCCAATGATACGCGGTGTGCCCGCTCCCATCAATTGCGCAGCCAAAACATAGTCTTCCTCGCGCAACGCCAGTAGCTTTGAACGCACGGCGCGCGCTAGCCCGGTCCAGTCCAGCATGCCGAGAATGATGGTGATGCCGAGATAAACGAGGATCGGACTCCAGGTTACCGGCATGATGGCCGCGAGCGCCAGCCATAGCGGAATGCTGGGAATGGATTGCAGGACCTCGATGATGCGCTGGACAATCAGGTCAAACGTGCCGCCGCGATATCCCGCCAGGCCACCGATCACAATGCCGAGAACGAAGCTCATGGCGACGCCGAGGAGGCCGATGGTCAGTGAAATGCGCGCGCCGTAGATGATACGGGACAGCACGTCACGTCCGAGGCGGTCGGTGCCGAGAAGGAACAGTTCACCGCCTTCTGCCGGGCAAACGAGATGGGTTCTGCCCTCGAACATGCCCCAGAAACGATAGGTGTCACCCTTGCAGAAGAAACGCAGCGGGTGGATATCGGTCGGCACGTCCCGGTAGACACGCCTCAGATTTTCCATGTCGAGCGTCATTTCACGGCCATACACGAAGGGGCCGACAAATTTCCCGTCATTGAAGAGGTGGATGGCCTGGGGCGGGGCGTATATGTGTTCGATATTGCGTGTGTGGAGATTATAGGGGGCGAGGAACTCGCAGATCAGAATCGAAAGGTAAAGCACCACCAGAAAGGCGCCGGACCACACCGCGATCTTGTGCTGGCGGAACTGCCACCACATGAGCTTCAACTGCGAGGCTTTGCTGAAGGCCGCCATGCCAGACGTGTTGGGTTCGATCAGCGACGGGTCGAAGGGCGCGGTCGAGACATAGTGCGGCAGGGCTTCGCCGGGATTCGGAATGGATGAAGTCATTTGACGTTACCACCTCCGAAGCGGATTCTCGGATCGAGTATGGCAAGGGCGATATCCGACACCAGAACGCCGATCACCGTCAGGAACGCAAGGAACATCAGGAACGAACCCGCCAGATACATGTCCTGGCTTTGCAACGCCCGGATGAGCATGGGGCCGGTGGTCTCGAGCGACAGGACGACGGCGGTAATTTCCGCGCCCGATATGATGGCAGGCAGGATCGAGCCGATATCCGAGATGAAAAAATTCAGGGCCATGCGCAGCGGATATTTGGTCAATACCCTGAAAGGGTGCAGGCCCTTGGCGCGGGCGGTGACCACATATTGCTTCTGTAATTCATCCAGAAGGTTGGCGCGCAGGCGGCGGATCATGCCGGCCGTGCCCGCCGTTCCGATGATGAGAACGGGAATCCAGATATGCTCAAGGATCGACTTGAACTTCGCCCAGCTCATCGCCTGGTTCAGATATTCCCGGTCCATCAGATGGCCTATGGAGATGCCGAACCATATGTTGGCGAAGTACATCAGAATTAATGCCAGCATGAAGTTGGGGATGGCGATGCCGAGCAGGCCGAGGAAGGTTAGCCCGTAATCGCCCCAGCTGTATTTATGCGTGGCGGAATAGATGCCGATTGGAAAAGCCAGCAGCCAGGTGACAATGATGGTAACGAAGGAAACCAGAACCGTCAGCCACAGGCGATCTCCCACCACGTCGCTCACGGGTAGCTGATATTCGAAGGAATAACCGAAATCGCCGACAAGCATGCCGGTCGCCCAGCGGAAATAGCGGATCGGGGCCGGCTGATCGAAGCCGTAACGGACGCGCAGTTCCTCGATTTCGGCAAGATTTGCCGTTTCGCCCATCGCGCGCAGCTCAGCGACATAGCTTTCGAAATAATCGCCCGGGGGCAGTTCGATGATGGTGAAAACCAGCATCGAGATCAGGATGAGCGTCGGGATCATGACGAGGACGCGCTTCAGAATATACCGCAGCATATCAGGCGTCTCCGTCATACCAGAAGCTATCCGGCATGTAGACGCCGAGATAGGAAGTGGGTTCATAACCGAAAAGCGCCTTTTCCGGCACGTTCCGCATGCGCTTGACATGGACGACGGGCTGCAGCGCGCCGTTGACGATGCCGATGGAAAATACCTGCTGCGTATAGACGCCAAGCATTTCCAGCCAGATTGCCTGACGTTCTTCCTCGGTGACGCTTCGACGCCATTTTTTCAGAAGATCAAGCAAATGGGCCGCTTCCGGCAGATCGGGCTCTTTGCCTTCACGGCCGCCGGATAGATAGTGAATCCCCCAGACCGGCCATTGCAACTGGTCGTCACCGGTGGGGGCAAGGCCGGAAGGCAGCATGTCGGCCGTTGGCACGCCATTGTCCATACCCATCCACACCGACATCAGTACTTCTCCGCCCATGGCGCGCTTGCGGAAAACATCGCGCTGGGTGGGGCGGACAGAAACGGCAATGCCGATATGTCGCCAGTGATCCGTCACCAGCTCCATCACGTCTGTTTCCAGCGTGCTTTCGCCTGTCGTCTCGACAATGATATAGGCGGGTCGACCATCAGGCAGGAGCCGAAGGCCGGCACTGTCGCGCTTGTCGAGACCCGCTTCATCGAGCAGCCTGTTGGCCGTTGCGCGGTCGAAAGCGCTCCAGGCGTCCGCAAATTCCTGCCGGTAAAGCGGGCTTTCCGGCAGTACGGTATCTGCGCTTTCCTTCGCGAGCCCGTAAAAACAGACCATGTTGATTTCGTGCCGGTTGATCGCGAGCGAGAGCGCGCGGCGCACACGCACATCCTGGAAAGCGCTGCGCCAGACCGGGTCGGCGCAATTGAGATTTGGCAGCAGCGCGATGCGCGAGCCCTGGGAGCGCTTGTAGAGGTTAACTTTCAGGGGGAAGCGCTTTTCAGCATCCTTCAGGAAAGTGTAATCAGCGAAATCGAGGCCGAAATATTGCAGGTCGCTATCGCCCGACGCCGTCTTGGCCGAGATGATATCCGACGAGGTGACGTTGAGCAGGAAGCGGTCGAGATAGGGCAGTTGCAGGCCGTTTTCATCGACGCGGTGATAATAGGGGTTGCGTTCGAACACGAATTGTTCGGCCGGCGGCGCGGTGGTGTTACGCCAGGCATCGAGCGTCGGCAGATCCGGATTTTCGGGACGCACCTGCCGCGACATCTTGATATGCAGCCCGCTCCAGTCGTCTGTCTTGTTTTTCTTGATCAGCTTGGCGAGCTTTTCCGCCGTCTGATATTTGATGTGGAACTGTTTCATATAGGCGGCAGGCAAGAACAGCCGCGCCGGCGAGGCGGCCGCCAGTTTCGCCAGAAAATCCGGATTGGGGCCGTCCCAGGTGTATCGCACGGTCAGCCGGTCAACGACCTCGATCTGGGGCGGTTTGCCATTGACCAGAAGCTCGATCGGCGGACCGCCCTTGTGGATTTCCTTATTGAGGGCAACATCTTCCCAGAAATAGCGGAAATCCTCTGACGTGAAATCACTGCCATCGGACCACTTATGGCCTTCGCGCAGCCTGAAGGTGAAGATGCGTTCTTCCTGTACGTCGTAGCTTTCCAGAATATCCGGATGAAGCTCGAATTTTTCGTCGTAACCGACAAGGCGGGCATAGCTGCTGATCGGCATCAGGCGAATGTCGCGCTGGCCGCCAATGAGCATACGTACCGATCCACCATGTTTCCCCGGCTCTCGGCCAAGTGCCTTCATGTCGATGACGCGCGGGTTTTTCGGCAGGCGCTCGGCGATGTCGGGCAATTCGCCCTTTTCGCGCTTTTCCTTGAAATAGGTGGGGTCGGTATAGGAGGCCCGCGCATCAGCCGGCACAAAGACGGAGGCCAAGAGAGCGAGAGCGGTGCGACGCGTGATCAAGGGCGAAGCTCCCGCATGTCGGCATTGCCGTTCGCAAGTACGAAATGGCCCTCCCCAAGATCGGCCGATACCATCTCGCCATCCCCCTCGTCGCGGAACTGTTTGCCCCAGTCGAATTTGCCCGTCGCACTGATCTTGCCGATGGTGCGGAAATCGAGCGGACGGTCGAGATCGGGGAAAGGCACGGCGGCCAGCAGGGATTTCGTATAGGGATGCACCGGAGCGCGCATCAGGATTTCCCGTGGCGCCAGCTCCACGATGCGGCCCTCGCACATGACCGCCACGCGATCGGCCATATAATCCACCACCGCAAGATTATGCGAGATGAAGAGGTAGGTAAGCCCGAGATCCTGCTGCAAATCTTTCAGCAGATTGAGAATTTGCGCCTGCACGGAAACATCGAGAGCGGAGACGGGTTCGTCGCAGATCAGCAGTTCCGGGCCAAGTGCGAGGGCTCTTGCAATGCCGATACGTTGTCTTTGCCCGCCCGAAAAACTGTGCGGATAACGGTTCAGCGCGCTTTCCCCCAAGCCCGATGGCCCTGACGAGGTTGCGCACTTTTTCGGAGCGATATTTCGCATCACCCCGACCGTGGATTTCCAGCGGCTCGCTTAGGATGTTTCCCACGGTCATGCGCGGCGATAGCGAGGATATCGGGTCCTGAAAGACCATCTGTATCTTCGACCGGAGCTCTTTCAGGTCATCGTCCCGGGCGTTGAGGACATCGATATCGCCCTGCGGACGGTGGAAGGTGACGGAACCCTGATCCGGGCGAACGGCGCGCATGAGGATTTTGCTGACGGTTGTCTTGCCGCTGCCGCTTTCGCCGACCAGTCCCAGACATTCTCCACGACGGATCTCAAAGCTGACGCTGTTTACCGCTTTGGTTGCGCTGGCGTCACCTTTGCGGAACCAGCTCGATTTGCGCGTCGTGAACGTCTTGCTGATATTGTCCACGGTCAAAAGCGGACCAGGGGTTTTGTTGACCGTCGCGGTCTTCTTGCCCACCAGGCTTTCATGGTCGACGTTGATTTCGCGTAGCGCCTTCAGCCTCTCGCCCGGCTTCATGTCGAAATGCGGAACGGCTGCCATCAAACCCTTGAGATAGGGATGGGCTGGCGATTTGAAGATATCATCGACCGTGCCGGCTTCCATGATCTCGCCCTGATAGATCACGGCAACCTCATCTGCAATGTTCGCCACCACGCCGAGGTCATGGGTGATGAGCAGCATGCTCATATTCAGCCTGCTCTGCAGGTCACGCAGCAGCTTGAGGATTTGCGCCTGAATGGTCACATCAAGCGCTGTCGTGGGTTCGTCGGCGATCAGAAGCGCGGGACGACAGATCAGCGCCATGGCGATCATGGCGCGCTGGCGCATGCCGCCTGAAAGCTCGAAAGGATACATGTTCACGACCTTCTTCGGGTTCGAAAACCCGACGAGATCGAGTGTCTCATACATTTTTTCCGCACGTTCCGCCGGCGAAAGGATGCTGTGGATTCTGAGCGCCTCGTCAATCTGGTTGCCGATGGTGTGCAGCGGCGAAAACGAGGTCATGGGCTCCTGAAAGATCAGCCCGATGCGGTTGCCACGGATGGCGCGGATTTCGCGGCCGTCTTTGGGCAATTGCAAAAGATCGACGGGACCGCCCGCAGTGTTTTCCGGATCGGTGAACAGCACGCGGCCATTCACACGAGCGGTCTTGGGATGGATGCCCATGATCGTCTGGCCAATGACGGATTTTCCGGAGCCGGATTCACCGACCAATGCGGTTACTTTTCCCGGAAGAATGCGGAGGCTCGCCCCCCTGACTGCATCGATCGTTCCACCCATGAGAGAAAACGAGACCTGCAGATTTTCGATACGGAGCAAATCTGCGCCTGCGCTCATGCCAAAGGGTTCCTTGCCGCCTCTTTATCGTTGCCTTGTGACAATTGCTCGGGAGGGCTTAAAGCAACGTTATCGCAGGGTTTGTTGTCTGTCTATCCTTCTGAAACATCGAATTCTTTAGCAAATTTGAAGCCGGCTTCCGAAATGCTGCGACTTGCCCCACCGCGCTTGTTTCGTAATATGCTGACGGGAGCTTTCGAACGAGGATCCATGTCCGACAAGAAATATTACGACGCCAAGCTGAACGATGCGCGTCAGTTGCAGAATAACGGCCAATATGCTGAGGCGAACGCGCTTCTCTTATCGCTGGTTGCAGCAAAGGACGGGCATCTGATGGGAGAACAGACGGTGCTCGGCCTGCCGCGCCGGCTGCATGCCGCACGGCTGCGTCTTGCCAAGGCCGAAGGCGATATGGTCGCGAAGATCGGTTATCAGTATACGCTGGTGCCGCCCCCGCAGGTGCTGGAAAAATATGCGCGATTTTCCGTGGAAGAACGCCGCACAATAAACCTCAAAAGCCGGGAGGGTGTGCCGAGGCTCATTCATCAGATATGGATTGGCGAGAAATCGCCGCCCATGTCGGTCGAGGCCTGGGCTGCCCATGCGCTGAAGCACGGCTACGATTATCGCCTTTGGCGGGAAGCCGATCTTGAGCGGGAAGGGGTTTTTGCGAATAGCGTCTTTAACAGGATGCTGAGCGAGGGCGACTATCCGGGTGCTGTTGACGTCGCCCGCTACATCCTGCTCGAGCGGTTCGGCGGCATCTATCTCGACTGCGACTGGTATCCGGCGCGCGACGACGCGAGTTTCGATTCATTCCTTCCCCTTACGGGTCTCACGGCGTTTGATGAAAAAACGCCGCGGAATACCGGACAGGGAAGTATGCTTCTCGCTAATTCCTTCATTGCCGCTCCAGCTGCGCATCCGGTCTTTCGCAAAATGCTGGCCGCCTTTCCCGACATTCTCGAAGAAATGCCGCGCGCGCCGGCGTGGTGGTCCACCGGCCCGTTGATTTTCACCGTCATTGCCCGGCAGGGAAGCATCAGCCTTGCACCGGCAGCGTTTGTCGCGGCATCCGTTCCGGACCGAACGCCGTTTGATACGGTTGACGCGATCAGGCGGGATCTGGCCAAGGATGCCGGCGGGCTGCTGATCGCCTGGAAATCATGGTGAGATTGCTTCGACGAGGTCTTTAGAGGAGCACCAGCGTGCTGCGCGGTGCCGTGCGGTCACCTCGAAAAGCCGCCGGAGGAAATGCCAGACGGTGTCATCATGCACGAGATGATGGGTAAGGATGCCGATTGTGCCGCCTTCCTCGGCAGCGCGCAGGATGCGGGCCGCCGTCTCGGCAAACAGGACATCGTGGTCACGGCCGCCGCGGCTGCCATGCCAATCGATCACATCCACATGCGTATTCAGACATGGCGGCGCTGTGTCCTTCTCCGGACCGAAAACGGAGAGGGCCCGATATCCAAGCCCTGTCAGTTCCCTCACTATATGGGCGTCGATGCGGTTCCACGGTGGCACCAGCATAGGCACGACACGCGGTCCATGCAGATCGTAGAGTTTTTCCAGCCCGGACTGCAGCTCGTCGAGAACGAGGGGAAGTTCCCGGTGGAGGCCAAGCTCCTGTTTCTTTTGTCCATCGCCGGCATAATTGGTATGCGACCAGCCGTGAACCGCCACCTGGGCAATGTCCGAGGCATCCAGATGCTGCGCGAGCCTGCGGGTCGTCGTTTTGGGAATGACCGCGAGGGTGATCGGAACCGAGAAACTCTCGCAAAGATCAAGCAGGGTATCGAGTGCCCCCGTCGGGTCCACTGCATCGTCGTCCCTGAGCCACAGATCGGCCGAAATGCCGCGACGGCCACATTCGTCCAGTGCTGCGACGAGTTTTTCGAGACTCATGATCTTCGTGCCTTTGCTTGCATCAAAATATCGTTCAGCTTGGTTGCGGCATTTTCCAGAGACCGTTCATGCATGACGAACCGGCGGGCTGCTTTTGCCAGTTCCTGTCGCCGCCTGTCGTCGTAAAGCAGGGCCTTGATCGCATCGGCATAAGCGGCACTATCATTTTCAGGTGTCAGTAATCCGGTGGCGCCAGATTTTACGACTTCGGGAACGCCCGCCACTTTTTCGGCGATGACGGGCAGGCCGGCTGCCTGTGCTTCCAGATAGGCAAGGCCGTAGGCCTCGCCGTGACCCGGCCAGACATAAATGGCAGCTTTCGAGAGAAGCGCTGCGATCTCGTCTGCGGCTTTTTGCCCGTGCCAGACGAGGCGATTTTCAGGGAAGCCGCTGAACATGGCTTGCACCGCCTCACGTTCCGGACCGTCGCCAACGATCTCAAGTGTCCAGTCTAGGTCTTGTGGTAGCAGGGCGAGAGCGTTCGACAGGGCGCGATAGCTCTCGAGTTTGTCGCCCGCCCTCATCATGGCGACGGTGATGAGCCGTGTCCGTTTCGGCTGGGGAACAACCTTGAGGAAGGGCGCGGGGTCGATGAAAGGCGGAAGCATCGCCCATTGAAGCCCAGGAGAGGCCTGTACGAGCCCTTCGCGATCCCGTTCGGTGAAGCAGATATTGACTGCGGCTTCGTTCAACGACGACAACAACCCGTCCTGCACTGCCTGCCAGCCCATGGCGTTGCGCTTTGGCGAATAGGATGCTTCGGCGGTGACGTAGGATATATTGAAACGGCTGGTGAGTTCCGGTCCGAGCAGGTCTGGAGCCTTGTAGTACGGGTGATAACAAAACCACAGGTCCGGTGCGCCGTGCAACCGCCAGCGCTCCGCAATAGTCTCTACTTCACGTTCGGCCCGGTCGGCGAGGGACGACCGCTCGGGATCATCCGGCTGTCTCAGGAAGCTTCGCAGCTCGGACGCGACAAAAACCTCATGGCTACCCATTGCCATCGCCTGCATCAATAGGCGGGCCATCAACCGGTCGCCGGAAGGAACGGGGTGGTTGGGTGCTTTGAGCGGCGAATAAAACGCGATCTTCATACGGATGGTTGTGCGTTGGTCGTGCCTCTGGCGTCAACCGGAATTTGAAGACGCGGAGCCTTGACAGCCTCGCCATTCTTGCCCAACTGAAAGACATCTTTTGCACATGCGCGGAGCGTGACACGCTTTGACTTCTCCAGACATTTCCCAAGCCCTGCTTTCCAGCATTGAGAACAAGAGCGCCAAAGCGGGCGTGATCGGCCTCGGCTATGTGGGCCTGCCGCTTGCCATGACAATCGCCAGAGCTGGTTTCAAGGTTGTCGGTTTCGACATCGACCCCGGTAAAATTACTGCGATAGATGCGGGTCAGAGCTATATCGAGGCGGTTTCGGATGCCGTGCTCGCAGGAGCCAAGCAAAATGACGGCTTTGTTGCCACATGCGACTTCTCCAGATTGGCCGAGTGTGACGTGATCGCCATCTGCGTACCGACGCCGTTGACGAAGTATCGCGAGCCAGACCTTTCGTATGTCGAGAAGACCTGTCACGACATTGCCGTGCATCTGCGCACGGGGCAGCTTGTGGTGCTGGAATCCACCACCTATCCCGGCACTACCGATGGGATTGTGAAAACCATTCTGGAGAGCACCGGTCTCGTCTCAGGTATCGATTTCTTCATCGGCTTTTCCCCCGAGCGGGAAGATCCCGGCAACCGGGACTTTGAGACGTCGACCATTCCGAAGGTCGTTGCGGGTGACGGCGAGGCCGCTGGGCAGCTGATGGCGGCTTTTTACGGATCGGTGGTCAAGAAAATCGTTCCGGTCTCGACCAATGCGACGGCGGAGGCCGTGAAGATCACCGAAAATGTCTTCCGCGCCGTCAATATTGCGCTCGTCAACGAACTTAAGGTCGTCTACGAGGCCATGGGTATCGATATATGGGAAGTCATCGATGCGGCAAAAACCAAGCCGTTCGGTTTCATGCCATTTTATCCCGGCCCCGGTCTTGGCGGTCACTGCATACCGATCGACCCTTTCTATCTCACCTGGAAATCTCGCGAATATGAATTGCCAACGCGGTTCATCGAGCTTGCAGGTGAAATCAACACCGGCATGCCGCGCCACGTTGTGGGGCGGGTTGCGGAAGCGCTCGACATCCATTCCGGCAAGGCGCTCAGCCGCTCGAAGGTGCTGGTCGTCGGTCTCGCCTACAAGAAAAATGTGCCCGATATTCGTGAAAGCCCTTCATTGAAGCTCATCGAGCTTGTTCAGGAGCGCGGTGGCGAAGCGGCCTATTTTGATCCGCATGTGGCCGAAATCCCGAAGACACGGGAATACAGCCACCTGATGGGCATGAAGTCCGTCTCCTGGGACAGGCAGTCCATCAGCGCTTTCGATGCTGTTCTGGTTGCGACCGACCATGACAATGTGGACTATGCCGACCTTGCCGAATGGGCTCCGCTGATCATCGACACGCGAAACGCCTTCGCGCGCCGGGGCATTTCCGCAAGACACATCATCAAGGCCTGATAACGGACGGATCATGAGCAGACTGGACAGTTTCATTCGCCGGTTGACCGCGCAGCGTGACATTCTCAATCATGTCGCCGCCAATCTTGATATGCCGGATGAGGGTGCGCTCATGGAAATCGGCCTTGGAAACGGGCGAACTTTCAATCATCTGCGGGAACTGTTTCCGGGGCGCAGGATCGTTGCGTTTGACAGGGCCATGGGCGCCCATGCCTCGTCCGTTCCGGCAGACGAAGACTTGGTGATCGGCGAGATATCGCAGACCGCTCCCGCATTCGTCGGTGCGGAAGCGGCAATGGTGCATGCCGATATCGGCACGGGCTATCCGGAAAAAGATGCGATCACATTGACATGGTTGCCCGATCTCGCCGCCGGCATGCTGGCGAAAGGCGGCGTCGCTGTCAGCGGTCTGCCTCTCGATCATCCCCTGCTGAAACCGTTGCCGGTTCCGGAGAGCGTGCCGACGGACCGTTATTTTCTCTATCGCAAGATATAAAAGATCGATCCGGCCCCAAACTTCCGGGTCCTGTCACAAATAGCGTTCGCTCTCTTCCTCCGAGAGTAGAAACACCTTCATTTGTGAGTTTCGACCGCGAATGGCGACCTGTTCGCTTCTGAGATCGGCAATATCCTTTCCCGCCTGTATGATGGCCGGTTCGGAGACCACGATTGCGGCGCCAAATTCCTTGGCTTTGGATTCAAGCCTGCTTGCCACGTTGACGGTATCGCCAATGGCCGTCAGCGTTTTGGCAGCCCCATATCCCATGACCCCGACGATGCTCGGACCTGCGTGAATGCCAACCACCACCTCAAGACGCACGGCGAATTGTTTCTCCAGTCCTTCGTTCAGGATCGCAATATCCCGCAATATGATTGCTGCCGCCTTCATGGCATTGCGACAGGCGTGCTGGCTGTCGTCGCCTAGTCCAAAAAGCGCCATGGCGCCGTCACCGATAAATTTGTCGAGATGGCCCCCCGCCTGTTCGACGGCCTGGCCGACGATGGTGAAATAGCGGTTCAGGAGAAAGACGACATCGTAGGGCAGCTTCGCTTCCGACAAAGTCGTGAAATTGCGCAGATCGCAGAAGAGAATGGCGATCTCCTCTTCCCGGCCCGGCCGGGCCGGCTGGGCGTCCGCCGGCAGGTCACTGTGCTGGGGCGGTGAAACCAGAAGGGCAACGCCGAGATCATGGGTGGGACGCAGCTGGCAGCCGAGCCGCACATCCGAATCGGCATGGATGCGTCTTAATGTGGTTTGCTCGATGTCTCCGGGCGGAGGGAGCGGCCCCTTGCTTTCCATGACTCTCACCCGGCAGGTCGAACATCGTCCTTTACCGCCGCATACGGAATAATGCGGGATGCCTGCCAGACGGCTGGCTTCCAGAATGCTGAGGCCCGCTGGCACGCGCGCCTGCGCACCATGTTCGTAGCGGATTTCGATGGCCGTCAACCGCTGTCGCCAGCTTCTTACACCGCGCATCGCGAAGACCAGCATCACCGCGCCGGCAAAAATCGCCTCTGTCGTCCCGGTGATAAACCGGATTCGTGTTTCCATCTCCCGCTGCAGCGGAAGTTCGTCTCTCTGAACGATTGTGTCGCCCAGTCCCGGAGGGAGCGCATATTTGCGGTCGACTTCCTCGAGCCAACGGCCGGCATCGCTGAAGCCCAGCAGCGCCAGAAGCGGCAGCATCACAGCTATGGTCATGAAGATGCCGGCGATTTTCGGGTACCAGTCGCGATAACGCAGCCAGAAATAGAGGCCGATACATCCGTGTATCCAGATGACGATCAGGGCGAGACTTTGCCACGCGCCTCCCATGGGATTGTTGATCCAGAGCCGGCGGACGACGGTATAATAACCGATGTCGATGCCGTAGAGCATGTGCGACACGCGGATATTCACTGCATGGCTCAGAATGAGGAAGGGGATCGACAGGCCGAAGATGACCTGAAGCGCTTCACGAAGCGGCATGCGCAACGTTCGACGTTGGTAAAGCGAGCGCAGGACCAGGCTGACATGCACCAGGACCGAGCCGTAGAAAAGCAGGCTGCTAACAGGGTTGAGCCAGATGAGGCTGAACCATTTTCGTGCCCGTTCGGCGGTGTCGATGGAAATGAGCGCAAGGGAATGATTGAAAAGATGCGAAAAGACAAAGGCAAATATAATCAGGCCGGATAAAATCCGGGCGCGTCTCAAACTGGTTTCCGAAAAGAAACGGATCATGCAAATCCCATCGTGAGGTCGTTCGGCCCAGAATCATCAGTCGGTCGATCGTCGCGTCTTTAGTGCATGACATCTCGTGGCAATATCGTGGAGCAAACGAGCGGCGATGGTCAATTATGCGTGTTTAAGTACCCGAAGCCACCAATGACTGGTGAGGCCTCTTCAGATTTTCGGTCAAATAGTCACGCGAAGTCAAAAACACCATGACGGCGGCTATCAGATTTCTATGACCTGACCGTCCATGGCTGCGAATGCGCCGCTGAACAGGGCTTTCGCCTGTTTTTCGATCATGTCCAGCTCTTCGTCGCTGCGGCTTGGGGCATGATGGATGAAACCGACATTTTTCGCATCGGCCAACTGGGCAAGGCGGATCGCCTGCTGCCAGGACGAGTGGCCATAGCCGCGATAAAGGCCCATCTCGTCATCGGTAAACATGGCGTCATAAAGGAAAAGATCGGTATCCCGGATGAGATCAAGCACAGTTTCGTCGATGCCGCCGGGCTCGTGTTCGGTATCGGTGATGATGGCGAGGGACTTTCCCTCCCAGTCCAGCCGGTATCCGACGGCGTTGCCAGGATGGTTCAGCATGCCGGTTCGGATCGAGAGGCCCGGATGGACGTCTAGGGTATCACCGGGCATGAAATCCCGCGTGTCGATTTTTGCGCAGCAAATTTCCAGCGGCACGGGAAACCAGGGCGGGCTCATGAAGTCCTTGAGCATTTCCCGTGTCGTCATGGCGCCTGCGAGATGACCCGACCAAATCGAGACGTCATTGCAGCTATTATAGAATGGCTTGAAATAGGGAAAACCGACAATGTGGTCGTAGTGGCAATGGGAGAAGAAAAGATCGACGTCGGTAACCCCCTCCGCCCGAAGCGCCATACCTGCGGGATGAAGTCCCGACCCCGCATCGAACAAAAGGACATGGTCGCCGCATCGAACCTCGATGCAGATGGTATTCCCACCGTATTTTCGGAAGTTTTCACCTGAAACAGGAAGCGTTCCCCGCGCCCCCCAGATCTTCACCCGAAAATTTCTGTTACTTTCCCGACCCGCAGTGTCGGAATTGAACGCCATGACACACCCCAATGACAACGGAATCTTGCACGCTTTCCTCCCATGAAGCCCGTTGTCTCTATAGATCTTATTTCCCGCCCTTTTCGGGCGGATGCCTTTACCCCTTATTCAGTCAGCATTTCATTTATATTGCAATAGTACGACATTTATTTTTCCAATATCGACCGCCGGGGGAGCATAGAATTGCCGCTTATGTTCTGGCGTTTGTCCTGGCTTTGCTGAGTTCAGCCGTCGTCTGGGTGAGACGTTCGGCCAGAACGCGCATGACCTTGATAGTGATATCGGGGAAATCGGACATCAGCTTGAAGAATTGTTCCTTGCCGATCCGAAGAGCTTCCACATTGGTGGAGGCGCGGACGGTGGCGGTTCTGACGCTGTCGCAGAGAATTGCGATTTCCCCGACGATGGCGTTGCCCGTCATTTCCGCCACTTTCAAAGTGCCAGAGGGAGAATCGACCAGAACATCCACCTTTCCGGTCAGCAGCACATAGGCCGCGTCGCCGACGTCACCCTGCCGGAACAGCACGTCGCCGGCGTGATAGGAAACGCGGTCCGATGCGAATGCGAGCAGTTTCAACTTGGAGGGTTCCATTTCGGAAAAAAACGGCACCCTTTTCAGCATCTGAATTTCGTCTTTGAACAGCATTGCCTTACCCTGTTATTGTTCCACCTCGGTCACATTCTTGGAATTATGTCGCGACCATCTCCTTGAATGTACCGTTTTCCTCGACCAGAGTCTCGTAACTTCCGTCAGCGGTGATCAGCCCCTGATGAACAACGATGACCCTCTCGAACATGCGCGAGAGGTGCGCATTCGACAGAACCCATATGATCGAGGGGTTATTGTTGTTCTGTTTCAGGAGTGTGATGACCCGTTCAACAATTTCTTCCTGCTGTCTCGGGTCGAGGCCCGGAAGCGGGCGGTTGAAGACGTAAATGTCGGATTTCCGGATCAGCGCCCTTGCCAGATTAAGCTTCTGGCGCTGTAGTGGGCCTAGCCGCTTGCCGCCTGCACCCAGATTGAAATCCAGACCCACCGCCAGCACCCGTTCGTATACGCCCTGCTTGCGCATGACGTCAGCAACGATGCGGGTGATGCGCCTTGAAGCATCGGTGTAGCGGTGGCTTACCTTGCCAAAGAGGATATTATCCAGAAGACTGGTGGCGCTCATGTATTTGGTCGGATCGTAGATTTCGATCACGTTTTTCAGACTGTCGGGCAGCTTCTCGTGGAACATGTGCCGGACCTCGACGATGCGGTTCATGATTTCCGGCGTCAGCAGGCCGAAACGCTGGCGGGGCTCGATATAGAAGAAGCTCAGCCGCAGCATCGCGCGTTTTTCGCTTTCATTGGCCTCGTCGAAATTCCGGCCCTGAAGGCGTTGCAGCATCTGCTGATAGACCGGAATATCGTCAGGCGTCATGAAGGTGAGCTGCTGGAAGAAGGGGTGATCCCCCGGCAGATCGGCGAAGATTTCCACGATGTTCTCGGCGATCGTGTAGCCCATTTCGAACAGGGTTTTGACCAGGCCGGTCTCGCGCATCAAAGAGCGGAAATAGTCGCTTTCGATGACCGTCCTGATTGACTGGGACGAGTCCCGCATGGTGCCGAAAAGCAGGTTTTCGCCGACCGTCGCCTCGCTATTGTAGCTCTCCAGCTCGAAAGGCGCGATCAGGCCGCTCAGATTTTCCTTTTCCAGCTCGGCGCGCAGGACATGTCGCAATTCAACGATCCGGGCGGCGAGATGCAGGTCTGTCAACGGGTCGATCGACGATCGCAGGGCGAATTCCAGAATATCCTGCGACAGTTCCACACTGTCGAGAACAGCTAGAATGGCCTGTATGAGATTTTCCGGTTTGCCGTCGCCTGCCGGACTCGAAGCATAATCGATCCATTCGCTGTTGATGTCGATCAGCGGATTGCCGGCCATCTTCGCTTCACGGATTTCCCATTTACGATGGTCCAGCGCCGCGCCCTCATAGTTTTTCTCTGCAAGCGGCGCGTGTTTGAGACCGTATAGCAGGTTGTCCTTCAGGCTGGCATGGAAGAAATAGCTGTCCGAGGACACGTAGGAGATGCGCCGTCCCGTCAGCGATTCCGGCAATTCCAGAATGTCGACGTCGTTGATGCTGATCTTGCCTGAGCTCGGCCAGAGCGTGCGGCCTATCGCATCCGCCAGTGCCTCGCCTCCCGCACCACCGACGATGGCGATAACCTCACCCGGCTCGATCTTGAGGGATGCCTGTTCCAGAAGCCGGCTGCCGCTATCGTCTTCGAGCGTCAGATTGGCGACGACGAGCGGTGCGCTGATGGCTGCGACGGCACCGGGAGAAAGTTTCTGCACCTTCTCGTCGATCATGTTCGGCGCATCGAACTGTTCGAAGACCTGCTCGTACTTTACCTGCACATCCTGCCGGGCCTGATCCCAGTCGATCAGCTCCTTCAGCGGACCTGGCAGTTCCTTATAGGCGTTGATGACGGCGACCAGCTGCCCCACATCGAGGCTGCCCTTCAGGGTCAGATATCCACCCAGCGCATAAAAGAAGAAGGGGGTCAGCTGGGCAAGGAAGTTGTTGATGAATTTGACCAGAAACTTCCACTGGTAGAGATCGTAGCGAATCTTGAAGATGTCGCCAAGGCGATGCGAAGCATCCGCACGCTCGTAATTGGATGTGTCATAGGCATGAATCGTGCCGATGCCATCGACCATTTCACCGATACGTCCGGCGAGCTGGCGTGCACTCAGCTGCCGCTGACGGCCGAGTTCGATGAGGCGGCGGCGCATCTTGGGAATGATGCCGACCTGAATTGCTGCCATGAAGGCCGCGATCAGGCCAAGCCAGAAGTTCTGCACGAGAATGAAGAAGAGGGCGGAGAGCGCCTGGCCGCCGAGAAGGGCCGGCTGCACGAAGGCGTCGCCGGTAAAACCGCCGAGCGGCTCTACCTCGTCCTTCACCATGCTGGAGATTTCAGCGCCCTTCACCCGTTTGAAATGGCTGGGCGGAAACCTCAGGATCTTGTCGATAAGTTCGAAGCGAATACGCCGCAGAAGCCGTTCGCCAAGCCGGCCCTTGTAGGTATTGATGTAATATTTGAAGAGCCCATTGATGATAACAAGCGCAAGGAATGTCAGGCTGAGCGCCATCAGCATCGACATGCGGTTGAGCTCAAGCCCCGGGAACAGGGTCACGGTGCCCCAATAGGGGATATCGACCGTGAGATGCATGAAGAGCTGGGTTGCATTCGCTCCTTCGAAGCCGTCTCCCTGAATGGGGCCGTTGACGATCTGCTTGGGCAGGTCGAAGGCGAGGAAATAAGGGATCATGGACAGGGCGACGATCAGCAGGATGAAAAGCTGCTGCCGCTTGGTATGCGACCAGATGTAACGCGTAAGGCTTTGTTCCATATAAAACTTCTATGACCTGTCGGGGCGGGCCCGGCGTGTTGGTTTGCGCGGTGTCTAGATGATCCGGCGGCCGGGTGGCGCAACCTCCTCCTGCAAATAGGTATGTGACTCGCTATTTATCAGCATATTCAAGCGGTTTCGAGAAAAATAGCGGCTCAAACGCGACCTGTCGCCACGCGAAGCCATTCTGTCTGCATCGCATGCGTTTTCGTCGATCCAGACGACATGGTATTTTTAGGATTCTCTAATGTTATTGTTTTTATTGTAGAACAGGCATTAAGACACTTCGGTATAGTGATCCCGTAATGGTTGAGCCCGACGCTGGCGCAATGGTGGCAAGGTCTATGGCAATAGATATTTCAGAGCATACAAGCAGCAATTCTTCCCTCGATGCATTATTGCTTTCCGGCACCGCGGCGGACGGCACGATCGCCCGTCCGGTTTCCTTTGACGGGCTTGCGGGTATTTTTCATCCGGCACGCCAGGACTTGCGGCAGGAACACGCCGTTCTTTTTGTCAGCCCGTGGGGCATGGAGGAGCTTTGCAGCCGCAAGTTCCAAAGGGTTATGGCCGAACGGCTTGCGGCTTGCGGCGTCGCCAGCCTGCGGTTTGACTATCTTGGCACCGGAGATGCACTTGATCCGGAAGATGCGAGCCGCGTGGCGGACTGGCTTTCCGATACGCGGGCGGCGCTGAATTATCTCAGGCGCCTCTCCGGATGCTCGGGCGTGGTCGTCATCGCCCAGGGCCTCGGTTGCCCGATCGCTGCGGAGGCGCTTGGCGGAGCCGCCAGCTCCATGGCGTTTCTGGCACCCGTCGTCTCAGGACGTGCCTATCTGCGCGAACTGGCGATGTGGTCTTCGATGATCGACGATGGACTTGGCGTGCGTGCCAGCCAACGCATGCCACAGGCTGGTGCAATCGCCGGCATGGCGATGCCAGCCGGTGTGGCCGATACCGTCAAGAAGATCAATCTTTCGAATCTCGATGCCGCTCCGGCTCGCCGCATTCTCGTTCTGTCGAGGCCGGGCCGCGTCACGGACGGTGATTTCGCCACACACCTCACCGCAATCGGCGGTGAGGTGGAGGAGGCCGAATTTTCGGGCTATGACGATCTCGTTTCCAGTCCCACGCTATCGAAAATATCGGAAAATGTGGTGAGCCGGCTGGTGGGCTGGGTCTCTTCTCAGACACAGGCCTCAGGCTCCGCGGCCTGCCTGGCTGATTTCGTCATCAACGCGGCGCAGCGCGGTCAGGGTTTTTTCGAACAGCCGGTGCAGTTTGGTGAGGGCGGGCGACTTTTTGGCGTTTCCTGCACACCGCACGACCGGCGTGCGGTCTCCTCGGTTTTGCTGCTCGGGGCGGCCTATGACCGGCACGCGGGCTGGGGCAGGCTTTCGGTGCAGATCGCCCGGGCGCTTGCCCGCGAGGGTGTCGCTTCCCTCCGTTTCGATGCGGCCAACATTGCCGATAGTCCGCCGGTCAAAGGCGTGCCGGATCAGGTTCTTTACGATGCCGCGCAGAATGACGATGTGTCCGCCGCGCTCGATTTCCTAGAACGGGGCAGCAATGGTCCGTTCATCGCGGCGGGCCGATGTAGCGGCGCATACCTTGCCTTCAACGGCGCGCTTGTCGATGACAGGATTGAAGCGGTGGTTGCCGTGAACCCGGTTGTCTTCCACTGGCGGAAAGGCCGTTCGGTCGATGAGGCGTTGCACAAGCGGCCCCGCTCCTTTGGGGAATACAGTCAGCGGTTTCGTCAGGGCGCCACGTTCAAGCGTCTCATCAGCGGCGATGTGGATGTTGTCAGTGCCGGATTGAATATCGTCAAGGCGACGATGAAGAAGCTTTCGACAAAAACGGCGAGGCTGTTCCGCCGTGGCAGCGAGGAAGGACGGGCCGTATACCGCGCTTTCGATCTGCTGAAGGCAAAAGGGACTGCCGTCAATCTGCTTTACAGCGATAATGATGATGGTCTGGAGCATTTCCGCTATTATTTCGACGCCGACGGGCAGGGGCTGTCCGCCTATCGAAATGTGTCGCTGACCATCATCCCCGATGCCGACCACAACCTCTCCACGCCTGAGGCGAAGAGAACCTATATGGAGACTGTGAAGAGCGTGGCCCTAAAAGGAAAATCGCCGCCTGGACCCCAATGACACCACCTCACCGGAAGGAGGCGTCTGAGATCCTGCGGTCTCCGGCACAAGGCCGATCTTTCTGCTCTCGCCGGGGGCAAGGTGGAACCAGTTTTCCGAAGCACGGTAACCTTCTGCGGCAACATGGACAGACTGCGCCAGACGGTCAGTGCCGATCTCAAGCGACCAGATATCGTTGTTTCGGCTGATGGCGACCTGGAGGTTTGCCGCCTGCAGCGCCTTTTTCCGGCCGAGCGGAAAATGGAATGCATCAGCAATGACTTGTCCGGTCGCAACGTCGCGAAGCCGGGCCACCGTGACATCATGGGACGGCGGGCCGAAACGGTAAGTGTAGGTCGTATCGAAAAACGCCCCGAACAGATCAGTCGCGGCAATCGTCTGGCTCTGTCGCGATGACAGCGTGATCGACCGCTTGGCATGAACGACGGGCTGGGCGCCGTCGCGCAGGCAGGTGAGTTCGAGCATACCCTCGAAGGTGTCGCCGGTCTCGTTGATCAGCTGAATGTCCAATCCGTTCGTGCCCTCGTCGAGCAGATTGACCTGGACGGGGCGAAACGCCCTTTTCAGGGCATGCCAGACGGATTTCGGCCTGCCGGTGGCATCGATGATACCCCAGCCTGCACCGGGAAGGAGGTCCTGCAGGGTCCAGACAAGAGCGCCCTGGCAGGATGAACCGCTGCGCCGCCATTCGGCGAAAGTCGCCTCCATGACTTCGGCCGTCGCGGCCCGGGACATGTCGAGATAAAGACCGCCGTCTTCTCGCCGCAGAACGTCCGGTTCGACATCATAAAGCAGCTTCAGATAGTGATCGCGAACATCCTCGAAATCCCAGGAGGCGCCGCGATCGCGCGGTGCACGCGCTTTCCACCGTGGATCGTGCACGGCCACGCCGGGTAGATACCTGTCAAGCGTTTCCTGTTCGGGAACATTGGCGAAGGCCAGGCACTCGGCGGCAAAGCGCAGACCGGCGCGACGCGCATCTTCCAGCGGACGGCAATAGGCGCCGACGCCGTAATAATGGCCGACCCCGGTGTTCGGAAAAAAGGGCAATGCGCCGCCGGAGGGGGAATTGGCGACATAGGCCGCGTCCGGCCGCTTGTCGGCAAGAAGTTCCGGCAGAACCTCTTCGGTCAGCGTTCCCTTCCATATCTGTTCCGGAAGGCCGAGCATCGCGCCCTGCTGGTACATTTCACTGCCACCGCAAAAAATGGCGAGCGATGGAGAAAGCGCGGTGGCTTCAAGGAACTGCGAGATTTCCGTGACGATGTGCTGGCGCAGACTCTCGTCCCTTGCCGGATAATCGAAATTGGCGAGCATGGCGTCCTGCCAGACCATGATGCCGAGTTCGTCGCAAAGTGCGAAGAATTCCGGGGTTTCATAGGTCATGGTGCCGCCGATGCGGATCATGTTCATGCCTGCTTCCGCTGCTTTTCGAAGCCATGGCTCGTAGTCCGGCCTCGTTCCCGGCAGGCGCACGATGTCGGCCGTCGTCCAGACCGCGCCACGGCAGAACACCGGTTGACCGTTCACCCTGAGGCCGAAACCTTTACCGTCGTCGCCGTGATCGATCTCGACCTGCCGGAAGCCCGTGCGTGCAAGGCGATGTTGTGTGCCGTCCAGCTCAAGAACGACGTCATGCAGAGTTGGCCTGCCATGCGTGTGTGGCCACCATTGTTCCACATCAGTTATGCGCAGTTCGCCGGAAAGTGTGCCGCCTTCGTCGAGAGAAAGATCGGCGCTGTAACCGGCGCAGCCAAGCTTTGCCGACTTTATCGGGCGGCTACCTTGCAGCGCTATGCTGACCGTTCCCGTTCCGGCCCCGTCCAGCGAAGATTGCAGCGTGCAGAGAATTCCGTTCTGCCGTATCAGGCTGATGGGTCGCCATGGGCCGGCGGCGTGTATTTCCGGGCACCATCCAGGCATATAACCCAGTGCAGTGGTGCGGATCAGCCGCAGCCCCTGCGTATTCATCATTTGCGGCCGCCAGCGAGCGCGGGGACCGGTTTTTTCAAGTCGGGGTGCCAGCGCTCTGAAGCAGATCGCGAGTTCATCCGCACCCGTCAGTTCCACAGGCACTTCCAGTCTTTCAAACATGCTTTGGCTTGCCGCGATCAGCTCACCGTTGAAGAAGATCTCCGCGATGGTGGAAAGACCGTCGAAGCGCAGGGTGGCACGCTCCCGGACATCGGAAATCATCGTCAGCCTGTACCAGGCGTCCCTGTCATTGAGGGGCGTCGGAGCGAGGCGGTCGAACTTTTCAGCGGCTTCCAAAGCCTGCGCCACGGTTCCGGGAACGGAGACATGGAGGCTTTCGAGCGAGGCGGGAATATCGGAGGGCGTTTCATAGGCATCGGCGGGCGTCAGCGCCAGCGTCCAGCCTTCGCTCAGCAATTCCTCGCTTTCACCCGGAAGATAGGTCCTCACGCGGCCTCGCTGGCATCAGACAGTTTTTTACCAAGGCTTTGCATAAGACCGTCCCATGCATCCGCGGCTGGATCGAGAACGGTGGCCAGCGCATCGAATTTGCGGCGGGTGACGGCGCGCGCAAGCTGGAACTGCACGGTCTTGGCAACCTCGGAGATTTTTAGCGCGTGGTTCTTTGCCTCAGAAAAACTATCCGCGTCCAACCATTCGAAGTGGCTTGCCGCCAGTTCGAAATTGGCACCCAGTTGGCGTAGCGTATTGAACGCGTATTTGTGGAAAAACCCGAAGGGCCGGTCTGCGACCTTTTCCACCTGTGCCGGAAACACCTTTGCAAAGGCCCGGACCGGGTTGGAGGAAGGTCGCCGGGAAAAATGAAACTTCAGGAGCCGTTCGGCGGTCTTGCGAACATGCGCCGGCGAAGGATTGCCGTCCGCGAATTTCGCAAATTCCGTATAGGGCAGGAAAGGCGGGTCGGTTTCAGCCAGATGATGCTGGAAAAGCCCGTCAAAGTCCTCGCCGGAGAGGTGGAAGAAGCCGGCATTGTGAAAATAGTCGAGTTCCCGCTTTTCGAGATCGAGCCGGTTGATGGCGATCGTGGTCTTGCCGTGTTCCTTGCGGTAGCCCACCCCATGGGTATCGGGCATATAGAAACTGTCCATCTCGATCAGACAGATGCGGCCGCGTTCCAGCTGCGCCTCGATGTGGTTTTCCACCTTATCGAAGATCGCAAGCTCGGTGGCGCGAACGCCATAAAGGGCTTCGAGGTCTTCCAGCGGCACCTTGAAGAAGGTGAACTGGTCGCCTTCGAAGTCCTGCGTCAGGGTGAAACCGAACATGGCTTCCGGGGATAAGCCTTTCGAAGCCAGCACCTCGATCCATAAATCAATATAGCAATTGGTTTCCGGCCACATTCTTTCGGACGAATGAAGCGGATGCTGCACATAGTTTTTGGGATCGAGACCGGGAAAAATCTGCTGCATGGATAATCAGCCCCAGAGTGTTTCCACGACTTTCGCAGGCCATTTCTTCACATCGAGACCATGATGCGCAAACAGCGCCAGCGCGATGCGTTCAAGGCCGAAACCGACGCAGGCGGTGTGGGCGACATCGCCATTATCGAGGTTCAGACCCCATTTCTGGCCGAAGGCGTCCTGATGGTAGTTAAAGCTCATGCAGGCTGTCGGGCTGGTCGTTGACGTGACCGGGATCAACAGTTCGAATTTCAGGTTCTGGTCGCGCTGGTTGTTGGCGAGCATCTTGCCCGCGCGGCCGAAGAATGGATCGTTGGCGACATCGATGGTGACATCGAGCCCGACGGCTTTCATCATCTCAACGCCGCGATCCATCCAGGTCTGGCGGAATTCGGTGACGTTGGCCTCAGTGCCCATGCAGACATATTCGCGCATGCGGAAAAGCTGCTGGCGGGCCGGATCCTTGGAGGGCTCGTGGCGGAAGCAATAGGACTGGATGTCATAGAGACCGCCGCCGGCAGGCAGCGCGCCGCGCTTGGCGATCGTTGGATAAAGCGGGTAGCAGGCCGCTGGCGTCAGTACGATATCGGTTGCTTTCTGATCCTTGGTCCAGTCGCCGCCCTCATCCATGGTCTTCAGCAGGCTGACATGGTCCAGTTCGCAGCCGCAAAAGGAATGGACCGTGCCGGCGAGCTGCGGGAAGCTCTTCATGTAACCGCTTTTTTCGAAATAGGCGCGGTTGATGCCGGGCGGGAAACGGATCGCTTCGGCGCCATCGGCGCCACCGGTGCGGTCGATCAGCCGCTCGAAAGCGGCAATCACGTCCTCGAACTGGCCGCTGCGTCCATAAAGACCGTCCACACCCGTTTCAATCAGCAGGCCTTCTTCGAACAGTCGATCGAGGAACGATGTTTGCATGTCCATGGTCTTATCCCAAGAGGCTGGTGTCCTGCCTGTGAACCAGCAGGAGATTGGCGGAATTGCCGAGAATACGGTCGTTGGAAATCATCAGACGGGCGGAATGCGCGTCGCGCAGATGCCGGCCGAGGCTGTAGGGCGTGCCATTCTTGTAGCCCATGATACCGCAGACCAGCATGGCGTGGTCGATGATCTCGAGAATGGTTTCCGAAGAGCAGATTTTCACATTGTTCATGGCAACCGCAAAGGCCATCGACATCAATTTTTCCGGATCGCTCTTGGTGTCCTCGTAGGCCTTGATACCGGCTATGATGTTGGATTTCACCACCTGCAGCTTGGTGGAAACCTCGGCAAGGCGGATCGCGCCGGGAGGAGCCGTTCCGGGCGACTTGCGGGCCGCGGCTCTGACAAAAGATTGGGCGCGCAGCACCGCATCCGACGCGATACCATACCAGACGGCGCTCCACAGCAGATGCGAGCTTGCAAGCATGGATTGTGCAGCGATTTCTGCGAAAGGCTTTGGGAAAATCTGCGCCGCCGGCGCTTCGCCGCGGAACAGGAAGCCGTCCGAACAGGTGCCACGCATGCCGAGCGTATCCCAAACATGGGTCTTCTCAAGCGTATACTGGTTTTTCAGGAAGACGGTCATCACCTGATCGGCGGGCGCGGCATCCTTGTGGGCGCGCGACGTAATCAGGATCGCATCGGCGTTGCTGCCGTAAGAAATGACCGTGGCGTCCTTCTCCAGCCGGCAGCTATCACCTTCGACTTCGATTGCGCAGATGGAGTTACGCAGATTGCCGCCGATGCCGCCTTCGGTGGTGGCGGAACCGAGCAGAAGCTGTTCGCCGGCGACGCGGCGCATGAAGTCCGCGTGCCATGCGCTCGCCTCTCCATGTTCCACAAGGCTCGACAGTTTGATGTGGTGCATGGCGAAAATCATCGCCGTTGCCGAACAGGCCTGCCCAAGCCGGGCGCAGATATCGGCGATTTCCTGAAGGGAGGCGCCTTCGCCGCCCAGCAGTGAGGGGACCTGTATGCCGAGCAGACGTTCCTGCCTCAATGCATCAACGGCTTCCTGCGGAAAGCGGCCGGTGACATCCACCTCGTCCGCATATTTGGCGGCAATTGCCGCTACACGGCCCGCGCGCGCGGACAGCGTTTCATCCTGCGGCGCGACGGTGACGTTCATCAGGCTGCCTCTTTACCATCGAGAATGAGTTTAACAGTGTCTTCAATGGCCTTGATGCTGGCGAAAGACTTGCGGTTCAGCAGATTGTCCGGGAATTCGATATCGAATGCTTCTTCGATGCCGAGCATCAATTGCACCGATGCAAAGGAAGAAAGGCCCGCCGCGTAAAGATCGGCTTCATCTGCAATCGTATCGACGGGGGTTGGAAGCTGGCCGAATTTTGCCAGTATTTCACGTATAGTCGCATTCATTCCGACGTATCTCCCATGAATTTCACATCAGGATGGTTTGTGCTTATGGTTACGTTGCAAACGATAATATTCGCCTAAACCGTTAGGTTAATTACAACTAACGGCAGCATGCGCCATTCCCGCACCTTTGCCAAGCATGGATCGCCGGTCTTGACAAAAGCCTGAGGGTGTTTTTTGCTGGGGCCATTCACCAGGGGTGTCCCGTCAAGGGGCTGAGATTCTGCTTTCATGCGCAGTGACCCGTTGAACCTGATCCAGTTCATACTGGCGTAGGGACGGTGCAAAGACCTGATGTCGGGCGGCGCATGGCGCCGCGTTTCGGCACACAGGTATTTTCCATCATTCCGGCTCGAACTGGGTCTCCACTGTTAAACTTTGGAGCCTCAAGATGAATATCGCTGCCAAGACTATACCGCTTGTTGTTACAACCGGCCCGCATGCCGCCTCCACGAAAATCCATAAGCCCGGAATTTTGCATCCGAATATCCGCGTGCCGATGCGCGAGATCGCGGTGCACCCGACGGCGGGCGAGCCGCCGGTGACGGTCTATGATTCCTCCGGCCCTTATACCGATCATGCTCATACAGTCCTGATCGAAAAGGGTCTGCCGCGTCTGCGTCATGACTGGATCGTCGCGCGCGGTGATGTCGAGGCTTACGATGGACGGCACGTCAAACCGGAAGATAATGGTTTCGCCACCGGTGAGCGCCTGACGCCTGAATTTGGCGTGCGTCACCAGCCTCTGAAAGCGACGGCGGGCAAGGCGGTGACGCAACTTGCCTATGCTAGGGCCGGCATTATCACGCCGGAAATGGAATTCATCGCCATCCGCGAAAATCTCGGGCGCGAGGCAGCGAAGGAGAAGCTCGCGCGTGACGGTGAGAGTTTCGGCGCGCATATTCCTGATTATGTCACGGCGGAATTTGTGCGTCAGGAAGTGTCGTCGGGCCGCGCCATCATTCCAGCCAATATCAACCACCCTGAACTTGAGCCGATGATCATCGGCCGTAATTTTCTGGTGAAGATCAATGCCAATATCGGCAATTCCGCCGTCACCTCTTCAATGGCGGAAGAGGTTGAGAAGATGGTCTGGGCCATCCGCTGGGGTGCGGATACGGTCATGGACCTTTCGACCGGCCGCAACATCCATAATATCCGCGAATGGATCATCCGTAATTCGCCGGTTCCGATCGGTACCGTGCCGCTTTATCAGGCGCTGGAGAAGGTGAACGGCATTGCCGAAGACCTCAATTGGGAAGTGTTCCGCGATACGCTGATCGAGCAGGCGGAGCAGGGTGTGGATTATTTCACCATCCATGCCGGCGTGCGGCTGCATTACATACCCCTCACCGTCAACCGCGTCACCGGCATCGTCTCACGCGGAGGCTCGATCATGGCCAAGTGGTGTCTGCATCACCACAAGGAAAGTTTCCTCTATGAGCATTTCGACGAGATTTGCGACATCTGCCGTGCTTACGACGTCTCCTTCTCGCTGGGCGATGGCCTGCGTCCCGGCTCGATCGCTGACGCCAATGATGCGGCGCAGTTTGCGGAGCTGGAAACGCTGGGTGAGTTGACGCAGATCGCCTGGGCGAAGGATTGCCAGGTGATGATCGAAGGCCCCGGTCATGTGCCGATGCACAAGATCAAGGAGAATATGGACAAGCAGTTGAAGACCTGCGGCGAAGCGCCCTTCTATACGCTTGGGCCGCTGACAACGGACATTGCGCCCGGTTACGACCACATCACGTCCGGCATTGGTGCTGCAATGATCGGCTGGTTCGGGACCGCCATGCTCTGCTACGTTACGCCGAAGGAACACCTCGGTCTGCCGGATCGTAATGACGTGAAGGTGGGTGTCATTACCTACAAGATCGCCGCCCACGCCGCCGATCTTGCCAAGGGTCATCCGGCCGCACAGGTGCGGGACGATGCGCTGTCGCGTGCAAGGTTCGAGTTCCGCTGGGAGGATCAGTTCAACCTGTCGCTCGATCCCGATACGGCTCGGTCCTTCCATGACGAGACGCTGCCGAAGGAGGCGCACAAGGTTGCGCATTTCTGCTCCATGTGCGGACCGAAATTCTGCTCGATGCGGATTTCCCACGATATCCGCGCCGAGGCGCAAAAGGAGGGGCTTGAGGCCATGGCCGCGCGCTTCAAGGACGGCGGTGAGCTTTACATGCCGCTTCCGACGCCTGCGAATGCCGAATAAAATGCACGTCCTTGTCAAGGGAACGGGGGTCGCCGGTTTGACGGCGGCCTTCGAACTGGCGCGAAGGGGCGTCGTTGTCGAGGTTTCGGAGCGCAGTGGCGAGCCTTCTCGTGGAGCGTCGTTTTATGCCGGCGGCATGCTGGCTCCCTGGTGTGAGCGCGAAAATGCGGAGGAAGCGGTCCTGACGCTTGGCAAGGTGGCGCTTGACTGGTGGGACGAGGCAACTCCCGGCCTTGTGGTTCGCAATGGCACGCTGGTCGTTGCGCCAGTACGCGACAGGGCAGAGCTTACGCGTTTCGCATCGCGGACCACCGGTTATCGCTGGGTGGATGAGGGCGAGATCGCCGCTCTGGAGCCCGATCTTGCGGGTCGCTTCCGCTCCGGGCTCTATTTCCCGGGCGAGGGGCATCTCGATCCGCGTCTCGCGCTGAAATCGCTGCATGAGCGGCTTTCTAACACGGGCGTGCGGTTCCACATGGGCATCCCTGTCGATGAACGATTGTTCGACCGGGTGGTGGACTGCACCGGAGCTGCGGCAGTGGGAGAAATTTCCAACCTACGCGGCGTGCGTGGAGAGATGCTCTACCTCGCTACCTCGGAGCTATCCCTCTCCCGTCCCGTCCGGCTGTTGCATCCGCGCATTCCGCTTTACATCGTCCCGCGCGAGTCTGGACGCTTCATGGTGGGCGCCACGATGATCGAGACGGAGGATGCCGGGGCCATTTCCGTCCGTTCGATGATGGAGTTCCTGAATGCCGCCTATGCCGTGCATCCGGCTTTTGCGGAAGCTCGGATCATCGAATCCGGCACGGGTGTGCGTCCTGCTTATCCCGACAATCTCCCCAGGGTCATGCAGGACTGCCGGACCATTTTCATCAACGGCGCGCACCGGCACGGCTTTCTGCTTTCTCCGGCCATGGCGCGGCACGCGGCTGACATCATTCGCCAAACTCTCTCAGAAGGAACAGGATCATGAAACTTCTTGTCAATGGCGACGAGCTTGATCTCGCCGCCGAGACGCTGGCCGGCCTGCTTGCCAGCCTCGAATACGAAGGCGATTGGCTGGCGACGGCGGTGAATGGCGAACTGGTGCATTCGGAAGAGCGCGCCGATTATCAACTGAAGGATTTTGACCGCGTCGAAATTCTCTCACCGATGCAGGGAGGCTGAGGCATGCTGATGCTTTATGGCCGTGAAATCTCGTCCCGTCTTCTCCTTGGTACGGCGCGGTACCCATCCCCCGCCGTGCTCGAGAATGCGGTCCGGGCCAGCAACACGGATATTCTGACGATTTCGCTGCGCCGGGAAATGGCGGGCGGCAGGAAAGGCGGGCAGTTTTTCGAACTGATCCGCGAACTGGATCGAAACGTCCTGCCGAATACGGCTGGCTGCCACACCGCCAAGGAAGCTGTGCTAACGGCAAAGATGGCGCGCGAGGTGTTTCGCACCAACTGGATCAAGCTGGAGGTCATCGGCCATCACGATACGCTGCAGCCCGATGTCTTTGCGCTTGTGGAAGCCGCGAAAATCCTCTGCGACGATGGTTTTGAGGTCTTTCCCTATACGACCGACGATCTGGTCGTCGCCGAGAAGCTGCTGGAGGCGGGCTGCAAGGTTTTGATGCCGTGGTGCGCACCGATTGGTAGCGCCATGGGACCGCTCAATCTGGTGGCGCTGAAATCCATGCGGGCGCGTTTCCCCGACATACCTTTGATTGTTGATGCCGGTATCGGCCGCCCGTCGCATGCAGTCACCGTAATGGAGCTTGGATACGATGCCGTTCTGCTCAACACGGCGGTGGCGGGGGCGCGGGACCCGGCCGGCATGGCCGAAGCTTTTGCTCTGGCGATAGAAGCCGGCCATCAGGCATATATTTCCGGACCGCTGGAGCCGCGGGACATGGCCGTTCCCTCGACGCCCGTGATCGGGACTGCGGTTTTTTCCTGATCGCGGCTCGTCGCCGACCTCAGGCGTGTCACGTTTTGCGTTGACAGTGCCTGATGGTGGCGGGATACCGGGAGAAAAGGGAAAAGGCATGGCGGCACTCACCAATCTTCTGACTGACATAGACGGCGTTTCGGCCGGCAGTGTTACCGATCTTTCCCTTGGCTCCGGTGTTACGGCGATTGTTTTTGAAAAGCCCGCCATTGCCTCAGGTTCTGTTCTGGGCGGTGCGCCTGGCGGGCGTGACACGGGCCTGCTCGACCCGGCGATGACGGTTGAAACCGTGGATGCCTTCGTGCTGTCGGGCGGCTCGGCCTTTGGGCTTGATGCGGCAGGCGGCGTTCAGGCCGGGCTGCGCGAGATCGGCCGCGGCCTTCAGGTCGGTTCCACCCGCGTACCCATCGTGCCGCAGGCGATCCTCATGGATCTTCTGAATGGCGGCGACAAGGACTGGGGTTTGCATTCGCCCTATCGCGACATGGGATATGCGGCTTTCAAGGCGGCGCGTGCGGCGCCTTTCGAACTCGGGACGGTCGGTGCCGGGACGGGAGCAACGACCGCGACCTTCAAAGGTGGGCTGGGGTCGGCAAGTGCTGTCAGTTCCGGCGGATATAAAGTGGCGGCTATTGTCGCCGTCAATGCGCTTGGCTCGGCAACCCTCGGCGCGAGCCGCCATTTCTGGTCGGCTCCGTTTGAGGTGGCGGATGAGTTTGGCGGAAGCAGTTTTCCGCAACGGTTTGAGCCTGAAAATACCGCCTTGCGCCTCAAGGGGGTCAATCTCACGGCAACGACCATCGGTACGGTGGTGACGGATGCCGCACTTACGAAAGCGCAGGCACATCGCCTTTCCATCATGGCGCATGACGGGTTGGCCCGCGCCGTTCTGCCCGCCCATTTGCCGAGTGACGGTGACACCATGTTCGCGGCCGCGACGGGCGAGAAGCCGCTTGAGCGCGGCGTTCATTTCGCCGAACTTTGCCATCTTGCCACCATTGTCATGGCGCGGGCCGTGGCGCGTGGCGTCTATGAGGCGACGGCCTTGCCGGTGGATGGAGCGCAAACGGCCTATCGCGATCTTCATGGACGGAGCCTTTAACCGATGAGTGAGACTCTTCCGCCACTGAAACCTGTCCTTCGCATTGATTTTCCGCCCGGAGAACGCCTCGGCCACGGCAAGATCGAATTGATGGAACTGATTGTCGAGACCGGCTCGATTTCCGCCGCCGGGCGGGCGATGGACATGTCATATCGCCGCGCGTGGCTGTTGGTGGATGCGCTGAACCGTATGTTTCGACAACCGGTTATCGAATCGCAGCGCGGCGGCAAACAGGGCGGCGGGGCGGCGCTGACCGTCTTCGGCACCGAATTGCTGGCGCGTTATCGCGACATGCAAACGCGGATGAACGAAGCCCTACATCAGGATATCGACTGGCTGGAGGCCAACCGCAATCCTGACGCTGCTCTCAATAGGGATCGATAGCCGCTGACTTTATGATTGCATGCACCGGTTTTCCGGGTTCCAGCTGCAACCTTTCGCGAGAGAGGTCTGTGATGCGCGACTGGATGATGTCACCACCGCAATCCACCTGAACCGTGACCATGGCGTCTTCGCTCACGGAAACGTTTGCGACACGGCCGTTGAGAATGTTGAGCGCGCTCAAGCCTTCAGGTTTTACAGTTGCAAGCATTACATCGCGTGCGGGTATGAGCACGCGCACCGGGCTGCCGCATATTCCGCTTTTTGCCGGAACGTGAAGCAGCATGGTTTTTAGCTTTACGGCGGCAAGCCCATGCCGCTCGTCGAAGCTTTCAATGCGCCCGGAAAGAATGCTGCCCGCCTCGCGCCTTTCGAGATGGGTGCTGAAATCGGGTCCTGCCAGCACCTCGGCGGCTTTTCCCTGCGTTTCCACCGTTCCGTCTTTCATAACAACGATGCGATCGGCCAGACGGGCGACCTCGTGGATCGAGTGGCTGACATAGACAACAGGGATTTTGGTCTCGTCCCGCAGCCGTTCGAGATAGGGAATGATCTCCGCTTTCCGCTGTTCGTCCAGCGAGGCGAGCGGCTCGTCCATCAGCAGCAATCTGGGTGAAGAAAGCAGGGCGCGGCCGATAGCCACACGTTGCTTTTCGCCGCCGGAAAGTTTGTTCGGGCGTCGGTGCAGAAGATGGCCAATGCCGAGCATGTCGATGATATGGTCCCGATCGGTGCCCGTGGTTTTATTCGCATTGAACCACCCGCCGTAGTTCAAGTTTTGGGCGACGCTGAGATGCGGGAAGAGCCGCGCTTCCTGAAAGACATAACCGAAATGGCGTTTGTGCGCCGGCAGAAACAGTCGTTTTTCGCTGTCGGTCAGCATTTTGCCATCAAGTGAAACCTGTCCATCATCGGGCCGCAGCAGGCCGGCGATGATGCGTATCATTGAGGTTTTGCCGGAGCCCGAGCGCCCGAAAAGCGCGGTCACTCCGCCTTCGGACGTGAATGACGCGTCAAGTTCGAAGGCGCCAAGACGGTGGCGGATGGAAACCGAAAGCGTCATTCCATGCTCATCCGTTTGCCGATTACGCGGGCCAGCAATTCCGAGACGAGCAGAGCGAGCATGGAAATCGCAACCGAAACGATTGTAAGCCGCAGCGCACCGGCGTCGCCGCCCGGGACCTGCGTGAAGGTGTAGATGGCGGCGGACAATGTCTGCGTTTCGCCCGGAATGTTTGAAACGAAAGTGATGGTCGCGCCAAATTCGCCCATGGCCTTGGCGAAAGCGAGAATCATGCCGGCGATGATGCCGGGCAGGATCAGGGGCAGGGTAACGGTGAGGAACACCCAGAGCGGATTGGCCCCCAATGTTCCCGCCGCCTCTTCCAGCTTGCGATCCACCGCTTCGATGGAAAGGCGGATGGAGCGCACCATCAGCGGAAAGGCCATGACAGCGCATGCGAGAGCTGCCCCCGTCCACCGGAAGGAGAAGACGATGCCGAACCAGCTGTCGAGAAATTGTCCGATCGCGCCCCGGCGGCCGAAGAGAACCAGCAGCAGAAAACCGGTTACGACGGGCGGCAGGATAAGCGGCAGGTGGACGATGCCGTTGAGGAGAGACTTGCCCCAGAAGCGGCCGCGCGCCAACGCCAAGGCGATGAGAATGCCGAACGGCAGGCTGGCGAGCATGGCAACGGAGGACACCCACAGGCTGAGCCTGATCGCCGTCCATTCTTCAGGGCTGAGTGTCCACCAATGCAACGCCATATCCCGTAACCGTCATCTCTTGCGGCCCCTGGGCCAGGGAAAGCAGTTTATTTCAAAACCGTAAAGCCTTGCTTTTCGAAGAAGGGCGTTGCCTTTTCGGACTTCAGGAAATCCAGATAGGCTTTTGCCGCCGGCGATTTTGCCTCCGAAAGAATGGCCACGGGATAGATGATCGGCGGATGGCTGTCTTCAGGGAACGTGCCGACGATCTTCACACCGGGATCGGCAGCCGCATCGGTCTGGTAGACGATGCCATAGGGCGCCTCTCCGCGCGAGACGAGCAGCAGGGCGGCCCGCACGCTTTCCGCGCCGGCGACCTTTTGTTCGACCGACGACCAGACGCCGAGTTTTTCCAGCGCGGCCTTGCCGTATTTGCCGGCGGGTACGGAATCCACCGCGCCCATGGCCAGGCGGCCGTCACCTACCAGAGCCCCAAGATCAAAGCCCTGCTTGATCTCGACCGGCTTGGCCTTGTCGGCGGGAGCGACGAGAACGATGCGGTTGCCTAGAAGATTGGAGCGGCTGTCAGCGTTGATCAGCTTCTTTTCAGCGACATAATCCATCCATGCCAGGTCAGCGGAAATGAAGATATCCGCTGGTGCGCCCTGCTCGATCTGCTTGGCGAGCGCTGAACTTGCGGCATAAGAAGCCGCCGCTTCATTACCACTTTCCTTCGCCCACTCGGCGTTGATGCCGTCCAGTGCGTTTTTCATGCTGGCTGCGGCAAACACCGTGACTTTTTCGGCGGCATGGGCCGGAACGGCTGCAAAGGAGGCCGCGAGGCAGAAGAATGTCACTGTGGCGATGGTTTTGAAGAAGCTGCGACGCAAAAGTCTCATGGTGTGATGCCCCGGTACGAGATATTCCTATGAATATATCGATAGGCCTATCGCGCATTCATTATATTTTCAAGGATATATCGAAGGATGACAAAATTCCCGACGCGGGGCCTTTTCCGACCTCAGTTCTCTGCTCGTCACAGGAATGCGTTAGATGAGCGTCTGCGTCACGGGAGTGTCTTTTCAGACCGACTTGCGCTGACTGAAATCCCGTGACAGCGATGGGGATGGCAAGCACACAAGAAACGGCAAAGGTCGTAATCAGATATCGGGCCCAATGTTTCTGCCGGACCGTAAGTCGGATCAAAAACGCTCGCCGGCGAAATGGGCTATCTGTGCACCTGCTTCGTAATAGGCTTCCTTCAGCGCCCTGAAGGGCTGCGCTTTTGGTTCCGTTAAAGGCAAAGGCAATTCCGCCTCGGTTATTTCACCGAGAACATGCTGTGCAATGACTTTGCCGAAGGCCGTGCCCGGTGCGATGCCGCGGCCATTATAGCCTGAAAAGCCGACGACATTTTCGGCGAATTTGTGAAAGCGGGGCACGGCATTGTCGGTCATACCGATCTGGCCGTACCATTCACACTCGAACTCGGTATCCCCAAGCTGCGGAAAAAGCCGCTTCAGCGACCGTTTCGCCCAGGCGCGGTGAATGGCGGCACCCGTGCCGCGCAGCGCCCCGACACTGCCGAAGACCAGCCGGCCAGCCTTGTCCATGCGGAAGGATGAGAGAATTTCCTTCGTGTCCCAGCAGCCCTCGCGGCCGGGGAGGATGCTTTTCTGCAGATTGTCGCCGAGAGGTCTGGTCGCGAAGTTGAAATAGGGCAGATAAATCTGTTCATCGCGAACGACCTGCCACGGTCCCGTGCTGTAGGCTTCGGTCGCCACCACGATCCATTTGGCGGTTACCGATCCGTTTGGCGTCTTCACGACCCATTGTCCGCCGTTGCGTTCGGTGGCTACCACGGGGCTATCCGTATACAGCCGTGCGCCCGCCTTCTGCGCGGCGGCGGCGAGACCGCGAACATAGGCGAGCGGCTGAATTGTGCCTGCACGCGTATCCAGAAGTGCGCCGGAATAGGCTGTCGTGCCTGTGCGTCTGGCCGTTTCCGCTGCATCGAGAACACGAACGGGCGCGCCCCTTTCGGCCCATTGTTCGCAGCGTTCGCGGATTTCACGGAGCCCTTTTTCACCAACTGCGCAATGCAGCGTTCCGTTTTTTTCGATCTCGCAGGGAATTGCGTGTTTTTCCACCAGGTCTCGCACGAGAAGTGGTGCATTGCCCAGAAGGCCGAGAAGCCGCTCGCCGTAAGTTTCGCCCAGCACGCCAGGCAATTCTTTCGGCATGACCCACATGCCGCCATTGATAAGGCCGACATTGCGCCCCGCGCCGCCGAAGCCGATTTCCCTGGCTTCGAGCAGGACGACATTCGTGTCCCGTTCGGCAAGGTGGAGCGCCGCAGATTGCCCGGTGAAACCGCCACCGACGATAACGACATCGGCAGCCACGGAGCCTTTTAACGCAGCTGTTGCGGGTGGCTGCGGCGCGGTCTTTTCCCAGAGGCCGTGCGAGCGGGGGTCATTATACATCGTTCCACCATGTCCGGGCGAGTTCATTTGGTTTTCGTATGAGTGACAAGCCCTTGTTTATAAGACTTTACAAGCCTCGCCGCCTGTTGAATATCGACATATCGTCAAGAGTTCATTCCGTGAGGGAATATGGTTCTGCCGCCTCGCCGTTTTTTGCCGTCGCTTTCGCTACTCGCGGCATTCGAAGCCGCTTCGCGCACCGGCAGCGTTACCGCGGCTGCGCGGGAGCTCGGCCTGACCCAGGGTGCCGTCAGCCGGCAAATCCTGGCCCTCGAAGAACAGCTCGGGGTGGCGCTGTTCCTTCGCGAGCGACAGACGATCCGGTTGACAAGGGCAGGGGAGGGTTATGGCCGGGAAATACGCGAAGCCCTGCGGCGCATATCGACGGCTTCCCTCAATCTACGCGCCAATCCGGATGGCGGCACGCTTAATCTCGGGGTGCTGCCAAGCTTCGGCACACGCTGGCTCGTGCCGCGCCTGCCCGCTTTTATCGCACGCCACCCGGGTATTTCCGTCAATCTTCTGACGCGGTCTTCGCTTTTCGATTTCAAGACCGATACAGTCGATGCGGCGATTCATTTCGGCTTGCCGCACTGGCCGGGTACCGAACTTGTTTTCCTGATGCACGAAAAGATCGTTGCCGTATGCAGCCCCGCTTTCAAAACGCAACACCGATTTTCAAAGCCTGATGATCTGCTGCATGTGCCGCTACTCCACATGACAACCCGACCCGATGCCTGGGAGCAATGGTTTCGCAGTCACGGCGTGGTATTCGACAACGTACACGGCATGCTTTTCGATCAGTTCACCACCATCGCCGAAGCGGCGAGCGCCGGTCTCGGTGTGTCGCTCATTCCTGCTTTCATGATCGAAGAGGAGTTGCGAAGCGGCCGACTTGTCGCGGCCGTTGCCGGCGAGGCGGAAAGCGAGGAGGCGTATTATCTCGCCTGCATGCCGGATCGCGCCGGTTACGCGCCGCTTGAAAGCTTTCGGCGCTGGATCGTTTCCGAGGCAGGAGGTGGAACCGGCGTCGAGGCCGGCGAGTTTTCTGCTTAAACCCTTGCGCGGTCTTGCAAGAACGATGCGGCTCAGCCAATAGTGCGCCGTGATGCGTGGCGCCAGAGCCGCGCCCTGAAAGTTTCAATACGGGAGATGTCCGTGAAGCCCATTTTTGTTCAGCTTCAATGCGAGCCCGGCAAGACCTATGATGTCGCCGACGCCATCTATAAAACCGAACTGGTTTCCGAACTTTATTCCACCAGCGGTGAATATGATCTTCTGCTGAAAATCTATCTTCCGCAGGAAGAGGATATCGGCAAATTCATCAATCAGAACATCGTCAATATTCCGGGCATCGTTCGTTCGCTGACAACGCTGACCTTTACGGCCTTCTGACATCAAACTTGAGAGTCAGCGACGGCCTCTCATTCTGCCCGTCCCGGGAGCCTGTCAGCTCAGCGCCTTGTCGGAACAAGGAAATGTGGGGGGGGGGGCTTAGGCGCGTTTGCGAATTTCGCAAAAACCTGCATAGGCAGACCTATTAAAGTGGAAGGCGGTGTCTTGCAGGCAGGACTGTCAGCCAAAGGAAAAGCGCGCCGCCGGCCCACAATGTCGGGTCCGATATGGGGCGCGCTTTGGTTTTGACGGTTTTGTAAGCGGGCGATGGCTTTCGCGCATCAGGCCACCGCGGCCAGGTTCCGATTACGCACGAGGTCGCGAATCGCGATCCGCACATCGTCCGCACTGTCGAACTTCTGCTCGTCCAGATCGTGAACGTGGAACTTCACCGCAATAAACTTCAGCCGGTCGTTGTCCGGGATGACGATGCCGACGGGCTCGCCGGCGAATTCAATAACTTGCTTCTGCATAGATAAACTCCCGCTGTGGCTACTTCTCACAGCATGTTGTCGAACTGATTTTCAGGAAATTGAGACTGTTAAGTCACATTCGACAGCAGCGGGAACACGTGGATTTAAATCCAGCATTCCAGGATTCAAGACCAAGGATTGCGTTGATGCGATTGTATTTTGACATGACACACTCCCTGTATTGGTGTTGATCCGGAATCAGGAGACTCGTTCTCCAGTTCCACACTGATAATCCAGACCAGCACTAAAATCAATGCTGATTGTTATAGGTAGAATATTTTTCTTTATGATGACAGGAGAGGGGCGGAATTGTGAAATTTTTGTTTCCGCTCGGGGCCGGCCTCAAAAGGCCCGGCGCAACGGGCTTTTTTAGCTTTTTTTAATCGCGTCCGGATGGCTGCGGCGGATAAATATGATCGTTTCCGTTGAAGTCAGATATTGAAAAACGGCCGTCCCGGGTCTTTTCAGCCGCATTTCCGCCAATGGGCGCCTTGCCGTGGCCGCCGGGTATGTCGAGAACATAGGTCGGTTGGCAGAGACCGGAGATGCGTCCGCGCAAGGCAGACACGATTCGCTGCCCTTCTTCTATCGACAGGCGGAAGTGGCTGGTGCCGGGCGCCAGATCGGGGTGGTGAAGATAATAGGGCTTGATGCGGGTCTCGACGAATGCCCGCATCAGTTCGGCAAGAATCGCCGGATCGTCGTTGACACCTTTTAAAAGCACGGTCTGGCTGACCATGGCGATCCCCGCATCAATGAGGCGTGCCGAGGCTAGTCTTGCGGTCTCGCCGAGTTCCCGCGCGTGATTCGCATGCAGGGCAATATAAGTCGTCTTGCCGCTGGATTTCAGCGCGTCGATCATCGCTTCATCGATGCGATCGGGATCGACTACGGGCACACGGGTGTGGAAGCGGACGATCTTCACATGCGATATGTCTTTCAGTCGTTGCATCAGATCGAAAAGTCGCCGCGGGGAGAGCACCAGTGGATCGCCGCCGGTGAGGATGACCTCCCAGATCGCCGGGTTCGCCTTTATATAGTCGAATGCGGCGTCCAGCTGCTGCGGGCTCATCATGCCATTACCCTGCGGCCCGACCATTTCACGGCGAAAACAGAAACGGCAATAAACGGGGCATATATGCACCGCCTTTAAAAGAACCCGGTCCGGATAACGGTGAACGATGCCATGCACGGGGCTATGGGCGTCATCGCCTATCGGATCCTCCCGCTCTTCGGCAAGATGGATAAGCTCGGCCGCATCCGGCACGAACTGCCGGGCGATGGGATCGTTTGGATCGCCGATGTCGATCAGTTCGGCAACCGCTGGCGTGATAGCCAGTGCGTAACGCTGCGTGACCGGCCGCAGGCTGTCGAGTGCGCCGGCTTCGATCAGCCCTGCTTCCAGCAGTGCCTCCGGTGTCTTGATGGTCTCAGAGCCTGTCATCGTCCGTATTCCGCAACCGGGGCCCACATGACGAGATCGATGCGGGGTGCGCCTGTGGCCAGCATCACCAGCCGGTCGAAACCCAGAGCTATGCCGCTTGCCGGCGGCATGATGGCGAGCGCAGCCAGAAAATCCTCGTCCAGCGGATAAGTCTCGCCATACACGCGCTGCTTTTCCGCCATCTCCGTTTCAAAACGCCGCCTCTGCTCGGCAGCGTCGGTCAATTCACCGAAGGCATTGGCAAGTTCCACGCCGCAGGCATAAAGCTCGAAACGTTCCGCCACGCGCGCATCCCTCGGGGATCTGCGGGCGAGGGCTGCTTCGCTTGCCGGATATTCATCGAGAATTGTTGCGCGTCCGAAGCCAAGTTCCGGCTCGACCCGTTCGACGATGACACGGCTGAACATATCCGCCCAGGTATCATCCTCGGCCACCCGGATGCCGGCACTGGCGAGGCTTGCGGCAAGGTGCCGGCTGTCGGTCTCGCCGTCTCCGCTGATTGTGGCCAGAAGGTCGATTCCGGCATAGCGTTCGAAGGCCTCAGCGACACTCAGGCGTTCGGGCTCGAGAAAGGGATCAACGCTGCGCCCGCGATAGGAAAAATGTTTCGTACCCGTGGTTTCGGCCGCGAGAGCGAGAAGACTGGCGCTGTCCTTCATCAGGCTCTCATAGGTTTCGCCTGCGCGATACCATTCCAGCATGGTGAATTCGGGGTGGTGCAGCGGGCCCCGCTCCCGGTTCCTGTAGACATGGGCGAAACAGGAGATGCGTTTTTCACCCGCGGCAAGCAGCTTCTTGCAGGCGAATTCCGGAGACGTGTGAAGATAAAGCGGCACGGCGTCGCCGCCCGGCGTCACGCCTTCAGTGGCAAATGCGTGGAGATGTGCCTCGTTGCCTGGCGAGATCTGCAGGGTGGCGGTATCGACCTCCAGAAAATCGGCGCGGGCGAAATAGCCGCGAAAGGCCGACTGGACGGCGTTGCGGCCAAGCAGGAAGGCGCGACGGTCGGCATGGACGTCGGGCGTCCACCATGGCGACATTGTTTCGTTGCTTGCGCGCATCGTTCTTTGTTTCCGTCTTCTGTCCCGCCCCGGATTGCGGATAAACAGGCTGCAAAACACCTGGTTGCGTTATTTAAAGCGGTTCCGGGGCGAAAACCGCTAGGTACTCTTCCGCGAATTGCTGTAGAAGGCTGGCAATCCGTGCGGATTTAAGGTAGTTGCGCCCCAGAAAAAAGACAAAACGTCTGCCGGGGCTGGTGCTGCCGCGCAGTCCTTTACGACGCATTTCATCGAGTTACAAGGAAGTCATATGGTCAAGGTTATCGCCTCATCCGTCCGCAAGGGCAATGTTCTCGACGTGGACGGCAAGCTTTACGTCGTTCTCACCGCGCAGAACTTTCATCCCGGCAAGGGCACGCCGGTCACGCAGGTGGACATGCGCCGCATCGTCGATGGCGTGAAGGTCTCCGAGCGCTGGCGCACCACCGAGCAGGTCGAGCGTGCTTTTGTTGAAGACCTGAACTTCCAGTTTCTCTATGAAGATGGCGAAGGCTTCCACTTCATGAACCCTGAGAATTACGATCAGGTCGTGGTGGATGCGGAGACGATGGGTGACCAGAAGGCCTATCTTCAGGAAGGCATGACCTGCGTTCTTTCCATCCACGAAGGCAATCCGCTGGCTGTCGAACTGCCGCGCCACGTCACGCTTGAGATCACGGAAACCGAGCCGGTCGTAAAAGGCCAGACGGCGTCTTCTTCTTACAAGCCCGCCATTCTTTCCAACGGTATCCGCACCATGGTGCCGCCGCATATCGATGCCGGCATTCGCGTGGTCATCGCGACGGAAGACAATTCCTACGTCGAGCGCGCCAAGAACTGATCCTGGCGATCGAGTAGACAAAAAAGCACCGGTTTCCGGTGCTTTTTTTATTCCATGCCGCGAACAACAAAAAGCCCGCGTCGAGACGCGGGCTTTTTTGTCTTTTCGGGCTGTTGATTACATGCCTTTGGCCGCCGTAACGGTCGGGCCTGCCGGTTTCTTCGGCGCGGTCGTCTGGCCAAAGGCATAACCGCCGCCCAGCGCTACGTTCAGCGACACATAGTCCTGCGCGGTCTGCTGGATCGCCGTGGCAAGGCTTGCCTGTGCGGCGGAAACCTGACGCTGCGCATCGAGAACGTCGAGCAGCGAAGAGGCACCGTCGCGGTAGCTGGCGGTCGAGAGCTGCAACGCTTCCTGGTAGGAAGCGACCGTCTTGCGCAATGCGTCGGCGGTGCGCTGGTCGCGATTGACTGCGGCAAGGGCGTTTTCAACCTCTTCGACGGCGTTGAGGACCGTCTGCTTCCATGCGAGATATTCTTCGCGCGCCTGCGAGTTGGCGAGGTCGATATTGGCGCGAATGCTGCCGCCATCGAGGATCGGAAGAACAAGGCTCGGGCCGAAGGACCAGCTGTTTGCCGTACCTCTGTTGCCGCCGCTGACAAAGTTGTAGCTCGGGGTGATGGCGCCGCCGAGTTCAATGCTTGGATAAAGCTGCGATTCGGCAACGCCGATCTTTGCCACTGCTGCCGCAAGTTCACGCTCGGCGACACGGATATCCGGACGGTTGCGAATGAGATCTGCCGGAATGCCGGTGCGTGGCACACTGCGGGCCACGGGCTGACGCGCGCCCTTCTGCAACTCGGCGATCAGCGACGAAGCTGGCAGGCCGAGCAGCGTGGCGATGCGGTGCGCCGCCTTGCGGAAGTTGGTTTCGAGGCCCGGTATGTCGGACAGGGTGGAGTTGACCAGACCTTCGGACTGGACAACGTCGAGCCGCGAAGCCGCACCGGCTTCAAGCTGAAGCTTGGTCAGATCCAGTGTTTCACGGCGGGAAGCCAGGTTATGGCGGGCGATCGCCAGACGCTCCTGATAATAGCGTACGTCGATGTAAGCCGAGGCAACCGAGGAAATCAGCGTCAGGCGCTGAACGTCGACGCTTGAATAAGCCGCATCGAGCGATGCATTGGCGCTTTCCGTGGCGCGACGGTAGCGGCCGAAGAGATCGAGCAGCCAGGAAACGCTGAGGCTGCCGGAAGAGACGTTGGTAACAGGAACGTCGCGGTAGCTGCCCTTCGTTTCGCTGGTCGTGTGGCTGCCATTGGCGGTCAGGCTGGGCAGGCCGCCTGCGCCGGCTGAAATCACGTTGGCTTCAGCCTGGTTGATACGCTCTATGGCCTGCATCACCGTCAGGTTCTGCTTCAGGCCGGTAGCAACATAACCGTTCAGGCGGCTGTCATTGAAGGCTGTCCACCACGCAACGGTGCTGATGTCGCCGTTACTGGTTTTTCCGGCTTCCGCAAACTTTCCCGGCAATTGGATTTCCGGTGTCTTGTGGTCGGGTCCGACAACGCAGCCTGAGAGCAGCAGCATTGTCAGGGGAAGAGTAGCGCGAATAGACAGCATATAATTTTCCCAATTCTCTGGTTGGCTTACCGAGCGCGGCTTGGTGAAAAATGGGCTGCGCGGTCGATCTGCCGTAGAAACGTGCAATTGCCAAATCGGCAACATTTCTAGCAGCGTATTAACGGTTGGCACAGCCCATTTTTGTTTTGTTAACGCCTTGAAAGGCGACGAATGATGACGAAAAAGGACGGAACGAAGAAAATTCCGAGCAGTGTTGCAGAAAGCATACCACCCAACACTCCAATCCCGATTGCATTTTGGGCGGCTGAACCCGCACCGGTTGCGATTGCGAGAGGCACAACACCGAGGATGAAGGCCAGCGATGTCATGATGATCGGCCGCAGGCGCAGCTTCGCGGCCTCCAGTGTCGCTTCCATGAGACTCAGCCCGTGCTCCTGTCTCTCCTTGGCGAATTCGACGATCAGGATCGCATTCTTTGCCGCGAGGCCGATGGTCGTCAGCAGGCCCACCTTGAAGTAGACGTCGTTCGACTGGCCGAAGAAATGCGCCGCGGCCAAGGCGCCGAGGACACCCACCGGCACGGCCATGATGACGGAGAAGGGGATGGACCAGCTTTCATAAAGTGCGGCAAGGCAAAGGAACACGATCAGCACCGAGAGCGCATAGAGCATCGGCGCCTGTGAGCCGGAAAGGCGTTCCTGATAGGAGATGCCCTGCCACGCGACCGTGTAACCGCCCGGCAGGCTCGCCGTCAGCCGTTCCATCTCGTCCATGGCATCACCGGAGGCTACGCCGGCGCCGGCAGTGCCTTCGAGCGAGATGGCGCCCGTGCCGTTAAAGCGCGCCAGAGACGGAGGAGCGTTGATCCATTTCACCTCGCTGAAGGAGGAGAATGGCACCATCTCGCCGCTGGTGTTGCGGGCATACCAGAACTTGAGATCGTCCGGCTGCATGCGGTAAGGCGCGTCGCCCTGGACATAGACGGGCTTGAGTTCACCGTTGAGGGTGAAGTCATTGACGTCACGGCCGGCGAAGATCGTCGACAGCATCAGATTGACAGAGGAAAGATCGACACCCATTGCCCCCATCTTCTCCTGATCGAGGATGATCTTCATCTGGGTTTCGTTGTCCTGGCTGTCGCTTCGAAGCGAGCTGATCTTCGGATTGCCGGTGGCAAGCGCAATCAATTCCTTGGACGAAGCGGTCAGGGCGTCGGTGCCGTTGCGGCCGCTATCCACGAGATACATCGAGAAGCCGCTCGATGTACCCATGCCCTGAATGGCCGGCGGCAGAAGCGGGAAGACCTGGGCATCGCGGAAACCGAAGAAGGTGCCCATGGCGCGCTGGACGATGGCACCCGCGTGCTGGTCGGGAGCCGTTCGCTCGGCGAAATCCTTGAGTTTGGTGAAGACGATGGCGTTGTTCTGGCCCGAACCACTGAAGCTGAAGCCGAGAACGCCGAAAACCGATTCGACATTGGCGGCTTCCTTTTCGCGGAAGTAGTTTTCAACCTGCTTCACCACCTCATTGGTTCGCTCGATATTCGAACCGGTCGGCGTCTGGATGATGGTCAGGAGCACGCCCTGGTCTTCCTGCGGCAGGAACGAGCTGGGGAGCTTGCTGAAGAACCAGACGCAGCCGCCGATGACGATTGCGAAGATGATCATGACGCGCAGGGGCCGCTTCAGCAGATAACCGATGGAGGACACGTAGCCGTCCGTCGTCTTGCCGAAGCCGCGGTTGAACCACGCGCCCGGCCCGCGCTGCTTCTTGTGATGGTCGATCGGCTTCAGCATGGTGGCGCAGAGCGCCGGCGTCAGCACGATGGCGACTACGGCCGAAAGCAGCATGGCCGAAACGATGGTGATCGAGAACTGGCGGTAGATGATGCCCGTCGATCCGCCGAAGAAGGCCATCGGAATGAACACGGCGGTGAGCACAAGCGCGATACCGATGATGGCTCCGGTGATCTCACCCATCGACTTCTCGGTGGCCTCGACCGGCGACAAACCCTCCTCCGACATGATTCGTTCGACGTTTTCGACAACGACGATGGCGTCATCAACGAGCAGACCGATGGCCAGAACCATGGCGAACATGGTGAGCGTATTGATGGAATACCCGGTGAGCGCGAGAACGCCGAAGGTGCCGAGAAGCACGACCGGCACGGCGATCATCGGAATAAAGGTGGCTCTGAGGTTCTGCAGGAACACCAGAAGCACGACGAAGACGAGGATGATCGCCTCGATCAGCGTATGCACCACCTTTTCGATCGACAGTTTCACGAACGGCGTCGTGTCATAGGGATATTCGATCGCGACGCCTTCAGGCAGCGAACCTTCGACGTTGGTCAGGGCAGCTTTTACACGCGCCGCCGTGTCGAGCGCGTTGGCACCCGTGGCAAGGTTGACGGCGAAACCGGCCGAAGGACGGCCATTGGAGCGGGAATCGCCGCCATAGGTTTCCTGGCCGATTTCAATACGGGCAACATCGCTGAGGCGGACGGTTGCGCCATCCTTTTCGACTTTCAGGATGACCGATTCGAAGTCGGCGACAGTGGTGAGCTGGCTCTGCGCCGTCACCGTCACGTTGAGCTGCTGACCCTTGACGGCGGGAACGGCACCGAGCGAACCGACCGAAACCTGGGTGTTCTGGCTTTCGATGGCGCCGGTGACGTCTGCGGTGGTCAGCTGGTATTTGTTGAGCTTGAAGGGATCCAGCCAGATACGCATCGCATATTCGGAGCCGAAGACATTGATGCTGCCCACGCCTTCCAGGCGCTTGATCTGGTCTTCGACACGCGAGGAGAAGACGTCGCCGAGATCGGCCGAATTGCGCTTGCCGTCGGTGGAGATCAGTGCACCAACCATGAGGATGCTCGATGTCGAGCGGCTGACCTGGATACCCCGCTGCTGCACGGTATCGGGCAATTGCGACTGGACAAGCTGCAGCTTGTTCTGCACCTGAACCTGCGCGATGTCAGGCAGGATGCTGTTACCGAATGTCAGCGTCACTTCGGAACTGCCGGTCGAGGACGACGAGGTCATATAGGTGAGGTCATCGAGGCCGGTCATGCCGTCCTCGATGATGGTTGTCACCGATTTTTCCACGGTCTCGGCGCTGGCGCCATTGTAGGTCGCGCTGACGCGGACCGTTGTCGGTGCAATGTCGGGATATTGCGAAATGGAAAGAGTCCAGATCGCAAGGGCGCCGCCCAGCATGATGACGATGGCGATAACCCATGCAAAAACGGGGCGCCTGATGAAGAAATGGGCCATGGCAGTCCTTGCCTTACCTTTTACGAGCTTCGACCGGAGGTCTCGCGCTCATGCTTATTTCGAAGGCGCGGCGGCAGGCTGAGCCTGCTGCGGCACAACGACGATACCCCGATCGTCAATGGTCACTTCCACCGGCGCCACGGTTGCGCCGTCCGCGATCCACTGGAAGCCGTCGACAATGAGCTTGTCGCCATCCTTGACGTTTTCCGTCACCAGCCAGGCGTTGCCCGACTGCTGGCTGGAAGGGAAGGTGCGGGTTTCCACCTTGTTTTCCGCCGTCACGAATTTTGCCGTCAGCTCGCCATTGGCGTTGCGGCTCGCCGCGCGCTGCGGGATACGGAAGCCCTTTTCCTTGCCGATGGTCAGCGTGGCGCGAACATAGGTGCCGGGAAGCAGGAGATCGTCCGGATTATCGAAGAGGGCGCGGATGGAGAAGGTGCCTGTCGTTTCGCTCACCGCCATGTCAGACATGTCGATCTTGCCGTCATGCTTATATTCGGTGCCATCTTCCAGTGTCAGATGAATGCCGGTCTCTTTCGTGTCGCCACCAAGCTGACCGGACGATATCGCCTTTTTCAGACGCAGGAGATTGGTGCTGGATTCCATCAGGTCGATGTAAATCGGATCGATGCGACGAAGCGTCGTCAAAGCGGTCGTCTGGTTCGCGGTCACCACGTTGCCGATGCTGAAGGCCGTTGCGCTGGTAATGCCGTCGAAGGGTGCACGGACCTTCGTGAGATCGAGATTGATCTCCGCCGTTTCCAGCGCCGCCTTGGTCTGCGCCACATCGGCCTGCGCCTGCAGCAGCGTCACCTTGGCGTTTTCATATTCGATCTGGGTGGCACCGCTGTTAACCAGCCGTTCGTACCGGGCAAGGTTGGCTTCGGCGCTCGGGACACTCGCTTCCGCCTTCGCCACGTTTGCCTTGGCCTGCGCCACTTCCGCCAGATAGGTATTGTCTTCGATCTGGTAGAGAACGTCGCCCTGCTTCACCTCGCTGCCTTCCTTGAAGGGAATTTCACGGATGATGCCGGTGACCCGCGGCCGGATTTCAGCCGTCTGGAACGCGCTGGCGCGGCCGGGCAGAACAGTGGTCAACGGATATTCGCTGGTCTTCATCAAAATGACGCTGACCGGAGACGGCGGACGCGCTGCGCCCTGGGCGGCGTTCTGGCTGCTTTCGCCGCCATCGCTGCAGCCCGCCAGAATCGCGGTCACACACAGAGAAGCAAGTAGGGGTAAAATACGTCGGCTCATTGTTCTTCCCTGCGTATCGATCGCATTCAACTATAAGCGCAATGTCGCTCGGCGGATGCGCGTCCGGAGACAGATACGACAGGCGAAGGCCTTGGAAGGGACCCGATTCGCTTATTCTATCCGGACCGCATGCGCATAGAAGCGCAGGCTTTTGCGCTTCGCAAGCAACTGCGAGAAGGTGACGTAAATTGGGAATCGTCACTTAGCAAGCGGATTGCGCAATCCCGCATCGACTAAATCGACGAGTTGATCGCAACGTGTTGCCAAATTGCCGATATCTTCCCGCGCAATCAGGACGGGATGAATGACGCTGGTCAGCGCATGGAGCACGGTTTCCGCCAGAGGAGAAACATCCGTGGCGGTATAGATTCCGGCTTCGATCCCATCCTGAATGATCTCGCCGAGCAGCTTCACGATGACGGACTTGTAATAGTCTCCGCACTTCATGTCCTGCTTGGCGGTCATCAGGATC